>NZ_AUHH01000081.1 GCF_000423085.1 Granulicoccus phenolivorans DSM 17626 = NBRC 107789 = JCM 15570 | reverse complement strand
ATGACATGGTTGCCATGAATCAGGAGAATAACGGGACAATTCTTACGTTTTTTACTCAACCCTAAATGCAGTATTCGTCCTTTATATCGAAGAGTGACTCGTCCATACGCGTCCACGCGATCATAGCGGACTCGATACGACACATGGTCGATATCGATACGTGCACTAGCTTTGTGTGTGTTCGTATATACACTCCACGGAGTCATCCCGTGCAAGGCACGATGAGAACGCTCACGGTTATACACGTGTGTAAACTCGTCTAACCATGTATTAAGCTGATCAATACTCGATGGGATACCACGCGCGTACACCCATTGTTTCAGGGTCTGCCACAACCTTTCAATCTTGCCTTGCGTTGTTGGATGATACGGCAATCCATTACGCTGCTGGACATGAAGATCCGTTAACAACATTTCAAACGCGTTGGGCTGATAGACGTGTCTACCACCAGAAAAACGAGCAGTATACACACAACCGTTATCGGTCAATGTTGCTTGAGGAACACCATAAATACTGACAGCTTGGGTAAAACTATCCACAACAATACGCCCCGTGATACGTTCGAAAGCACGTAAATACATGATGCACCGTGAATGATCGTCAATCCAACCGATAACCTCGCACTCTTTACCATCGCGAAGATGGATATGCGTAAAATCTGACTGCCATAACTCGTTGGGTAAATCAGCTTGAAAACGACGATACGAACACCGTGGCCGTTTTACTGGTTGGGGTTGAACCAATCCAGCTTTTTTCACGATACGCCATATCGTTGCCACGCTAGGAATGGTTTCATCAGGATACCTACGAACAAGCCAATCACGAATAGTGTGTGCCCCGTTATCCCATCCTTGCTCGTGTAACCATACACGCGTGGAACAAATCAGATCAACCATGCTGTCACTGGTTTTACTAGGCATGGTATGTGGTCGAGTTGACCTGGTTTTTACCGCGTTTAAACCATCCGAACGATAACGAGCAAGAAGTTTTCTGACCCATCTATCCGAAACATGAAACACGCTG
>NZ_AUHH01000080.1 GCF_000423085.1 Granulicoccus phenolivorans DSM 17626 = NBRC 107789 = JCM 15570 | reverse complement strand
CCCGCCGGCCACAACCACACCGGATACCCCACCGGCGTCACCCCAAACCGATTCCACGACGGATCCGGCCCCACCCCCGGAGCCTCCACCGGGATCACCAACTCCGCCACCGCCCGCTGCGCCACCACCACCGGATCCACCACCGGCCCCGCCGGCGCCCCCGGACCCGCCGGAGCCCCCGGCCCCGGCACCGCCACCAAACACACATCCCGCGTATCAAACGGATTCGTCGGATCCGCACACATCGGATCCTGCCCACCCGAAGTCCCAGCCCCGTTGCCCGAGCCGCTACTGCCGTTGCCCGAACCACTGGTACCCGAACCACTGCTCCCCGACCCACTCTGGCTACCCGGCGACCCCTGCCGCCCCGGAACCTCCACCCTCCGCTCCGCCTCAACTCGAACGGTTCCCGCGTCAGGCAAGGATGAACGGGGAGCGGCGAGCGCGGTTGTGGCCGCTAGATTCACACCAAGAACTGCCACTACGGATCCGAGCAGTCCACGTCCTATCACTCGCATGAGTCGACCACGTCCGAGTCAGCATCCACAATCTTGACCCTGCCCTCAATGACCTTGCCGTAGAGGAGTCCCTTCACTCGGGTGCCGTCACGCACCTCGCGGCCATCGGCGGTGATGGTCATGGAGGCACTGGAGTCCTCGCAGTACTCGGCAACAAGTCGAGGATCGAGCCCCTCCTTGCCAGGACCACTACTGATCCGGATCCGTGCAGCGCGACTTCCCTCTGTCCGGTTACCTCGCTCTTTCCATGCCCGAAAGTGCTGCATCCAAAAGTCCAGGTAAGGACCCGAAGTCGATTGCTTCAGGACTGGCGTCGGCTCATCGACCCCGCCCTCCGCGAAGATGCGGTCCCCCTCGCGCAACTGCATCCAGAATGACTCGACCATCTGCGCCTGAAGCCGCTGGGTCTCCGCCTCCTCCGCAGTGCAGGCGACCGTTCCCGGGGTACAACTGGGTGCCACCGTCAGAGCTGACTCCTCCGCCCCCTCCGGCTCACCCCCACCACATGCGGTCACCAATAACACACCCAACGCAACA
>NZ_AUHH01000079.1 GCF_000423085.1 Granulicoccus phenolivorans DSM 17626 = NBRC 107789 = JCM 15570 | reverse complement strand
TCCACGTACGACTCGGGATCCACGTACGACTCCGGCTCCTCGAACTCCTCGTCAACCTCGGGTTGGGCGCGATCCTCGGCTTCGGGTACCCACGCCTCCTCGGCGGGTTCCAGAGCTTCCTCGAGTTCCTCGAGGGCGAACCCGGCCTCGTTCCATTCGTCCAGTTCTGCGGACTGCTTGGGGACCGGCAGGAATGCCCCGGTGGCCTCGGAGTCCTCGCTGTCGTTGAACTGGGCGCCGCTCGCCGCGATCCCCGGCTCGGCTTCCCCGGCGCTGCCGGTGCCGCAGACGTGGCGCCGCACCCGGGGCAGGTCCGCCCCCGCGTCGGCGAGTAGGCGCCAACCGAACTCGCGGGGAATGTCGCCGTGCGCCACCGTGGTCGACTCGACGCGGAACCGACGGGCGAGTTCGGGGGCCGCTGCGGCGGCGGACAGCGCTGCGCACACCGCGGTCCGCACCGGTGTGCTGAACTTCTCGGTACCCAGATAGATCACCCGGAGTGCACCGGGAAGCAGCGCGGCTGCCGGCACTTCGCGCTGGATCCGCCGCTCGGCCCACGCGATGAGATTTCTCGCCGGCGCGTAGAGCGCGTCGAAGACATGGACTTCGTCGGGGTCGCAGTACTTCAGGATCGCGTCCAACGCAGCGCCTCCGCCGGAATGAGCGGTGAGGATGAGCCGTCCTCGGGGCGCCGAGACGCCGGTCCGGGCGGTGAAGATCCGCAGGCCCTGCTGCACCAACTCGTCGATCGCGCCCGGCCTCAAAAGGGCGGGGAAGACCATCCGGTCCGGGCGCTTGGCACTCGGTGCCGAACTGCCCCGGGGCAACAGGCCCAGGGTCGGCCGGGTACGCCCACCCGCCTGCGCGCCGGACGGGTCGGCGAAATCAAGGCCACTGATCTTCTCCAGGTCCCGGGGCAGCCGCATCGCAGCGGCCCGGCGGGTGTACCCGTGCAGATGCACCACGACGTCGATGACCGCCGGATTGCTCATCGCGTTCCATCGCAGCACCAGATCCGGAGGCGTCCCTCGGTGCGTCGCGAGCATCGGCAGCCGGGATTGTTCGTAGCGCCCGGCCGACGTGCCGCCCGAAGTCGGTATCGGCGCGGGAGTGGGCGCCTGAGCCGGTGGGGCCGCGGCCGGGGTCGGGGTCGGGGCCGGGGCCGGGGTCGGGGTCGGGGTCGGGGTCGGCAACGGTGCCGGGGTGTGCGCACCCAACCGATCCCGGTACGCCGTCACCGCCCGCCGCGCCCGCACATCCGCATCACCCGACAAATACGTCCACAACCGCCACACCCCACGCACATC
>NZ_AUHH01000078.1 GCF_000423085.1 Granulicoccus phenolivorans DSM 17626 = NBRC 107789 = JCM 15570 | reverse complement strand
CGAGTTCGAGAACGCGTTCTATGCTGTCCCCAACGACCGCAACCTGCTGGTCGGAATCAAATAGCGCGAGTCTCCATCAGACCCAGGGCGCTTCATTGGTTCCGGCCGCTGTCCAGTGGGCCTCGACGGTCGAGCCGTCGAGAGGCTCAGTCCCCCGCTCGGCCAGAAGGCGGTCCACGAGGTATGGATCGAAGGCCGATCGACTCATCGTCTGACGGCAAGCCGGGCAGTACAGGACCGGCCGCTTCTGGTTCGTGCCCCGGCAGAGGAAAACGTTGCAGTCGTCGCAGCGAACGACGCGCGACAGGAACGGACTCGTGGGCTCTCGCTCGCTTCGCTGGCGGGCCTGTGGTGCGCTCCTCGCGTCGAGCAGCCTCTGCAACGTCGTGAACTCCTCGGTACTGATGACCGCGAGTGCCTCATTCACGACCGGCTCGCCAGCCTCGTCGCGGAAGACGGCGAATGGGTCTGCACGCGTCGCGCTCTTTGGACGGCCTGGATTGTGTGGAGTCATCCCAGCTAAGATCGGGTTGCGGAGGATGCCGTCCACGGTCTGCCGGTTCCACCCGGTCGCACCCGACTTGCGCCTTGCCAAGGAACCCTCGGGCAACGGTGCTCCCTCAGTCGTCAGCCAGGTGGTGATGGCGTTGACGGTCGCGCCGTCCAGCGCCCTTCTGACGACCTCGGCGAGCCACGGCTGACGGGACGCATCCTTGACGAGCACCCATCCCGGACCGTCAGGGTTTGCGGCGGACTGGTAGCCGTACGGGATACCTCCACCTGCCCACCGTCCATCCTTCAGCAGCTGCAGTCGTGCAGCACGGACCCTCGCTCGGATGGCCTCTGCCTCCATCTCGCCAAACACGGCGAGCATGACCGCAAAGGCACGACCTTGGGGGCTTGTCATGTCGATGGGGTCCTCAACCGCTACGAGGCCAGCTCCCCGCTGCTGGAGTGCTTCGTCGGCATGGAGGAAGTCAAGGACGCGACGAGCGAGCCGATCGACCTTCCAGATGATGACTGCGTCGAAGTCGGTTGTCGCGAGAAGGGCAGCCCAACCCTTGCGGTCCTCTGGGCGGTTCGCAGTGGCTGAGACTCCATCGTCGATGAACTCGCCCACCACCTCCCAGCCTCGGGCTTCGGCGTAGCTGCGACAGGAGTGAAGCTGGCGGGCGATGGATACGGACTCTTCCTTGGTGACACTGAGCCGTGCGTAGAGGACGCAGCCCCGTTCATATTTTGTGTGCATGGGCTTCAGTCCACTCGCGAGCCACCAGCCTGTCCTGCACAGGTGCGTTGCCGCCGATGCACGCAATGCCGAGGTGCTCTTCCCCTACCTCAACGGAGAGGACCTCAACTCACGGCCGGACAGTTCTGCGTCTCGCTGGGTC
>NZ_AUHH01000077.1 GCF_000423085.1 Granulicoccus phenolivorans DSM 17626 = NBRC 107789 = JCM 15570 | reverse complement strand
TGAAGGTGGAGTCGCTAGTAATCGCAGATCAGCAACGCTGCGGTGAATGCGTTCCCGGGCCTTGTACACACCGCCCGTCAAGTCATGAAAGTGGGCAGCACCCGAAGCCGGTGGCCTAACAGTTTTTGCTGGGGGAGCCGTCTAAGGTGAGGTTCGCGATTGGGACTAAGTCGTAACAAGGTAGCCGTACCGGAAGGTGCGGCTGGATCACCTCCTTTCTACGGAGATTTGAGGAACCACTGTGTGTGGTTTGTTTTTAGGCACAACTTGAGACCATGCTTGTTTTGTGAGTGTGGGGTTGTGTGTGGTGTGGAAATTATTGAGACGTTGTGGTATGGGCATGCTTTTGGGTTTCCAAATTGCGACAGCTTTTTGGAAGCAAGCCCGCTATTACGATTGTGGCACTGTTTGGTGTTGTGGTTGTGTGGTGTGGTGTGGTGGTTTGAGAACTGGATAGTGGACGCGAGCAATGATCTTTGTTGATTGTTGTTGTAATTGAACTGAACTTCTAAATTTTTTTTTAGTGGTTTGTTGTTCGATCGTTTTGTGATCATTTTAGTGTGATGATTTGTTGTCTAGGAATTGTATTCGATAGGTGTTTAGCAGTGTTTTTGTTGTTAAGGGCTTAGGGTGGATGCCTTGGCACATGGGAGCGATGAAAGACGTGGGAGGCTGCGATAAGCCTCGGGGAGCTGTCAACCGAGCTGTGATCCGAGGGTGTCTGAATGAGGAAACTCACTGGGTAGGAATGCCTAGTACTCAAACTTTGTTTGGGGGCGTACGTAGGGAAGTGAAACATCTCAGTACCTACAGGAAAAGATATTCCGTTAGTAGTGGCGAGCGAAAGCGGAGGAGACCAAACCGGTTGTGTGTGATACTTGTCAGGGGTTGCATGATCGGTGTTGTGGGATGTTGTCGTACTGGTTCTGACAGGCTGGTGGCAAGTGATAAAACAGGGTGTGAGCTGAACAGGATTGAATGCCTGGCTGTAGAGGGTGATGGCCCCGTAGGTGTAAATGCTTTGTCTTGTTGATGATGGTCCCAAGTAGCACGATACTCGAGGAATTTCGTGTGAATCTGCCCAGACCGTTGGGTAAGTCTAAATATATCCATGTGACCGATAGTGGACGAGTACCGTGAGGGAAAGGTGAAAAGTAGTCCGGGAGGACAGTGAAATAGTTTCTGAAACCGTGAGCTTACAATCCGTCGGAGCCTTGAGGGGTGACGGCGTGCCTATCGAAAAATGAGTCTGCGAGTTAGTGGTATGTAGCGAGGTTAACCCGTGTGGGGGATCCGTAGCGAAAGCGAGTTTTAAAAGGCGTTTGAGTTGCATACTCTAGACCCGAAGCGGGATGATCTATCCTTGAGCAGGTTGAAGCAGGGGTAAGACTTTGTGGAGGACC
>NZ_AUHH01000076.1 GCF_000423085.1 Granulicoccus phenolivorans DSM 17626 = NBRC 107789 = JCM 15570 | reverse complement strand
AGAAGGCCATTGCCGGAACGCTGGTGGCAGTACGGCGAAAAGCGACCCGCGATGCGCAGGGCAATCAATCCGTTGCCTGAAGTGCTGGTCATCGCGCTTGTCAGCAAGACCGTGATGCCGATGCGGGTGCCCGCGGCCCAAGTCTTCAGCCACATGCTTGCGGTGTTCGCAACTGATGACTATGGCGACCAGGCAGTCTTGTCATCAAGCCTGCACCAATTATGGGCGATCACCTACGGATCCACCCTTGAGACGCGGGTGCGCTATACCCCCTCGGATGTGTTCGACACGTTTCCGCGTCCTCCAGGCTCCGATCGCCTTGCAGCCATCGGCCGGACCCTAGACCAGGAGAGGCGCGCGATCATGCTGAGGCGTGATCTCGGGTTGACCAAGCTTTACAACTTGGTCAACGATCCGGCTGTCTCCACCGACCCCGATGTGGTTCGGTTGAGAGAGTTGCATGTCGAGGTGGATGAGGCTGTCCTGGCTTCATACGGGTGGTCCGACGTCTCGTCAGGTCACGGCTTCCATACCTTTCGTCAACTGGAACGATGGGGCCCCAGCGCAACAGCTCGGACAGAACTGCTGGATCGGCTCCTCGTGGAGAACCGTGACCGCGCAGGCGCAATAACCACCATGACGCACCCCCAGCGGGCGAATCCGGTTCCGATCAAGGAAGGCACGCTATTTGACTGAGGCTGGCAGCTTGACTGAGGCTGGCAACGAGCCTAGGCCAGATCCCGTCAGCCGAAGAGAGTGGCTGACTCACCTTGGGTGCTTGATTTGCGCGACACCTGCTTTGGATGCACCGCGGCTTCGCTGCGCCTACGATTCTCTTCGAGCAGCCGATCAAGGAGTTCCACCCGCACGGTCGGACTAACCGTCCAGCGCTCCATCCTCCTGAATTCATGGAAGCCGTGGCGGAGGTCGATGTCGTCCCATCCGTAGGCGGCGAGGACCGCGTGGTCGAGTTCGACGTGGATCTGTCGAAGGCGTGCGACATCTGCGTCGGCAACGTCCCGGAGCGCGGGGTCGTTCACAAGGTTGTAGATCTTGGTGAGTCCGAGATCCCGCCGAAGCATAATGCCCCGGCGCTCCTCGTCCAACATTCGTCCAACTCGAACTAATTCGTCGGTGGCATTCGGACGCGGGAACGTTTCAAAGACATCCGACGGCGTGTACCGAGGATCGTTTCTCATGCCTGATCCGTAGGTGATTGCCCATAGCTGGTGCAGGCTTGATGACAAGACTGCCTGGTCGCCATAGTCATCAGTTGCGAACACGACCGTCTGCTCACTCGGCACCTGCCCGGTCGGCACTCGCAGCGGCATCACGGTCTTGCTGACGCGAGCGATGACCAGCACTTCAGGCAACGGATTGATTGCCCTGCGCATCGCGGGTCGCTTTTCGCCGTACTGCCACCAGCGTTCCGGCAATGGCCTTCT
>NZ_AUHH01000075.1 GCF_000423085.1 Granulicoccus phenolivorans DSM 17626 = NBRC 107789 = JCM 15570 | reverse complement strand
TTGTTGTAGGAACAAGCCCTCGGCCTATTAGTATCGGTCAGCTCCGCACATTACTGTACTTCCACATCCGACCTATCAACCCGGTGGTCTTCCGGGGGCCTTAACCCATACGGGTGGGAACCCTCATCTTGAAGTATGCTTCCCGCTTAGATGCTTTCAGCGGTTATCACTTCCCAACGTAGCCAACCAGCGATGCTCCTGGCGGAACAACTGGCACACCAGAGGTTAGTCCGTCCCGGTCCTCTCGTACTAAGGACAGCTCTTCTCAAGATTCCTACGCGCGCAGCGGATAGGGACCGAACTGTCTCACGACGTTCTAAACCCAGCTCGCGTGCCGCTTTAATGGGCGAACAGCCCAACCCTTGGGACCGACTCCAGCCCCAGGATGCGACGAGCCGACATCGAGGTGCCAAACCATGCCGTCGCTATGGACGCTCGGGCAAGATCAGCCTGTTATCCCCGGGGTACCTTTTATCCGTTGAGTGACGGCGCTTCCACATGCCACCGTCAGATCACTAGTCCCGACTTTCGTCCCTGCTCGAGATGTCTCTCTCACAGTCAAGCTCCCTTGTGCACTTACACTCAAAACCTGATTGCCAACCAGGCTGAGGGAACCTTTGGGCGCCTCCGTTACCTTTTGGGAGGCGACCGCCCCAGTCAAACTACCCATCAGGCACTGTCCCTGATCCGGATAACGGACCTAGGTTAGATAACTAGAACAACCAGAGTGGTATTTCAACGTTGACTCCACACTCACTGGCGTGAATGCTTCACAGTCTCCCACCTATCCTACACAAGCTGTCCCAATCACCAATACCAAACTATAGTAAAGGTCCCGGGGTCTTTCCGTCCTGCTGCGCGTAACGAGCATCTTTACTCGTAATGCAATTTCGCCGAGTTCGTGGTGGAGACAGTAGGGAAATCGTTACTCCATTCGTGCAGGTCGGAACTTACCCGACAAGGAATTTCGCTACCTTAGGATGGTTATAGTTACCACCGCCGTTTACTGGGGCTTAAGTTCAGTGCTTCGCAAAGCTGACACTTCCCCTTAACCTTCCAGCACCGGGCAGGAGTCAGTCCGTATACATCGTCTTGCGACTTGGCACGGACCTGTGTTTTTAGTAAACAGTCGCTTCCCCCTGGTCTCTGCGGCCCTCAACGCTCCCACAGCAAGTGTGTTCACGCATCAGGCCCCCCTTATTCCGAAGTTACGGGGGCATTTTGCCGAGTTCCTTCACCACGATTATCTCGATCGCCTTGGTATTCTCTACCTAACCACCTGAGTCGGTTTAGGGTACGGGCGGCACATATGACTCGCTCACGAAGATTTTCTAGGCAGCATAGGATCACTCACTCACCACACAATAGTGTGGCTCGGCCTCATGTCTCAGACACAAGAGACGCGGATTTGCCTACGCCTCGTCCTACACACTTACCCCGGGACAACCATCGCCCGGTAGAGCTACCTTCCTGCGTCCCTCCGCAGCTTGCCTACTACAAGATCGGGTCAGAGAGTCACTGGG
>NZ_AUHH01000074.1 GCF_000423085.1 Granulicoccus phenolivorans DSM 17626 = NBRC 107789 = JCM 15570 | reverse complement strand
CAGTACGCGGGCCCCCTGCTGCTCGAGGGTGCTGGTGCCGTCTCGCCGCCCCTGCTCGGCAGGTCCATCGCGGGGTCCGTGGCGGTACGCGGGCCGTCCCGGCTGCGCGCGGGTGCTCGTGCTGAACCGCCCCGGCATGTCCGGAGGTTTTCTAGTGTGGGACTCCAGCGGGTGCTGGGGTCTGGTGGTGAGTGTAGTAAGCGCTCTCGGCCTCGACCGGGGTGAGGTCGTCGCAGTACTCGAACGGTCGTCGGTGGTTGAACCAGTCGATCCACTCAGCGGTCGCGATCTCCAGGTCGTCGAAGCCCTTCCAGGGCCGGCGCGGTTTGATCAGTTCGGTCTTGTAGAGGCCGATTACCGATTCGGCCAGCGCGTTGTCATACGACGAACCCACCGCCCCGGTCGAGGGCTTGATCCCGGCGGCATCCAGCCGCTGGGCGTAGGCCACCGACATGTACTGCACGCCGTGGTCATGGTGCGCGATCAGACCAGCCAGGTCCCGGCCCTCCCGCTCGCGGGTCCAGATCGCCTGCTCGACCGCGTCCAGGACCAGCCGGCTGGTCATCGTCGTGGCCACCGACCAGCCCAGGATCCTCCGGGCGAACGCGTCGATCACGAACGCGGTGTAGCACCAACCCGACCACGTCGACACATAGGTGAAGTCGGCAACCCAGAGCCGATCCGGGGCCCCGGGGGCGAAATCGCGGTTCACCAGATCCAACGGCCTGGGGGCCTTGGGATCCCCGATCGTGGTCTGCTTGACCTTCCCGCGGACCGCACCGGTCAGGCCCAGCTCACCCATCAGCCGCTCCACGGTGCAGCGCGCGATCGGTGGCTCCGCATCGCAGCGTTCCCGGTTCAGGGTCAGCCACACCTTCCGGGCCCCGTAGACGCCGTAGTTCGACGCGTGCACCGCAGCGATCCTCGGCTTCAACTCCTGATCACGCTGCTCACGTGCGGTCGGCGTGCGGGCCCGGTGTTCGTAGTAGGTCGCGGGGGCGATCTTCGCGCCCAGCTCGGTGAGCTGGTCACAGATCGACTCGACCCCCCAGCGCAGACCCTCGCCGTCGCGGGCACCGACATGCTCGTCGATGAAGCGCACCATCAACGCTGTGGCCGGTCGAGTTCGGCCGCGAAGAAAACCGACGCCGACCGCAGGATCGCGTTCGCCCGCTTGAGCTCGGCATTCTCCCGCCGCAACCGCGTCAGCTCCGCAGACTCCTGGGTCGTGGTGCCGGGCCGCCGACCGTCGTCGACCTCGGCCTGGCGACACCACTTGCGGACCGTCTCTGTCGTACTGACCCCGAGCAACTCCGCGACCTTGGCCATCGCAGCCCACTCCGAGGCATGCTCAGCCCTGATCTCACCGACCATCCGGACCGCCCGCTCACGCAGCTCGACCGGGTACCTCCTCGACGCACTCCCTGACATGACTCCAACCTTCCCAAGCAACGGAGTCTCCGGACACGCCGGGGCGGTTCATGCCGTCTCGCGGGTCCGAATACGGCCCGCGGCCCCTGCAGGACCCGCGCGACCGAACCCAACCCGCGCACCCGAACCCAACCCGCAAACCCGAATCGGAAGGTCGCAGTCCGCAGG
>NZ_AUHH01000073.1 GCF_000423085.1 Granulicoccus phenolivorans DSM 17626 = NBRC 107789 = JCM 15570 | reverse complement strand
CCCGAATCTGTGTGGTTCGGTTTCCGATATTTTTCAACGGAGAGTTTGATCCTGGCTCAGGACGAACGCTGGCGGCGTGCTTAACACATGCAAGTCGAACGGTAAGGCCCTTCGGGGTACACGAGTGGCGAACGGGTGAGTAACACGTGAGTAACCTGCCCTTGACTCTGGAATAAGCACTCGAAAGGGTGTCTAATACCGGATATTCAGCCTGGGACGCATGTTTCGGGTTGGAAAGTTTTTCGGTCAAGGATGGACTCGCGGCCTATCAGCTTGTTGGTGAGGTAATGGCTCACCAAGGCTTCGACGGGTAGCCGGCCTGAGAGGGCGACCGGCCACATTGGGACTGAGATACGGCCCAAACTCCTACGGGAGGCAGCAGTGGGGAATATTGCGCAATGGGCGGAAGCCTGACGCAGCAACGCCGCGTGCGGGAAGACGGCCTTCGGGTTGTAAACCGCTTTCAGCAGGGACGAAGCTAACGTGACGGTACCTGCAGAAGAAGCACCGGCCAACTACGTGCCAGCAGCCGCGGTGATACGTAGGGTGCGAGCGTTGTCCGGAATTATTGGGCGTAAAGAGCTTGTAGGCGGTTTGTCACGTCGGAAGTGAAAACTCAGGGCTTAACTCTGAGCCTGCTTCCGATACGGGCTGACTAGAGGAAGTTAGGGGAGAATGGAATTCCTGGTGGAGCGGTGGAATGCGCAGATATCAGGAGGAACACCGGTGGCGAAGGCGGTTCTCTGGGACTTTCCTGACGCTGAGAAGCGAAAGCGTGGGGAGCAAACAGGCTTAGATACCCTGGTAGTCCACGCCGTAAACGGTGGGCACTAGGTGTGGGGGACATTCCACGTTCTCCGTGCCGTAGCTAACGCATTAAGTGCCCCGCCTGGGGAGTACGGCCGCAAGGCTAAAACTCAAAGGAATTGACGGGGGCCCGCACAAGCGGCGGAGCATGCGGATTAATTCGATGCAACGCGAAGAACCTTACCTGGGTTTGACATATGCCGGAAACATTCAGAGATGGGTGCCCCTTCGGGTCGGTATACAGGTGGTGCATGGCTGTCGTCAGCTCGTGTCGTGAGATGTTGGGTTAAGTCCCGCAACGAGCGCAACCCTCGTCCTATGTTGCCAGCAATTCGGTTGGGGACTCATAGGAGACTGCCGGGGTCAACTCGGAGGAAGGTGGGGATGAGGTCAAGTCATCATGCCCCTTATGTCCAGGGCTTCACGCATGCTACAATGGCTGGTACAGAGGGCTGCGAGACCGTGAGGTTCAGCGAATCCCTAAAAGCCAGTCTCAGTTCGGATTGGGGTCTGCAACTCGACCCCATGAAGTCGGAGTCGCTAGTAATCGCAGATCAGCAACGCTGCGGTGAATACGTTCCCGGGCCTTGTACACACCGCCCGTCAAGTCATGAAAGTCGGCAACACCCGAAGCCGGTGGCCTAACCCTTGTGGGGGGAGCCGTCGAAGGTGGGGCTGGTAATTAGGACTAAGTCGTAACAAGGTAGCCGTACCGGAAGGTGCGGCTGGATCACCTCCTTTCTAAGGAGCCCAGATAAACATGCCGGATCATCCTGGTGGATGGTTCCGGGTGTTCATTGTCACCTCATGTCAGGGACGAACGTTTCCTGGTGGGGTGGGCTGCGGAATGTGGAACATTGACTGATGCACCGGCTGCTGGCCGGCCCGAGCAAGTACTACCT
>NZ_AUHH01000072.1 GCF_000423085.1 Granulicoccus phenolivorans DSM 17626 = NBRC 107789 = JCM 15570 | reverse complement strand
TCAATCCGAAGACATCCCCCACCTTCCATCCTTAGCATCACTCGCCTCAGCACGGGCGTCATATCGCCGGTACGGGAATATCAACCCGTTGTCCATCGACTACGCCTGTCGGCCTCGCCTTAGGTCCCGACTTACCCAGGGCAGATTAGCTTGACCCTGGAACCCTTGGTTATTCGGCGGACGGGTTTCTCACCCGTCATTCGCTACTCATGCCTGCATTCTCACTCGTGTACTCTCCACGACCGGTCACCCCGCCGCTTCACCGCATACACGACGCTCCCCTACCCATCATTACTGATGCCACAACTTCGGCGGATAGCTTGAGCCCCGCTAAATTGTCGGCGCAGAGTCACTTGACCAGTGAGCTATTACGCACTCTTTCAAGGGTGGCTGCTTCCAAGCCAACCTCCTGGTTGTCTCCGCAACTCCACATCCTTTTCCACTTAGCTATCGCTTAGGGGCCTTAGTTGGTGATCTGGGCTGTTTCCCTCTCGACTATGAAGCTTATCCCCCACAGTCTCACTGCCACGCTTCACTTACCGGCATTCGGAGTTTGGCTAATTTCGGTAAGCTTGTGGGCCCCCTAGACTATCCAGTGCTCTACCTCCGGCAAGAAACACGCAACGCTGCACCTATATGCATTTCGGGGAGAACCAGCTATCACGGAGTTTGATTGGCCTTTCACCCCTATCCACAGCTCATCCCCTCAATTTTCAACTTAAGTGGGTTCGGTCCTCCACGACGTCTTACCGTCGCTTCAACCTGGCCATGGATAGATCACTCCGCTTCGGGTCTAGAGCACGCGACTCAACGCCCTATTCGGACTCGCTTTCGCTACGGCTACCCCCCACGGGTTAACCTTGCCACGTACCACTAACTCGCAGGCTCATTCTTCAAAAGGCACGCCGTCACCCCGCAGGGCTCCGACGGATTGTAGGCAATCGGTTTCAGGTACTATTTCACTCCCCTCCCGGGGTACTTTTCACCTTTCCCTCACGGTACTCGTCCGCTATCGGTCACCAAGGAGTATTTAGGCTTAACGGGTGGTCCCGCCAGATTCGTACGAAATTTCAGGGGTTCCGTACTACTTGGGGTAACATTCGAGAGTGACAGACTTACGACTACAGGGGTATTACCTGCTCCGCCGCCCCTTCCCAGAAGGCTTCATCTTCATCCATCATTTCTAACTCCCCGCCCGGTCAACAGCCCGGACAGAATGGCCCCACAACACCGCACCTGCAACGCCTGTCAGCTCTCACACAGATACGGTTTGGCCTCTTCCGCGTTCGCTCGCCACTACTTACGGAATCACGGTTGTTTTCTCTTCCTATGGGTACTGAGATGTTTCACTTCCCCACGTTCCCTCCCACTGCCCTATGTGTTCAAGCAGAGGTCGCCGGACATTACTCCGGTTTCTTTCGAGGTTTCCCTATTCGGAGACCCCCGGATCACAGCTCGTTTACCAGCTCCCCGAGGCTTATCGCAGGTTACCACGTCCTTCATCGGCTCTTGGTGCCTAGGCATCCACCGATTGCCCTTAGTAGCTTGTTCGAAACAAAAAATACTCGACACATTTTTCAACTACAAAGATGCTCGCGTCCACTGTGAAGTTCTCAAGATACAGGCGAAACCACCCACCCAACACCACCAGGTGCCAGACCGGAGGCCCGCACGAAGACCCGCGTCACCACCCACACTCGGGTGACACACACGACCCCTCAGGACCCAACAGCGTGCTCACAC
>NZ_AUHH01000071.1 GCF_000423085.1 Granulicoccus phenolivorans DSM 17626 = NBRC 107789 = JCM 15570 | reverse complement strand
TGTCGGCGGCCACGAGAGACTGCCCGGAGACGGTCACGAAGCTGCCTGGTAGCGGACATGAGGATTGCCCGCTGACGGTCACGAGATCTGCCCGACACGAAGTCGTATGCCTCACCGGTTCCCACGGTTGAGGCCCCTCCTCAGGTGCGATCGGCGGTGCTGAAGCGCCCGTCGCCCTGAGGAGGGACAACTTGAAGTCTGCCGAGGAAATCATGGAAATCTTGGATGCCTACGACCTGACCGGGTCGTTACGTGATGCCGGGGAGCTGGCCGGTTGTTCGCACCACACGGTGAAGCGTTACGTTGAGCGGCGTGCTGCCGGTGGCGCACTGGACACGGTCGCCGGGCGGCCGCAGTTGATCGATGAGTTCTTGCCCAAGGTCGAGGAGTGGGTCGAGCGCTCGCATGGCAAGATCCGGGCCGATGTGGCCCACCAGAGGCTGGCAGTGCTGGGCTATACCGGTTCCGAACGAACGACGCGGCGAGCGGTCGCGGAAGTGAAGAAGGCCTACCGGGCCGGCCGGGTCCGGGTGCATCGGCCCTGGGTGAGCGAGCCGGGGATGTGGCTGCAGTATGACTACGGCGACGGTCCGGTGATCGACGGCGTCAAAACGGTGCTGTTCGTGGCGTGGCTGGCGTGGTCCCGGTTCCGGGTGGTGATCGCGTTACGGGATAAGACGATGCCATCGGTGTTCGCCGCCCTGGACCAGACCTTCCGGCGGCTGGGCGGGGTACCGACCTATGTGTTGACCGACAACGAGAAGACCGTCACCGTGGAGCACATCGCCGGGATCGCGGTCCGAAATCAACACCTGGTCGGGTTCGCCGAGCACTACTCGGTGGTGGTCCACACCTGTGTGCCGGCCGATCCGGCATCCAAAGGCGGGACCGAGTCATCGGTGAAGCTCAGTAAGGCCGACCTCGTCCCGACCCAGACGAACCTGCGCCCGGAGTATGCCTCGTTTGCCGAGCTCGAAGCGGCGTGTGAGGAGTTCTGCACGAAGGTCAACACCCGGCCGCACCGGGTGACCAAACGGCCCCCGACTCAGATGCTCGAGCAGGAACGAGCCCGACTGCACCCGGTCCCGGCCACCCCGCACACGGTTGCGTTCGGGGTGACCCGGATCGTGCCCACCAATACCCCGATGGTGATGTTCGAATCCGGACAGTACTCGGTCCCGCACAGCCTGCTGGGGCAACCGGTGTGGGTGCGGGTCACGGGCCGGGGCGCTGGTGAGCAGGTCGTGATCACCCACGTCGGTGACCGGGGTCCGGTCGAGGTGGCCCGGCACGCTCGGGCGACCCCGGGCAGTCCCCGGCTGATCGAGGCGCACTTCGGGCCCCAGCCGGCCGGGCCGCTGGCCCGCCAGCCCCGGGCCCGGACCGCGGCCGAGGCGGAGTTCCTCACCCTGGGCGAGGGCGCCCGGTTGTGGCTGATCGAGGCAGCCGCGGCGGGCACGTCGCGGATCCGGGTCAAGATGACCGAGGCGTTGGCGTTGGCGAAACTGTTCGATCCCGTCGAGGTCGACTGGGCGCTGGGGCATGCCGCAGTGCACGGCCGGTTCGCCGAGGCCGATCTGTCCTCGATCCTCGACCATCACCACGGTCAGGGCAGCAGGCAACAGGCCCCCGAACACCGTGCTGGGGAGGACCGCTCGCTGACCCAGGGAACCAGCGCGTGGGCCCAACTCGGCCAGCCACCCCACACTGCCACCGACGACCCGGAGGACCGATGACCAGCCCGATCAGCACCGCTCCACCGTTGCCCTCCGAGTTGGAGGACCTGTTGCGCCGACTGCGACTGCCACACATCCGTCGTCACGCCCCGGACGTTGTCGCGACCGCGAAAGCACAACGCTGGGAACCCACCGAAGTACTGAAGGCCCTGTTCGCTGAAGAGGTCGCGGGCCGGGAACGCTCCGCACTGGCCTCCCGACGAGCCGCAGCAGGCTTCCCGACCGGGAAGACGTTCGCCGCCTGGCAACCCGAGGCCTCCTCGATCCCGGCACCGACCCAGCAAGCACTCCGAACCCTGGAATGGGTGCACCGCCGCGAGAACCTGGTGGTGTGCGGGCCGTCGGGGACCGGGAAGACCTTTCTGCTCGAAGCCCTGGGCCAGCAAGCCGTCGA
>NZ_AUHH01000070.1 GCF_000423085.1 Granulicoccus phenolivorans DSM 17626 = NBRC 107789 = JCM 15570 | reverse complement strand
TCGAACCGACGCCCGCCCTCGCGATCCTGGTACCGGCCACGCTCGCCACCGGAGCGCTCTCCCCGACCACCACGATCATCACGGGGACCCCGATCGTCACTGCGCCCTCGATCGCCACCGCGCCCTCGATCATCGCGACGGTCGCGGTCTCGCCGTTCACCCCCGTAGGAGCGGCCACCCGAACCCGACCCGGACCTGCCCTCGCCGTAGCGCCGGCCGCCGCCGGTCCGCTCACCGCCGGATCGCTCGCCCCCGCGATAGGGACGCTGGGGCCGGTCGCCCGATCCGCTCCGGTTCTCCCGGCTGCTGTCCTCAGGAGTCTGCTCTGTTGGGTTGTCCACTGATCAATCCTTGCCCAGTTCGTGGATGGGTGCAACGAGAGGCCCGCCGTATCACGAGGTGGTCCTCGACCATTGTCACGCTCCACTCTGGCCCACCGGCGCGCCCCCGGTCCACCGGAGGGGAGGCGCCGAGACAACCCGCGGGACCGGTGGGGCAGAATCCTGATATGAGAATTGGACTGGTCGGATATGGCCTGGGCGGACGAATCTTCCACGCTCCCTACATTGCGGCGGCCGAGGGCGTCGAACTGGTCGGAGTGGTCACCGGAAGTCCGGTCCGACGCAAACAGCTCGCCGAGGACTTCCCCGGGATGGCTGTCTATGACTCGCTCACCGACCTCCTCGATGCGGGGGTGGACGCGGTGACCATCACCACTCCCCCGCAGACCAGGCGCGCGCTGGTCCTCGAGGCCCTGGCCCGTGGAGTCGCCGTGGTGGCGGACAAGCCCTTCGCGCCGAACGCGGCCGAGGGTCAAGAACTGGTCGACGCGGCCGAGGCCGCCCGGGTCCCGCTGGCGGTCTTCCACAACCGGCGCTGGGACACCGACCTGCGTACCCTCCGCGATGTCCTCGACGGGGGTGAGCTGGGCAGTGTTCGGCGGGTGGAATCGCGCTTCGACCTGGATTCACCCGAAACCATCGATCCGGGCCCGAACGGTGGCGTACTGCGTGACCTCGGGGCACACCTGGCTGACCAGTTGCTGTGGCTGTTGGGTCCGGTCACCCAGGTGTACGCCGCCCTGGACTGGATCGAGATGCCCGAGGGGCGTACCGACACCGGGTTCACCGTCACCATGCGTCACCTCGCCGGACCGGTCTCCACCATGGTGGCCGGCAAGGCGAACCACGCTCGGGGCCGGGAACTGCGGGTGTACGCCGAGGCGGGCAGCTACCGGTCGACGATGGGCGATGTCCAGACCGAGGCCATCCTCGCCGGGCGCCGGCCGGTGCTCGAAGGTGATCGCTGGGGGTACGCCGACGAGGCGGAGTGGGGCACGCTCAGCACCGCCGGCGGCGTCGATCGGGTCCCGTCCTCGCGCGGGGCGTACCAGGATTTCTACAGCGAGTTTGCCCGGGCCGTCGCCGGGGAGGGTGATCTCCCGGTGACCGGGGCCGAGGCCGTCCGGACGCTGCGGGTGCTGGATGCGGCCCAGCTCAGTGACAGCACCGGTCAGGCAGTGCCGATCTCCTGACCCGGCTGCGGTGCGAACCGGCTGACCAGGTCCCGGTAGCCCTCGATCGCCCGGGCAGTCGGGCGGGCCAACCGGTTCGGCGCGCTGCGGTGCAGTTCGGTGTCCAGTTGACGCTCGATCCAGGTCCGGACATTGGCCGGGACGACCCCGGCACCCATCTCCCGGGTGATCGCCTTGGTCGCCAGTAGTTCGTCCACCGTGGCCCGCACGTCCGGGGGCGGCGGAGCCTGGTCGAGCAACTCGAGCAGATTCATCGGCGGTGTCGGGCGGTCGTACAGATCCATCCAGTGCAGCACCGCGGCCGGTCGCAGCGCGTAGAAGACCCGCTTCAGCGACTTCACCTCACCGGTGTGCGCGCCGCTGCGTTCCCACTGCCGCGCTCCGACGTGGGCGTAGTGGCGTCGCACCCGGGCGGGGTCCAGAATCTCCCCGGCCAGCGACAGCAGGGCCTCGCGAAACTCCGGGTCGCCGTCGTACACGAACGGGGAACTCAACCATTCCGCCACCGTCGCATTCCCGCCGGCGGCGAGCCGAACCGCTTTGGCCAGGTCCCAGCCATTCACATCGAACACAGCATCCACGGGGGTCTCGATGACGTCGCGGGGCTGCCAGGGGGTCACGTGATCGGGAACGGAGCGAACATAGAAGAAGCGACAGTCGTAGTCGGAATCCGGCGAGGGGAAGCCCCAGGCCCGCGAGCCGCTTTCGATCGCCCACGGGATCGCGACCCCGTATTCCGCCCGTACGCCGGCCAGCCGCCGCATGACCTCGGCCACCACGGCCGGCTCGAACGAGTCGGTCAGTTCCTGCACGAACTCATCGTTGCACGCGGCCCGAGCATCCGGTTTACCGGTCGCACGGGAACCCCCGATCAGTGCTCTGCCTGGAACGGCGAAAAGGTTTTGAACGTGAAAATGGCCTTTGGGGTGACCACACAAAAGTGGTCACCCCAAAGGCTGAAAAAGTTGTCCGGCGACGTCCTAGTCTCCCACACGCTATCGCGTGCAGTACCATCGGCGCTGAAGGGCTTAACTTC
>NZ_AUHH01000069.1 GCF_000423085.1 Granulicoccus phenolivorans DSM 17626 = NBRC 107789 = JCM 15570 | reverse complement strand
CTGATGAAGAAGGGCCTGATCTATTCCGGGGAACGGGGTCGGATCGCGTTCACCGTGCCGCACTTCGGACGGTACTTGCGCGCCCAGGGATGATGATGTCCGCAAAGTGAGCCGCGACGCTTGCAAAACATGATTTCATACATGAAACTTTCAGTCATGGATTCATGTCTGGTCCCTCTTCCTCTTCCTCGCCCGAGCGAACTGGTTCCGCGTCACTACGACTCACTGATGTACTTGACCGGGTTTGCTTCGCAGGCGATCGACCAGGTCGCGAAAGAGGTGGCTGACCTGCCGCCAACCCGAGGGTTCTGGGACTACACCCGGGCTGTCATCAACCAGATGATTGGGGCGGATCCGTTTGGGTCGCCCGTCCAATTGCTCAAGGCGAACGGATTGCACTGGCAGCCGTGCGGAGCCCCCGACCGCATCCGGTTCCGCCTCATCGACTGCCCGCAAGTCATCACCCTTCGCGCTCGGCCCGCAGAGGCCCCCGCCCCGACGCCGGAGGGGCTGGTTCAGGACCCCTTGATTCCGGGCCTCGACGACTACGCCAACGCTCAGTTGGTGCTGTGGTGCGATCGGGACCCGGTTACGAACCGTTTGGCGTCGACCACGCTGGCACTGGGACGGGGCCTTGATGGGGGTGAACGTCTGCGGCTGATCGAGGACATTCCGATCCACCTGCCCGGGGTTGCCGGCGCGAGCGCTCCGCCAATCCTTCCCGCGGAGGACGAAGCCGTCTTCCGTGGCAAGATGGCCCGTCGAGATTCCAGTGAAACGGCCGGCGAAGTCCCGGCCGCTTACCTCGTCGACCGGGGCGGCGAGGCCGACCAAGAAGCCAACGATGAGAGCGATGAGGGCAGTGCCAGCAGTCAGAACGCGGGATGAACATTCCGTGCTGGGGGCTCGTGTCCGGTGGGCCAGGAACCTGCGAAGCCGCTTGGCACAGGACGTAGCCCGGGAGGCCGGGCTGAGCGTGGCATCTCTGTCTAGGATCGAGAAGGCCGACGAATCCTTCCTTAGTTTCGAGGCGTTGTCGGCCCTTTCGTCGGCCCTGTCGGTTCCGATGGACTGGCTAACCGAGGAACCGCGGGCCTACTCATCCGACCAGGGAACGCTGTTTCGTGCGAACAGCAAGATGACGAAACGGTCGCAGGAGACCGTGAAGACCTGGAAGATGTTGCTCGCCGAGATGTTGGCCACGCTTGACCGGTCGATCACCCTGCTGCCCACCACATTGGTAACACGGAAAGGGCCTGTGGATCCGGTGGAGGCTGCTACTGCGGTCCGCGACTCGATGGATCTGAGGTCCGACGAACCGGTGGGGCATCTTATGCGGTCGCTGGAGTCATTGGGGATCTTCATCGGTGTACACCCCTTCGACGAGGAACTGCATCTGCGCAACCACGACGCGTCCTCCGGCTGGTACAACTTGGACACGGGCCGAGCCGTGCCGATCGTTCTGTGCCGGGAGCACTCGTCGTGGGAGCGGACCCGGTTCTCGGTTGCTCATGAAGCCGGACACTTGGCTATGCACCGCCACGGCTCGGGGGCGGACCGGGAAGCGGAGGCCACGTCATTTGCCGCGGAACTTCTCATGCCGCACGAGCAGTTGAGTCGGGAGTGGCCCACTCGGGTGACGATTCACAATCTCCTGCCATTGAAGCGTCGGTGGGGTGTCTCTATCGCTGCCCTGATTCAGCAGGGTTACCGCCATGGTCTGGTCTCCGAGGATCGGCGTGTGTCTTTGTTCAAACAGCTGTCCAACGGGCGCGATCCCGCCACCGGGCAGCGCTGGCGGATTCGGGAGCCAGGTGCCGATGAACGGCAGGTGGAGCGCCCGCTGCTGATCGCCAACGCTCTTGAAGTTGCCTATGGCACCCCACCGGACCTGGATGCCCTGTTCTCAGAACTTCCGTCAACCAGGGATCGGGAGTGGTATAGCGACTTCCTGCCGAACTTCTCCTGTACCTGGTCCCGCAATCTGCGCAACCCCACACACCGGACACCGGCCGTCCCACCGAAGGCCGACAACGTCGTCTCCATCATCGACTACGCCGACCTGCGCCGTTCGCAAGCGCACCGCGAATGACGAGTACCATCCGGCGGACCAAGCTCGACGATAACGCGGTGCCGCGCTCCCGCTCCCGATGAGGCGGTACGCGCTGGCGTCCACCGCCCGCCGAGTGGCCAACGTGGGGTCCGCTGAACCGGTCACTGACGTCACCCACGCAAATCGAGGACAGAGTTCAGCTCGACGGCACCGACGGTGACCAGCAGTTGCATCTTTGCTTGTTGAGATCATCGACGCGGGATCGGAAGGGATCGTCCCGCTGACTGATCTTGTCGACGACCATGATGATCAAATCCGCGGCAATGATGCCTCTCGCAGGGTATCCCTAGGTGGCAGTTTCGAGGCACCGGCCAGCGTCGGGGCGTCTTGACCCGAAGCATTCCGAAGGTAGGCGACAGACGTATGAATGCCGACATGCGGCAGCCTGGTTTGACGTGCCCAATCGAGGTAGAGGCGTGGACCCATCCCTCCGAGCTGGGTCCACTGTTGTGCGAAATTCCCGAGGTAGTCTTTGGGCTTCCCTTCGTCGCCGACCTCCTCCCAGGCAAGAATGCTCGTGAGGTCCTCAGAAACGGGGAGGCCGATCGCGCCCAAGGCCCTCTTATCTTTGCCGGCTTCGTGCTGAAGCTTTCGCATTAGAACCGTAGAGAGCTCGGGATCGTCGCTACCGCGAAGACCATGACCGTGTGTTCAATGACCGACCGCCGCAGCTGCGGAGAGAAGAGACTCCCATCGGGGAAGTTTCGAAGCCAACGCGGCTAACCCGCCCTGCACGTACCGGGCCCAACTGCACAGACGCCCTAAGAAAACTTCGAACCCACTGGTCGCGCGCACTGGCCTCTGAGCCAACGATTCGAAGGTCGCGGCGGCGTCCTCCCGCGGCACATTGACTGGGTCACGAGCGGATCCTGGCCCATGACCTGGACCCATCGATCGACGACGAAGCTCGCCCAATGAGTTGCGAGAGCCACCGCCCTGATGAAGAAGGGCCTGATCTATTCCGGGGAACGGGGTCGGATCGCGTTCACCGTGCCGCACTTCGGACGGTACTTGCGCGCCCAGGGATG
>NZ_AUHH01000068.1 GCF_000423085.1 Granulicoccus phenolivorans DSM 17626 = NBRC 107789 = JCM 15570 | reverse complement strand
CCCGCGAGCCGTCAGGAGGACCCGCGAGCCGTCATGAGAACCCGCGAGCCGCGCCCCACGAACGCCCCAAACACACCACTCCACAGGACTTGACCATCACCGGTTCCCGCGGCGGCCGGAACGTGTGCGCCGTGGCCCGAAGCGCCGCCGAGTGGCGGGCGCGGGAGGCGTACGGGCCGGCGGTTCTATCGCTGGATCGGGTGCCGGCGTACCCGGGTCACCACCGCTGTCCCGGGAGGGCGGGCCTCACCACAACTCGGGCTCGGGCCCGAAGGTGAACCGGCGTACGCTCACCTCACTCGGCGTGATCCGCACGAAGTGGGTCTTGATCGTCGGGATCCACGGGGTCAGCGGCAACTTCTCGGCGGCCTCGATGTCGGCGATGTGCTCGAGCACCTCGGCGGTGCCCTTCACCACCACGCTCCAGCCGTCCTTGCCCGGCACCCACGAATCGGTCTCGAAGGCGACGTGGCTGTTGGCGACCAGCTCGAACAGTTTGGTGCCGGTCCCGGTCCGGAACACCAGGGTCTCGCCGTCGACGACGAAGTTCACTGGAAAGATGTCGGGTTCGCGCTCCAGACTGGTGGCCAGCCGGCCGACCGACTGGGTGGCGAGCAGGTCCCAGGCAGTGGCCTCGGGCGGGGGCGTGGCGTTCGTGTCATCCATACCTGGATTCTCTCGCGCCGGCGCGTGGTTCGGGCCGGAACCGGGGGCTTGCCGGGATCGACGTGGTTAAGGTGGTCGGGTGCCTCGCATCATCGCCGGCCGGGCCCGTGGCCATCGGGTCGCCGCCCCCGCCGACAACGCCACCCGGCCCACCAGTGACCGGGTCCGCGAGGCGCTGTTCTCGGCGCTGGTGTCGTGGGCCGGGCGTACCGGCGAAGCACCCGAGGCGGCGCTGACCGGGTTCTCCTTCCTCGACCTGTACGCCGGGTCCGCCGCGATCGCGCTCGAGGCGGCCAGCCGCGGGGCGGCACCGGTGCTGGCGGTCGAGCAGAACCGGCGTACCGCCGACCTGGCCCGCGGTAACGCCCGGGACACCGCGCTGGCGGTCCGGGTGGAATGCGCCGAGGTGGGCCGGTTCCTGGCCGGCCCACCCACCCGGGCCTTCGACATCGTCTGGGCCGACCCGCCCTACGACGTCCCCAACGACCGACTCGCCGGCGTCCTGCGGACCTGCTGGGAGCGGGGCTGGCTGGCCCCCGACGGGCTGCTGGTGGTCGAACGCGACCGGCGCAGCGGCGAGCCCACCTGGCCGGATACCGGCACCGAGCCGGGCGCGCCGCGCTGGGATACCTGGCAGCGCCGCTACGGTGAGACCGTCATCCACTATGCCGAGTTGATCCCCGGCGACCCGGATCCGACCGAGGAGGAGACCTCATGAAAGCGCTGTGCCCCGGCTCGTTCGATCCGGTCACGATGGGCCATCTGGACATCATCAAGCGATCTTCCCGGCTGTTCGAGACCGTGCTGGTCGGGGTGGCGTCCAACACTTCCAAGAACGCGCTTTTCGGGCCCGACGAGCGCGTGGAGATGCTGCGGGAGAGTGTGGCGGATCTGCCCAACGTCGAGGTTCGGCTGATCTCGGGGCTGCTGGCGGAGTTCGCGGCGAAGGAGAACATCGGCGCGGTGGTCAAGGGGCTGCGCTTCGCCTCCGACTTCGATTACGAGCTGCAGATGGCGCAGATGAACCACCGGCTGAACGCCGACCTGGAGACCATCCTGCTGCCGACCGCGGCGAAGTGGGCGTTCGTGTCCTCCACCCTGGTCCGCGAGATCGCCATCCTGGGCGGCGACATCAGCGCCTTCGTCCCCCCGCTGGTGGTGGAGCGCACCAGGCAGCGGGTGGCCGAACGCCGGGCCGGTCGGTGAGCAATTTCCGATAACGGGCCAGCGATGATTGGATATCCCGCGCAATGTGACGCAGGCTGGTAGGGACACCGCCGAGCGCAGGAACGGGGGACATCATGCGCGTGGGATCGCGGGCCATCGTGGCTGCCGTCGGCGCCCTGCTCCTGGGTGCGACGCTGGCCAACCTCGGGATGGTCGGCAGCGGCCGCCAGGTGCTCGGGCAGGCCGCCGAGTTCCGCCCCGGTAACCCTGCGGTGATGGTGCCGCAGACCGATTCCCGCCAGGTGAGCGGACCGGCCCCGATGACCGCCGACCGCACCAGCACCGCGCCGCGGCGTCCGACGGCCGCCGGCACGGTTCCGGTGCCGCCGACCACCGCCAGTGCCTCGGCGACCGGCGTACGGGCGAGCGGGACCCCGGTGCCCTCCCAGCCGCGCCCGGGATCGGCACCCGCGCCGGAGCAGATCACGTCCCGAACGCGGCCGCCGGCCTCACCGGACGCGCCGGCCACCAGGCCGCCGGAGGTGTCGCCGCGACCCACCCCGGCCGGCACGGCCCCGCAGACCACCGCCACCGGGGTTCCGCACCCGACCACGGCACCGGCGTCGCAGACTCCCGAGACGGACGCCGACCCGAGCCCGAGCCCGGCGGGGACCACCCCGACCCCGGCGACCCGGCCGAGCGCGCAGACCGCCACCCCGGGTGCCGGCGCTGCGCCGACGCCGAACACGTCCGCGCGGTTCGTGGTGCCCGATCAGGCCAGCCGGTAGCCCTGCTTGTACTCGGTGACGAAGTACTGGGTGCCGATCTTGCGGCGCAGGTAGCGCACGTAGACCTCGACGACGTTCGATCCCGGATCGAAGTCGTACCCCCAGGCCAGTGAGAGCAACCGTTCCCGACTGAGGACCTCCCCGGGGTGCCGCAGGAACGCCTCCAACAGCGCCGATTCGCGCGCGGTCAACTCGACTTCCTTGGCTCCGGCCCGCGCCCGGCGGGTGCGCAGATCCAGCGAGAGATCGCCGTGGGTGAGCAGCATCGCGTCGGGCTGCTGATCGCGCAGCCGCAGCCGGATCCGGGCCAGGAGCTCGGTGAACCCGAACGGCTTGGCCATGTAGTCGTCGGCGCCGCCGGTCAGCCCGGCCACCGTGTCGGTCACCGACGAACGGGCGGTCAGGATGATCACCGGCAGGGTCGCGCCCGCACCGCGCAGGTGCCGCAGCACCTCGAAACCGGACATGTCCGGCAGGCCGATATCCAGCACCATCAGGTCGAAATCCCCGCTGGCGCCCAGCGTGATTCCCTCGGCCCCGGTACCCACGGTGGTGGAGGCGACGCCTTCGGCCTCCAGGCCCTTGGCGATGAAGGAAGCGATGAGCTCTTCGTCTTCAACGATCAGGATCTTGGGCATGGACCGGGTCCTCCTTGGGTTCGGGTTCGGGCTCAGTGGTGTCGGAGTCCGCAAGGTCCACCCGAGGCAGGGCCAACGTAACTGTTGTCCCGTGTCCGGGTTCGGATTCGAGGAGAAGTTCTCCGTCATGAGCCTGAGCAATCGATTGGACGATCGCCAGGCCCAGACCGGATCCCTCGATTCCCACCGAAGCGTGGCGGACCGAGCGCCGGCGGACCGCGTCGAGCTGGTCGGCGGGGATGCCCCGGCCCTCGTCGCGAACCCAGATGTGGACCTGATCGCCGACCCGCGCGCACCCCAGGGTGATCGAGGAGCCCGGCTCGGAATATTTCACCGCGTTGCGACACACTTCCAGCAGGGCCTGGGAAATCCGCTGGGGATCGGCCAGGGTGGTGGCCTCGTCCATGTGACCCAGCCGCCACTTCCGGTCACCGAACATGCGTGCCTTCTCCAGGACCTCGTCGCACAACTGCGGGACCTCGACCTCGACCCGGGTGAGGAAGTCGGCGCGGCCCACCTTGGCCAGGGTGATCATGTCCTCCACCAGCCGACTCATCCGGTGGATCTCCGACAGCGCCAGGTCCCGGGTGGCGATCACCTCCTCCGGATCATCGACGTCCAGCAGTTCCAGGTGTCCGCGCATCACCGTCAGCGGCGTACGCAACTCGTGGCCGATGTCGTCGTAGAACTCCCGCTGCTGGGTGAAAGTGTTTTCCAGCCGGTCCAGCATGGCGTTGACCGTGCGGGTCAGCAGGGCCAGCTCGTCATTGCCGCGCACCGGGATGCGTCGGCTGAGGTCGGTCTCGGTGATCTCGTTCGCTGTGGTGCGGACCCAGCGGATCGGTTCGAGGAGGCGACCGATGACCATCCAGGACGCCAACCCCACTACCACGATCGCGGCCAGGCCGACCAGGGCGATCGTGGCGTAGTTGCGGTTGAGCGTGTTGTGCAGCAGGTTCATGTCGTACGCGGTCACGTACGCCCCGCGCTGGCCTCCGTCGGGAGTGGCGACGGGCACGACGACGAAGCGCCAGTTGTTCCCCCGGGTGCGGTAACTGTCGATCACCGTCTGGTCCTGGTGGGCGAGGACCAAGACGTGTTCCACCAGTTCGGGATCGTTCTCGGCGCGTACGGTGACTGCCGGGGGAGCGGTGAGGGCCACCTTCCCGTCGATGATCGCGAACATCGATTCGCCCTGGTTGGGCACGGTGTTCTGCAGGGCGGCGTACAGCAGGTCCTCAACGTTGGACAGCGAGGTTCCGGTGCTCGGGTCGATCCCGCGCACGGCGACGTCACGGAAGGTCTGCGAGCGGCGTACCAGCTGGTCATTGGCCTCTTCATCGATCCGCTGGCGCTCCAGGGTGTAGCCGGTCACCCCGGCCAGCAGCAGGGAGAGCAGGGACAGCAGCGAGACGGCAGCAAGGACTCGCACGGCGACGCTGTCCCACAGGGAGCGGCGGCGGAGGGCGAGGGGCACGTGCTCATTATTGATGAGAGAACGTTCCGATTCAGGTCAGATGAGTCCCTTATTACTGGGACAGGGCAGTTATTACTGGGACAGGGGCAGTTGGGAGGGGGCCGGGTCGGGCTCATCCCGTGATGGTTCGGTCGGGTCCGGGCCTTCCTGCGATGGATCCGTTCGGCCCGGTGTGGTGCTGCGATGGCCCGCGGCGCGCAGCGACGGCCCGTCCGTGGTCGCGGCCGGTGCAGCAGTCGCGGGAGCGAGATTCCGATGCGGTATGGGTGGATGCGATGCGGGATGCGGGGAGGCGTACGCGGGGGCGGGGCACGCCGGGGGCAACTGCGCTGCGGCGGCGCTCCGCGTCGGGTGGGCCAGGCGGATGCGATGCGGGATGCGGGGAGGGGAGGCGTACGCGGGGGCGGGCCACGCCGGGGGCAGCTGCCCTGCGGCGGCTCCGCGTCGGGTGGGCCGCGATGGTTACCTCCGGTCGATCCCTTCTCGCGACGGATTCAGTCTTCCCGCACCCGAAGAGAGTTCCCGCACCGGCTGCACCGCCCGCGGGGTGACACGATGAATCGCACTGCGGCGCCTTCCATCGCAGCGGGGGCCGGGCTGAGGTAACCGTCGCAGGAGAGACCGGGGCCGACCGATCCGTCGCGGGAGGTGCCGTCCACTGCGGAGTAGATGCGATGCGGGACGCAGAACACAGCCCACGGGGGTACGCCTGCCGGATCGAGCTTCACCACACCCACCCACCGTCGCTATCGGTAATCCAGCGTCACGGCGCACCGAAGCTGCATCGCCAAAGGTGACGCTGCCTGACCGAGTCCGCGCTCGTTT
>NZ_AUHH01000067.1 GCF_000423085.1 Granulicoccus phenolivorans DSM 17626 = NBRC 107789 = JCM 15570 | reverse complement strand
AACGTGCTGAGGCAGGGCCGCTGACCCCGATTTGCATCGGAGCCGGTATGTCGTGCTAAGGTACTCCGGTTGCCTCGTTGAGGCGGCGCGCGAGTGGCGGAACGGCAGACGCGCTGGCTTCAGGTGCCAGTGTCCCTTGGGACGTGGAGGTTCAAATCCTCTCTCGCGCACAACCTGCAGGGCCCCGACCGATGGTCGGGGCCCCTTGTGCGTTCCGGGGCCCCTTGTGCGTTCCGGGGCCCCTTGTGCGTTCCGGGGCCCCTTGTGCGTTCCGGGGCCCCTTGTGCGTTCCGGGGCCCATTGTGCGTTCCAGGGCCCGGGCAGGCGTACTACCGTGCAGGGACAGGCAGGGCCTCCCCGACCCGGCCGAGAATCGGCAGAAGGGCCGTCAGTGAAGATTCAGTACGCCGCAGTGACGCGGACCGGGCTCGTGCGCGACCACAACGAGGATGCGATCCTGGCCGACGGGTGGGTCTCCCATCGCGATACCGCGCTCGCCGGGGAACGCGACCTCACCGACGGATTCGCCCTGTTCGGCGTCTTCGACGGGCTCGGGGGCCACGCCGGCGGGGAGATCGCCTCCCACGTCGCCGCCGGCAGCCTGGCCCAGAACGCGCTGCTCGACCGGACCACCGCCGGGCTGATCGACACGCTCCAGGAGACCAACCAACTCGTGGCCGCGATCGGGGAACTGATACCCGCGGTGCGGGGCCTGGGCACCACCGGGGTCGGGGTGCTCGTCGAACCCGCCCGGTACGTGCTGTTCCATTCCGGGGATTCGCTGGCGTTCCGGATCGCCGAGGGCCTGGACCTGCTCACCGAGCCGCATCGCACCGAGGACCCGGTGGCCCAGCGGGAGTTCCTCACCCAGGCCTTCGGCAGTCCCGGTCACGACCCGGTCCTGCGTGAACACGAACCCAATGAGCCGCTCACCCTGCTGCTGTGCAGCGACGGGTTGCACGACTACGTCGAGCACCCCATGATCGCCGCCGAGCTCGCCGACCTGGGCGCGGATCTGGCCGGGCCGGCGCACGCCCTGACCGACCTGGCCTATGCCAACGGCGCCCCGGACAACGTGTCGGTCCTCCTGCTGCGGCTCACTCCGACCGCGCCGGCGGCCTGACCCCCGCGGCGCTCCGGGCAGGGCCCGGCCCGGCTCAGCGCCCGTCGCGCCAGGCCAGTGCCGCCTCCAGGACGCCCAGGTCGTAGTCGGGCCCGCCGATCGAGACGGTCAGCAGGCTCACTCCCTGATCGGCCAGGTCCTGCGCCCGGTGCGCGACCGCGGCGGGGTCGTGTTCGTGGCCGCGCCCGACCGGGGCAGAGATCTCGATCTCGGTGAAGTCGCGGCCCACGCGGTCGCAGTGGCCGCGCAACACCTCCAGCTTGTGGGTCAGCTCGTCGCCGGTGGCGAAGGAGTGCCAGATGTCGGCGTACTGAGCCACCAGGCGCAGCGTCTTCTTCTCTCCGCCACCGCCGATCAGCACCGGGATGTTCCGGGTCGGCGCCGGGGTCAGCTTGGCCAGGCGGTCCTTGATCGCCGGCAGGGCCTCGCCGAGGGCGGCCAGTCGGGAGCCCGGCGTACCGAACTCGAAGCCGTATTCGGTGTAGTCCCGCTCGAACCAGCCGGCGCCGATGCCCAGGATCAACCGGCCGTTGCTGATGTGGTCGACGGTGCGGGCCATATCGGCCAACAACTGGGGATTGCGATAGGAGTTGCAGGTCACCAGCGCGCCGATTTCGACCCGGCTGGTCTGTTCCGCCCAGGCGCCGAGCATCGTCCAGCACTCGAAATGCTTGTCGTCCTGGTCGCCGTAGAGCGGATAGAAATGGTCCCAGTTGAACGCCACATCGACACCGAGCTCCTCGGCGCGCCGGACGGCATCGCGAATCTGGGCGTACTCGGCGTGCTGGGGCTGCAATTGGACGCCGATGCGAACGGGTCGATTGGTCATGCACGCATCGAAGCACAGGCCCCGGCGGCGGCTTCGGCCCCCTCCGAACGCGGGGGCCAAAACCTTCTGAATTCCTGGCATTCGCGGCTGATCTGCGATCCAATGAGGTGGCGCCGCCGGTAGGAATCTGCGCGCGCCCGGACCCGAAAGGATCTTGGATGCGTACTTCGCGCACCGTGCAGTCGATCGTCGTCGCCGCCGTGGCACTCACCCTGGTCGTGGCCGCACCGGCGGTGGCCGAACCCACCGTCACCCCGGCCGCCTCGGCAACACCCACTCCCACCGCGACTCCCACGCCGACACCCAGCGCGAGCCCGACGCCCACCCCCACGCCGACGGCCACGCCGACGGGCGGCCCGACCCCGACCCCGACCGCGAGCCCCACCCCGACCGCGAGCCCGACCCCGACCGCGACGCCGACGCCCACCCCGACCGCGACGCCGACGGCGACCCCGCTGGCCGACAGCGAGATCGACCGTCGGTACGCCGAACTCGGCGGTCCCAACTCCTTCCTCGGCGCCCCGGTCACCGCGGAGTACGACATCTCCGGCGGCCGGGCCCGGGACTATCAGCGCGGCGCCCTCTACTGGACCCCGAGCACCGGGGTCACCGCGGTGGCCGGCGGCATCTACGGCAAGTACGGCAGCCTGGATCGGCACAACGGCCGACTCGGCATCCCGCTGGCCGATGAACAGCAACTGCGCGCCGGAGTCTGGAAACAGCGTTTCGCCGGCGGCGAGATCTACTTCATCGAGGGCCGCGGCGGCCTGGTCACCTGGGGCGGAATCGGTGAGGGCTACCGGGCCCGCGGCGCCGAGGGCGGCCGACTCGGGCTCCCGGTCACCGACGAGAAGCCGGTCGTCCAGGGCGCCTGGGTCCAGGACTTCGAGAACGGCCTGATCTATTGGTCCCCGGCCTACGGGGTGCAGGTGGTCCAGGGCGCGATCCTGGACAAGTACGCCAGTGTCGGCTGGGACTGGGGGCGGCTCGGGCTGCCCACCGGCGGGGAGTTCCAGACCCAGTGGGGCCAGTGGGTGCAGAACTTCGCCGGCGGTGCGATCTACTACCGCGACGGCCTGGGCACCTGGACCAGCTGGGGCGCCCTCCGCGTCGAGTACGCCCGGCACAACTGGGAACTGGGCGACCTCGGCGGCCCGATCAGCGATGAGTTCTACGAGGGGAATGCCTGGAAGCAGAACTTCGAACACGGCCAGCTGATCTATACCCCCGGGCAGTTCCGGACCCGGCCCTGGACCGAACCGACGGTCCGTAACGCCACCTCCGGCGATGTCGTCTACACCTACCGCGCCGGCTGCCCGGTCGGTCCCGATCAGCTCCGGGTGGTTCAGATGAATTACCTGGGCTACGACGGCTGGATCAAGCGGGGCCTGATGGTGATCCGCTGGGACACCACCGACAAGATCATCAACGCCTTCGACAGTGCCAACCGGGCCTCCTTCCCGATCAACAAGATGGTCAACCCCGACGTCTACCAGGGCGATGATCCGACGTCGATGTATGAGAACAACACCTCCGGGTTCAACTGCCGCACCGTGGTCGGCAACCCCTACCGGCTCAGCCCGCACTCCTACGGCCGGGCCGTCGACATCAACACCGTGCAGAATCCCTATTTCGACGGCACCCGCTGGTGGCCCTCCAACGGGACGCGGTACATCGACCGCTCGCTGAACGAGCCGGGCATGATGAACGGATCGGACGCGATGTCGGGCGGGATGATCAATCAGGGCTTCTTCTGGGGCGGCTGGTGGGCCAACCGGGACTATCAGCACTTCGAGATCCAATGAGCGTGCGCCCGGCCCTGGCCACGCTGGCCGTCCTGGCGGTCCTGACCGCCTGTACCCCGAGCAGCCCGGGGAACGGGCCCACCCCGTCGGGTTCCCAGCCGACCGCCACCGTCCCGGCCGAGCCGCCGGTGACCGTCCAGCAGCCGCCCCCACCGACCGGGTCCGCGCCGGATGCTCCGCGACACAGCCCCGGGGTCCCCGACCCGACCGCGGCCGGACCGCTCAACCAGAGCGTGCTGCCCAATCCGGTGCTCGGCTTCGCGGCGACGGTCGGGGAGGCCCAGGAGGGTGAGTACAACCCGAACGGCACCTGGGTCCATGCCGTCGACCCGGTCGCCCAGTCCCGGGAGGCGATCCCGGCCTGCGCGACGACCCGGAACACACCGCCGGCCGCGGCGTACGCCCTGGCCGCCACGTACGCCGACCCGCAGGGCCGCCCGGGCAACGGTCTCGCGCTGGAGTTTGCGAGCCCGGCCGATGCTGCCGCGTGGTGGCAGGCCTACACCGACCAGTTGCGGGCCTGCAGCCAGCCGGGCGCCCCGATCGCGGTGACCGAGCTGGACGCCTCGGCGGATCGGTTCGTCGCTCGCCGGGCCTTTCCGACCGGCGAGACCTGGTCGGAGACCGGCCGGCTCACCGGGGCCCGGGTGGTACTCGTGCTGATTGCCGGTGCGGAGCATTCCCTGCCGGCCCTGCGGGCGACCCTGGGCTGAGCTGCCTGCCCCGGGCCGACGCCCCCGAACCGCCCCTGCGGCCCGTACCCGGCGCCCGGTGAGAAGCTGGGGGCGACGGCGAGGCTTCGACGACCACACCCAGGGGGCACATGCGACGGCGGACATTCCTGCAGGCCGGCCTGGCGCTGGGAGCGGCCGGACTCACCGGGGCGCTGGCCGGGTGTGCCCGGTCCGGGCAGAGCCACCAGGTGGTGACCCACGCGGGCCGCGTCGAACTGCGCGCCCGCTCGGCGGCGATCGCCGGGCCACCGGGCTCGACCCGGCCCTCCCTGTACTACCTCGACGATGCGGGGCACCTCCGGGTCACCGAACTGATCGACGGCCACCCCCGGCAGTCCGACCGGGTGCTCCCCGACGCCGGCGAACTCGTCGACTTCAGCGTCCACCAGGCGCCGCCGACCCCACCCTGGTCGCGGTCGGCAGCGACGGCCGGGCCTGGGCCCTCGGCACGCTGCCCGGAGTGGAGACCGGCGCCCGGGGCGCGCCGATCCCGGGGGTCAGCGACGCCCGGGCCTGTTTTGCCGGGCCCGAACTGGCCTATGTCGTCACCGGTGCCGGAGCGGTCCGGGTGCTCGGCCGGGCCAATGACTACTTCTGCCTGGGCGTACGCGCGGACCCCGGGCAGGTGATCGGCCCGACCGACCTGCCCGGGGTGCGCAGTCCCAGCGTGATCGTCAACGACGGCGTCAGCGGCTTCGCCCTGGCCGGGGAGGCGCTGTGGGGCTGGGGCGCGAACAACGCGCAGCGGCTGTCGGCCGACCCGAGCGTGACCGGCTACTGGGAACCGCAGGTGCTGGCCGGTCCCGCGCCACTGGACCTGGACACCAGTTTCGCCTGGCACACCGGCACGGTCGCGATCGATCGCGACGGCAGCCTGATCGGCTGGGGCGAGCGCGCCGCGGTGTACGCCACCGCGGCCGCCCCGGCCGACCGGCTGGTCACCTGGGACTGGATCGACACCCGGGTGATCGAACTGGGCCGCGGCCGGGACTTCGTCGGCCTGCTCGGGTGACCGCCGGGCCGACCGCGGGCCTCACTCCGGTTCGTCCGGGCTACCGATGATGTCCTGGCTCGGCGCCCCGGTCTCGGGTTCCTTCGTGCTCAGCGCGTCCATCCGCGATTGCATCTCGATCCGGAGTTGTTTGCGGGCCTTGGCGGTGTGCCAGCGTTGGATCTCTTTGGGGGTTTTCGGTTCCCACGGGGGGACGGGGACGGGTCTGCCGTCCTTCATCGCGACCATGGTGAAGTAGCAGGAGTTGGTGTGGCGGACTTTGCGGGTCTGGATGTCCTCGGCGGTGACCCGGATGCCGACTTCCATCGAGGTGCGGCCGGTGTAGTTGACCGAGGCGGCGAAGGTGACCAGTTCGCCGACGTGGATCGGTTCGCGGAAGATGACCTGGTCCACCGAGAGGGTGACCGCATAGTGGCCGCCGTACCGGCTGGCGCAGGCGTAGGCCACCTCGTCGAGCAGCTTCAGGATCGCGCCCCCGTGGACATTCCCCGAGAAGTTGGCCATCCCCGGGGTCATCAGCACGGCCATCCGCAGGCGCTGCAGCGGTTGCTCA
>NZ_AUHH01000066.1 GCF_000423085.1 Granulicoccus phenolivorans DSM 17626 = NBRC 107789 = JCM 15570 | reverse complement strand
CCTAGCTGTACCCGGCCATGAGGTTGGTTACAGGCGGCTGATCGGGGGCTGGTCTCTGAGTGCGGTGTGGCGTCGTTCAGTGTTGTAGTACTCCAGCCAGGGTGCAAGAGCGGCGGCACGTTCGTTGTTGCTGGTGAAGACCTGTCGGTAGGCCCACTCGGTCTGCAGGGTGCGGTTGAACCGTTCCACCTTCCCGTTCTGCCAGGGGCAGTGCGGTTTGATGAACAGGTGCCGCGCCCCGAGCAGGCCGAGCGCTTCGGCGAAGGCGTGGGCGTGGCGGTAGGAGAAGTGGTTATCGGTGATCACCTGCTCGATCCGGGCGATCCCGTAGCCGGCGAACGCTTCGGCGGCCCGCAGCAGGAACCCTGCGCAGGTGGTGCCTTTCTCGTCGGGCAGGATCTCGGAATAGGCCAGCCGGGAGTGGTCATCGACCATCGAGTGCACGTAGTCGTACCCGATCCGGGCCCGCTTCTTTGCGGCGGTGGAGCCCATCTGGCGCCCGTGCGCCTTCCAGCCGCCGCCGTCGGGGATCTTGCCGATCTTCTTGACGTCGACATGGACGAGTTCACCGGGCCGGTCTCGTTCGTAGCGCACCGCGGTCGTCTTGGAGGCCCGGATCACCGTCCCGGTCAACGGGTCGCACTCGCGGAGATACGGGACGCCGTGGCGGCGCAGGACCCGGGACACGGTCCGGGCCGGGATACCGAGTTCGGGGCCGAGCCAGTCTGGTCCCCGACGCTGCTGCCGGCGCAGCGCGAGGATGGCTTCCTCGGTCTCGGCCGGGGTCTGGCGGGGGCAGTGGTGGGGACGGGAGGAGCGGTCGGCCAGGGCGTGCCAGCCGTAGGTGCGGTAGCGCTTGATCCAGCGGTGTGCACATTGCCGTGACACGCCTTGGGCTTTGGCCGCGTGCGCGACGGCCCAGCCCTGCTGGCAGACACGCTGGACCAGCAGTTGCCGGCCTCGCACGTTCAGGCGGGCATTACGGTGGGACATGAAGACCTCCGGACGGTGAACGACTTTGACACTCGCCACCGCACCCCGGAGGTCTTCCTACGTCAACAACATCCCGGGAGTGTCACCAACCTCCTGGCCGAGTACACCTAGCGGTCGGGCAAGCCAGCGGCGTCTGCTGAATTGGCGGCAGCGCCACGGTTGCACCGGCGCACCCAGAGTCCGGCGGCTGCAGTGCCGATCATCAGGCCGGCACCGGCCAGCACGACGTTGAGTTGCAGCACATACGGTGCAGGACTGCTGTGGCACCGAGCCTGGTCCAGGTCACACAGCAGATATTCCACTATGCCGGCGCGATGCGGACCCACTGGATACTGCAGGAGGATCCAGCAGGCGACCATGGCGAGGAGGAAGATCGGAATCGACAGCCAGCGGGCCAACTGCCACCTTCTCACCTGCATGCCTCCAACCTGGATTCCCGTTCGGGTCCCGGTCGGGCTGCTGCCGACCTCGCGGCACAAGTTCACGCCGCACCGGGAAGGGCCAGTGTGACATGGGTGCCAGTATTCACTGGAACCAACGGGTCGACGACCGCGGGCGCGAACCCCTGCTGAGCAGCCTTACCATCAACTGGCAGGCACGGGAGTTGCTGGGGCGGGAGTAGGCGCTGCCAGCTGAGCCGGCAAGAAAATGGTTGGCCGGCGACATGGCGACCACGGTGGTCCCGGGCGGCCATGGACGGCTTCTTTGCTGGCCAGCGGATTCGCGCTGCTGTCCGCCATGGCCACCGCGACCGTGTATCGACTGCGGCTGATGACCGCGATCAACTGCCGGCCGTTGCCCTTGTTGAGCCACGTCTTGTGAACGGGGAGCAGGAACACCACGTCCTGACGATCGATCGCGTTCACCTGGCTGAGGGCGGCCTTCAACGCGTCGGAGTCACCGGCTGACCGCGGTCGGTGTCACGGCCACATTCGCGGCTCATCGCAATCCAGAGTGTAGTTGGGGTCTGAATCCGCCAGCCTCCAGGAGTGCTCGGGCGGTGTAGTGGGTGAGGTTTCGGAACCCGAGGGCCAGTCCGCGCAGGTGCTCGAGGCGACCATTGAGTGCTTCGGTGGGGCCGTTGCTGGTGCGGGGGTAGGTCGAAGTAGGCGAGAATGTCGGCAGCGCGCTTCTTCAGGGTCCGGCCCAGGCTGATGACCTCGCTGAGTGCGTGCGGAACCCCGGAACTGACGCTGTCGATCAGCCGGTGCATCAACACTCTCCCGGTCGCCCGATCAGGTTCGCGGTAGGCGGTGATCATGCGCTGGTAGATCCCCCAGGTGGCCTCGACCAGGACATGGTCGTCGTTGTGGAACAGCGTGGTCAGTCGGGTCTGCTGGGTGGGGGTGAGGAGCGCGGCACCGGTATGCAGGGTGCGTCGGGCCCGATACAGCGGATCTTCTTTGCGGCCGCGGTGCCCGTGGACCTGCTGTTGTACTCGGCGCCGACACTGATCCAACGCATCCCCGGCCAGCCGGACCACGTGAAAGGGGTCCATCACGGTGGTGGCGTCGGGGAGTTCCTCGGTGGTAGCGGTTTTGAACCCGGTGAAGCCGTCCATGGCGACCACCTCGACCGCATCGCGCCAGCCTTGGTCCCGCTCGGCCAGCCAGGCCTTGAACGCCTGTTTCGACCGGCCATCGACCATGTCCAGCAACCGCGCTGGCCCGGAACCGTCCCGGACCGGGGTCAGATCGATGATGACGGTGACGAACTTGTCGCCGCGGCGGGTGTGCCCCCAGCAATGCTCGTCGACGCCGATCACGGTGACACCATCCAGGCGATGCGGGTCATTGATCAGCAGACGCCGACCCTCGGCGAGCACGGCATCGTTGGCGGTGTTCCAGGACACCGCCAACGCCTCAGCGATCCGTGCCATCGACAGGTGCTGGCACACGATACCGACCAGCGCCCAGGCCAGCCCGGTCCGGGAAATCTTCGCTCGCGGTGCGGCTGCCCTGGTGGTGTCTTGGCGCCACACATGAGCGCACTCGGTGCACCGGTAACGACGGACCGTGATCAGCAAGAGGGTGGGGCGCCACCCGAACGGTGCGTGGGCCAGTCGACGGGTGACGGTGTCGCGGGGAACGCCCTGACAGCCGCATCGGTGACACCAGTCATCCTCCTCGATCACCCGGCATGCCAGGACCGTCCGACCTGGCTCCAGTCGTTGCCCGGTGACCTCCAGGCCCACGTGGTCCAGGCCGGTAAACGTGCTCAGGTCCGGACGGGTGAAGGTAACGTCAGCCATGTCGAGGTCTTCCAGATGAGGCGTGTAGGAACCTTCACCCTCGGGAGACCTCGACCCCAGACATCCCCGACGCGCCGCTCACACTCACCAAACCTCTACACCCTCAATTGTGAAGAGCCACATTCGCCCCAACGAAACGCTGGGCATCCAGGGCCCTATCGAGCGTCTCCTCGATCAGCCCGTCCTTTACGAGCTGGAAGGGGTGATCCTTACTTGCCCATGCGCCCAGTGACGCAGGCTCGATCGTCATCAGCAGGTCCGGATGGCTCCGACGAAGTGTCTCCAGGGTCCCGGGGGCGGCGGCCAGTGATGATGAGTCCGCCGACCGCCCTCCCAGACCAGCAGTCACGCTCCTCCGACCCGATGAATCTGTACGCGCACGTGCTGTTGAGGATGGATGAAGGTGTCTAATCACCCTGGTCGACGTCTCGCATGCCGGCGGCACCTGGGGAGTTTCTGTCAGAGCGGCTGCACCAACGCACCCAGATACCGGCTGCTGCAGTTCCGGTCACAAAGCTGGCAATTGCCAGGATTACGTTGAGCTGTAACACATACGGCGGGGGAGTGCTGTGACATCGAGCCTGATCCAGATCACAAAGCAGGTACTCCAACATCCCGGCGTGATGGGGGCCCACTGGGTATTGAAGGAGTATCCAGCAGGCGATCATGCTCGCGATGAAGATCGGGATTGACATCCATCTTGCAAGCCGACGCTTTGTCACCAGATCGGCCCGCACCATTCGGTGTAGTAGTAGGGGCCGCTGTATGTGTCATAGCTGACGCATCCGGGAGCTCGCCACCCCCGATCCGAGTTAAAGAACCAGCTGCCATCGCTGCCGGGCCCAGGGAACGGTCTATCAAAGTCCAGCCCCATGCAGGATGACGTCGCTGTCGATCCCAAGCAATCGTTGGTCACAGGATCAAAGATTCCGTGCATGACGCTCGAGGGATGATGGCCCGGGTCGGCTACGATACGGGAACGAAGGAGCCAGTAGTTGGGATTGCCGCTCTGCGCATTAAGGCGTTTGGGATAACCGATGCCGATCGACATAGTAAGGTCGCCGCAGCCGTCGCTCGAGTTGATCGTGTCGAAGTAAGGATCGGCATCACCTAATGCGGCGCCACTAGGCTGTTCAAGTACCCAGAAACGAGGGAGCCCGTTTTCCGGGCGACCAGCCCAGTAGTCGTAATCCTTGTCTCCTCCGACACAGACTGGGCGGGATCCCACAATTGTGGAATCGGAATGGAGAACGATGTCGTTCTCGATACCCCAGCCCGCCGGAACTTCCATCGGGGTGTGACCTTGGGACCCGTCCCACTCGAACTCATGGTCTATATGTCGGCCGTCCGGAGCATCATAAGCCTGAACGGCCGAATAGTTGGGTGCGTACAAATCGCCAACTGCGCTGGGCTGGAGACCGCCGGCTTGATTGCGCTGGGTGCGCCCAAGCGCCAGCGATGCGACTGGAAATTTTGAGCGTTCGAACTTAATCTCCCGCAGGCGGGTCACTGACGGGTCACTGCTTGAACGTATGAGGCCGGTGATAACCGGCGCCGTCCGATAGGGTGAGACTTGTTGCTCGAAGCCAACTCTATTCTGGTCTGCCGACCGTGTCGTGTCCAGTCGGAATTCCCCAACCGCGTTGCTGTACTCAAATCGAATACCTACGACGTCCGTTTGTGATGCAATGCGCTTCCATGCTTCATCAGGCGACAGGGCCTGTACGTCCTCCGTGACAGTAGCGGATGGGCGTGAGTCAGGAGCTCCTGGAGTCGAGGGTTCTGCGTTGGCGATGCTTGGTGAACTCGCGCAAAGCACTGCCGTCAGTATCGCGGCAGCGCCGAGAAGCTTGGGAACCCCTGAGGTCCGAGCCTGCATGTTCTCCCCATTCCTCCGTTACGCCCGGTTCCTCTGTTGCGCCCGGTCGGACGTTTGCTGGTTCGAGCCAGCTGGCGTCACGACGTATTCTTGCTGCGTCACCTCACATACGCAAATCGCCGACGAGACTCACACAGAGTCCCCGCGTAGCAGGGTGCCGTGCCTCACATAGTTTCCCCCGGGAAGTGTGGGTGGCGGTCACGATGGGGTGTGAGTGAGAAGGATCTGTCGTTGGCTGCCAGGTACGAGGTGACCAAGAAGTTTGCGCAGGCTTATGCGGCGGCGCCGAAGAAGGGCAAGAGCGAGATCTTGGACCAGGTGGTCGCGGTGACCGGCTGGAACCGCGACCATGCCCGGCAGCAGTTGACCGGCCGGCTGCGGGCACCGGGTCGGGCCCGGGCCACGGTCGCGGTGATCGACCGACGCACGACCAAAACACGCCGGTACTCCTATGACGCATTGGTGATCCTGCGTCAGGTCTGGGCGACCGCGGGCGGGAGTTGTGAGAAGTACCTCGCGGCAGCCATGAGCGACTGGCTGGACGCGATGGAGGCCGAGGGCACCCTGGTCGCCGGCCAGGGCCGCTACAGCGTCGAGGTGCGGGCGGAACTGGAAGCGATGTCGGCGGCCACGATCGATCGGTACCTGGCCCCGACCAAGGCCACCGACCCGATCCGGGGCAAAGCCGCGACCCGGCCCGGGCATCTGCTGCGGAACTCGATCCAGATCCGTAAAGCCGGTGACGAGGTCGAAGCCGAGCCCGGCTTCTTCGAGGTCGATACCGTCGCCCATTGCGGGCCCAGCCTGAAAGGAGAGTTCGCGCGCAGTGTGAACTTCACCGATATGCACACCGGCTGGGTGTTCACTCACGCGGTCCGCAACAACGCCCACGTCCATATTCGGGCCGCGTTCGACGCGTTCGTGGCGTCGGTCCCGTTCCTGGTGACCGGGATCGATTGTGACAACGGGTCGGAGTTCATCAACTACGACCTGATCGAGTGGGCCGGGCAACG
>NZ_AUHH01000065.1 GCF_000423085.1 Granulicoccus phenolivorans DSM 17626 = NBRC 107789 = JCM 15570 | reverse complement strand
CTTCCCGATTTCGGAGGTCGGGGAGTACTGGCCCTTGGTCAGCCCGTAGATCCGGTTGTTGAACAACAGGATGGTCATGTTCACGTTGCGGCGCAGGGCGTGGATCAGGTGGTTCCCGCCGATCGACAGGGCGTCCCCGTCGCCGGTGACGACCCATACACCGAGGTCTTCGCGGGCGGTCGCGACCCCGGTCGCGATCGCGGTGGCGCGGCCGTGGATGGAGTGCATGCCGTAGGAGTCGACGTAGTAGGGGAAGCGGGAGGAGCAGCCGATCCCGGAGATGATCACGGTGTTCTCGCGCTTGATCCCGAGCTCGGGCATGAACCCGAGGAACGCGGCCAGCACGGCGTAGTCCCCGCAGCCGGGGCACCAGCGGACCTCCTGATCGGAGGTGAAATCCTTCCGGTTCAACGGCGTCAACGACAACGGCACCTTCGCCAGACCTGCGTACTCCGAGGTCTGCCCGATCTCGGCGTGCGTGTGGTCGGCGTGCTGCGGGTCTGCGTGATTGGTGGCAGTCATCACTGCTCCTTGGTGTGGAAGCCCTCGTGGCGGGGCTCGTGGGTGGCGTCGATCGGTTCCTCGTTGGCTTCTTCCTCATTGAGCGGGGAAGAAACCTCGACCTGATCGGACAGGTGGGTGGCGAGCTCGGACAGCGAGATCGGCAGGCCGCGGATCCGGTCGAAGGACTCCACGTCGACCAGGAACTTCGCGCGGAGCACCATCGCGAGCTGCCCGGAGTTCATCTCCGGCACGATCACCCGATCGTAGGACCGCAGGATCTCCCCGACGTTGGCCGGCAGCGGATTCAGGTGCCGCAGATGGGCCTGGGCGACCTTGCCGCCCTGGGCCCGGACCCGGCGTACGGCCGCGGTGATCGGACCGTAGGAGGAGCCCCAGCCGAGCACCAGGACCTTGGCGCCGTCGGGATCGTCCACGGTCAGGTCGGGGATGTCCCGGACGATCCCGTCGATCTTGGCCTGCCGGGTCCGCACCATCAGATCGTGGTTCTCCGGGTCGTAGGAGATGTTCCCGGTCCGGGAGTCCTTCTCCAGCCCGCCGAGCCGGTGTTCCAGGCCCGGGGTGCCCGGGATCGCCCACGGCCGGGCGAGGGTTTCCTCGTCGCGCAGGTACGGCTGGAAGTGCGGCTTGCCCTTGGCATCGGTGCTGTTCGGCTCGGTCGCAAAGTTCGGCTCGATCGGCTCGATCGAGGCGATGTCGGGCAGGTTCCACGGTTCGGCGCCGTTGGCGTTGTAGCCGTCGGACAGCACGATCACCGGCGTCCGGTACTTCACCGCCCACCGGGTCGCCTCGATCGCGGCATTGAAGCAGTCGGCCGGGGACTGGGCCGCGATCACCGGGACCGGCGCCTCGCCGTGCCGCCCGTACAGGGACTGCCACAGGTCGGACTGCTCGGTCTTGGTCGGCAGACCGGTCGACGGCCCGGCGCGCTGGATATCGACCACGACCAGCGGCAACTCGGTCATCACCGCCAGCGAGATCGTCTCCGACTTCAACGCGATCCCCGGACCCGAGGAACTGGTGACCCCGAGCTTGCCCGCGAACGAGGCACCGAGCGCGGCGCCGACCGCGGCGATCTCGTCCTCGGCCTGGAAGGTCAATACCCCGAACCGCTTGAGCTTCGACAGTTCGTGCAGGACGTCCGAGGCCGGGGTGATCGGGTACGCCCCGAAGAACATCTCCAACCCGCTCTTGCGCGCGGCCACCGCCAGCCCGTACGCCATCGCGACGTTCCCGGTGATCTGCCGATAGGTCCCCTCGGGCAGCTTCGCCGGGGCCACCTCGTAGTTGTGCGCGAAGACCTCGGTGGTCTCCCCGAACGCGTGCCCGGCCCGCAGCGCGGCAATGTTCGCATCGCGGATCTCCGGCTTCTTGGCGAACTTCTGCGCCAGGAACTTCTCGGTGCCCTCGATCGACCGGTTGTACAGCCAGCACAGCAGGCCCAGGGCGTACATGTTCTTGGAGCGGGAGGCGTCCTTGCGGGTCAGGCCGAACTCCTTGACCGCGGCCACCGCCTGTCCGGTCAGATCGATCGCGTGCAGCTGGTAGGAATCCAGCGAGCCGTCCTCCAACGGATTCGACTCGTAGCCGACCTTCTTCAGGTTCCGGGCAGTGAACTCCGCGCTGTCCGCGATGATCACCGCACCCCGCGGCACGTCCTTGATGTTCGCCTTCAGCGCCGCCGGGTTCATCGCGACCAGCACGTCCGGCCGGTCGCCGGGGGTCATAATGTCGTAGTTCGCGAAGTGGAGCTGGAAACTCGACACGCCCGGCAGGGTGCCCTGCGGAGCGCGGATCTCGGCGGGGAAGTTCGGCAGGGTCGAAACATCGTTGCCGAACACGGCAGAATCAGCGGTGAATCGGTCACCGGTGAGCTGCATCCCGTCGCCGGAATCACCCGCGAACCGGATCACCACCCGGTCCAGGGTCTGAACGTCAGCCATCTCTACTCCTCCTGCGCCGCTTTCGGGGACGCACCCGCCGAGTGTAATACGATTAGTTGAATTTCTAATAGGTGAAGCTTGTCACGGACGCTGTGACGATATTTCGAAGTGTAGAACGAAATACAGGAGTTTGTATGACCGTACGCTGTGTGGATTGGTACGGCAACCGGTCTCTGCTGGTGGTCGACATCGCCCTCACCTGCTGCGCCCTGGAGGTGGAGGCCGCCGCCGGTCGGGCGGTCCGGGGTGAGGTGGTGGAACTGGCCGAGGTGACCGCGCAGGATCGGGTCGCCGTCGTCGTCTCGGGCACGGTCACCGATGCGGTGCTGCCGCTGGTCCGCGAGATCATCGAGGCGGTGCCGCAGGCGCAGGTGGTGGCGTTCGGGGCCTGTGCCTCCTCCGGCGGGCCCTACTGGGACTCCTACGTGGTGACCAAGGGGATCGGTCAGGTCTGCGAGGTGGCCGCGTACGTGCCCGGGTGTCCGCCGCCACCGGAGGCGTTGGAGCATGCTTTCCACGAGATCCTCCAGGGGTGAAACAAGCTTGAACAAAGATAGCATGACAACAAAGAGCATAATTGAGCCAACGGAGTGGGTGGATCGCGCCCGGGCCGCGCGGGAGGCCGGGTACACCTTCTTCGACTGGCTGGACTGTGTCGACGAACTGCCGGTCGAGCAGTTCCGGGTGGTGCTGGGGCTGCAGGACGCCACGGCCGTGCCGCTGCAACTGGAGTGCCGGATCCCGCGGCAGGAACCGGTGCTGGACTCCCTGCGCGAGGTCTTCGCCGGCGCCGCCTGGGCCGAACGCGAACTCGCCGACCTGTTCGGGATCCGGTTCCGCGGGGGCGATCCGCGCCGGGTGCTGCTGCCCGATTCGTACGCCGGGTACCCCCTGCGCAAGGACGAGATCCTCGGCGCCCGGGCGGTCACCGGCTGGCCCGGGGCCAAGGAACCCGGCGACGAGGCGGCCGCGGCCGGTCGGCGTCGGATGGTGCCACCGGGGGTTCCCGACCCGGAGGTCTGGGGCGATCGGGCCGCCGACGCCGCACCGGCCAGTCCCGCGGAGGTGGCCGCCAGTGCGGCCGGTGGGCGGGTGCGGCGAGCCCGGGCCGACCGAGCACGAGGCGAGCGAGCACGCGGCGACCGAGCACGAGAGGACCGAGCACGAGAGGACCGAGCACGAGAGGACCGGGGATGACGGCGGACGGAACCCACGGCAAGATCCGGCTGATCGAGGAGAACTGCACCTCCTGCATGATCTGCGCCCGGGAGTGTCCGGTCTGGTGCATCCAGATCGACTCCCACACCGAGGTCGACCCCACGGCGCCGGCCCAGCAGACCGGCCGCGGGATGCGGCCGCGGACCCGGAACGTGCTCGACCGGTTCGTCATCGACTGGTCGCTGTGCATGTACTGCGGCATCTGTGTCGAGGAGTGCCCCTTCGATGCCCTCGAATGGAATGGTGCGCACGTGGCGCCGCGCCCGAGCCTGGACGCGCTGTCCTTCGGGATCGACGAGCTCGCCTGAGCGGCGGGTCAGCGGATCCGGATCCGCCATTCGACCACCGGGGCCGGGGCCTTGCCGCAGGACTCAGGACGCACCCGTTCGGTGGTCTCCCCGGTCACCTCGACCAGCCAGGACTCGCTGCCACGGGTGACCCGCCAGTCGGGGCCCTCGGCGGCCACGGCGTACCCGCTCAGCCGGCGGTCCCCGAGCAGATGTCGGACCGCGAACTCCGCCGCCTGCCCGGCCTTGGGCACCGCACTGCGGCCCCGATCGTGCATCGAGCCGGCCAGGTCGACCGCGATCTCGCCCCGGTCGGCGGCATCGAGGGCGGCCAGCGCGGTGTCCGGGGTGAGCCGGGCGTACGTCTGGCCCGACGGCAGCAGGACCGCGGTCGGGGCGAACCGGTGTCCGCCGGTATGGGTGGTCTCGAACACCCGACCCGGCCGGGCGGCCGCGGCGGACTCGGCCACCGGGCGGCCGAAGGCGGCACAGCACAGGTCCCGGCGGCCGTTGGTGCACACCAGCAGCACCGGATCGGCGACCGGGGCCAGGCCGGGCAGTGCGGCGCGGACGGCGTCGGGGGTGGCATCGCCCAGATGGTCGGTCGGCAGCGAGAACAGATCGGCGGCCTCCGCGAGCTGTCCCCGCAGCAACCAGGGCGCCTCCGGCCGGCCCCCGGCGATCAGCACGAGGGGCCGGAAATCGGGACGATGGGCATCGGCGTGCTCGCCGACCTGCCGCAGCAGCGCGAACCGGCCGCCCGCCGCCCCGACCACCCGATCCAGGTATCGGCCCAGATCGGGATCCAGATGGGATTCGGTGGCCGCGACGCGCCCCCAGGGGCCGGGCTGCTCCAGCACCACCCAGCAGACCGCCTCGGCGGCGGTCCCCACTGCGGGTTCGTCGGAGGCCAGCGCCGCGGGGGAACATTCGGGTTTGCGCACCATCTTCGTGATTCTGGTGCACCCCCGCGGGCGCGTCAATGCCACTGTTTCGGGGTCGACCCCTTCGGGGTCGGCCGCCTTCTGGGGTGGGTCGTTACAGGGCCGGTCGCACAGCGGCGGCGTACGCCTGCTGCCCGGCGGCGTTCGGATGGAAGCTGACCGGCGAGATGGAGTCGCCGTTCATGACCAGGCCGGTGATCCAGGCGTCGGAGCTGCAGATGCCGTGCCCGTCGAAGGTGCTGGGGGCCACGTACTTCACGCTCCCGTCCCCGGCGGCCGCGACCCCGGCGGCGATCGCCGCGTTCAGCTGATCGGCCATCCCGTCCAGCGGCAGCACGGCGGTTCCCGGGACGACCGTGCCGCTGCCGATATTGCAGGGGTCGGTCGGGATCGCAGGCTGGAACAGCTTCGGGTACCCGGTCACCAGGATCTGGGCATTGGGCGCCTCCGCCCGCAACTGCTGCACCGCGGCGGCGGTCCGCGCCGGCTGCTGAGCGATCGCGGCCGCGGCGGTCGCCTGGGCCTGCTGGCAGGCCTGGCCGGTGGGATCGGTGAGGCACGCCCGCAGCACGGTGGTCCAGCCGACGTCATTGCCGCCGACGGTGAGGGTCACCTGCTGGGCCTTGAACACGGTGCGCTGCCCGTTCGGGCTGGCCGCCGGCGACATCTGTCGGGCCGCGGCAATCTGGCCGGCCAGGTCCGCCGTCGTGGCGCCGGAGCAGGCCACGCTGGTCGCTCGGGAGCTCAGCAGGGTGGGGTAGGCGCTGGGGGAGACGTAGCAGTCGCCATTGGCGTCGGGCAGGTTGCTGCCGGCGGCATAGGAATCGCCGAAGGCGACGTAGTTGGCATTCCAGCTGGCGGCCTCGGCCGGGACGGCGGTGAGAGCGCTGGACGCGACGAGGGCAGAGCCCAGGACGGCAAGGACAGATTTACGCACAGGATCCTCCAACAGGACGGGAACCGAAAGGAACACAGACTCATGCGGCACCCACCGGCGCATCACTGCGGGGAAGGGAACTGCACCGGGCCCGGCACGCGGGTGTCGGGGTACAACGGTCGAACTGGCGGGGGTCGAACTGGCGGGGAGCGAGAACCTGGACAGATTCTTGTCGACCGATCAGGGTCGGCGTCAAGGAAATCAGCAGATTCACAACCAGTTCCCAGCATTGCGGTTTCCCGTCGTCCCGGTGGGGCGGGCGTACTGGCTAGGCTGTTTCCCTGGCAGGAGTGCAACCGATCGCGAGGAGGGCCCGTGGACGTCGACGTGCTGACCCGCTCGCACCCTCGGGTGTACCGGTTCGGCGCGGCGGTGGAGCGCTACCGGGCCCGGGTGACCGCGGCCCTGGTCGAGGCCTTCGGCAATCGGCACGTCCGCCGCGGCATGCTCGCCACGCTGCTGATCGCGCTCGGCTCGCTGACCCCCGCGTACACCCCGGAGAACAGCCCGTGGTGGGAACTGCTCGGCGGCTTCCGCTCCTGGTACGCCTGGATCGGCCTGGCCGCCGGGCTGATCGGGGTCCTGCTGCTGCTCGACTCCTGGTTCCATCTGCGGCCCCGCAACGGGCTGGCCACCGTGCCGTATCGGGCGGTGATCGCGCTGTGGGCGCTGCCGATGCTGATGGCGCCCCCGATCTTCTCCCACGACGCGTACGCCTATGCCGCCGAGGGCTTCCAGCTCCACCTGGGGCAGAACCCCTACATCCAACCCACCGGCGCGATCGGGGGGCGCTGGTCGGACCAGGTGGTCGAGGTGTGGCGGTTCACCCAGGCCCCGTACGGCCCGCTGGATCTGGTGATCAACCACGCCATCGTCGACGTCACCGGGCTGTCGCCGTACTGGTCCTCCGCGCTCGGGATGCGGGCCGCCGCGGTGATCGGCGTGCTGGTGATGGCGTACACCCTGCCGCGGATCGCGACCCGGGTCGGGGTGGACTCCCAGCAGGCGCTGTGGTTCGGGGTGGCGAATCCGCTGGTGATCACCCACCTGATCGGTGGGGCGCACAACGACGCGCTGATGCTGATGTTCATCTGCCTGGCGATCGCCGCCGCCGAACGGCGCCGCTTCCTGCTCGGTTGCGGGCTGGTCGCCTGTGCCGCGGCGGTCAAGGTGCCCGGGGTGCTGGCGGTGGTGCCGGTGGCGCTGCTGGCGCTGCCGAACTACCACCCGAAACCGGGCTACTTCGGGCGACTCGGCCAGGCGGCCTGGCGGGTGGCGCTGGGCACCCTGGTCGTGGCGATCGTGTTCGTCCTGATCAACCAGCAGGTGGGCCTGGGCTGGGGCTGGATCGGCGCGGTGAACGTGCCCAGCCAGGTGCCCACCATCGCGCCCAGCAGCATGATCGGTCAGCTCACCTCGCTGATCATGAATCAACTGGGCTTCTATCGGGCCGCGATCGACGTGCTGCCGCTGGTCCGCAACATCGGGATGGGTATCACCGTGCTGGTGATCCTGTTCCTGCTCGCCCGGCATGCGCCGAGTCAGCCGTTCCGGTTCCTCTCCTTCGCCCTGGCCGCGCTGGCGCTCGGCAGCCCGGCGGCCCACCCCTGGTACTTCACCTGGGCCTTCGCGTTCTTCGCCCTGGCCCAGCCGTCGTGGCGGCTGTTCCGGATCGCCTGCTGGCTCACCGCGGTGCTGATGGCGTACTCGACGGTCAACTTCGCGGTGCAGAACGGACGCCTGGGCCTGTCCGGGGTGGCGATCGTGATCGGGATCGCCACGGCGATCTCCTTCGCCTGGGTGATGTGGGGCCACGACCGGACCCATTTCCGCGACCCGAGCTGACCGCCGGGGATCCCGCGGCACCGGCGTGGGCATTCACAGCGGGGACCCAGCCTGATCCCGGCCCCAGGACAGTGCCGCTGGGTTGAGTGGCGCCATGACATCGATTGCAACCCACCCGGGGCCCGCCGAGGCCGCCGGGTCCCCGGCCCGCCGGCTGGCTCAGCGCTGGTGGCAGCCGGCCACTCTGGCCGCGCTGCTGGTGCTGACCGCAGCCCTCTACCTGGTGAATCTGGGTTCCTCCGGCTGGGCCAACTCGTTCTACTCCGCGGCCGCCCAGGCCGGCGCGACCAACTGGGAGGCGTTCTTCTACGGCTCGCTGGATGCCGGCAACTCGATCACCGTCGACAAGCCGCCGGCGGCCATGTGGCTGATGGCGCTCTCGGTGCGGCTGCTGGGGCTGTCCCCGTTCGCGATCCTGCTGCCCCAGGCGCTGCTCGGGGTCGGGTCGGTCTGGCTGCTGGTGCTGAGCGTACGCCGGGTGCTCGGCCCGGCGGGGGCGGGGATGAGTCGGACCGGGGCCCACTGGGCCGGGCTGGCCGCCGGGCTGTTGCTCGCGGTCACCCCGGTGGCGACGCTCATGTTCCGCTTCAACAACCCCGACGCGCTGCTGGTGTTCCTGCAGGTGCTCGCCGCGTACTTCACCGTGCGGGCCGTCCAACGGGCCAGCTGGCAGTGGCTGGCCTGGGCCGGGGTCGCGGTCGGCTTCGCGTTCCTGGCCAAGACGCTGCAGGCCTTCCTGGTGCTGCCGGCCCTGGTGCTGGCGTACCTGCTGTGCGCGCGGACCAGCTGGGCCAAGCGGATCATCCATCTGCTGATCGCCTTCGTGGCGATGCTGGTGTCGCTGGGCTGGTACGTCGCGATCGTCGAACTGGTCCCGACCTCCTGGCGGCCCTACATCGGCGGATCGCAGACCAACTCCTTCCTCGAACTCGCCTTCGGGTACAACGGCCTGGGCCGGATCACCGGCAACGAGATCGGCTCGGTCACTCCCGGGGGCGGCGGCTTCGGCGGCGGCGGCGGGATGTGGGGCTCCACCGGGGTCACCCGGCTGTTCGGCGGCGTCTCCGGCGGGATGATCAGTTGGCTGATTCCGGCCGCCGTGGTGCTCGGCCTGGCTGCGCTGGTGCTGACCTTCCGCAAGGTCCAACCGCTCACCGGTGACCCGGTGGCCGGACAGCCGGCCCCGGCGGCGCTGCAGCGCGCCGGACTGATCGTCTACGGCGGGTGGCTCGCGGTCACCGCGCTGACCTTCTCCTTCATGGCCGGCATCTACCACGACTACTACACCGTCGCGCTGGCCCCGGCGATCGCCGCGACCACGGTGCTCGGGTTCGTGATCTGCTGGCGCCATCGGGATCTGCGCTGGCCGCGGATCGTGATCGCGGCCGCCCTGCTGCTGACCGCCGGCTGGGGGATCGCGCTGGCGGCGAAGGCCGGCGGAATCTACCTCGGCGTCTCGATCGCGGCGGCCGTGCTCGGGGTGGGGGCGGCGGTGGTCCTGCTGCTGGCCCCACGGATGCCCGCCACCCTGACCGCCGTGGCGGTGGTCGCGGCGCTGCTGGCCGGTGCCGCCGGGCCCACGGCGTACGCCCTGAACACCGCGGCGACCCCGCACAACGGCTCCATCGTCACCGCCGGTCCGGTCACCTCCGGACCGGGCGGACGCGGCGGCTTCGGCCGGATGGGGGAGGACGGGCGGGACCGTCTCGATGACGGCACCGGGCAGCGCGGGCAGTTCCCCAACGGGATGCAGCCGCCGAACGGGATGCCCGCACCGAACGGAATGCAGGCACCCAACGGGATGCCGGCGCCCAACGGGCTGCCGGACGGGACCACAGCGGACGCACCGAACCCCGGCGGCGGAGGCGGCGGCCTGCTGGAGGGGGCCACGGTGTCGGCGGAGATGAAGCAGGCGCTGCTCGCCAACGCCGACAGCTATACCTGGGTGGCGGCCACCACCGGATCGCAGAACGCGGCGAGTTACCAGCTGGCGACCAACCGGGCGGTGATGGCGATCGGCGGCTTCAACGGCTCGGATCCCGCGCCGACCCTGGCCCAGTTCCAGCAGTACGTCGAACAGGGCCGGATCCACTACTACATCAGCGGTGGCGAGCGGGGCGGTCGGATGGGCCAGAACGGTGGCTCCTCGGCGGCCTCGGAGATCAGCAGCTGGGTCGCCGCGCACTACACCGCGACCACGATCGGCTCGGTCACCGTGTACGACCTCACCCAGGCGGCGCACTGATGCGCACCGAATCTGCAGGAGATGCGATGACCTTCGCCACCTCGGTTCCCGGCGCGGCCGGGTCGCCGGCCCCGGCGGCCACCGCCGTCGACATCGTGATCCCGGTCTACAACGAGGAGCGTGACCTGGCCGCCTCGGTCCGGCGGCTGCACGCCTTCCTGGCCAGCGAGCTGCCCTACTCGGCGCGGATCACCATCGCCGACAACGCCTCCACCGACGGCACGTGGCAGCTCGCCGAACAGCTGGCCGCCGAGCTGCCCGGCGTACGCCCGGTGCACCTGGCCGAGAAGGGGCGCGGGCGGGCGCTGAAGCAGGTGTGGCTGGACTCGGATGCCACGGTGTTGGCGTACATGGACGTGGACCTGTCCACCGACCTGGCCGCCCTGCTGCCGCTGCTCGCACCGCTGCTGTCGGGCCACTCCGACATCGCGATCGGGACCCGGCTGACCCGCAACTCCCACGTGGTCCGCGGGCTGAAGCGGGAGTTCATCTCGCGCAGCTACAACCTGCTGCTGCACGGGACGCTGGGGGTGAGCTTCTCCGATGCCCAGTGCGGCTTCAAGGCGATCACCCGGCGGGCCGCGCAGCGGCTGCTGCCGCTGTGCGAGGACAACAACTGGTTCTTCGATACCGAGATGCTCGTGCTGGCCCAGCGGGCCGGCCTGCGGATCCACGAGGTGCCGGTCGACTGGGTCGACGATCCACGGTCCACGGTGCATATCGTCTCCACCGCGACGGAGGATCTGCGCGGCATCTGGCGGCTGGGACGCGGGTTCGCCTCCGGCCGGATCGCGCTGGACGGGGTCCGGGCCGAACTCGACCGCAGGCGGCCCGGACCCGAGGTGCCCGGCGTACCGCGGGGTCTGCTCGGACAGATCCTGCGCTTCGGGCTGATCGGGGTCGCCTCGACCCTGGCGTACGCCCTGCTGTTCTGGGTGCTGCGCGGCTCGATGGGCGCGCAGGCGGCGAATCTGATCGCGCTGGTGATCACCGCGGTGGCCAATACCGCGGCGAACCGGGCCTTCACCTTCGGGGTACGCGGTCGCACCGGGCTGCTCACCGACCATGCCGGCGGGCTGCTGGCGTTCGGGGTCGGACTCGGCCTGACCAGCGGGTCCCTGGTGCTGCTGCACACCCTGCACGGGGGTACGCCGCCGCAGTGGGCCGAGCTGGTGGTGCTCACCGTGGCGAATGCGACCGCGACCCTGGTCCGGTTCCTGACGCTGCGGCTGCTGATGCGGGGGCGGGCGACGCGGTAGGCCGGGGGCCGAGTCAGCCGACGACCGGGGTCAACCGACGACCGGGGTCAACCGACGCCGGGGTTCAACCGACGAACATGGCGTCGACCTCGGGCGCCGGGACCTCGGCGAGGCTGCGATGGCGCCAGCGGGGCTGCTGCCCGCGGTCGACCAGCTGGCAGCGCACCCCTTCGAAGAAGTCGGGTTCGCGCAGGAAATTGGTCGCCAGCACCAGGTCCTGGGCCAGCACCTCGTCGATGGTCATCGTGGCGGCCCGGCGCAGCGCGGCCAGGGTCACCGCGACCGCGAAGGGGGAGCGTTGGGCGATCGCGGCGCCGGCCTCCCGGGCGCGGGGGTCGGCATGCTGCGTGAGCCGGCCCTGCACCTCCTCGGCCGAGCCGCCGGCGTAGCACTCATCGATCCAGTCCGCGCTGTCGAGGATGTCGGAGTCCAGGGTGAAGGTCCGGTGGGCGAGCAGATCCTGCGGGTCGATCCCGGCGGACACCTTGTTCAGGAAGGATCCGACCCGGCCACTGGGTGCGGCGGCGTCGGCCAGTCCCAGGGCCAGTGCGGCGCCCCCGTCGATGGTGGTCCCGGTCAGCGCCAGGTGCGTCCCGTACAGGCCCGGCAGCCCGTTCAGCACATGCAGCATGCCGACATCGGGGAAGAATCCGATCAGCGTCTCCGGCATCGCCAGCTTCGAGCGCTCGGTCACGACCCGGAGGCTGCCGTGCGCGGAGATGCCCAGACCGCCGCCCATGGTGACCCCGTCCATGATCGCGATCCACGGCCGCGGGTAATGCGCGATCCCGGCGTTCATCGCGTACTCGGTGCGGAAGAAGTCGACGCCGGCGGTGCTGTCGGGATCGGCCAGCAGGGCCGCCCGGATCCCCTTCACATCGCCTCCGGCACACAACCCGCGGTCCCCGGCGCCCTCGATCGAGACGTAGCGGGGCCCGCCGTCGGCCCAGTCGTGCATCTGTACGTTCACCGCGTGACACATGTCGGTGTCCAGCGCGTTGATGGCCTTCGGGCGGTTCAACAGGATCCGGCCCAGGGCTCCGGTCTCGGCGAACAGGACCTTGGTGCTCTGGGTACGGCCGGGCTGGAAGGGGATGTCGGCGTCACTCATCGGGGTCTCCGGTCGCGGGGAGGTGGGTGAAGTCATAGTCCACCACGACGGGCGCGTGGTCGGAGATTCGGGCGTCATAGGTGTCATCGCGCATCGTCCCGCCGCGGACGGCGCGCTCGGCCAGGCCCCGGCTGGCGAGGTGGTAGTCGATCCGCCACCCGGCGTCGTTGGTGAAAGCCTGTCCGCGCCAGCTCCACCAGGAATAGGGGCCCTCGGTGCCCGGATGCAGGTCGCGGACCACGTCGGTCAGCGTCCGCGGGGACACGATCGAGCCGAACCAGTCGCGTTCCACCGGCAGGAAGCCCTCGGACTTCTTGTTGGTCTTCCAGTTCTTCAGGTCGCGTTCGGTATGGGCGACGTTGAAGTCGCCCATCACCACGAACTCCCGGCCCGCCCGGGCCGCGGCGCGACGGGACTTGGTCAGCTCGCGGGAGAACTTGTCCAGGAAGCGCAGCTTGCGTTCGTGTTTGGCCAACGAGGCCTCGTCCTCGTAGGGGGTGCCGCCCTTGGGGATGTACACCGAGGCCACGGTCAGCCGGGGCAGGTCCACCTCGATATAGCGCCCCTCGTGGTCGAACTCCCGGCTGCCGAACCCGGTGCGGACCGCTTCGGGTTCGGTGCGGGTCAGCACTGCGACCCCGTTGCGGCCGGCCAGGCTGCCCGCGTCATAGCTGAAGTGATAGCCCTCGAACGCCTCGGTGGGGACCTGCTCGGGCGGGCAGCGTACCTCCTGCAGGGCGACCACGTCGGGATCGGTACGCGCCAGCCAGTCGCCGAATCCCCGGCGCTGGGCGGCCCGGATGCCGTTGACGTTGAAGGTGGCGATACGCATGCGGGGAAGATTAGACCACCTTTTCGGTGGCTGCCGGACTCGCTGGAGGGTGGGCGTTGGGTGGGCCCGGTTCGCGGGTCAAGGTGGAGTTCGCGGGTCGGGTTGGGGTGTCGCGGGTTGGGTTCGGTTTCGCGGCCCCTGCAGGGCCCGCGGGCCGGATGAGGGCCTGCGAGCCGGCACGAGGGCCCGCGGGAGGCACGAGAACCCGCGAGCCGGGCAGTGGGGTCGGCGCG
>NZ_AUHH01000064.1 GCF_000423085.1 Granulicoccus phenolivorans DSM 17626 = NBRC 107789 = JCM 15570 | reverse complement strand
GCGCCGAAGGCGACCGGTTCGGAAGCGCCGAAGGCGACCGGTTCGGAAGCGCCGAAGGCGACCGGTTCGGAAGCGCCGAAGGCGACCGGTTCGGACGCGTGAGTCAGCTGCCGCGCAGCCGATTGGTGTAGTCGACCGCGCGGTCGGCCCGCTCGGCGCCGAACACATGCAGGAACTCCGCGATCTCCGGATGGCTGGCGCGCAGGGTGTTCGCGGCCTCGATGAACTCACCGGCCGAGGCGACCGAGCGGCACAACTCCTGCACATCGGCGGCCAAATGCCGGGCCCGCTTTCCGGTGGTGGAGGTGGTGGCATTGGAGAACACGTCATTCTTGTGGGCATTGTTCTCCAGCTGGCTGATCGCGTCATCGTGGCCGAGTTCGCCGGATTCCACCTGCCTGGTGATCTGGATCATCCACTGCAATCGCTGGGCCGCCGCCGGATTACCGATTTTGATTCGGTGCCCATTGATCAACTGGCTCAGCATCGGGGCGGAAATGCCGAGGTATTCCGCCATGCGTACCTGGGTCAGCCGAAGGATCGCGGCGCAGCGGCCGAGCACGTCCTGCAGGGGCTCGCCGTACAGTTCGATCTGACGTTGTCGGGTTTGGGTCACCTCGTCGGTGGTGTCTCGCATAACTTCCATTCTAGGGACCTTTTTGCCTTAGCAAAGTGACGATCTCACGCCACAAGGATGATTATTCCCCCAGAAATCAACAGCAGCCCCACAGTACCGAGAATCCACCACCGAATACGCGAGTTTTGCCGGGCATTCTTAGGGCCACCGGGCGCCGGCGGGTTGGGATCGGAGCGCCGGGCCAGGCCGTTGTCGACGGGTCCGGGCGTGGTTGCGGTCGGCGTGGTTGCGGTCGGCGTGGGTCCGGAGGCGTACGAACGGGGCTCCTCGACCGGGTACGCCGGTGCCGCGGCGGGTGCCGGGGCGTCGAAGCGGGTCGCGGCCGCGGCGTCGAGCCGGGTCGGCGCCGGGACCGGCTGCACCTGGGTGGCCGGGTGGGCGTTACCGGGGCGATCCCGGTCCAGCGCCTCGGTGGCGGCATCCTCCGAACCCGCCGCGATCGGCCCGTCGGCCGCCCAGCCCGCCGGCAGCGGACCGATCTGGTCGAACACCTCGATCGGGTCGCTTTCCGGATCGGTGACCGCGGTGATCCGGCGCAGCGCTGCCCGGGCGGCCGCGGCGCTGGGAAAGCCGGTTCCGGAGTCCCGGGCGAGTTGCTCGACGAACTCGGCCAAATGGCTGGCCGCCCCGACCGGGAGCGGTTGGTCCTCGATCGGCCGCATCCCGGTGAGCAACTCGGAGAACACCGCCGCGGTGGCGTACAGATCCTGCGCCGGTGCGGGATCGGCGCCGGCACGGGCGAGTTGCGACATATAGCCGGGGGTACCGACCACCTGGCTCAGGTGGGTGAGCCGGGGATCCTCCGCCCGCGCGGCGATCCCGAAGTCGGCCAGCCAGATCCACGGCAGCCCGGTGCCGGTGGCATCCAGCAACAGGTTGCCGGGCTTGATGTCGCGGTGGACCAGGCCCCGGCCGTGCACCACGGTCAGCGCGTCGAGCAACTGATCGATGACCACCATCGCCCACCAGTCGGGCAGGCCGCCGTAGTCGGCGAGCATGGTGGCCAGCGACCCGCCGTGGGCCAGTTCCATGGTGAGCAGGACCCGGTCGTCCTCCCCGGCCCAGTTCAACGGGGCCAGCACATGCGGGTGGTCGATCTTGTGCCCGGTCTCCCGGATGAAGCGGAGGATCGACCCCGAATCGGACTGCTTGAGGATCTTCGCCGCCCGATAGACCCGCTCCTTGCGGTCCCAGACCCGCCACACGCTACCGGCGCCACCCTCGGCGATGGGGTCGACGAGTTCGTAGCGTCCCGCGAAGATCTCACCCATGGCGTTCACCCTAGACGGGATAGGGCCACCGGTCAGCGTCCCCGGTATCGTCAGCCGCACAGAGTTTCGTCGACCACAGGAGCCAGATGGGGACCAGCCAGCTGACCGGGTCGCCCGCGGCGGTCCGGCGCGGGCGCCGGGTGCGCCGGGCGATTGCGGCTGTCGGAATCGGGGTCGTGGTCGCCGGCACCGGGTGGGTCGGGGCGTACGCCGCCCCCCGGCCGATCACGGGCACCCCGAATCGCACCGGTGCGCCGGCGATCACCGCGGCGGACTATCGCGACACCCTGGGCCCGGTCGGGACGCCCACCGCGCAGCGGCACTATCGCCTGGCCCGTGCCGACCTCGCCGAGCGCTGGCAGATCTCGGCGGCGGCGGAGATCGGTGGGCTCCCGGACGGATTCGACCTGGCGGTGGTGACCGAGACCGGAGAAGAGTGTGTCACCGACTCGGCCTCGGCGCACTCCCGCTCCGGCCCGGTGAGCGCACTGGTGGATCCCTTCGCGGGGTCCTGCAGCGAACAACTCGCGGTCTACGTCGTCCTCGAGCGGCGTCGAATGTACGCCACCGGCGGGGACCAGCCCGGGGAACTGCCGCTGCTGCTGCGCGCCTCCCCGCTCCCACCGGCGCGCAATATCGAGCAACTGCCGACCGCGCTGCCGACGGTTCGGTCGACCACGCTGATCGCCAGCGATCCCAGGCCGGTGGCGCCCGGATCGCTGACCGAACCGGCCGTGGTCGAGACCGGCACCGTCAGTACCCGGCTGGAGCCGAACCGGCCGGCGTACTTCTCGGTGCCGGTGCAGTGGGGGCAGGCGCTGCAGCTGACGCTGACCCTGCCGGAGGAGGCGGGTTCGGGAGCGGTCACGGTGCTCAACCCGGCGCTGGCGGAGGTGGGTACCGAGACCGGCCGGAAGACGGTGAATGTCACCTGTCCGCCGGTGGTGTACCGAGCCTCCGGCACCGACCGGGCCGCGCTGAGCACGCAGGCCGGGGACTATCTGGTGTCGGTGATCGTGCCGGATGCGGGTGCCCCGACCGACGTGCATCTGACTGTCGCGCTGAGCGGCGCGGTGCAGGGGGTTCCCGACCTGCCGCGCCGGCATCTGGTGCGCGACGACACCACCCGGATGATCAGTGGTGGCGCCCTGGTGGTGCTCGGCGTCGGCGCTGTGACCGCCGCCGGAATCGGCCTGGCCCGCCGCCGGCGCGGCTGAGCCCGCTGTCGCGGGCAGGCTTGGGGCCGCCCGGCGGGGCCGCGGGGGCTACTTGGTGTTCTGCAGCAGGACCTCGGCGGCCGCCACGATCTCCTCGGGCTTCTGCGAGCGCTGGCCGATCACCAGCAGCACCGTGTAGGAGCGGTTCACCGCACACACGTCCAGGTCCCGGGATTCGCGGCCGCAGAGGGCGGTGCCGAGCTGGCGTACGCCGCGGGCCTGCAACTGTTCCTCCAGCAGGGCCTTCTTGTCGGCAACCGGGCGGGCCGCGATCACGATGTAGGCGGGCTGGTCGTTCTCGTAATAGGTGGCCGTGACGATCTGCCGACCGGTGTCCGAGCCGGGGCTGGGGGCCTCGGAGGTGGCCTGCGGTTCGCCCGGCGGACGGTTCAGGTTGCCCGCAGTGACCGGGAGTTCGGGCTTCCCGGTGGGCTCGGCGGTGGCGGTGGCCACCGGTTCCCGGTTGCGTTGGGTGAACAGGTAGCCGATCACGCCGCCGGTGGCCAGCAGCAGTGCCAGCATGACCCCCATCACGATCAGCGGGACCTTGCTGGTCGGCCGGGTGTGGTCGTCGGCCTCCGGGTCGACGAGCTCGTCCTCGCTCGGGTCGACCGGCCCGGGCTCGGCGTTGCGCGGCGTGGCTTCGGGGCTGCGCAGGTGGGAGGTCTCGTCGTCAGGTCCGGGCTGGGGCCGGGAATCACTCATCGCACTCGTCCTTCGCTGGCACGTGGCTGGGGCGGTCGGGGTCGAGGTGGTCCTCGATCACCCGGATCAATTCCGCCTTGGGTCGGGCTCCGCGCACGGTGTGGGTCAGCGCACCGTCGGCGTAGATCTGAATGGTCGGCAGGTGGGTCACCTGATGGTCGGCGGGGCTGGCCGGATTGAGCGCGGTGTCCAGGCGCAGGAACCGCATCCGGCCCGCGTACGCCCGCGCCAGTTCGGCGAGCACCGGCTCCTGCTGCCGGCCCGGAGCACACCAGTCGGCGGTGTAGTCGACCAGCACCGGCAGCGGCGAGCCGAGGACCAGGTCGGCAAAGGTGTCGTCGGTCACCTCGTCCACCGCCGCAGCGTCCACGCCATGCCTCCTCCGATCGCGCCGTCCGCGATCAGGACAGCAGCCAACCAAAACAGTATTCCCGGCGCAAGCCTGCCGGACAATGGCCCGCAGCCCGCCCGACGGGAGCCGGGCCCGGCGAACACGGAAGAAGCCGGACCCGGCGAACATGGAAAACGCCACGACCGCAGCGGTCGTGGCGTTCGGTCCGGATGGTCCCGGTGGGTCAGGCGGTCTGCTCCGCGAGATCGGCAACATCAGCGACATCGGCCAGATCGGCGAGGTACTTCTCGGCGTCCAGCGCGGCCGAGCACCCGGAGCCGGCGGCGGTGATCGCCTGCCGGTAGGTGTGGTCGACCAGGTCGCCGCAGGCGAAGACACCGGGCAGGTTGGTCCGGGTGGTGCGGCCCTCGGTGAGCACGTAGCCCCCGGCGTCCAGGTCCACCTGGCCCTTGACCAGTTCGGAGCGGGGGTCGTGGCCGATCGCGACGAACATGCCCTGGACGGGGAGTTCCCGGGTCTCGCCGGTGACGGTGTCGGTCAGGGTCAGCCCCTCCAGCGACCCCTCGCCGTGGATGTCGGTGACCGCGGAGTTCCAGGCGAACTTGATCTTCGGGTCGTTCTCGGCGCGGCGGGCCATGATCGCGGAGGCGCGCAACTGGTCGCGGCGGTGTACCAGGGTGACCGAGTTGGCGAACTTGGTCAGGAAGGTGGCCTCCTCGACCGCGGAATCGCCGCCGCCGATCACCGCGAGATCCTTGCCCCGGAAGAAGAAGCCGTCACAGGTGGCACACCAGGAGACCCCCTTGCCGGAGAGTCGCTCCTCACCGGGCAGCCCCAGCTTGCGGTAACCGGAGCCCATCGCCAGGATCACCGCACGCGAGCGGTAGACCGTGCCCGAGCCGTCGGTGACGACCTTGATGTCGCCGGTCAGATCCAGCTCGACGGCGTCATCGGTGATGATCTCGGCACCGAACCGCTCGGCCTGCTTGCGCATGTTGTCCATCAGGTCCGGGCCCATGATGCCCTCGGGGAAGCCGGGGAAGTTCTCGACATCGGTGGTGTCCATCAGGGCGCCACCGGCGGTCACCGAGCCCTCCAGCACCAGCGGTTTCAGGTCGGCCCGGGCAGCGTACACGGCCGCGGTCCAACCGGCGGGGCCGCTGCCCACGATGATGATGTCGCGAATGTCCTCCGACATGTCAAACCTCTCAGTCGCTGGTGATGACGTCGAGAATAGTCAACAGTGATCGGGTCGGCTTTGTTCCCGCCGCCCGCCCCGGGCGGGCGTACGCCCTCGGGCGGTTCAGCCGGCGCTCACCGCACCGCTGAACTGCACCGCCGGATGGGCCGAATCACCGACGATCATCACCGTCACCGCACCGAGCCGATCGGCCGGAATCGCGAAGCCCATCGGCACCTGACCGGTCTCCCCGGGCTGCAGCACGCCGGCCAGACGTACGCCGAGGCGACCGGAGGAGTCGGACACCTTGGGGGCGCCGACCCGGTCGTAGTAGCCCCAGACCGCGACCTGGGCGGTGTCGAACGGCTGGTCGGAACCGTTGCTGACCTGGATGTCGGCCTCCACGAGGTGACCGTCGGTGCCCTCGGCGCCGCGTTCGGTCGCGGTGGCAGTACGGGCGGTGATCGTGGTGACCTGTACCTCGACCCCGTCGGGCCAGCGGGCGGCCTGGTCGAAAGTGAACCGGGCCCCCTCGGGCGCGGCCTCCCGCGCCGCGGTCGGATCGGCGGCCGAACCGGGGTCGGCACTCTGGCCGGCGGAACCGGCCGGCGCGGTGGGCGATGAGCCGTCGGGCCCCTTGGTACAGCCGGTCACCGCCAGGACGACGATCACCGCCGCCACGGTGACTGCACGTGCGATCATGCGGCCAAGGTAGCCGACCCGGTTGCCTCGGGAGGCCTGCGGCACACCCGAAAGGTCCCGAGTTCGCACCAGCCATGAGCGCACAAGCCCGGAAATGCCGCGCCGGGCGTGACAAGATGACGGGCGTATCCGCCGCGTGCTGAGGAGCCTGAACGATGCCCGAATTCGTGTACACCGACCTGCTGCCGGTGGGCGAGGACAAGACCACCTACCGCAAGATCACCAGCGACGGGGTCCGCGTCCTCGACGGCCCCGGGGGCCGCCGGTTCCTGGAGGTCGCCCCGGAGGCGATGACCCAGCTGGCCGAGGCCGCCATGCACGACATCGCGCACTATCTGCGACCGGCCCATCTGGCGCAGTTGGAGAAGATCCTGGCCGACCCGGAGGCGTCCAACAACGACCGGTTCGTCGCGCTGGACCTGTTGAAGAACGTCAACATCTCCGCCGGCGGCGTACTGCCCATGTGTCAGGACACCGGCACCGCGATCATCTCCGGGCACAAGGGCGCGCACGTGCTGACCGCCGAGGGCGTCCGCGATGAGGAGGCGCTGTCCCGCGGGGTGTACAACGCGTACCAGAAGGACAACCTGCGCTACTCCCAGAACGCGCCGCTGACGATGTGGGAGGAGAAGAACACCGGCACGAACCTGCCCGCCCAGATCGAGATCGACGCCGACACCCACGCCGACCACGCGCTGGAGTACCACTTCCACTTCATGGCCAAGGGCGGCGGCTCGGCCAACAAGTCCTACCTGTTCCAGGAGACCAAGGCGATCCTGAACGAGGACGCGATGATGCGCTTCCTGGATGAGAAGCTGCGCCTCCTCGGCACCGCCGCCTGCCCGCCCTACCACCTCGCGGTCGTGATCGGCGGCACGTCGGCGGAGTTCGCGCTGAAGACGGCCAAGTACGCCTCGGCGAAGTACCTGGACGAACTGCCCACCAGCGGCTCGGCGACCGGGCACGGCTTCCGGGATCCGGAGATGGAGGAAAAGGTCCTGAAGCTGACCCAGGACTTCGGGATCGGGGCCCAGTTCGGGGGCAAGTACTTCTGCCACGACGTCCGGGTGATCCGGCTGCCGCGCCACGGCGCCTCGCTGCCGGTCGCGGTTGCGGTCTCCTGCTCGGCGGACCGGCAGTGCCGCGGCAAGATCACCCCGGAGGGCGTGTTCATCGAGCAGTTGGAGTTCGATCCGTCGCACTACCTGCCCGAGGTGACCGACGAGCATGTCGGGGAGGAGGCCGCGGCGGTCGAGGTCAATCTGGACCAGCCGATGGCCGACATCCTGGCCGAGCTGACCAAGCACCCGGTGAAGACCCGGCTGTCGCTGACCGGCACGCTGGTCGTGGCGCGCGACATCGCGCACGCCAAGATCAAGGAACTGCTGGACGGTGGCGGCGAGATGCCGCAGTACCTGAAGGATCACCCGGTCTACTACGCCGGTCCGGCCAAGACTCCGCAGGGGATGGCCTCGGGCTCCTTCGGGCCGACCACGGCCGGACGGATGGACTCCTACGTGGACCAGTTCCAGGCCGCCGGTGGGTCGATGGTGATGCTGGCCAAGGGGAACCGGTCGAAGCAGGTGACCGAGGCCTGTGCCAAGCACGGTGGGTTCTACCTCGGCTCGATCGGCGGCCCGGCCGCGCGGCTGGCCAAGGACTGCATCAAGAAGGTCGAGGTGCTGGAGTACCCCGAACTCGGCATGGAAGCCGTCTGGCGGATCGAGGTGGAGAACTTCCCCGCGTTCATCATCGTCGACGACAAGGGCAATGACTTCTTCGCGACCGTCAGCAAGCCGGCGGTCAAGGAGATCCCCGTGCGTGGCTGAGCCGCGCTGACTCGTACGCCCATCCCGCCGTTGCGGTGTGGGCGTACGTCGTTTTCGGGCCGGGTGGGCTGCCAGCGACAGGTTCGGGGGCCCGGGGGCTTCCCGCGACAGCTTCGGAGGCCCGGGGGCTTCCCGCGACAGCTTCGGCAGTTAGACCCCGCCGTGCGATGGATCCGTCTACCCGGCGACGGCTCTGGTCAACGCGCGGGTGTTGCAGCAATCGCGGGAGACCGGAGCCATCCCCGGATCTGTCGGACCATCGCTCGGTGGCGTCCTCGTGCCCCGTGGGGGTACGCCGCCCGGGACCGCCGGCGGCAACCCGGCTGGGCACGTCGGCCCCTTCCTGCTTCAGAAGAGATCACACGGCGATGGCAAAGGCCTCCCGCGATTGCTGCCATGGGTGCTGGACGGCCGGCAGGGCCGCTGAGTCGAGCTGACTGTCGCGGGTAGGGACCCGCCTGCCGTATCTGTCGCGGGAAGCGGTCCCGCCGCCGGATCCATCGCGGGAAGCCAGTCACCTGACCGACCCGTCGCGGGACGGCGCTCAACTGTCGCGGGTCCCGGGCGGCCACACCCCTCGACTTTCCCAAGCAACGTGGCCAGTCCAATATGCCTAGGCAAATATGTCGAAGTTGACATGTTGGGCCGAGCATGATGAAGTTCTATCCATGACATCGACGTCAGATATCCCCGCCGCCGGACGCCTGCTGGCCCACCACGAGTTGGTCACCGCGTTCGGCCACGTGTCCCGGCGTACGCCCGAGGGCATGCTGATCACTCCCGGCAAACCGCTGGGGTCGCTCAGCGAGACCGACCTCGTCGCCGTACCCGCGGACGCCGAAACCACCGGCCTGCCCGAGGGGGCGCCCAAGGAGGCCTGGCTGCACCTGGCGATCTATGCCGTACGCCCGGACGTGGCGGCCATCTGCCGCGCCCAGCCGGAGTGGGTCGCCGCCGCCGATGCCACCCGCGACCCGATCCTCCCGTTGCACGGACAGGGCAGCTTCTGCGGCGCGGCAGTACCGGTCCACACCGACTCCCGCCTGGCCCGCGATCCGGAACTGGGCCGCCGAATTGCCGAATCCCTCGGCGACGGCACGGCCCTGGTGCTGCGCGGCAACGGCGCTCTCACCGTCGGTCCCACCGTTGCGGCGGCCACCGCCCTGATGTGGGTCCTGGAGTACTCCGCGCGACTCAATGTCCGCGCCCGCTCCGCCGGTACGCCCGTCCCGCTGCCCACCGACGAGCAGGACGCCTGGCGTACCACCCAGACCGAACTGCTCACCCGCCTGTGGCAGCACCTGTCGCACTGAGTACCCGCACCACCTGATCCCCGCTCCACCCGGAGCGACCACCCGCTCACCCGAGCACCACAGCCCTGCCGAGCCCGCTGCTCCCCGGGCTGTGATCCGAGCCCGAAAACTTCGACCCAACCAGAGAACGAGGACCCAGATGATCACCGTCGATGATCTCGCCTACGTACGCATCGGCACACAGGATCTGGACACCCAGATCGAGTTCGTGCAGCGCATCGTCGGCCTGGAGCTGATGGAGCGCACCGAGACCACCGCGCACTTCCGCTCCGATGACCGCTACCAGAGCGTCATCTTCGAGCAGGGCGAGCCCCGCTCGCTGGCCAGCGCCTTCCAGCTGCGTGACCAGGCAGCCCTGGATGCCGCCGCCGAGCACCTGCGGTCGCAGGGCCTCGAGGTCACCGCCGGTACCGCCGAGGACTGCGCCCTGCGCCACGTCCGCGGCATGATCAGCTTCGTCTCCCCCGGCAACAACGTGGTCGAACTGGTCACCGGGATGACCCAGGTGGTCTCCCGCCCGGTCCGGTTCACCCGGCCCGCCGGTATCACCGAGTTCGGCCATCTCGGCCTCGAGGTGCCCGACGTCGAAGCCGGTCAGCGCTTCTGGTCGGACAACTTCGGTTTCCTGATCTCCGACTGGATCGGTGACCGCGCCTGCCTGATGCGCTTCGACCCCGTGCACCACAAGCTCGCCCTGTTCAACGAGGCGACCGGCCTGGGGCACGTCAACTTCCAGGTCGGCTCCTTCGACGACATCATGCGCAGCTGGAACTTCCTCAAGAAGCAGGGCGTGAAGATCCAGATGGGCCCGGGCCGACACCCGCAGTCGACCGCCATCTTCCTCTACTTCTACGGTCCCGAGGACGTGACCTGGGAGTACTCCTTCGGCGTCCGCGAGATCCACGGCGAGTGGACCCCGCGGCGCTTCGACCCCACCCTGCCCGACTTCATCGACATGTGGCAGGGCGCCCTGACCGACGGCCCGACCTGGAGCGAGGACCACGCATGAGCACCACTGAAGTAACCACCGGCCCCAGGCAGGGCCTGCGCGGCGGCAAGCTCGCCGGCCTCGTCGCCATCTGCGCCCTGGCGATCACCTTCGACGGCTACGACCTGGTCGTCTTCGGCACCACCGTGTCCCGGATCATGGCCGAATGGGGCATCAATCCCGCTCAGGCCGGCCTGGTCGGCAGCTACGCCCTGATCGGCATGATGATCGGTGCGCTGACCGTGGGGACCCTGGCCGATCGGTTCGGCCGCCGCAAGATCCTGATCGCCTCGGTGGTCTGGTTCTCGCTGTGGATGATCGTGGCCGCACTCGCCCCCAGCCTGGGACTGTTCGCGCTCGCCCGCTTCATGTGCGGGCTCGGTCTGGGCGGTTGCATGCCGTCGGCGACTGCGATGGTCGTCGAGTATGCCCCGAAGGGCCGCGGCAACCTGGTCTACGTGATCATGCAGTCCGGCTTCGCCGTGGGCGGCATCCTCGCGGCCGGCCTGGCCCTGGCCATCCTGCCCGTCGCCAGCTGGCGGGTGATGTACCTGATCGGCGCCGCCCCGCTGATCATCGTGGTCCTGCCGGCGCTGAAGTTCCTGCCGGAATCCCTGGACTACCTGGTCTCCCGCGGCAAGAGCGCCGCCGCCTCGGCCCTGGCGGCCAAACTCGACGTCGACGTCCCGCAGCCGCGTACCGCCGCCAAGCGGGGCACCCCGGTGGACCTGTTCCGGCACGGCCTGCTGCCGGCGACCCTGCTGTTCTGGGCGGCCGCCTTCTGCGCCCTGCTGCTGGTCTACGGCCTGAACACCTGGCTCCCGGAGATCATGCGCAAGCAGGGCTACCCGATGGGCTCCGCGCTCACCTTCCTGCTGCTGTTCAACCTGGGCTCGATCATCGGCTCGCTGATTGCCGGCTGGGCCGCGGACCGGTTCGGCTCCAAGCCCGTCATCGCCATCTCGTTCACCCTCGCGGTGATCAGCGCCGTGGCCCTGAGCCTGCGTCCGGACATGTGGCTGCTGTGGGTGCTGGTCGCGATCGGCGGCCAGGGGGCGATCGGGACGCAGAACCTGATCAACCCGTTCGTCACCTCGTACTACCCGGCTCCGATGCGCGGCACCGGCATCGGCTGGGCGCTCGGTATCGGCCGCCTGGGCGCCATCCTCGGCCCGATCATCGGCGGCGCGGTCCTGGCCTCCTCGCTCGGTTCGGGTTGGAACTTCTACATCTTCGCGATCGTCGCGGTCGTCGGTCTGGTGGCCGTCGTCCTGGTCCCGAAGCGCAAACCGCACCCGCTCGACTACGCCGAGTGAGGGATCAACCCCCTGCCGACGGGCGTACGGACCCAGTGTCCGTACGCCCGTTCGCGCATTGCCCCGCCGGGGGTTTCAGTAGGGTCGGAGCATGAGTCTGCGGCACGCGATCCTGGGGGTACTGACCGCCCGACCGATGACCGGCTACGAACTGAGCCAGTTCCTCGCGTCCTCCACCGGCTGGTTGTGGTCGGCCACCCACTCCCAGATCTATCCCGCCCTGGCCAAGCTCCGGGAGCAGGGTCTGATCGAGGGGATCGAGGGAGTCCGCGGGGAGTCGCTGCGCAAGGTCGAGTACCGGATCACCGAGGCCGGTGAGCGGGAACTGGTGACCTGGCTGAGTTCCTGGCACGACCTCCCCGACGAGCGGGATCCCTTCCTGCTCCAGGCGGTCTTTCTGGATCAGGTGCCGCCGGCGGCCGCGATCGCCTGTCTGCGCAAGTACGTCGAGGTCCAGGAAGCCGATGCGGTCCGCGCCGAGCAGCATGCGGCACTGCTGGCGCAGGGGGAGACGCCCCTGATCCGCGAGCGGTTCACCCGCAGTCCGGCGGAGACCCACGAGTACGCGATGCTGGTGAAATCCGCGGTGTTCCGGGGCCAGGCTTCGGTTGCTCGGGCCCGCGCGGCCTGGGCCGGGGAACTGGCCGACCTGATCGAGGCGCGGATCGGGGCAGAGCCGATCCCGGCCGAGCGCGGCTGAGTCCGGGCCCGCGATCTCGCGCGGGGTAGCGCAATCTCTGATAAGAGATTATTATTAGACTAACTATTAGCCTAGATTCTCCCGACGTTGTGAGGCTGCTGCAGAGCACCGCCACCCGTCGCGAGCCCCTGGAGGAGTGCGGTGTGAGTGACGTGAAGAACCTGGACCGGGTGGTGATCCGGTTCGCGGGTGATTCCGGTGACGGGATGCAGCTGACCGGTGACCGGTTCACCGCCGATTCGGCGGTCTTCGGCAACGATATTTCGACCCTGCCGAACTTTCCGGCCGAGATCCGGGCGCCCCAGGGGACGCTGCCGGGCGTGTCGAGTTTCCAGCTGCACTTCGCGAACTACGACATCATGACTCCCGGCGATCGCCCGGATGTGCTGGTCGCGATGAACCCCGCGGCGCTGAAGGCGAACATCACCGACGTCCCCAGGGGCGCGGTGATCATCGCCGACAGCGCGGAGTTCACCGCCCGGAACCTGAAGAAGATCGGGTACGCGGCCAACCCGTTGGAGGACGGTTCGCTGGAGGCGTACCAGGTGCACGCGCTGGATCTGTCCGGGATGGCCGTCGCTGCGGTCAAGGAGTTCGGGCTCACCCGCAAGGACGCCTCCCGCTCGAAGAACATGTTCACCCTCGGGCTGTTGTGCTGGATGTTCAACCGCCCGATCGAGGGCACGGTCTCCTTCCTGGAGAAGAAGTTCGCCACGAAGCCGGAGATCCGCGACGCGAACATCACCGCGCTGCGGGCCGGGCACGCCTTCGGGGAGACCACCGAGGTCTTCGCCCATACCTATTCCGTGTCGCCGGCGAAGCTGCCGCAGGGGACCTATCGGCAGATCACCGGGAACGTCGCGATGGCGTACGGCCTGGTCGTCGGGGCGTCCAAGGTGGGGCTGCCGATGTTCTTCGGGGCGTACCCGATCACGCCGGCCTCGGACGTGCTGCACGAGCTGTCGAAGCTCAAGCGGTTCGGGGTGACCGCGTTCCAGGCTGAGGACGAGATCGCGGCGGTGGCCGCGGCCCTGGGGGCGTCGTTCGCCGGCGCGCTCGGGGTCACCAGTTCCTCGGGTCCGGGGATTGCGTTGAAGTCGGAGACGATTTCGCTGGCGGTGATGACCGAGTTGCCGCTGGTTGTGGTCGACGTGCAGCGGGCCGGGCCCTCGACCGGCTTGCCGACCAAGACCGAGCAGTCCGACCTGTGGCAGTCCCTGTACGGGCGGCACGGGGAGGCGCCGGTGCCGATCATTGCGGCCCAGTCGCCGGCGGACTGCTTCGATGCCGCGATCGAGGCAACTCGGTGGGCGGTGAAGTACCGGACGCCGGTCTTTGTACTGTCCGACGGATACAACGCCAACGGCGCCGAGCCCTGGCGACTGCCCGACCTGGCTGCCATCCCGAGCACCGATCCCCATCTGGCGACCGAGCCGAACGCGACCGATGCCAAGGGCAAGCCGCGCTTCCTGCCGTACCTGCGCGATGAGGAAACCCTCGCCCGGCCCTGGGCGATCCCCGGTACGCCCGGGCTGGAGCATCGGCTCGGCGGGCTGGAGAAGGACGCGCGCACGGGCAACGTGTCCTACGACCCGGAGAACCACGACCTGATGGTGCGGACCCGGCAGGCCAAGATCGACGGCATGGTCCGGGAGGTGCCGGAGCTTGCGGTCGATGACCCGGACGGCGCCAAGGTCCTGGTGCTCGGCTGGGGTTCCTCGTACGGTCCGATCACCGCGGCCGTGCGTCGGGTCCGGGCCGAGGGGGGTCGGATCGCCCAGGCGCATCTGCGGCACCTGAATCCGCTGCCGGCCAACGTCGGCGAGGTGCTGCGGTCCTACGACCGGGTGATCGTGCCCGAGATGAACTCCGGCCAGCTCGCGATGGTGCTGCGGGCGAAGTACCTGGTCGATATCGAGTCCTTCGAGCGGATCCGCGGGCTTCCCATTTCGTTGTCGGAGTTGTCCGAGGCGTTGCTGCGCCGGGCCGATGTGGCCCAGGCAGCGACCGAGGAGGAACTGCGACAGGAACCGTTCGATCCCGCCCACGAGCCACGCAGCGTCGCCCAGCAGGGCGGCTTCACCGACGGCCACACCTACCACAGCGATGAGGACTGATCAGCGATGACTGCAACCGAAAATTCCGGCACGTACGCGGGTCTGGCGAAGGTGCCGTTGTCGTTGACGCCGTTGAACCGCAAGGACTTCACCTCCGACCAGGAGGTCCGCTGGTGCCCCGGCTGCGGGGACTACGCCGTGCTGGCCGCGTTCCTCGGGTTCATGCCCGAACTCGGGATCAAGCGCGAGAACACCGTGATCATCTCCGGGATCGGCTGCTCCTCCCGCTTCCCGTACTACGTCGACTCCTACGGCATGCACTCCATCCACGGCCGCGCCACCGCGATCGCGACCGGGGTCGCGACCGCCCGCGAAGACCTCGGTGTGTGGGTCGTCACCGGCGACGGGGACGCCCTGTCGATCGGCGGGAACCACCTGATCCACGCCCTGCGCCGCAACGTGAACATGACCATCCTGTTGTTCAACAACCGGATCTACGGGCTGACCAAGGGCCAGTACTCCCCGACCTCCGAGATCGGGAAGGTCACCAAGTCCTCCCCG
>NZ_AUHH01000063.1 GCF_000423085.1 Granulicoccus phenolivorans DSM 17626 = NBRC 107789 = JCM 15570 | reverse complement strand
CTTCCGAACCGGTCGCCTTCGGCGCTTCCGAACCGGTCGCCTTCGGCGCTTCCGAACCGGTCGCCTTCGGCGCTTCCGAACCGGTCGCCTTCGGCTTGGCGGGCCGCGCCGGCTCCGTCGGTGAGGGGACCAGCGGCAGGATGGGCCCGCGGACCCCGCCGTCGATCAAGGCCTGCTGGGCCCGCTCGGTGAGTTGGCGCTGGACGCCCCAGTGCTCCTCGGCCGCACAGCGCCCGGTGATCCGCAGGGTCATCGTGCCACCCTCGATCCGCTCGACCCCGAGCACCGTGGGGCGCTCCAGCATCTTGGGTTCCCAGTCCGGGTCGGCGTACAAGCGGTCGACGACCCCGTTCAGCAGTTCGATCACCCGCTGCGGATCCTCATCGGAGGCGATCGGGACATCCACGGTCGCGGTCGACCAGCCCTGGGACTTGTTCGCGATGCGCTTGATCTCCCCGTTCCGGACGTACCACACGACCCCGTTGTAGTCCCGCAGCTGGGTGACCCGGAGGGTGACCTCCTCGACGGTGCCGACCACATCGCCGGTGTCCACCACATCCCCGACCCCGTACTGGTCCTCCACGATCATGAAGATCCCGGAGATCACATCCTTGACCAGACTCTGCGCGCCGAAGCCGATCGCCAGGCCGCCGATCCCGGCCGAGGCCAGCACCGGCCCCAGCGGCAGACCGATCACTTGGAAGGCGGTCAGACCGGCGGTCACCACAATCACCACGGTCACCACATTGCGCAGCAGCGACCCCATGGTCTCGGTCCGCTGGGTCGACCGTTCGACATTCACCCCGGTGGCCTTGAGCACCAGCGACGAACCTTTGCCCTGGCTACGCTTCACCGCCGAGGCGACCACCCGCTTGATCAGCTGGTTCAGCACCACCCGCGCCACCACGGCCAGGACGAAAATCAGCACCAGCGAGATATAGGTATCCGGCCAGGTAAGGGTCAGCGCGAGAGGATTCACGGGCTCAATTGTTAGCACCGCCGACCAATCCGAGGGCATCGAGGCTCCACCCGGGCCGGCGCCGGGTGCGCTGGCGGGGCGTCCCCGGCGGGGTTACGGCGTCAGGTTCTCCACCGGCAGGAGCGGTACGGGATCGGCGGGCTGATGGCCGAGCACCTGGGCACAGAAGGACTCCTCGGCCGCCAGGGCGCGGGCGACCGAGTCGGAGCGTCGGAAGCCGTGCCCCTCGCCCTCGAACAGCAGCAGCGCGACCGGCAGTCCCTGGGCCCGCACGGCGGCGGCCATGTCCTCGGCCTGGTTGGGTGGCACCACCCGGTCCTCGGTGCCCTGCAGGATCAGCATCGCGGAGTGGAGTCGGTCCAGGTGATGGATCGGGGATCGTTCCACGTAGAACGCCCGATCCTCCGGGTAGCGCCCGATCAGTCCGTCCAGGTACCGCGACTCGAACTTGTGGGTGTCCCGCGCCAGGGTCTCCAGGTCGCCGATCCCGTACCGGCTGATCCCGGCCCGGAAGAGGTCGGAGGTGGTCAGGGCCCGCAGGGTGGTGTAGCCGCCGGCGGACCCGCCCTCGATCACCAGCCGCCGGCCGTCCACCCGGCCGGTCTGCACCAAGTGCTCGGCGACCGCGAGAACGTCGGCCACATCGACGATGCCCCACTGACCCGCCAGCTGTCGCCGGTAGTCCCGGCCGAACCCGCTGGAGCCGCGGTAGTTCACATCGGCCACGCCGTACCCGCGGGAGGTCCAGAACTGGATCGACAGGTCCAGCGCGCAATCGGCCATGCCGGTGGGACCGCCGTGGGTGAGCACCCGCAGCGGTGGGAGTTCCCCGGCCGGCGCGGCGTACCCGGGGTTGGTCGGGGGGTAGAACCATGCCCGCACCTGGTTCTCGCCGACCCGCAGCGCCTCGGGTACCGCGAGGGTGCGTCGATCCAGGTATTCGTCCACGCTGGTCCGGACCTCGCTGAGGTGGCCGGTGACCAGGTCGAGGCGGCACAGGGCGACCGGGCGGTCCAGAAAGCCGACGACCACGGCGGCGGAGCGGCCGTTGGCGGCCACGCCCCGAACGCTGACCACCTGGCTGGTGAGTCGGGTGACCTCGCCATCGGCCAGGATCCCGATCACCTGGACACCTTCCTCGAACCAGGTGCACAGGATCCGCCCGTCGGCCAGCGGAACATAGCTGCCCGGTCCCAGTTGCCAGGCCGGTTCGGTGAAGTCGTAGCGGTGGTCGTGCAGCGGTTCCCGGGTCGGTGCCTTCGTGCCGCCGCAGATCTGCAGGACGCCGCCCCGCCAGGTCTGGAAGTTCCAGTACCCGCTGCGGTCGCTGAGCCACAGCAGGTTGCCGGCGGCGTCCCAGCGCGGGTGCACCGCCGAGACCGGCGTACCGGCGCCGTCGATGGTGAGTTCGTTGCGCACGGCGTACGGGGCGGCCACGGGGAGCGTGCCGACCTTGATCCGGGCCGCATCCCAGGACATCGCCGGGTGATCCCATTCGCACCAGGCCAGCTGATCGTCGGGGCCCAGGGTTGGTCCGGCGTAGAAGTCGGCGCCGTGGCACAGCACGGTGTCGGCACCGGTGCGCAGGTCGATCCGGACGATCGTGTTGCGGATGTCGGCGGGGTCGGAGTGGTCCTCCCGGACGGCCAGGGCGAAGCCGCGGCGGGTGTGCAGTTCGAAGTCGGCGTACCGCTTCGCACCCAGCCGGGTCAGCGGGATCGGTACCTCGCCGCGGCGTACGGTGTGGACGAGGTTGCTCGGGAAGTGGGTGAAGATCACCACGCCCTCGTCGGCGTCGAAGTCGCCACCGCCGTACTCGTGCACCGTGGAGCGGACGAAGTGGTGCGGGGTGACCTCGGTGCGCTGGCCGTGGCTGTCCTGGCGCCAGATGCTCCCCCGGCCACCCTCGGTGGACCGCGATTCCAACCAGTAGAGATCTTGCCCGTCGAACACCGGGCTGGACAGGCCGACGCGGCCCTCGGTCAGCAGGTCGGCGGTGATGGTGGACCGCCAGGACCCGTACGGTGCAACCGCCATGGTTCTCCTCGTTGCCGCAGGTGTCGACATGCTACCGGAGGCGGCGGGGCGGATCCGGGTCAGGCGTGGTGCGACTCCCGGGGAGCGTGACCGCGGGAGGCGGTACCCGGTGAGACCGGCCGCAGGGCCGCCGACAGGCGTTGCCAGCCCTCTTCCATCAGCTGGCGCGGGCTGGCCGTACGCCGCAGCGACAGGCGCATCCGGGGGTGGGTCGGGTGCTCGACGACGGTCTCGAAGCCCAGCCCGAGCAACCAGTCGACCGACGGGAGCTGTTCGCTGTTGCCGAGGCGTTGGGCCCGGCACTCCAACGCCGTGTACTGCTCGGGTCCCCGGGCGATCAGCGCCGCAGCGGATTGAATCAACACCCGCGCACCCGCGTCCTGCGGATCGGGCTCAGGGGGCCGCAGCAGCATCAGCACTGCCGCGTCCGCCGACAGCGGACCACGCCCCTGGGCGCCGGTGCGGGGCACGTGCAGCGGCGGGGCGAGCAGCAGTACGCCGACCATCCCGCTCGGCCCGACCATCCCGCTCGGCCCGGTCAACGCGCTCGGCCCAACCAGGCCCACGCCGACCTGGCCCCACTCCCGCTGCGCGGCGGCGGCCCAGTCCGCCCGGTCGCCGGACTCGAGGGCGCAGTCGGCCAGGTCGGCGAGGCGGATCGGCTGGACACGGCGGGACCGGGCCATCAGTCGGCCTGTTCCCCACGGCGACGCTTCCGGGCCGCCCGGGCGGCAGGGCGGGCGAATCCGATCAGGAAGCCGAACACCACAGCGCTCACCAAGCCACCCACGAGTAGCCACCACCGTTTGGGGGTCGCTTCGAGCAGGTCTTCGTCGCCGACCAACGTCCTGATCGGCCCACGGTGGGCAGCGGGCTGCTTCATGCTCCCATCGTAGAATGACCAGAAATGAGTCAGGACAGCACATTGAATGAATCAACGCCGGCGCGGCGGGATCAACCGAACGATACGCGTCTGGATCGATATGTCGACATGTACGCCGAGCGGGCGCATGGGATGACGGCCTCGGCGGTCCGTTCCCTGTTCGCCGTGGCCAACCGGCCCGAGGTGGTTTCCCTGGCCGGTGGGATGCCGAACATCTCCGATCTACCACTAGACGTGATCGGCGGGCTGGTCTCGGATCTGATCAAGGACCACGGCACCCAGGCACTGCAGTACGGCTCCGGCCAGGGGGAGCTGATGATCCGCGAGCAGATCTGCGAGGTGATGGCCGAGGAGCAGATTCACGGCCATCCCGACGACGTCGTGATCACCCACGGCTCGCAGCAGGGGCTGGACCTGCTGACCCGGATCTTCTGCGACCCCGGGGACGTGATCCTCGCCGAGGCACCCAGCTATGTCGGAGCGCTGGGCACCTTCGCGGCGTACCAGGCAGAGGTCGTCCATGTGGCGATGGACGAGCACGGTCTGAACCCCCAGGCCCTGCGGCAGGCCCTGCTCACCCTGCGAGCGGCGGGGAAGCGGGTCAAGTTCCTCTATACGATCCCCAACTTCAACAATCCGGCCGGCCTCACGCAGCCGCTCGAGCGCCGCAAGGAGATCCTCGCGATCGCCGATGAGCTGGATCTGCTGATCGTGGAGGACAACCCCTACGGGCTGCTCACCATCGACGGTCAGGATCCGTTGCCCGCCATGCGGTCCCTCGACGATACCCATGTCGTCTATCTGGGGTCGTTCTCCAAGACGTTCGCCCCCGGCCTGCGGGTCGGCTGGGTGCTGGCGCCGCACGGCGTACGGGAGAAGCTGGTGCTGGCCCAGGAATCGGCGACCCTGGCACCCTCGGTCTTCTCCCAGTTCGTGGTCTCGACCTATCTGGCCCACTGGGACTGGCGGGCTCAGTTGGACACCTTCCGCGCGATGTACCGGGAGCGCCGCGATGCCATGCTGCGCGGCCTGACCGAGCACATGCCGCCCGGCAGTACGTGGACCCACCCGACCGGTGGCTTTTTCGTCTGGCTCACTCTGCCCGAGGGCCTCGACTCCCAGGCGATGCTCCCCCGCGCCGTCTCGGCGCGCGTGGCGTACACCCCCGGTACCGCCTTCTATGCCGACGGCATGGGGTCGCGCAACATCCGGCTGTCGTACTGTTTCCCGCCCCCCGAGCGGATCATCGAAGGCACCCGGCGCCTCGGTGAGGTCATCAACAACGAGCGCGACATCAACGAGACCTTCGGCCTGAAGTCGTTCACCCACACTCCCCGCATCCACCCCGGTCCCGGTCCCGACCTCCGCTGACCCGGTTCCCGGACCCCTCCTTAGAAAGGCGCTCACGTGACTCCCACCACCGACCACACCGTCCTGGTTCTGTCCGGCGGACTCTCCCATGAACGCGAGGTCTCACTGCGCTCGGGACGCCGCGTCGCCACCGCACTGCGCGACTCCGGCTACACCGTGCTGGAGTCCGACGTCGACCAGGCCCTGGTGCCGCTGCTGCAGGGGCGCGACGACATCGTCGTGGTTCCGCTGCTGCACGGGGAAACCGGCGAGGACGGTGCCATCCGCGAGGTCCTCGAACTCGTCGGCGCCCCCTACGTCGGGTCCCGCCCCGCGCCCTGCCGGCTCGCCTTCGACAAGTCGATCAGTACCGCCGTGATGGCCAAGAACGGCGTGACCACCCCGCATCAGGTCGCCCTGCCGCACGACATCTTTCGCGAGCTCGGCGCCAATGCGCTGGTTTCCGCCCTCGGGGGCGCGCTCGGTTTCCCGATGATGGTGAAGCCTGCGCGCTCGGGGTCGGCACTGGGCTGCACCAAGGTCAGCACCCCCGAGGAACTCCCGGCCGCGATGGTGGGGGCGTACGCGTACGGCCCGGTCGCGGTCGTGGAGACCTACATCGAGGGTGTCGAGGTCGCGGTCGGGGTCCTCGACACCGGGGACGGCCCGCGTGCCCTGCCCGCGGTGGAGATCCGGCCGCAGTCGGGGGTGTACGACTACGCCGCCCGGTACACCGCCGGTGCGACCCGCTTCCTGACCCCGGCTCAGATCGACGACAGTGTCGCTGCCGCGTGCGCCGAGATGGCCCTGCGCGTCCATGAGCGGCTCGGGCTGCGGGACCTGTCGCGTACCGATCTGATCATCCGAGACGGGGAGCCGGTCTTCATCGAGGCCAACGTGGCGCCCGGGATGACCGAGACCTCGCTGCTCCCCATCGCACTGGAGGCCGAGGGCGGAAGTCTCGCCGAGAGCTGGTCCGCCCTCGTTGAGCACGCGGTCAGCCGGATGAGCAAGTAGCCGTGTCCAAAGCCGCCAAACAGGTCGTCATCTGGGCCATCGGGCTGCTGGTGACCGGCGTGATGATCGGTCTCGGCCTGTGGCAACAGGACCGCTTCGAAACGTCCGGGATCAAGGCCACCGAGCAACGCCTCGATGGCGATCCCCAACCCCTCCAGCAGGTCGCCGAGGTCGGGGGCGCGATCCCCACCTCGTACGGCACGTCGGTGACTATCAACGGTCGGTACCTGCCGGAGCAGCAGATTCTGGTCCCGGTCTACGGGGACGCCGATCATTACCGCGTCCTGACCGCGTTCCAGTTCGCCGACGGCAGCATCGTGCCCGTGGTGCGCGGCGTCGTTCAAGGGACCAGCGTCCCGGCTGCGCCGTCCGGCACGGTGACCCAGACCGGCTACTTCCGGCCGACCGAGGCGGCGGCCGAGGGCTCCGTGCCCACCGGCATGCTCGGCTCGGTCCGCCCCGAACAGCTGGTGCAGCTGTGGCAGCAACCGATGTATCCCGGATTCGTCAGCCTGATCGACCGCGACGCCGCTGCCCAGGGCCTGGCGGTGGACCCGGTGGCGCTGCCCAACGGCGCCGGCGAGGCACGCAATCGTGGGTACGCCCTGCAGTGGTGGATCTTCGCCGGGGCGGCCGTCGTTGCGACCATCAAGCTGTCCCGGGACGCCGCCACCGACAGTGGCTGGATGGCTCCGGCCGCCCGCTGGGACGAGGAACCCGAGACACCGGCGGTCCCCGCAGTTTCGAAACAGTCACGGCAACGTGGCACCCTGACCATGGACGAGTTGGAGTTGGCGCTGCGTGAGCGCGACTCCGACTCCGCGACGAAGAGCCCCAAGGAGGCCGAAGAATGATCGAGGTCAGCAAGATCAAGAAGTCGTTGGTGTTCTACCGCGTGATGGCATACATCGTCGGTGTCCTGCTGATCGTGCTCGTCTGCGTCGGCGTACCGCTGCGCTACCTCAGTGACAACCAGCAGCTCGAAGCGATCGGCGCCACGATGAACCAGGTGATCGGGATCGCCCATGGCTGGCTGTACATGGTGCTGATCACCTCGGCCATCCTGCTCGGACGACAGGTCCGTTGGACCTGGAAGTGGATCCTGGTCATTGCGCTGGCCGGAACCGTGCCTTTCCTGTCGTTCGTGGCCGAGCATTTCGCGACCAAGGATGTCCGGCGGCGACTCGCGAAGATCGATCAGTACCTGGACAAGCGGGACGCCGACACTGAGCGGCGTGAGGCTACCGCCTGATCGATGTTCCACGTAGAACGCTCCCCCACCGGGGGAGCGTTTTTCATGTCCGGACTCCGTTCACGACGATCGTCGGGGACATCACGTTCCACGTGGAACGCCTCGCTCCGAGTGTCGCGGGTCAGCTCCGGCAGCGGCCCGGCAGGACTCGCCGGCACCCGCAGCCGGCATGTTCCACGTGGAACCAGCCGTCACGATCCGAGCTCACGCGCAGAGACTCTCAGGATTGAAAATCGCGATCCACCGATCGGGTCCGGATTATCACCCAGCACCGACCGGGCCGTCCCCTGGGCGCGTACGCTCCGCCGCCGACCACCGCAACCGGCCGGTCAACTGGGTCAAGGGCGCAGACTCCGGCCCGAGTCGACACGATATCCACATCTTCATCCACCGGCCTGCCGCGCACCACTGCTCACTTCGGCTCTGGAGCGTCCCTCGTTCTCCACAAATCACATCGATGTTGTCCACACCGGTCCCAGGCTTTGGTTACCCATCCCGGCTCCTTGTAGCCTGAAGCCCGAACCCAAGAACAGGAGGCTTGAGCATGACGCCAGACCCCATCACGGGACTCGGATGGCCGGCTCAATCCTCGACCGAGACGCACCTCGGCTGGCCCGCGGCCGCCCAGCCGGCTGGGACTCTCTCAGTTTCCGGCGAGCGTACGCCCGTCCCCCCGGCCCCCTCGGATTCCGACTCATCGCAGGACCCGTCCACGCCGCCCCCTGTCGAGGAGTCAGCATCCATGACCGCGCCTCCCACCGAAGTATCCAGCTCGGCCGCCGGCGGACCCCGACGGGCTCTCTACGATGAACCCGAGGAAGGCCTTCCGCCACCCCCCGAGCCCGAACCCGATCCGGCCGAGCCGCCGGTCTCCGGGCAGTGGCTGCCCAAACCGGACGCCACCCGGGTCATCGTTGTCGCGAACCAGAAGGGCGGCGTCGGTAAGACGACCACCGCGGTGAATTTGGCCGCCGCTCTGGCAGCGGGCAACCTCTCCGTGCTGGTGGTCGACCTGGACCCGCAGGGGAACGCCTCGACCGCCCTCGGTATCGAACACGAGCCCGGTACGGCCGGTACCTATGACGTCCTGATGGGGGAACACACCATCGCCCAGGACGCGCAACGCTCCCCCGAACCCGGTGAGCTGTGGGTGCTGCCCTCGACGGTCGATCTGGCCGGCTCCGAGATCGAGCTGGTCAACACTCCGGGCCGGGAACGACGCCTGGCGCTGGCACTGGATGAGTTCATGGAGTCCAACGAGATGGACTACATCATCATCGACTGTCCGCCCTCGCTCGGCCTGCTCACCCTGAACGCGCTGGTCGCCGCCCGGGAACTGTTGATTCCGATCCAGTGTGAGTACTACGCCCTCGAAGGTGTCGCACAGCTGATCAACACCATCAACCTGGTCACCGGGGAACTCAACGACAATCTCGTTCTGAGCACGGTCCTGCTCACCATGTTCGATGCCCGGACGCGGCTGGCCGGACAGATCGTCGACGAGGTCCGCGAATACTTCCCCGAGCAGACTTTGCCGGTGGTGATTCCTCGCTCCGTCCGGATCAGCGAGGCCCCCAGCTACGGCCAGACCGTACTCAGCTACAGCCCCGACTCGGCCGGTGCCAAGGCGTACCAGAATGCCGCTGCAGAAATTGCACGGCGCGGATCGAAGGAGACCCTATGAGCAACCCAGTGCCCCGCAGTGGGCTCGGACGCGGGCTCGGCCAGCTCATCCAGAACACCGACCGCCCCCGGACCAATCGGCCGGTCGATCAGGTGATCGACTCCGGTTCGACGGCCAACCGCGCCCCGGCCGGCTCCTACTACGCCGAGATCCCTATCGAGTCGGTCACCCCCAATCCGAGGCAGCCGCGGGTCGAGTTCGATCCGGATCTCCAGGCGGAGCTGGTCGAGTCGATCCAGGAGGTCGGCCTCCTGCAGCCCGTCGTCGTCCGCCCCCTGCCCGGTCAGCGTTTCGAGCTGGTCATGGGTGAGCGTCGCTGGCGCGCCTCGAAGGAGGCGGGCAAGACCGCGATCCCGGCGATCGTACGCGGCACCGAAGAGGGCGACATGCTGCGCGACGCCCTCCTGGAGAATCTGCATCGGGCTCAGCTGAATCCGCTCGAAGAGGCGAATGCCTACCAGCAGTTGCTCGACGACTTCGGGTGTACGCAGGAGGAGCTGAGTCAGCGGATCAAGCGTTCTCGCCCGCAGATCTCGAACACGCTGCGGCTGCTCAAGTTGCCCGCTCCGGTGCAGCGGCGGATCGCCGCCGGCGTCCTGTCGGCGGGCCATGCCAAGGCGCTGCTCTCCCTCAGCGATCCGGCACACCAGGAACACCTGGCCCAGCGGGTGGTCGCCGAAGGACTGTCGGTTCGGGCCACGGAGGAACTGGTTCACCTGAGCGCCGACACCCCCGCGCCCACCTCTCGACCGGCGGCCAAGGCACCCTCACCCCAGGCGGTGGAGTTGACCGAGCGCCTGTCCAGTTTCTTCGACACCCGAGCAAAAGTCGACATCGGCAAGAGCAAGGGAAAGATCGTCATCGAGTTCGCCGGAGAAGAGGACCTCCACCGGATCCTTGAGTTGATGCAACTCAAGTCTGGCGAATAGGGCCGAAAAAGAGCTCCCGCGACCCGGTGTCCCCGGATCGCGGGAGCTGCTCATTTCCCCGCTCACAGAACTGGTTGAATCATTGATTACCTGGTGAAGTGCACGAACATGCCGACCGACAGGGTTGCGGCGGCAACCAGGGCGCAGCCCAGCTCGACGAGCATCCCCGCCCCGGTCGCCTTGATCGCTTCCCAGGAGCTCTTCAGGGCGAGCTTGGGCTCCCGGACCCGGACGAGTTCACTGACGAACAGACCCACGGCGAAGCCGATCGGCAGGCCGAGCGCCGGGAGCACGAACATCCCCGCGATCCCGCATACAATGCCGATGATCACCGACACGTCGGGAATCTTCTCCCGCTTCATCACCCGTCCGGTCAGCACGTAGGTCGCGATCATGCCGCAGATCACGAAGACCGCGCCGATGCCGAAGACCAGCCAGCCGGTCAGGCCGCCGATGAACAGCGCCCACACCAGGAGGCCGATGAGAACCAGGAAGCTGCCGGGCAGAACGGGTACGACGATGCCGATGATCCCAATGATCACGAGTAGGCCGGCCACAATGGATGCGATCACGTCTGGAGTCACCTCTCCAGGTTAGCGAGCCAGAAGCCCCTCGGTGCTGCGGCCGGTGCGTCCCGGGAGATCCGCGAGCCCCCGTCAACGCTGGTCAGCACCTCGTAAGGTGAGGGTATGCCTATCGCCATCACCGACCCGAGGACGGGGGAGGTCGTTCGGACCTACCCCGAGTTCACTGCCGCCCAGATCGAAGAGAAGCTCGCCGCGGCTGCCATGGCGTTCCCGTCCTATCGACTCACCTCCTTCGACCAGAGAGCTGACTGGCTCCGGAATGCTGCCGACCTCCTCGACCAGCGCAATGACGAAATCGCTCGCCTCATGTCCCTCGAGATGGGAAAGACCGTGGCCGCAGCCCGGGCCGAGGCCACCAAGTCGGCCCAGGGGATGCGCTTCTACGCCGAGAACGCCGCGGCATTTCTCGCCGATGAACCGATTGATCCGGCCAGCGTCGGTGCCAGCAAGGCGTACGGCAGGTATCTGCCGCTGGGTGTCGTACTCGCGATCATGCCGTGGAACTTCCCCTTGTGGCAGGCGGTCCGCTTTGCGGCACCCGCACTGATGGCCGGCAATGTCGGGCTGCTCAAGCACGCCTCGAATGTGCCGGGATCGGCACTGTTTCTCGAGCAGTTGTTCGCTGATGCGGGGTTCCCGCAGGCCACGTTCCAGACCCTGTTGATCGGTTCCGGAGCGGTGGCCGGAATCATCGCCGATGGGCGGGTTGCCGCCGCTACGCTGACCGGATCCGAGGGGGCCGGGGTGAGCGTCGGTCGGGCCGCCGGGGAGTCATTGAAGAAGGTGGTCCTCGAGTTGGGTGGCTCGGACGCGTTCATCGTCATGCCCTCGGCCGACATCAGCAAGTCCGCTCGTATTGCGGTGACCGCCCGGGTCCAGAACAATGGCCAGTCCTGTATCGCCGCCAAGCGATTCATCATTCATGAGGACATCTACGACGAATGGCTGGCCCAATTCCGGGCCGGGTTTGCCGCCCTGACACTCGGAGATCCGGCGGCGGACGGGACCGATGTCGGGCCGTTGTCGACCGAGGCCGGTCGCGACGAGGTCGCTGCCCAGGTGCGTAATGCGATTGCTCACGGAGCGGTGGTCGAGTTCGGCGGGAACGTGCCGGACCGTCGGGGTTGGTGGTTCGAGCCCACCATTCTGACCAATATCACCCGCGAGATGGACATGTACCACGAAGAGGTCTTCGGCCCCGTTGCCCAGGTGTTCCGGGTCGCCGATATCGATCAGGCGATCGAGATCGCCAATGACACCCGATTCGGGCTGGGCTCCAACGCGTGGACCACCGATGCTCAGGAGCAGGATCGGTTCATCCGCGACCTGGTGGCCGGCCAGACCTTCATCAACGGCATGGTCACCTCCTTCCCCGGGCTCCCCTTCGGCGGCGTCAAGAACTCCGGTCACGGCCGCGAACTGGCTCGCGCCGGTATTCGGGAGTTCTGCAATCTCAAGGCGGTCTGGATCGGCTGAGTCCTTTCCCCCCACCTGTGCTCAACCGCTGTTCGTATACTGACCCAATCAAGTTGGTGCGCGGTGCGCTGCGCCCTGGTCGGTACGCCGAGAGTCGGTACGCCGCTGACCGGAAGGAGACCTGTCATGGCACGCGATCGCACTGCCCGGGCACGTATTCGGGAACTGCTCGCGGCCAACGGCCCGGTGATCGACCCCTCCGGCTACGCCACCGGTGAACTCAAGGACGCCATCGATTACCAGGGCTCGAATACTGCGTTCATCCAGTTGATCGCCGCGATGGAGCGCGACCAGGAGATCGTTCGGGAGATCCGTGGGAAGCGCACCTATCGCATCAGCGCACACCCCGAGACGCCGACCGCCGCCCCACCATCGGGGTCGGGCGGCGTACCGGCCGGGATCGAGCTGGACTATGCCGCCCTGGCGCGGGCCCTGATGCGAGAGATGTGGCAGACCGCCGAAGCGATCTCACTCGCCGAGCAGACGGATGCGCCGACCGCGGGAATGGATTACCGGCGGCGACTCGAAGCTGCTCGGCAGAAGTTGGACGAGGTCCTGGCGGAGTCCGTCGACTCCTGACCGGGGGGGTCACTGCGCCGGCTGATCCCCGGTGGGTACATGCATCGTGAACTGCTCGAGGGGTTCCCCGGGGGCGTACACGTTGTTGAAGATGTCGGCGCCGGCCTCGGTCAGGAGCACCTCGGTACCGTGCCACACATCGACGTCGGGGTAGCGCGGACCACGTTCGAGCCGCACCGTCGCCAGCTCGATCCGGGCGGTCTCATCGGGGTAGACCGGGGCGATAGTCAGGACCGTCCGGTCACCGCGAGCTTCCAGCCGAGGGTGGGCAATGCGGACGAAGAGCATGTTCGCATGCCCGGAGAATCGGACATCACCCCGGAAGGACCACGTCTGCTCTGCCTGGGCGGTCTCCCGGTCCAGGGGAAAGAAGCATTCGAGCTTGTCCGACTCATGGGTGGTGGCCCCGTCACTGAGGGAACCCTGGCCATCGGGCATCCGGGCGATGTAGGTGACGAACGAGGACTTGATGCCCCACAGGAGTCCATAGGGGTAGGGCTCGCTCGTAGTGGAATCGGTCATGAGGCTCCTGGCCGTAGGTTTCGTCCCCACATCATAGAGGGGCTATGCCACCGGTCGGCACCGCGCTTGACCAGCGAATCGCACCCGGGGAGGCTCACCCGGCCGCGATGCGCAATGCGGTCGTGGCCTCAGTGGTGGGGTGCGCGCGTACGGACACGATCGAGGCGCGTAGTTTACGCTTTGCCAGCAACTTATCCACAGCCCTCAATTCATCGGACACCGAAGCGCCCTTCAGGGCGATGAACTCTCCGGTACGCGGGCGCATCAGCGGCAGACACCACGGCAGCAAGCGTTTCAGTGGTCCGACCGCGCGACTGGTAGCTACATCGTAGAGCTCCTTGTGCTCTTCGGCGCGGGCCCGTACTATGTCCACCCGGTCACTTATCCCCAGCTTATCCACAGCCCTTGTGAGAAACGCGACACGACGTTCCAACGGCTCAAGCAGTGTCACCCGCAGGTCGGGGCGGACCAGCGCCAGCGGGATCCCCGGCAGCCCGGCGCCGGATCCCACATCGACCACCGAGGCGTCCTGCGGCATCACCGACCCCAGCGCGGCGGAGTTCAGGATGTGTCGCTGCCACAGCCGATCGCCCTCCCGGGGCCCGAGCAGTCCCCATTCGATCCCGTCGGTGGCCAGCAGTTCGTGGTACGCCCGGGCGGCCCCGACCCGATCTCCGAAGATCTCGGTCAGGGCTGCCTCGGAGATGTCCTCGGCGGGGAGGCCGGCTGCGGAATCCCCGGCCTGGTCCACCGGCTTGTCGGACACCTCGGCCCGAATCAGCTCGGGAGGATGACGACGCGCCGCTTGGGCTCTTCGCCCTCGGACTCGCTGGTCAGCCCGGCTTCGGCGACGACATCGTGGACGATCTTGCGCTCGAACGGATTCATCGGGGCCAGGCGTGCGGGCTCCCCGGACTCCGTGACCTCCTGGATCGCATCCTTGGCCAGGTCGGTGAGTTCCCGGCGGCGCCGATCGCGATGCCCGGCGACATCCAGCATCAGGCGGGAGCGCTTCCCGGTCTCGGTCATCACCGCCAGGCGCGCCAGTTCCTGCAGCGCCTCGAGGACCTCGCCGTCCTTGCCGACCAGCTGGTCGCCGGAAGTGACGATCGAGACATGCGCCCGGCCGCCCTCGGTGAAGATGTCGATGTCACCGTCGAGGTCGGCGATGTTCAGCAGTTCCTCGAGGTAGTCGGCCGCGATGTCGCCCTCTTCCTCGAGCGCCGAGGCCTTGGCCGAGCGACGTCGTGCGGGAGCCTCGCCCTCGGCTCCCGCCTCGTCGGCGTCATCCTCGTCCGCCTCGTCGGCGTCGTCCTCATCCTCGTCAGCATCATCGGCGTCCTCGTCCGCCTCGGCGGCGGCCGACCCGCTCTCGATCGCGGCCTCCGCCTCGACCGGCCCGCCGTTGCCCGCCGCGGCAGCCTCCGGCTGATCGGAATCGCTCACCGCTACCGGCGCGGCGACCTCCTCGGCGGCGTCGTTGGTCGCGTCCACATCATTGCTCATCGGGGATGTTCTCCTTCACAGAAACCGCTGGCATCAGCGGGCGGCCGTGGGTTGGCCTGGGGGCCTTACTTGCCTTTCCGGGTGCTGCGGGTGTCCCGGCGCGGCTGCTGGCGCTGGACGCGCGGCTGCTGGCGCTGCACCGCCGGCTTGTTCGCCTGGTCGGTGGCAGACTTCGCCGCACCCTTGCGCGGCTCGGGCTCCACGACCGGTTCGGACTTCACCACCGGCTTGCGCGGGATCTTCTGCCCCGGCTTGTAGTCGCGGGGATCGTGGCCCTTGGCGCGCAGGCGCTCCTCCCAGGCCACGTACGCCGGCGTCCCGGGGGTCGGATTCTGCCGGATGATGTAGAACTGCTGGCACATCGACCAGAGGTTGCTGGTGCTCCAGTACAGCAGCACACCGAGCGGGAAGTTCACCCCGCCGACACCGAAGACCAGCGGCATCGCGTACAACATGATCTTCTGCTGCTGGGCCATCGGACCGGTCTGGGATTCCGCCGGCATGTTCTTGCTCATCAACTGGTACTGCGCGAAGAACTGGGTCACCACCATCAGCACGATCATGATCGCGGCCACGGTCTGGGTGATGCCCCACCCGTTGGTGAGCGGCCAGAATCGGTCGGCCAGGGTGGCGCCGAAGAAGTTGGCGTGCGCCAGGGACTGGGTCATCTCGTGCGAGAGCACGCTGCCGGCCACCGGAGCGGCACCGGTCGCGGCATTGTTCAGCACATTGAACAGCGCGAAGAAGATGGGCATCTGCAGGAGGATCGGGAAACAGGACGCCATTGGATTGACGCCCTCCTCCTTGTAGAGCTTCATCGTCTCCTGACCGAGCTTCTCCCGGTCGTCGGCGTACTTCTTCTGCAGCTCGCGCATCTTGGGCTGCAGTACCTGCAGGTTGCGTGAGGAGCGGATCTGACGCACGAACAGCGGAATCAGCGCGGTCCGGATGATGACGGTCAGCAGGACGATCGACAGGCTCCAGGTGAGACCGGAGTCGGGCCCGAACAGCGGGGACAACAGCCAGTGGGCGCACCACAGCACCCCGGACACCGCCCAGTGCAGGGGGGACAGAATGGTGTCCCAGAATCCCGCCAGGGGAATCAGATCCATGAAAAGCGCACCTTCTCTTAGTCGCCGCTGACGCTGCGGTCAGGCCAGGTTGTGGTCAGGCAGGTTGTGGTCCGGCTTGGTTTGGGCTTGCAGGTTCGGCAGCCGTCGCCGACTGCGGCCCGTCCCGATCTCTATTGTGCTGATCAGAGGCAACTCCCAGCGAATCGGCGGCCGCGGCGCGTTCGGCCTGCTCGGCCGCCCAGGCTTCGGCGGCCGGGGTACCGGGCACCGGGTCGTAGCCGCCGGAGGACCAGGGATTGCAGCGCATGATCCGCCAGATGGTCAGCCCGCCGCCCTTGATGCTCCCGTGGACGTGCACCGCCTCGAGCCCGTACGCCGAGCAGCTCGGGTAATAGCGACAGACATTGCCGTACAGCGGGGAGATCACCGCGCGCCAGGCCCGGATGAAGGCGATCATCAGCCACTTCAGCGGATCGCGCCACCACTTCATCGCGCGCTCCCGGCGGTTACGGCCCGGCGGGCCAGTTTGCGCCGACACGACTGCCAGGCGCCGACCAGATCGGCCGCCAGCTCCGCGTCGGCGTCCGCCGCGGCCGGCAGCGCCCGGACCACGGCGGTACAGCCCCAGGGGTCAGCAAAAAGCAGCGGCCGCGTCAGGTGACGCAGTCGCCGCTTCACGCGATTGCGATGAACCGCATTGCCGACCGCCTTGGACACCACGAAACCGACCCGACTGCGCTCGGTCTCCGCGGTCTGCACCATGTGCACCACCAGGGTGGCCCGCCCGGCGCGGACACCACCGCGGATCGTCGCACGGAAATCCTGCGACGATCTCATCCGGTGCCCACTGGGCAGCATGACTGCGGGTTCGGTCAGCCGGCCAGCTTGGCGCGGCCCTTGCGGCGACGCGCCGAAAGGATCCCGCGGCCCGCGCGCGTGCTCATCCGCTCGCGAAACCCGTGGACGCGGCTGCGACGCCGGTTGCTCGGCTGGAAAGTGCGCTTGCTCACAGGAGTTCCCCAAATCTGTCAATGTTGAACGCCAGCACCCACAGCGAACTCTCGTCCGAGGGCACAGGAAACTCGCCGGACTGCCCGGCGACCAGTTAACGGTACGCTGCCCCGCCGCGCCGGTCAAATGGCCGACGAGACTCACACAGAGTCCCCGCGTAGCAGGGTGCCGTGCCTCACATAGTTTTCCCCGGGAAGTGTGGGTGGCGGTCACGATGGGGTGTGAGTGTGAAGGATCTGTCGTTGGCTGCCAGGTACGAGGTGACCAAGAAGTACGCGCAGGCTTATGCGGCGGCGCCGAAGAAGGGCAAGAGCGAGATCTTGGATCAGGTGGTCGCGGTGACCGGCTGGAACCGTGACCATGCCCGCCAGCAGTTGACCGCCCGGCTGCGGCAGACCCCGGGTCGGGCCCGGGCCACCGTCGCGGTGATCGACCGACGCACGACCAAAGCACGCCGGTAC
>NZ_AUHH01000062.1 GCF_000423085.1 Granulicoccus phenolivorans DSM 17626 = NBRC 107789 = JCM 15570 | reverse complement strand
GACGCGTCGTCGGCTTCCCCGACGCCAGTTCCTTCGGCATAACTCCATCCTCGTTTCCAAGGTCAGGAGCCTCCAACAATCTCAGGGCGCTTCAAAGCGCCTGCGTTCCCCGTCCACAGTGAACTCTGCGGCTACCGGGACACGTTGGGCGAGGAAGTGGGCCGCGACAGCGTCGCCGCTCTGGGGACCTTCGTTGAACACCACATGTGAAATGCCTTGCCCGCGCGTGGCCAGAAATTCCTGGAAGGGGCTTTCCCCGGTGAGGGGCTGGACGAGTTCGAAGGTCACGGTTCGGAACGGGAACTGGGTGCCTCCCTCCTTACCCCCGATCAGATCCTCCCGTAGGGTGGTCGTCCCGGTTGCTGCACGGTACGAGGCGCCGGTCGTCCTTCGACCATGACTGACAGCGTCGGTGATCCGGTCGCCCGCAACCGTGGTCACCTCCCAGTCGTCAACACCGAAGATTTCCCCGATCTTGGTCATCGTGGCGTCCAGGTCCCGTACGGTCACTCCCACACTGTGCAGGGTGTGTTCGTTCAGCATTCTTTGAATCCTTTCTTGGATGCTTGAGATAGGTGCTTTCAGGAGCCCCAGGAAATCGTTTCTGACCAGTCAGAATTCGCTTCCGGAAGCCAACGGTCGTACATGAAGCGAAACCCTTGGTGCCGATAGAACTCGAGCGAGTTGCTCCCCAGCGTGCGAGGGCCGGGCGCGGGCGGTTCCTGGGTCTCGCCGCGAGCAGCGGCCGCCTCGGCCACTTTGATGCGCAGATTCCAATGCGCGTCGTAGATCGACTGATCCGACCACACCTCTGTGAGGCACATATGGTGCGGGTCTTCCAAGCTCTGGTTCCAGGAGTACCAATCGCACCCATGCTCCCGGCGGGTATTCGTCTCGTCGCGGGTGTGTGCCGGGATCGCAGCCTCCGGCATCGGCGTGGACATCAGGATCACGATGTGCACTGGTCCGCGGGCCGGCCACGTCACCAGGGTCTCCTGCGGCAGTTCGGTATCCACCCACCCGCGCTCCCTCCGGAAGGTGCGCTGATGGTAGATCGCACTGGGGAGGCCGGAGGTCGACAATTGATCGGCTATGATGTCGCGCTTTTCGTTTCGTACCCTGTTGATCCAATCGCGACTGAAGGCAATTTCGTCCTCCCACAGTTCCACCACCGTGACCCGACCGTTCGACGTAATTCCCCGGAATGCTTCGCTTTCGAGGCATCCCTTCGCGGTGCGTACTTGTTGCACTGCCTCGACCACGTCTGTGTCGGTCACGTCCTCGAGGTGGTGTACTACGCGGATTCGACTCATGCTGTACTCTTCCTTTCATGTATTCGAATGCCCCGATGCTAAGGGCCATCTGCCTCGGGCGAATCGGGCTATTCCATTCGATGGAATCGGATTCAGGGGATGTTGCACAGGTCAAGGTGGGGGTCCCGGAGCGCTCGGGGGTCCACGATGGATTGCTTCTCGATCAGGACCTTGCCGGCTCGGACTTCACGCGGCAGACCGATGCCGCTGACCGCATGAATCCGGTCCCCGCAGACCCGGAACGCAAGGAATTGGTGCGGCTGCGATCCCTCCCGGAAGACGACGGAGTCCCCGGAGATGGCCCGCCCGTAGCTCTGGTACGTCAGTTCGTATTGATCGGACCACACATAGGGAACCGGGGCCTGCTTCGTGGCGATGCCCAACATCGCATGGGCCACGGCATGCCCCTGGTGTCGGGCGCTGTCCCAGTGGTCGATGCTCCGATTGGTGACACCATGAGGATCAGAGCACGTGGCGAGATCACCGGCTGCCCACAGCCACGGGACCGAGGACTGGCCGGCCGCGCTGACCAGCACTCCACCGCGGCAGGCCGCGCCGACCCCTATCGCGAGTGAGGTGTTGGGCTCGGCACCGATACCGACCACGACGGTGCTGGCGGGCAGGATCCGGCCGCTGGCGAGCCGAGCTTCCGCGACCTCTCGCTCACCACGAAATTCGGTAACTCGATCGCCGGTGAAGAAACGTACGCCATGATCCCGGTGCAGGTCGGCCACCAACCGCGCCACCTCCGGGCCTGCTGACCGCATGAATGGCAAGAGCTCCGACTCGACCAGCGTCACGTCGATTCCGAGGCCGCGCGCGACGGCAGCGACCTCCAAGCCGACGAAACCTCCCCCTGCGACGACCAGGGGGCCGCCGGTGGACAACCGGGAAGCTATCCGTTCTGCATCGTCCGCATTCCGCAGATACAGGATATTGCCCAACCGAGCTCCAGGTACCTGAAGGCGCCGTGCACTCGCTCCCGTGGCAAGGAGGACGCTGTCGTACTGCTGTGCCGACCAGTCCTCCAGTGTCACCGTGCGGCCACGAATGCCCACCACACGCTGGCCAAGTTGGAGGTCGATCCCGCTGTCCGAATAGGTGTGGGGGGCAACGATGGGATGGATCCCTCCATGGCCTCCACTCAGCGTCTTCGTCAGCGCGGGTCGTTCATACGGTTCTCGCACGTCATCGCCGTACAGGGACAGGTGTCCGTCGAAACCGGCGCGTCTGAGCGCGAACGCCGCGGCGACGCCGGCTGCGCTCGCTCCGATGATGGCGATCCGTTTGAGCTCCGGCATTTCCACCCGTCCCTTCTGTCGCGTTCTGCGCGTCAGCCTGCGGTCCATCCCCGGCCACGGGGGCCGTGAACTTCCACTGAGCGGAACCTGATTTGGGTTCCGACTGGGCCATTGACAGGGGAGCCGGTCGTCTCTACAGTCAACTAAACGCGTATTTAGTTGAAGCTCATTCGGTCAACGCCGACTAGATGGGGAGGGCTCTGTGTCCCACGCGATTGTCCAAACACAACCGGAGGCCGAGTGGCCTCCACTCGATCTCGCCAGTGCCTTTGACGATGCCCGCCGAGTGGGTGTCGCCGCGCGAACCATTCGGTTGCTGGACGCCTTCGTCGAGCCGCCCGCGGTCTTGGGTCTGACTCAACTGGCCGAACGCTCGGGTCTACCGAAGTCAACGGCTCATCGACTCCTGATCACGCTGGTGGAGGAGGGCTACGTCCGGCGCGTCGGCGGGCAGTACGCGCTGACGAACCGCCTGTTCGCCGTCGGCAACAGCGTGGCTGTGTGTCGACCCAACGGGCTGCGCGACATGGCGCAACCGCACATGCTGGACCTCTTCGCGTCGACGCGTGAGACGGTGCATCTGGCTGTCCTTGACGGGGCTGAGGTCCTCTACTTGGAAAAGCTTTTCGGCCACAGCACGGCACGGATCGGAACCACGGTCGGCAGCCGCCGCCCAGCCCTCACCACGGCCTTGGGAAAGGCGATCTGGGCCTTCACCGAACACGATTCACATCCCCCCGAGGGCAGTGAGGGGCAACGGCGAGTCGGCCGGGGCGGGATGCCCTCGCTGCACGAAGAGCTCCATGAAGCCAGGGGCCGTGGGTATGCGACGGACGTCCGGGGCAAAAGCGCTCCTCTGCGCTGCGTAGCAGCACCCGTGCTCGATGTCCGGGGGCGCGCCATCGCAGCGGTGTCGGTCAGTGCATTGGGTCGGCCCAATCTGGTGCGTGACTTCGCCGCGGCGGTCTGTCGCACAGCGACGTTGATCTCCAGGCTTGTGCAGCCAGCGACGGGCCCGATGCAGCGCACCACGGGGAGAAGCTGAGGTGTACCGGGTCGTTGGGACCTCCGGGCTGAGGGTGTCCACGCTTGGCCTGGGCACGGCGACATTCGGTGTCGCCCCCCGAGAGTCCGAGGCCGGCGCCTTGGTCGACAAGGCACTCTCTGCGGGCATCAACTACATCGAAACAGCAAATACCTATGGGAACCAAGCGCGGTTCGACCGAACCGGGCTGCCGGGCTGGCGCGAACGCAGGTCAGCCGAAGAAATCGTGGGGGATGCTATCCGCGGCCGACGGGACGAGGTTGTCCTGGCGACGAAAGTTTCCGAAGCGATCGGAGACGGGCCCAATGACGGCGGAGCGGTGGGTGGGGGTCTCAGCCGCTATCACATCATGAGCCAGATTGAGCGCAGCCTGGATCGTTTGGGGGTCGATCACGTGGACATCTACTATGCCCACCATCCAGACCCGGCCACTGCAGTCGAGGAGACGGTGCAGGCTATGGCTGATCTTGTCCGGCAGGGCATGACCCGCTACTACGCGCTGTCGACCTACAACGGGTGGCAGCTGGCGGAGGTGGTCGCTGCCGCGGATCGCCTGGGAGTTCCGCGGCCCATCTGCCACCAGACGCGCTACAGCCTGGCCAAGCGCTGGATCGAGGCCGAGGTACTTCCCGCGACAAGACACTTTCACCTGTCGGTTGCAGCTTTCAGCCCGTTGGGTGGTGGACTCCTGGCACCCTCGCCGGCTGACGCCGCTGCTCCGCTGGGCGACGCGCGCTGGGGAGGACCGAGTTTCTCGGACGAGGAAATTGCGACGCAGATCCGATTCAACGAGTTGGCGGCGGAGTGGGGGATCCCATCCACCCACGTTGCCTTGGCCTGGGTGCTCGCCCAGCCGGGTGTGGTTACCGCGATCGTGGGCCCGGAGAGCTGTGAACAGCTGACTCAGCTGTTGCCGGCAGCCGAGATCACCCTCACCCAGGAGCAGCTGACTGCCCTGAACGAAGTTTGTCCCGGCCCCAAGGGCCTGTGGAATCAGTGACACCAACGAACAGTAGATGTGAAGGAGTGGACTATGGCTAGGATCCGCGTGTGCGAGGCCCGGGAGCTGGAAGAAGGAGAGGCCGTCCGGGTCGAGGGGGACCCACCCATCGCGGTGTTCAACGTCGACGGCGATTTTCTGGCTACCGCCGACACCTGCAGCCATGATGAGTCGTCCCTGGCTGACGGCTATGTCGACGGCGACCAGGTTGAGTGCGCGTGGCACTTCGCCAAATTCTGCCTGCGCACCGGCCGGGTGCTCAGTCCGCCAGCCAACCAGGATATTGCTGTGTACCGCGTCGAGATCGACGACGGTGTGCTGTATGTGAATACCGAAGCGATGTCCCCGACGGTTGACGTTTAGGGAGCCGGCCAGCGGGTGTGCGATGCTGGCTGATATGGCGGAACCTGGATCGGATCGTATGCGGATGGCCGGGCAGGCCGGCCACCCGCGCAAACGTGACGCTGCGCGGACAAAGCGTCAGATTCTGACGGCCGCTGGCCGCAGATTCGCGCGGCAGGGGTACTCCCACACGACCTTGCAGCAGATTGCCATCGATGCAGGGATCACCGCAGCGATGATCAATCACCACTTCGGCTCCAAGCTGGAGCTCCTGAATGCCGTCGGCCGGGAAGAGTGGGGGCTCGACACGGATCCACTCGACCGCGCGGAACGAACGGTCACGTATTGGAACGATCCGAATCTCTCGTCGCCGGCCCTGGCTATGGTGCGCTCGCTGGACCAACCCGCCGCTCTCCAAACCTTTCGATCCGAGCTCGAACGGCGTATCACCTCGCGATGGAGGAAAGAACTCAAGGGTCCGCATGTCGAGGAGCGGCTGAGGCTGATCCTCGGTGTGGCCATGGGCTACGGGCTCTTCACCACCGGCAGATTGGTGGACGCCGATGCGGAGCCCCTCGACAAAGCGCAGATGCACATCATGATCAACTACTTGGAGCGAATTTTCAAGGTTCTCACTGACGAGCCAGTCGACGACCTCTGCTGACCAACCTGGGGCGGGCGCCCTCGTGGCCGGCACAGACGCGGGGGCCCCTGTTATCGCCGGATCGCGGCAGGCTTCCATTCGCGCCCACGCTATCGGCCGAAACGTGAGGGAGACGGGGATCCACGCATCTCCACCGGAGAACCTCGGGCGCAAAGGCCTCACACGGACGCGGCTGCGCGGCGCTGAGCGCGCCACCACGGGTGGCATCGACCTGACCCATTGACTGGCCTTCGAATGTCAGGCCACAGACTCGATCAAAGTTTGATCACCGGGCTCTCGCCACATGACGGAAGACCTGGTGTCGCCCCCGACCGATCGATCCTTCGGCCGCCATCGACTTCCGCTGGGTGGAATGTGAACGCTCGCGCAACCGCCGCTTTCGCCGACTGTATTCCTACCCCTGCAAACGCCGGGATTCCAGATCGGAGGAAGTCGAATGTCGATGAGAGTCGAAAAACGTGCATGGTGGATGGTGGCCTGGCTTTCGGTGGCCGGCATGGTGTCAGTCAATTCCCTGGTACTCACCCCCTTCAGTGTGCTGCTCAAGCCGATCGGCGCAGAGTTCGGATGGAGTCGAACGCAGACGTCGAGCTTGGTCAGCATCATGGCTCTGTTATCCGCCTTGATCCTGCCGGGTGTCGGAAAGCTGCTGGATGTCTATGGGACGCGTAGGATCGTGGTTCCCGCAGCGGCCCTGGTCTCGGGAATTCTTGTCGTCATGGCGTTTCTCCCGAACATCTACGTCCTGTGGTTGGCTGTACTGGCCGTCATGGGCTTGGCCGTGGCTTCTTTGAGCGGAATGCCCGTGGGCCGCCTCGGTGCCCGATGGGTCGACGCCAAACGAGGTCTGGCAACAGGCATCATCGGGACCGGCGGTGCGATCGGCATCGCCATCAGCCCCCTGCTCGTCGGAGCGATCACGGCCAGTGCGGGATGGCGGACAGCGTTCATCGCTCTCGCAATCGCAACGCTGGTGATCCACCTTCTCCCCATGGCATTCATTGTGCGGGATCCGACCCCGGCCGAGGACCGGGCGCTGGGTCACCACGCCCATGGCCAAACGAACGAGTTGCCCGGACTTTCCATCAAAGAGTGCCTTCGCACCCGACACCTGTGGGTCATGCTGGTTTCCACGGCGATCATAGGCTGCGCGGTACCCGGGGCGCTCATCCATTTGGTGGCGATGTTGACTGACAAGGGGATCGAACCAGCGAAAGCTATCGCCGCGGTCTCGTTCATGGCGATCGCAACAGTGGCCGGACGACTCGTCGGCGGCTACCTGCTCGACAGAGTCTATGCCCCCTTGGTCGCTTTCGTTACCTTCCTCCTCCCGGTCGTTGGATTCGTCATGCTTGCGGTGGGACCCGGTGCATTCCCGTTGGTGGGCGCGATGTTTCTTGGATTCGCGATGGGGTGCGAGTCCGACATCCTCGGCTACCTCTCGTCTCGCTACCTCGGCATGAAGTCCTTTGGCACCGTCTACGGCGCTCTGATCGGCATGTTGGCAATCGGCTACTCGGTGGGACCGATGGTCTACGGTGCCATCTTTGACACCACTGGTAACTACAACCTGGCGTTCCTGATCTTCGGTGGCGCCCTGGTCATCGTCAGCCTGAGCATGATCACCCTGGGGAAGTACCGCTATGTACCTTCGATCGCCGTGCCCGGGGCCTCCGAACCAGCTCCGGAAGACGAACCCAAGACCCAAGCTCTGTTGCCCTGACCGAGGATCGAACCCAACAGTCTCGCTACTATGCCGAGGTTGTCGTCCTACCATCTTGATCTGCGGTAGCTGTCATCAACTCCGCGAACGCTCAGCTGGGATGTCCTGGCTGGGCGTTCTGCGCGCGTCGATATGCCTCCGTCTCCATCGAGCTTGTATCAGGGCTCGTTGTCTACGCGGTGCCGCGCGGTGCCGCGCGGTGCCGGTCGGGCGGGAAGATCCCCACGTGCCAGGCACGAACGGGTCAGGCCTGCGGTTTGCCAGCGTTGTGTTGAAAACACCGAAAACAGCCACCACGGCCCTGCCAATTTCCGCTTCTTTCCTGCGATAATGGGTGCAAACACGCGGAAGGCCCGGTGAGGTCGCTCGCGTGGGTCCAGCTTCGGCTCCCGGGCGCAGGTCGGGTGCGGGGACGGGAACAGCGTGCGGCGGTGGAGCCGAGACGCTGGACCACGATCGACGGACATGCTCGCAACGCACCACCAGGGATCCGACCGAGGGGACGACACGATGATCAACCGAACCGCTCGCGCGACGCGGGCCGGGGTGGCCGCTGCGGCAGCGGCGGTGCTGCTGGGAAGCACGCTCACCGGCTGTGCCGGGGCCTCGGAGGACGGCACGTATGTGCTGCGGCGAGATCCCGACCTAAGCACAGTCACGATCAAGGCTGCGAAGGTGCACTATACGGAAGTCCATTGCACTAGCAGTGGTGGCGGGTCCTTCGGAGACACGACGGGAGAACTCAATAGGGAGCGAACCACGATTGTGTGGACGGGGGATGGAAGGTACGACGGAAGCTCGCCGGTGACCTTCACGGAGAACAGCCTGTCTTTCGAAGGTCACACCTTCCTCCGCGAAGACTCCGACGCGGGCAAGGCGGAGACCCAAGCGTGGCGGCATGACTGCTGAGGCCGATCCTGCTGCCAGTAGCCGATGAAGAACCCCGTGGACCTGAGTTCACGGGGTTCTTGTCTGTGCGATCAGCCGGCCGGGTGGCCAGACTACGTGCGCCCGGCCTCCGGCACCGACGATCCTCCCTTCGGTTTCGGGGTCGGTTGGCGGGTCGCCTGCTCCTGTGGTGCGGAGATGGTGTGGTCCGGGGGCGCGGTGACCGTGTCGGCCTGGGACGACCGCTCCACCCCGGTCGGGGGGACGGCGTGCGCTCGACCAGGACGCTGGGACTCTGCCCGCTGCACGCTGACGGCCGGCACAGTGACCGCCACCGTGCGGGCCGGCTCCGAACGCGAAGTTTGCTTTCGCGCTCCAGGCGTCCGGCCGGCTGCCGGAGCGGGGCGGCCGTTCGGGGCGGGCGCGGGTCGCGTCGCTCCCGAGGGCAGGGGGCCCCGAGGTCGAGTCCGCGAGGGAGTCCGGTCACCCACCACCGGTGTGCTGGGTCCTGTCGAGGACACGGGGGCTGAGCCGGAAGCCGCCGGGGTCTTCGTCGGTGCCACTCGTTCGGTCCGCGAGGCCCTGGCCGAAGGCTCGCCCCGCACCGGCAACCGCTTCCAGCCGCGACCTCGGGGCGCCGTCGTCCCCGGGGTTTCGGGCGCGGTAGTGGACGCGGCCGACGCGGTCTCGGAGGCGCGCGAGCGTGGGGCCCAGGTGTCGCGCACGGAACCGGACGTCCCCGCCAGCGTACGGCTGCCGCGACCGAGGGGTCGACTCACATCGGCAATCGTCGTCGCCTCGGGATCGTCGCGGCCCCCGTCGTCCGGGGGCGAGGCCATCGTGTGCCCACCGGAGCCACCCGCGTTCCCGGCTGCATCACGCGGTGGGGTGTACCGGACGTCAGTCGGGCCACCGTTGGCGAGCACCTGTCCGGCCAGTGTCCTGTCCGCCCTATCGCGCACCAGCGCAGCGTCCAGACCCGTCGAGCTGTCGTCCGCATTTGTCGGCTCGGCGGTACCGCGAGGGCTTCCGGACCCGGGGTCCTGGAACGGACCATCCGGTGCCGGTCCATCTCCCGACGCCGACGGGTCAGTGCCTGTATTGGGGGGTGCGCCCGATCCGGAGGTGTTGAGGGCCTTGCGGTGTTCGCCGCCGGCGATCGAATTCTTTGGGTTGGTGGACCCATTCGTTCCTCCGAAATTCGTGCTCCCACCCATCTTTCCCCGGGTCGGCCACGTGCGCCCAATGCCACCGCCACCATGGCCGTCCAGGCCGGAGGTCAGCTTGTTACCCAGTGCCATGCCGGCACTCGACCCGGCTCCCGCGGCGAGGGCCGGGAGCATGCCGCCCTTGTCAGCGTTGGGTGGGGTGCTGGTCTCCAGGAACTTGTCGACCAACTTGGTACAGATCTCGTCCATCGCCATGAGGACCACCTTGCGTGCCCGGAGCAGCGCGATCGTGACACCCAGAATCAGCAGCGACGAGAGCAAAGTGCCCAGGACCAGTACCAGGCCACCCAGCACCGGGCTGCCCAGCAGGCTGTCCGGATGCATCACGCTCGACACCGGGCCCGCGACGATGCCGGGGATGGAGATCAGAAAATCCGAGACGAACTGGTACAGAAACAGCGTCACGATCACCTCGAGAATCAGCGCGATCGAGTAGACGATCACCTTGCTGATCGCCGCCATCGCACCCAACGTGGCGAACGGGATCGCCGCGATCAGGCTCATGGTCCGCTTGACCGACCCGACCAACATGCCGAGCGCATACCAGAATCCCAGCAACGCGATCGACCCCAACAGAATCATCGAGTTCAGCCAGTACGTGAACTTGGCGGGCCCGGTCCCGACCTGGGAGACCGCCATATGGCTCTCCCGGGTGAAGCCCGAGGTCACGTTCGTGGAACTGAACAGCGTCATCGAGTCCGACCCGAAACTCGTGTTCAGGTAGTTGTAGGTCGCCAGAGGCGAGAGATTGCAGGCTTCGGGTGCATTGTTGGCCCAGACGTCCTTGCCGCAGCCGGCCTTCGGACCGGCGGTGCTGAAGGTGGTCTGGTCTCCGCCCGGCGCCGAGGAGGCCAGACCGCCGCTGACCCAGAACATCGGGTGGTTGGTGGGCTCGTAGCTGCCCTTCTCTCCGAAACCTCGAACCTCACCGTAACCCCCGACCTTGACGAACCATTTCTTCTTCTCGTCTGTATCCAAATCGAGCTTGGTGAGCGATTCTTTGATACCGGATTCAAAATCACTTGCTGCCACGACATTGTTGGAGATGTACTTGCTGAGGATCCCGAAGGTCGCGAAGACGGCGCGGGCGTCACTGTCTGCCTGAGCATCGTCTGCGGCGTTGGCGCGTGCCATCCCGTCCTGCCAGGTGGCGGGCCGCGTGACCCTCGTGATCTTGAGGGCATCGAACGTACTCCCGTGGGACTGCTTGTTGATCGCCAGCGCCGTCGTCCGCACCGCCATCTGCGCCTGGGCGCTGGACTGATCGCCGCTCCAGCCGATCACCGCTTCGTCGGGGATCCCGAGGCGGTCCTGCATCACCCAGGCCTCGAAATCGACGTAGGTCGAGAGCACAACGCGGGTCGACCCGGCGTGCTGGCCCACCACCGAGTCGTCGAACTTGGCCAGTACCCCGGTGTACATCGAACCGAGCAGGGGCAGGCCGACCCCGATAAAGACCATGCGCACGATCAGCTTCTTGATCGCCGAGCCCCGGTCCATCCGGCGATACAACAACAGCCCGACGGCAAGCGAGGCGATGAACAGCGGGACCAAGGTCTGCCAGGCGAGACCGTTGATCACCTGGTACCAGTCGCCGATCCAGGCGGCCATGCCGGCCAGTGGTCCGTTGACCGCGGTCATGTCGCCGCCATGGACCATGCCGTCGGCGAAGGTCGGGTTCACCGCCCGCACGCCCTGGTAGAACCACAGGAACGGGTTGAGCAACTGGAAGAGCTGGATGACGACCCAGAAGGCCATCCCGACCGCGAGGGCCAGGGCGTAGCTCAGCCAGATCATCGAACCCCCGATGGCGTTGAGAATCTCGCCGCCGATCCCGGAGGTCATCGAATCCAGCCCGAGGTCCCGGTTGGCCGCCCCGAAGTGGGCATAGTCGAGCATGCCGGCGTAGAGATCATCGCCACCGGCGTCGTTGGTCGCCGTTAACGTCGAGTAGGCCACGGTCTGGGACGAGCCCGACGCCGCTGAAAACAGCCAGCCGACCACATCCGACGGCGAGAACTCCGGGTCCGCGTAACCGAGGAAGCCGCCGCCGGTGGCGGGGCTCCGGGTTACCTCGTGCCACTCGTCGGTCATCCGATCCTTGGCCGCCTTGCCCACCTGAGGGGAATTTTCCCGGGAGAAGTACATCGCGGCATTGGACGCCAACTTATACATGGAATAGTCATCGACGTCCTGGGCATGGGCGGGCGGTGCCAGAGACGCCAGCAGCGGGATCAGCAGGGCGACGAGCAGGCCGAGCGTCATCCCGCGTCGTAGCCAGGGTCGACGGACCGCGCCGGTCGGAATGGTCCAGGGTGGGCGCCAGGCCCGCATGGTCGGGGTCATTGCGTTCTCGTTTCTGGTTCGGGGGCTCAGCCGGGACGGCTGAGCTCGCGGTGACGGACATGCTCGGCGGCCCGCGTGCGGACCCGGGGCGACTTTTCGGGGCGGCGACTGGTCAAGTGGGCGCCGGCGATCGGCTTGCGGCCGGTCATCACCGCCGCCACGCGAGATGCGTCCTCCGCCCGGGTCGTTTCGCGACGGGCTCGGCGACGCTCGGCCTCGCGGGCCGGGTTGACCCCGAGCGCCAAATCGGTGTGAAAAACCACGTTCGAGACGCCGCGGCGCAAGTAGGTGAGGTTGGCGTCCCGGGTCGTGATGAGACGCTCCAGGTCGGGCGGGATCCGCTGGTGCAGCTGCTTCTGGTACTCCGCCACCGTGCGCTCGCGCAGCGGGCCGAGCAGCGTGAAGTCCGCGGCGTCGAAGAGATTGAATTCGCTGTCGGCGAGCATCCGGTCGACGTCGTTGTAGCCATAGACGACCCGTCCGCCGCGCTCGTGCAGGCGCTCGAACTGGGTGCGCAGGTAGGGCTTGACCCGGTCGTCGACGTGCTCGGTGCCATGGATGATCACCGAATCGCCGGGGCCGAGCCGGCCGACCGCGAAGCCCACGATGTTGACCAGCTGCGCCATCGCCACCCCGGAGCCGGTCGTGCCTCCGCCCCGCCGCTGCAGCCGGGAGAAGTCATAGATAACGCGCCGGGCGTCGCGGACGGTGTCGATCGTCCCCGCGGTGTGGTTGTTGAACAGGTCGCCGTTGGTGGACAGCATCGCGGCGGCGATGCCGCGCAGCACGTTGAGAGCCCGGATCTGGTCGGGGTCGGACTTTGCCGCGTTGACCTCGGTCCGGTAGGCGGTCTCCAGGTAGGAGACGAACAGCTGCAGGCGGGGGACCTGCTCGTGGGGGATCCCGACCACGCGCAGCCGGTGCCGGTGCTCCTGGGCGTTGTGCTGCCACATGCCCTGCTCGACATAGAAATCGGTCGCGACGCCCTCCAGCGCGGAGCGGATGATCGAGGAGACGGCGCCGTCGCTCGACTCGTAGAGCTGCTCGAACATGAGCTTGAGCTTCTCCACCTGCGTGGCGAAGACCGAGAGCTCCTCGGCCGGCTCGCCGAACATCTCGAACAGGTTCACATCGCCGCTGTTGAGGTCCACCCGCGCGGTCAGGCCCGAGAAGGTGGGACCCAACCGGTCCAGATCCGCCCCGTCCAGGATCAGGTGAACCACCCGCCCGTTGTTGAGCAGACACGCCTGCGCCAGCTTCGAGCACCACATGGCGCTCACCCGTTGGCGGTCCAGGTGGCTGCTGAGCGTGGCGTCGGCGATGACCACGTGGTGGTCGTAGCGGTTGGCGTCCAGCAGGACCGCGGAGGTGTTGACGTCGCCGACACAGAAGCCGACGTATTCGCCGGCCGGGTCGTTGAGGCCGTTCGTCACCAGTGAGTAGGAGCCGGCGAACTCGGTCGAGGTGAAGTGGAAGCCCTTGCCGCGCTTCGTGGCGTTGGGTCGGAAAAGCGCGGTCAGCTCCTGGCGCTGCTCGCCGGCATACGGGGCTACCTTGAGAGTGCCGAACCGGTCGATGTAGAGCCGGGTTACCCGGTCGACGCTGTCCTCGAGGATCTCCAGAGTCGGCGCCTTGAGCAGCAGTCGGTTGTGGACCGACAGATAGCTGGCCCCGTCCTGCAACTCGCCGATCGTGGACTCCAGGTCGCCGGAGATCTTGGCCGCCTTGCGCCGGGTCGAGGTGGTCCCCGCCTCGTCGGCTTCGCTGGCATCCAACCGGTCCAGCTTCTCGGCCTGCCTGGTGTAGGAGTCCACCCACTTGTCGTCCCGGCGGTGCACCTGCTCCAGCACGATGGCGGTGACCGATTCGTCCAGCCCGTCCGGGATCCGGTCGAGGCCCCAGAACGCGCCGAAGCCGTCCCGGGCGGCGTCGTCGTGGACGTAGGCGAGGATGCACGCCACGGATCCGTCGACCGCGTAGTAGTCCGAGCGAAAAGCCAGACCTTCGCGCGGCTTGATCGCCAGCAGGTGGGGATACGCCTCCAGCGTCGCGGCGAGCTGTCGGGCTTGTCGGCGGCGCTGCCGCCAGGAATGCCATGCCATGAGCCGGGTCGCGGGGGGCCGGGGCTCCGGATCGGGCGCGGCCGTCTTTCCACCGGGTTCGTCTGCCTCCCTGTCCCGGGCCGCGGGCTGTGCGCGGGGCGTGCTCAGCAGGGTCATCGGTCCTCCGGGCAGTGCAACGTGTCCGAGTGCGGAGAGCGCGCGTGGTCGACACCCTGATAGAGGCTGGCCAGCATGGCCAGGGTCTCCTCCCGGCCGAGAGCGGTGGCCTCCTTGAGCATCAGGGCCGAGCCCTCGACCTCGGCGTGGAGCAGCTGCTCGGCCCGGCGCAGGGCGTCGGCGCTCGTGCCGCGCAGCACCAGGTACTGGTGGATCGAGGCGCGGCCCGCCTGCTGGCCGAGGATCGCGTACTGCTCGCGCTGCAGGGCGGCCAGATCGGGATCGCGCGCTGTCAGAGCTCGCTTCCGCTGCTCCGCGGCCGCGAGCTGATGGTGGACTCGCTGCGGCTCCTTGGTGGTGACGGTGATCCACTCGCAGCTGGTCTCAAGTTTGCGCCAAAAGGCATCGACGCGATCGAGGATCGCCTGCCGGTCGGCCTCGAACAGGAGGTAGCTGGCGGTCCCGACCACTAAGTAGGCCTGCCCCTGTGCTCCGTCGGTGTAGTGGATGCGGCCGGCCGGGTCGATGCGGTTGATGCCGATGATCGTGTATAGGTCCCCTGGTCGGGAGTTGCGCCGGGTCAGCACCCGGCGGCTCGATGGAGGGAGATAGGCCAGGAGTGCGGGGACGGTCATCAGTCGCAACTCTTTGGTCCTGGTCATCCCGCCGAGGTATACGACGGTGGACAGGCTCCAGATGACCCATAAGGCGATCCAGAGCGGTCCGGCATCGGAGATGAAGCTTGAGGTTGCCGACCACAGGGTCAAGAGCACGCCACCCGCGACGACCAGGAGCTGCTTGATCGGTGCCGGACGGATCGACCAGCCACCGCCAGACAGCACGATTTCGTGATCCAGGAAGGATCGGTTGAGCGGCGCCGGGATCCGGTACCCCGCCTTGGCCATGGTATCTCCTCGGGCTGGTCTACAGGATGTATCGGTCCGCGCCAAGCATTCAGATCACAGATCGATACATCTATAGCCTACAGTAATGCGCGTATAGAATCGCGTATCTACTGGAATGGCCGTCGAGCTCGTCGCTGGGCATCCGCCGTACTCCGCCAGGGTTAGATGGCCGTCGGTAGATCCGTCAGCTGGTGGCGATCGGACTGCCGTTGTCGCCGATGGCGGCCGGACCTGCGGCGCCACTGTTCAATGCGCCGCCGGTGTACACGCTGAACACTCAGACCGGGCAAACCAACAATCTGCACAACATGCTGTCGACCGGCGAATTTTCCCTGTTCGGCATCATCGCGGCGGTGATCGCGATCGCGATCGCGATTGCCTACCCCTTTGTGATGACCAACGCACACCGGGCCGCCCGCTGGGTGGTGAAGACGGTATCCCACGAGGCGATCATCGCCGGATTCGCGGCGCTCATCTGTGTCATTGTCTCTACGAGGGCGGACTGCTGGCTCTGTGCGTGACGCTGACGGTCGGCCTGGTCGGCTGCCTGTTCAACAAGATGATCGGTATGCACTCCGGGGTGCAGTTCATGGGGTACTACGTGGCCGTGCTTTCGGTCCCGGCACTCCTCGCACTCGGCGGCTGATCGGCGGAGTACCTGAATGATCCCCGGCAGATGCGTTCTGCCGGGGATCACTCGTTGGTCAGCCGATCTGCTGCGGGTCCCCCATCCGCCGCCACGTTGAGACTCCCGGCCCCGCTGGTTGGGGGCCGCACTCCCCAGCGATGCGTATCCGAGGCCAGCGCGTTGTTGAGACTCCCGGCCCTGCAGGTTGCAGGGCCGCACCGGTTCGGCACGCTCCGGGTCACTCCGTACGCCGGCGCGATGTGCGGACGGCGGGTTTCGGCCATGACACCATCATGGGTGCGGCCACTGACAAAAAGGATGAGCTCAGCGCAGCGGTGTGACCAACGTCTTGAGCGGTGCCGCCCGATCGGCGGCCCGGACCGGATCGATCGTCGCTGCTGACGCGAGGGCTCGCTTGACGGTCAGGTGATCGCGGGGGTGGTTGACCGAATCGGCGGCGATCAGGGTTCCGGACCGGTAGTAGAGGACCGTGCAACGGTCGGCGTCGGTGCGGTGCGGCTTTGCGCTTACGAGACCCAGTGGAACCCTTTAGGGACCATAATCGCGCTATGTCCGGTGACTCGGGGGGATCAACGATTGGTATCTGGACCACGAAGGCCGACACGACTCCGTCGGCGATGATGAACAACCTTCGCGCGGGCCAGACGCGTGGCTGGACGGAGACGAACGGCGATCACAGGAGCGGGAGGATCGCCGCTCAGCGGGGCGCCGTCTGACTGACGATGACTCGGACTTGGACTTGGACGAGCTTCTTCAGTACGGTTCGAACCGACGGAGGGGTCACTCTGCCGAAGCGAATCCTCCACCCGCAACGGCCCCGAGGACCAGGCATTCCACGGCCCGGGAGACTCCCACGGCACGGGAGCCGAGCAACGATGCTGAAACGCATCAACGTCGGCGGGACACGCGCGCTCTGCGTCGCGCCATTCGAAAACTGAGTGAAGATCCTGACGCGAAGGTGACTCGGAACAATATCCTCGTTCTCCTCCGGGCCGGCGGTCGGAATGTCACGATCGCGGAGCTCGAGCGTGCCAGACAGCAGACCAACTCCACTCGCGAGGAAAGCCTGCTTCTGAAGGCCCTGGACGCCGCAAGGGCCGAAGCCCAGGCCAAGGCCGAGCCGGACGCCAAAGCCGTCGGCAAGACCAGTGCGGAGCAGAAGGACACGGCGCGCCCGCGAGGTATCACAAGGGAACCAACCGACGCTCAACTGGAGGAGGCGCCAATAGAGCGAGCGCGGGTCATTGCGGAGATGAAACGGATCCGGGCTGGCTCCCCGGACCTGCCCGCGACCGAGATCGTACGCATCCTACGGACCAAAGGGATCCCCCTCAGTATTGATGAAGTCGTCTCTTTCCAGGTGCTGCTGGCGCCCTTCCGGCGACCTGCGCCCCCTGTACGCGAGATTCGTGCGGAGTTGCCCCCCGATCCCAAGCCGCAATCCAGTCCCAACCAGAAATCCGATCCCAAGCAGCAATCCGATCCCAAGTCGCAATCCAAGCCCAAGAGGCAACCCAAGCCCAGGCAGCAACTCAAGCCCAGGCAGCAATCCAGTCCCAAGCGGAAATCCAACCGCAAGCGGAAATCACGCGAGTTTGCCGAGGATGTCTGCAGCGCATGCGGCGTCCTCGTGTCGCTGAACGGACACTGCGGCTGCTCCTGAGGCGCGATGGCGCCCGGGTCTTCCTCGGCTGAGCCCCCGGACCGCATGCCCGGTGACGGAACGTGAGACTCCCCGCCCGACCGGAGCGTGCCTCCAGGTGATCAGACGGGCGCGACCCGGGATTGCCGTTCCGGGCGGCAGCTTCGTGCACGGGGCGCGGGATGCGTCAGTCGCGGTGACGGGTCTTCAAGCTGGCCTCGCGTGCGCGCCGGTTACGGGTCGCGAAAGCATCCCGGAAGAGTTCGACGTAACCCCGGATTTCTTCGAGGGCGTAGTGGTCGCGGCGCCAGCTGGCGTACACGACGAATTCGACGGGGCCGTCGGGGCCGACCAGGGGAAAGGATCGCACGCCGAACTCGGGGAAGTTCGACGGGATGGCCACGCCGAGGCCCTGCCGGGCGGAGGCCGGGCTTGCCTTGGGGATCTCGGTTTCGAGGACGTCGCGGTATTTCACCCCGCTGCGCGTGAGGTCGGCGTTCATCCGTTCGCGGACGCGTCTCGCGCCACGGACATTTTGGGGAATTCGCTGGAGATATTGCTCGCAGAGAGACAGGGTTCTAGAGTTTTCTATACCCACTAACTCAACCCCGGAGGCCGCCGTGAGCGGAGAAGAGAATGCTTTGGGAAATCGAGTATCAGCCGGTTTGCGCCGGGCGGCCACGGTGAGGCGAGTAGACGCACTATTTCAGGCAATGTCGACGGATTTTCTTCTGCGGGAACAGTTCATCACCAGCCCGGTCGAGGTACTCTCCGAATACGTGTACGGGAAGCGCCTCGCGCCGGACGCGGCGGCCGCTGCAAACAGACTCGTTTACGCAACCGTGGCAAATCCGGAACTGCGGAGTTGGTTGCACAGCTACGTTGCTGACAGCGAAGGCGCGGTCCCATCGGGGGAGGAGTTCACCACCAAGTTCGCCGACGCCATCGTCACGACCGGCGGCCGAGACGCCGTCATGGCGCTCGTGGCCGCATCGGGCTCGAAGGAGGAAGTCAGCTTCGATGCGGATCTGCTCCACTACTTCTTCAATGTCGGAGCAGTACGCCGAATCATCGACGACGGCACCGAGACCGGTACCGGAACCGCGACAGGCACGGGAACGGAGACGGGGACGGGAACGGAGACCGGCACAGGAACCGGTACGGGAACAGAGACCGGGACCGGTACGGGGACGGGTACGGGAACAGAGGCCGGGACCGGCACGGGAACCGAAACCGGGACCGGTACGGGGACGGGAACGGGAACAGAGACCGGGACCGGTACGGGAACCGAAACCGGGACCGGCACGGGGACGGGAACGGAGACCGGCACGGGGACCGGCACGGGCACGGGGACCGATCCCGGCACCGGGACCGGCACGGGCACGGGGACCGATCCCGGCACCGGGACCGGCACGGGCACGGGGACCGATCCCGGCACGGGAACAGGGACCGGCGGTGGCACCTTGACCGCCATAACCTGGAGCACATTCATCACCGGCACCACCGGTACGGGTACCAATGTCACCGATCCTTTTACCCGCAGCCCGTTCACCCACACGGGACCAGGGACGGCCTACCTCGGGACTGCGGATCGCTTCGGCCAGTTCGGTCCGGACTACTTGATGGT
>NZ_AUHH01000061.1 GCF_000423085.1 Granulicoccus phenolivorans DSM 17626 = NBRC 107789 = JCM 15570 | reverse complement strand
TTCCCGCGTTATTCACGCCGTGGCAACTCGATCTACTCTAGTAGCAACCCCCGACCCGGTCAAATCCGACCCGCAAGCACCACCCTCCGAACACCACAACACCGCCGGAACCCTGGCAGGCCCCAACTGGACACATACCTGAACCGGTCAACACTGAAAAGGAGTTCGAAGCCCAACCTCAGCCCGTCCGTTACCACCCCGTATTTCAGGGGCTCCCACGTCCGTCTCGCTGAGAAGGCTTGAAGAACATTAGACCTCGATCCGGACTTCGTCAAATCGAGCCCGGACGATCGCTCGCCAACCTGCTGCGTACGGCAGCCGGGCTCCGAGCCGGAGCGGCCGGAACGCCGGCGGGCGAGGTACCAGTGGTACCTCGCCCGCTGTCCGTCGTGCGCAGATCGGCGTACGGCTCAGGCGTCCGCGCCCGCGGAGCGATCCTGGTCCGATGCGTCGGTCGAGTCGATGATCTCCGCGTCCACCACCGGATCCCCGGTGGTGGCGCTCGCCTCGGTCGGATGCTCATCGGCACCCAGGATGCGCAACCCCTCCCCATCGGTATTCAGGTCGAAGGTGATGGTGTCCCCCTCCAGCAACCGGCCCGACAGGACCTCCTGGGCGAGGGTGTCCTCCACCGTCGACTGGATCAGCCGACGCAGCGGCCGGGCACCGTAGACCGGATCGAAACCGGTCAGCGCCAGCCAGTCCTTGCCGGCCCGGGTCACCTCGACGGTGATCCGCCGATCGGCCATCCGCTCGTTCAGCCGAGCCAGGTTGATGTCGACGATCTTGGTCAGATCGGCGACCCCCAGCGGGTCGAACATCACGATCGCGTCCAACCGGTTCAGGAACTCCGGCTTGAACGACTTGCGCACGACCTCCATCACCGCGTCGTTCTTGGTCTCCGGGCTCAGGTTGGGATCGGAGAGGAACTGCGAACCCAGGTTCGAGGTCAGGATCATGATCGTGTTCCGGAAGTCGACGGTACGCCCCTGGCCATCGGTCAGCCGGCCGTCGTCGAGCACCTGGAGCAGGATGTTGAACACCTCGGGGTGCGCCTTCTCCACCTCGTCCAGCAGGATCACGCTGTAGGGGCGACGGCGTACGGCCTCGGTCAGCTGACCACCCTGCTCGTACCCGACGTACCCCGGCGGGGCCCCGACCAGCCTGGAAACCGAGTGCTTCTCCGAGTACTCCGACATGTCGATCCGGATCATCGCGTGTTCATCGTCGAAGAGGAACTCCGCCAGCGACTTGGCCAGCTCGGTCTTCCCGACACCGGTGGGACCCAGGAACAGGAACGAGCCGGTGGGCCGGTTCGGATCCGAGATTCCCGCGCGGGAGCGGCGTACGGCATCGGCCACGGCATGCACCGCGGTCTCCTGCCCGATCAGGCGCTTCCCGATGTACTCCTCCATGTGGAGGAGCTTGTCGGTCTCGCCCTGGAGCAGCCGGCCGACCGGAATTCCGGTCCAGGAGGAGACCACATCGGCGATGTCGTTCTGGGTGATCCGGTCCGACACCATCGGCGTGGTGTTCTGCTCCTGCTCATCGGCCTCGGCGAGCTGACGCTCCAGCTCGGGGATCTTGCCGTAGAGCAGTTCCGAGGCCCGGCCGAGGTCGCCCTCGCGCTGAGCCCGTTCGGCCTCGCCACGCAGTTCGTCGATCTGCTTCTTCAGATCGCCGACCTCGTTCAGGCCACCCTTCTCCCGCTCCCAGCGCTGCTCGAGCCCGCGCAGTTCCTCCTTGGCGTCAGCAATCTCGGCATTGAGCCGTTCCAGCCGTTCCACCGAGGCGGCGTCGGTCTCCTTCTCCAGCGCCAGCTTCTCCATCGTCATCCGGTCCACCTGACGGCGCAGCTGGTCGATCTCCACCGGGGAGGAATCGATCTCCATCCGCAACCGGCTCATCGCCTCGTCGATCAGGTCGATCGCCTTGTCCGGCAGCTGCCGGGAGGTGATGTAGCGGTTGGACAGCTGGGCCGCGGCCACCAGTGCGGAATCGGTGATGGTCACCTTGTGGTGCGCCTCGTACCGCTCGCGCAGCCCACGCAGGATCGCGACGGTGTCCTCGACACTGGGTTCGCCCACGTACACCTGCTGGAACCGGCGCTCGAAGGCGGGATCCTTTTCGATGTTCTCGCGGTACTCATCCAGGGTCGTCGCACCGATCATCCGGAGCTCGCCGCGGGCCAGCATCGGCTTCAGCATGTTGCCGGCGTCCATCGAGCCCTCGGCCTTGCCGGCACCGATCACGGTGTGCAGCTCGTCGATGAAGGTGATGATCTGCCCTTCGGCTTCCTTGATCTCGTTCAGCACGGCCTTGAGGCGTTCCTCGAACTCGCCGCGGTACTTCGCACCGGCGATCATCGCGCCCATGTCCAGGGACACCAACTGACGGCCCTTCAGCGAATCCGGCACGTCGCCGGCCACGATCCGCTGGGCCAGGCCCTCCACGACGGCGGTCTTGCCGACGCCGGGTTCCCCGATCAGCACCGGGTTGTTCTTGGTACGCCGGCTCAGCACCTGCACCACCCGGCGGATCTCGGAATCACGTCCGATCACCGGATCGAGCTTGCCCTCCCGGGCCCGCTCGGTCAGGTCGACGGAGTACTTGTCCAGGGCCCGCGCGGTTGCCTCGGCGTTCTCCGAGGTGACCCGCTTGCTGCCGCGGGCATCCTCGAACGCCTTGGCCAGCTTCGGCTCGGTCACCCCGACATCGCTGAGGATCTTCTGCGCCGGGGACTTCACCTTGGTCAGCGCGATCAGCAGGTGTTCGGTGGCGACGTAGGAATCGCCGAGCTTGTTCGCCAGGTTCTCCGCCTCGGCGTGGACCCGCGCCAGCGCGCCGGACATGCTCGGATTGGCCACGGTGGAACCGCTGCTGGAGGGCAGCTTGGTCAACGCCCCCTGCGCCGCGGCCAGAACCACCTCGGGCTTCGCGCCGACGCTCTCCAGCAGCGGCCCGACGGTGTTGTTCGGGATCGACAGCAGGGCGTACAGCAGGTGCTCGGGTTCCGCCTGGGGATTGCCCCGCGTCAGGGCCTCGCGTACGGCGGCCGAGACCGCATCACGGCTCATCGCAGTCAGTTTGTTCTGGTCCATGCGTCCTCCTCTTGACGGAGACCTGAGGTTGTTCGACGAGTGCTCAGCCTGCTTCGACCTTACTGATGATCTGAGCCCTTGCCCAGAGCCGGTCACAAGGTTGAGTCACATCTACTCAACTTTACGGGGAGGAGTCATATTCCCGTTCCGGGAGCCCGGTGGCCATAGAATGTGCGCCCAGGGCCACGCCCGCCCTCACCCTTTCCGACCGAGCATTGGATGCCATGGTTTCCGCTGTTGTCCTCCTGGTGGTCTTCCTGATCCTGGTGGCGCTCAACTTCCTGTTCGTCGCCGTGGAGTTCGCCCTGCTCACCCTGGATCGCAACGAGTTGCAGCGTCGGTTGGACGAGGGCGATCCCGCCGCCCCCGCCATTCAGAACGCGGTCGTGCGTACCTCCACCAACCTGTCCGGCGCCCAGCTCGGCATCACCCTGACCAGCCTGATCTCCGGTTACCTGACCGGCCCCTCCTTCGGGGTGCTGATCACCGCCCTGCTCGGCCTGGTGCTGCCGGAGACGGCGGCGGTGGGCATCGCCACGGTCGCGGCGTTCATCATCGCCACGATCACCCAGATGGTCTTCGGCGAGTTGGTACCGAAGAACTGGGCCCTGGCGAATGCGTACCAGGTGGCCAAGGTGGTCGTGCTGCCCATGCGGATCTTCATGGTCATGTTCGGTTGGCTGGTCAGGATCCTGAACGGGGCGGCCAACGGGGTGCTGAAGCTGCTCGGCTTCACCCCCGAGGAGCAGGTCTCGCACGCGCGGACGGCGGAGGAACTCGCCGCCCTGGTACGCCGCTCGGCCGCTCAGGGCACCCTGCACAGCGACACCGCCGAGCTGGTCCAGCGCTCGATCGATTTCGGCGACCTCACCGCGGCCGATGTGATGCGGCCCAGGCCCCAGGTGGAGTTTCTGGAGGCGAGCGACACCGCGCAGGATGTGCTGGTGCATGCCGCCGAACACGGCTACTCCCGCTTCCCGGTGACCGGCGAGGATCTCGATGACATCCGCGGCATCGTCCACTTCAAGGACGCCGTCGCCATCGCGTACGCCGAGCGCACCGAACGTCGGGTCGCCGACATCATGCGCCGGGCCCAGGTGGTGCCCGAGTCGATGCCGCTGGATGTGCTGCTGACCGAGTTGCGGCACCCGGGCGTACAGATGGCGCTGGTGGTCGATGAGTACGGCGGCACGGCCGGCATCGTCACGCTGGAGGATCTGCTCGAGGAACTGGTCGGCGAGATCGAGGACGAGCATGACGTGTCCGCCGACATGTTCCACCAGTTGGAGGACGGGGCCTGGGAGGCCTCGGGAATGTTGCGTCCGGACGAACTCGGTGACCTGATCGACCTGGAACTGCCCGAGGGCAATGAGTCCGACACCATCGGCGGGCTGCTGACCGAGCGGCTGGAGCACTTCCCCGAGCCCGGGGAGTCGGTCCTGCTGGAGTGCGTCGACGAGGTGAATCGCGACGAGCGTGGCCTGGCGACCCGGGCGGGACTGCGCCTGACGACGCTGAGCCTGGACGGCTACCGGGTGGATCGGGTCCGGGTGGAGCGGGAAGCGCTGCGGGGCGAGGATGAGGAGCAGGAACGATGAGCACCCCCGTTGCCCTGCTGGTCCTGGTTCTGCTGCTGCTGGCGAATGCCTTCTTCGTCGCCGCGGAGTTCGCGATGGTCTCGGCGCGCCGGGATCAGATCGAGCCGAAGGCCCAGGCCGGATCCGGCGCGGCCCGCTGGGCACTGAAGGGCATCGAGCATGTCTCGGTGTCCCTGGCCGCGACCCAGCTGGGGATCACCGCGTGCTCCCTGGTGATCGGCGCGGTGGGCGAACCGGCGCTGGCGTCGTTGCTGGTGATTCCGCTGCACGCGGTCGGCCTGCCCACCGAGTTGTCGCACGTGATCGCCCTGGTGGTGGCGCTGCTGATCGTGACGTTCCTGCACATGGTGTTCGGCGAGATGGTGCCCAAAAACATCGCGATCGCCGCGCCGTCGCGGACCGCCATCCTGCTCGGCCCGGTGCTGCATGTGTTCGTGGTGCTGTTCCGGCCGCTGATCTGGGTGATGAACCACCTGTCGAATCTGGTGGTCAAGCATGTGCTGCGGACCGAGCCCGCCGATGAGGTGCAGTCGACGTTCAACTCCGAGGAGGTCAGTGCGTTCGTGGCCGAGTCCACCAAGGAGGGCCTGATCGACCGCGATGAGGGGCAGCTGCTGCACGCGGCGGTCAAGTTCGAGGAGCGCACCGCCAGCGATGCCGCGGTCCCCGGCGAGGACCTGGTGGCGGTGCGCTCGACGGCCACGATCGGGGAGGTGGAGCAGTTGTGTGCCAAGACCGGTTACTCCCGGTTCCCCGTGCTCGCCGGCGACGGGACCTGGTTGGGCTACCTCCACGCCAAGGACGTGGTCCTGCTGGCGCCCGGCGAGATCATCCCGGCGACCCGGATCCGGCGGCTGGCCACGGTTGCGCCGGACCTGCCGCTGCGCGAGGTGGTCCGCGGGATGCAGGCCGGCAACACGCACATGTGTGCCATCGATACCGGCGATGACACCACCTCCCCGGTGATCATGCTCGAGGATGCGCTCGAATTGCTGATCGGGGAGATCGTGGACGCGACCTCGCCGAACTGATCGACTCAGCTCGGCGGGGCCGCGTTCGGCGGAGTTGGGTTCGGCACTGGCCCTGGCCGGGGTCGGGTTCGGCCGGGCCGGGCTCAGCTCGGCTGGGCTCCGGTGTAGAAGCCGAAGGTGGCATCCGCCTGGCGCTGCGCGGTCGCCTCGTCGACTCCGGCGGCCACCGCGGCCCGGCCCCAGGCATCGGCCGCGCCGCGATAGAAGGCCTGCCCCGCTGCCGAGGCGGTCCAGGCGGCCAGATCCTCCGGCGCAATCGCGCCGCCGGTTCCGCTCAGGTGGAGGCTGAGGCCGAGCAGTCCGCCGTCCCAGCCGACCCCGGTCGCGCCGGGGCCGAACATGTCCGCCATCTCCGCGGGGATGTCGGCGCTGTGCGCCACGTGTTCGAGTTCGAACCGGGTGCCGTCCTCGACCTGCGTCAGCCGCACGGTCACCCAGGAGATGCCGCCACCGAACTCCCAGGTGATCCGGTAGTGCGCCCGGCCGTCGGCCGGCGGGCTGCATTCGAGGATCTCGCCGCCGGCGTTGCCCTCGAGCTGGTAGCGCCCGCCGGTACGCAGGTCCCCCGACACCGGCAGGAACCAGCGCGGGATCCGTTCGGGACTGGTGACGGCATCCCACAGATCCGGCACCGTGGCCGGGTACACCTGCGCGAGGGTCTGGACGTTGTCGGTGACGCCATCGTGGGCTTCCTGCCGCCACGCGCGGGTAACGGCATCGAGTTGCTGCTTCACATCGGTCATGGGTCTCACTCCGGATCTGGGGGTTCGGCCGATCCCGGGGGTGGTGCGGAATCGGCGGTGGGGTCGGGTCGGTCGGGCTGGGTGGCCTGCGGGGACTGCGCGGCCTGGGGGGACGGGGACTGCGCCTGCTCGGCGAGCCGGCGTTGCCGACGCCCCCGGGCCAGTTCGGTGTCCAGTGCCGCCAACTTGGGCAGCCAGAACCGATCGAAGGCGCTGAGCCACTCGCGGGCCGCCGTCGGTCCGGCGGGATCAACGGCGTACAGGCGCCGGGTGCCTTCGGGGCGTACGGTCGCAAAACCCTGCTCCCGCAGCACCTTCAGTTGCTGGCTGACCGCGGGTTGACTGATCCCGAACTCCTCGCCGATCCGGGCCGCGATCTCACCGGCACTGGCCTCGCCATCGGCCAGCAGCTCCAGGATCCGGCGTCGGACCGGGTCCCCGAGCACATCGAGCGCATGCATGGAACTATATTTTCACCCGAAGTTATATAAGTCAAGAGTGATGGATGGGATCAGATCAGCCCGGCAGGAGGGATACCCGGCACGGTGACAGGCAGCCGACATTCGTTGCGCTCAACCGCCCGAATCGGGCCCATTTCGCCCACCGATGTCGGCTGACTGTCACTGGGGCGAAGTACCCAGCACTTCGGACAGGTCGTAGCTGACCGGTTCGTCGAGCTGGGCATAGGTGCACGACTCCGGCTCCCGGTCGGGCCGCCAGCGGTTGAACTGGGCGGTGTGGCGGAACCGGTCGCCTTCCATGTGGTCGTAACGGACCTCCACCACCAGCTCGGGGCGCAGCGGGGTGAAGGACAGATCCTTCTTGGCATTCCAGCGCGAATGCGCGGCCGCGGTGGGGGTCCGCGGGAAGGACTGGTCCCGATTGTCCGGGGCAGTGTCGGCGGGCGCGGCCCAGGACCACGGATGCCCCTCGAAGTCGGTGACCAGGTCCTGCAGTTCGATGAACAGTTCCCGCCGCCGCGCCATCGGGAAGGCGCCGATCACCCCGACACTGTTCAGGTGCCCCTCCTCGGTATAGAGCCCGAGCAGCAGTGACCCGATCGCGTCGGTCTCACTGCGATAGAGCCGATACCCGGCGACCACGCAGTCGGCGGTGCGCTCGTGCTTGATCTTCCACATCACCCGCTTGTCCTCGGCATAGGGTTCGGCCAGCGGTTTCGCGATCACCCCGTCCAGGCCCGCGCCCTCGAACTCGGTGAACCAGCGCCGCGCCAGGTCGCGGTCCCCCGTCGCGCGGGTCAGATAGATCGGCGGCCGGGCATCGGCCAGAGCCCGCTCCAGCTCGGCGCGCCGCTCGGCGAACGGGCGCTCGGCCCAGTTCGTCTCCCCCCGGGCGAGCAGGTCGAAGGCAACGAAGGCGGCCGGCATCTGGGTGGACAGCTTCTTCACCCGCGAGGCCGCCGGATGGATCCGCTGGGAGAGCAGGTCGAAGTTGAGCCGGTCACCGGATTCGGGGTCGATCATGATGATCTCCCCGTCGATCACGCACGGGTCGGGGAAGTTCTGTTTGACCGCCTCGACCAGTTCCGGGAAGTAGCGGGTCATCGGGCGTGTATTGCGGCTGCCCAGTTCGACCAGATCGCCCGAACGCCAGATGATCGAGCGGAAGCCGTCCCACTTGGGCTCGAACAGCACGTCGGCCTTGGGGAACTCCTTGACCGACTTCGCCAGCATCGGCCCGAAGGGAGGCACGATCGGGGTCCCCCACTCGGCATCGCGTTCGGCCTTCGGCGCCAGATATTCCTCGTCGCTGCGATCGGTACGCCGCTTGCTGGGCTGCACCCGGGGCGGCTCGTTGGGCATCTTCGGATAGTCGGGCGGAAAGTTCAGCTCACCCAGCCCGCGCTCGAGGTCGGCCGCCCACAGCCCCAGCGCGCCGGTCACCTCGCCGGTGTGCTCGTCGATGTCGGACCACGGGCAGGGGCGATCGGCGAGCAGCTCCGGCACGGTGCGCACGGTGAAGTCGGTGGGCCTGGCGGTGCGCAGTTCGGCCCAGGTGAGGGTGGTCGAGACCGGGGCGCCGGCCAGCGGGCGCGGGCTGTAGGCGGCGGCGATGGTCCGGTCCCGGTTGGCCTGGTTGAAGTCGACGAAGACCTTCTCGCCGCGTTCCTCCTTCCACCAGGAACTGGTCACCAGGTCCGGCAGCCGCCGTTCGAGTTCGCGGGCGATCCCGATCACCGCATGTCGGACGTCCTGGAACTCGTGGGTCGGGCGGATCCGGGCGTACACATGGACGCCGCGGTTGCCCGAGGTCTTGGGGTACGCCGTGAGCCCGACCTCGGCCATCACCTCACGCAGGCCCAGCGCCGCCTCGACCGCGTCGGCGAACCCGCGGCCGGGTTGGGGATCCAGGTCGATCCGCAGCTCATCGGGGTTGTCCAGGTTCGCGGTCCGCACCGGCCACGGGTGGAAGGTGATGGTGCCCATCTGCGCCGCCCACGCCAGCGCCGCCGGCTCGTCGAAGACGAGTTGATCGTGCCGGCGCCGCGACGGATAGGTACAGGTGACCGTACGCAGGAAGCCCGGCGCACCCTTCGGCGGGCGCTTGGAGAAGAACTCCTCCCCGGTGATCCCCTCGGGGAAGCGCTGCAGGGTCATCGGCCGGTCCCCGTTGAGATGCAGGAACGGTTCGGCCACGGTGAGCAGATAGTCGGCGAGTTCCTGTTTGGTCACCCCGATCCCGTTGGGAAAGCCGTCGGCGGGCCAGAGCACCTTGTCCGGACTGGTCAGCTTCACCTGCCGGACGCCGTCGGGCCCGGGAATCTGCAGCGTACGGCTCTCGCTCATACCTGCGAGCGTACTTGGCGCGGCCCCGCGCCCGGATCAGTGCTCCGGGGCGTCCTCGGCCGGCTCGGTCTCCCGGCCCATCACCCGGGTGTACAGCTGCGGCGGCTCCTCGGCCCAGGTGGCCTCCTCCACCGGGGCCGGCTGGTGCTGCGAGGGGAACTCCTTGAGGTCGCCGACCTCGGTCTCGTCCCACTTGGCGAAGGTCAGCGGCGTCTGCAACCACAGCGTGAGCAGTTCGACCACCGCGGCGACCGAATCGATCTCGGTGCGTTCCCAGCCGTGCGAGGCATCCAGCCCGAACGCGACCAGGGCGGCCCGGGATTCCGCCCCGGCCTCGATCGCGGCCGCCACATCGGAGCGGTAGTAGGGGAAGGTGTCCCGGACGCAGGCGATCTCGTGCTCGTCGGCCAGCCGGAGCAGTTTGCGGGTCAGGTGGTACTCGAAGGGGCCCACCTGATCGGCCATCGGGATGGTGACTCCGTGTTCGATCGAGTTCTGCCCCGGCGCGCACACCGCATTGTCGACCGAGATCATCTCGGAGACCCCTTCGAGTCCGTGCGTCGCGCCGTGCCCGACCTCCTCGGCGATGGTCACCATCAGCCGGGTCCGGTAGGGCAGTTCGATCTTCAGATCCTGGATGGTCTTGACCACGCTCAGGGCAGCCGCGACGCCGGCCTTGCCGTCGAGGTGCCGGGAGACGATGAAGCCTTCGGGGGTCACCTCGGGATTGGCCATCACCGCGACGGTGTCGCCGATCTGGAAACCGAGGTCGTGCAGTCCCTGGGCGTCGCCGACCCGGGCGTCCACCCGAACCTCGACGTTGTCCCAGGAGACCGGCTGCGTGTCGATCTCGTCGTTGAAGGCGTGTCCGGAGGCCTTCAACGGGAGGATGGTGCCGGTGAACACGGCGGGCTTGGGGTCCTCGGTGAAGATGCGTACGCGGGCCCCCTCGGCGAACCGGGCCGACCAGGTGCCGACCGGAATCACCGAGAGCCGGCCGTTGTCCTTGATCCGGGAGACCATGCAGCCGAGGGTGTCGGCGTGCACCACCAGGGCCCGGTCGACGGTCTCGGAACGTCCCGGCAGGTCGACGATCAGCGCGCCGCGGCGGGTCAGCTGGGTCTGCACCCCCATCTCGGTGAGCAGGTCACCGATCAGCTGCATCACCGCGTCGGTACGCCCGGACGGACTCGGCGTCTGCACCAACTGCAGCAGTACGTCGACCAGCCAGCGACGGTCGACCTCGGGCTTGATGGGGGTGCTGGACATGCTGCTCCTGGGCTGGGGGCTTCCGGACTGATCGGGTCCACCGTACTTGCCCACTCCGTCCGCGGGCCGCCGGGCACCCGAACCCGGGAATGTGCAAAATCTGTCAGACCCGACTGCGAGTCTTGAGACATGCCCCACCGTGTACTGATCGGCCTGGTCGTCCTGGTGCTCGCGCTGAGCGCGTGCACCCCGGGTGTCCCCGGGCCGGCGGATCCCACCCCTGCCGCCGAGATCACGGCCGCCTCGCCCAGCCCCACCCCGACGCCCAGCCCCACCCCGACGCCGAGCCCGACTCCGTCACCGACGCCGGTGGCAACTGCTACGCCCGACCCCTCGGAAACCCCCTCGGAGCGAGCCACCCCCCGATCCGGTTCCACCGCGGGCACGGCGCGGACCGGATACTTCTACCAGAAGGACAGTCGGGGGATCCCCCGCGCGGTCTGTTATACCGTCGTGCGCACGGGCGAGGTGGAGTGCCAGCCATTCACTCCGGCGCCCAACAGCGACTGGCCCGAGGACCCCCGCCAACTGGTCGACCGCAACGGTCATGTGGCCAATCCCAATCCGAAGCGCACCTTCCCGGATCTGACCACCGCGACGCCCAGCCGCCAGACTCCCGTCCGCACCCTGGTCCGACCGACGCCGACCGGCACCTGCCCGGCCGGCAAGGGATTCAGCCCGCGCAAGGGACGATGCGTCACCGTGTGCGAGGAGTTCCCCGGGTCCCCGGAGTGCAGCGGCCGCTCCGCCCCCGGATGGCTGGCACGCTCGGAGCCGACGGTGTCCTGAGGCTGCCACGCTGCAGCGGACCCGGATAGAATGGGCAGACTCGAAGGAGTCCCATGCTGACTTTGACCGGTTCGGTTCGGGCCGACCTCAGCGACGCGATCACCCAGCTCCGCACCGGCGCGGACCGGTGGGCGGGCCTGTCGCTGGCTGCGCGCGTCGACCTGTTCACCCGGACCCGGGCGTCGATCGGGCGCCAGGCCGAGCGCTGGGTCGGGGCGGCCCGCGCGGCGAAGGGCCCGGTGCCTGCTGGTGAGGAGTGGCTGTCCGGACCGTACGCCCTGCTGGTCAATCTGGCCGTGCTCGCCGAGAGCCTCGACGCACTGGCGCATGGCCGTTCGCCCGCCGCCCATCTCGTCGCCGGCACCGCCCCCGGCGGCCGGGCGACGCTCAAGATCCTGCCGACCAATGCCCAGCAGCGCCTGCTGTTCCACGGCTACCGCGCCGACATCTGGCTGCAACCCGGCCGCACCGCCGAGCAGGCCCGGGCCGAGGCCGGGCTGGGGGCCCGGCGTACGGGCGAGCGGGGCGGAGTCGCGCTGGTGCTCGGCGGCGGCAATGTCACCTCGATCGGGCCCCTGGATGTGATCTATCAGCTGGTCGCGGCCAATCGCACCAGCCTGCTCAAGGTGAACCCGACCTTCGCCGGTCTGGTCGAGGTGTACCGGGCCGCGCTGGCTCCGCTGGTGTCGGCCGATCTGCTACGGGTGGTGGCCGGGGACGCGGCGGTCGGCGCGTATCTGGTCGAACATCCCGGCATCGACCACGTCCATCTGACCGGGAGCGCCCGGACCCACGACGCGGTGGTCTGGGGGACCGGTGCCGAGGCGGAACAGCGCCGCGCCGCCGGGCGTCCGCGGGTGGCCTCGGTGACCAGTGAACTCGGCGGGGTCTCCCCCACCATCGTCATTCCGGGCACCTGGTCCGCCGCGGACTTGCGCTATCAGGCCGAGCAGGTGGCGACCCAGCGGCTGCACAACAGCGGCCACAACTGCATCGCCACCCAGGTGCTGGTGCTCAGCCGGGACTGGCCCCAGCGCGCCGCCTTCCTCGATCAGTTGCGCCGGGTGCTGGCCGAGCTGCCGCGTACGCCCTGGTACCCGGGGGCCCGCGAGCGACTCGCCCACGTGGACGCCACCTATCCCGACGAGGAGAACCTGGCCGGCTGCCGGCTGATCGAAGCCCGACCCGAGGCTCTCGAAGAGATCTTCGACACCGAGTACTTCGCCCCCGCCCTGGGACACACCAGCCTCCCGGGGACCGGCGAGGCCTTCTTCCGGCGGGCCGTCGAGTTCGCCAACACCCGGCTGGCGGGCACGCTCGGGGCCGGCGTGCTGGTCTCCCCGACCGATCGCCGCGCGATGGGATCGGCCTTCACCGAAGTCCTGGCCGACCTGAAGTACGGCGGAATCGGGGTGAATGTCTGGAGTGCGCTGGATTTCGCCTGGCCCACGGCCGCGTGGGGGGCCTATCCCGGGAACACTCTCGCGGCGGTCGGCAGTGGGATCGGGGTGGTGCACAACGGCTACCTGCTGGCCGATACCGAACGCACCGTCGCGTACGGCCCGTTCCGCCCGTTCCCCCGCTCGCTGCGCGGGGAGTTCGCGCTGTCGCCCAAACCCCCGTGGTTCCTCACCTCCCGCAGCAGCGAGCTGACCGCCCAGCGAATGACCGCGTACGCCGAGCAGCCCGGCTGGGGCCGCTTGATGCCGGTGCTGCCGGCGGCCTTCCGCGCCTGAGCCCGGCGCCAGCCAACAGGGCGTGCGGGCGCCGGACTCGGACCACACCGCCGCGCTGGTCCGCGGTTCAGGGATGCGGCACGGGCGGCGCGTCGTCGGGTGCCGCCGCGGCACCGATCAGCCGGAACAGATCCTGCGCCCGATTGGGAACCTCACCTGAGGCATCGAAGGCTTCCGCCTTGTACGTGGCGACGACCCCGATCGCGACCCGCTTCGAGGGAAGGTACGCCGCCACGGCCGAGTAGCCGCCGAACATCGGGTTCTGCAGCACCCAGTCGCCGCTGGTCACCACCCCCAACCCGTAGCTGTACCCGACACCTTGCGCCATGCAGGTGGGACAACCGTCGAGGGCGGTCGTACGTCCCCGCAGCTCCGTGCTGACCTGCAGGTCATGGGACGCCGCCGACAGCAGCCTGCCCGAGCCGATGGCCTCCGCGGTCACGGTCATGTCTGTGATGTCCGTGGTCTGGATGGCCCCGCGAGCGAGCGTCCAGGAGGGATTCCAGTACGTGGAGTCCTCCAGGAACGGCGTGGACGCGGGGATGCCGAGGGTTTTCCGCCGCTCCGCTGTGTACGCGTGCAGGACCGGCTCGGGAATGGCCGGGGTGCCCGGATCAGCGGTGTTGCGGAGCCCGAGCGGGGTGAGCACCCGCTGCTGGATCAGCCGGTCCAGCGCGATGCCGGTGATCCTCTCGAGCGCGAGGCCGAGCAGGACGTAGTTGGTGTGCGCGTAGTTCCAGTTCGTGCCCGGAGTATAGAAAAGCGGCTTGGACGTACCCATCGCGGCGAGCTCCTCGGGGGTCCAGGTCCGGAAGGGGTCGGCGTAGACCGCAGCGACGAAGCCCGGGTCCTGGACATAGTCGGCGTAGCCCGAGGTCATCTGCGCCAACTGCCCGAGGGTTACCTTGTCGCTGTTGGGCACCTCCGGCAGCCAGGTCGAGAGCGTGTTGTCCAGGGTGACCCGCTTCTCGTCGACCAACTGGAGCAGGACCGTCGAGACATACGGGATCGCGACGGCGCCATTGCGGAAGTGCATGTCGGTGCTGGCCGCCACACCCGCCAATGACTCGCCGTACGCCTCGGTGATGACCGGCCTTCCGTCGATCGTGACCCTGACGATGACGGCCCGCAGGTGGTCCTCGGTCATCTTTTGGGCAACGATGTCGCGCACCTGCGCCGCGAGCGCGGTGTCGCCGGCCGTCGTGGCGGGCGCCAGCGTAGGGGTGGATTCCGATCGGGCCGTGGTACAGGCGCCGAGCGTCAGGGCCAGGACCAGGGACGCGGCCACCGCGCCCGGAACACGCAACTTGGTCCTCCGGCGCTCACGCATGGCCGCCGGTGCCCCGTACGAAGGTGCCCAGACCGGTCCGGTCATAGAAGTCGAGCCGGACACTGGGGGCCGGCCCGCTCCCGTCGGCCGCGAAGATCGCCCCCGCGAGCCCGTTGGCATTCTCCCCGATCGAGGCAAAGGAGAACGTGTCCCCGGTGAAGTGGCTGAGGTGCAGGGTCGTCGGAGCTGCGTCGGGGCCCAGGCGGGCCACCAGTCCCCCACCGTCCTCAGCGATGGTCAGCGGACCGTAGTAGGAGTTGGCGTACGTGCCGACGTACGCACTGTTCGCCCGGGCGGGCACGACCTGGGCCGGAGCTTTGGAATAGTCGGTCTCCGGCTTCTCGGACTCGTCCAGCTTGCGGTAGATCCCGCCGAAGAATCCGAGCCAGTCGACCGTGGGGTTCCCGTTCTGGGCGATGTCGAAGAAGCCGCTGCTGATCGCGTCCGAGATGCCCTCCGGGCGCCCGTTCGTCAGGACCACGATGCCCAGTTGCTCGCCGGGCAGCAGGGCGACGTTGGTCGCGGCACCCAGGTTGAACGCCCCCGCATGACTGAGCTGGAGTCGGGCCTTGTCGTCGTACGAGACGTTCCAGCCCATGCCGTAGAAGCGCGTCCGCCCACCCGGAGGGGCAGGCCGGCTGACGGTGTTCTGCGGCACATGGGTGGCTTCGAGCGCCGCGGCATCCACGATCGCCCGGCCGGCGTACGTGCCGGAGCCGAGCTGGAGTCGGATCCACTCGGCCAGGTCACGGACGGTGGAACTCGCACCGCCGGCCGGTGCCTCCGCATCGGCGTTGCGGGTGTACCGAGCCACCCACGTCCTGTCGTCGGCCCGGACATGGGGGCGTGCCTTGTCGGCTGCGGCCTCGTAGTCGCGATGGCGGTAGCTGGTCGACGCCATGGCCAGGGGCTTGAACAGGACCTGCTCGGCCAGGTCCTCCCATGACATGTTCATCGCCGCTGCGCCCGCCACTCCCCCTGCGGTGTAGCCGAAGTTGCTGTAGTTGTAGCTGGAGCGGAAGGTGTCCAAGGGTTGCTGGTTCAGGTGACCGAGGATGTAGTCCCGATCGAAACCGAGATCCTCCAGCAGATCGCCGGCGCCGGTGTGAAGTCCGCTGCGGTGGGACAGCAGGTCGACGAACGTGGCGTGGCTGGTGACGTAGGGGTCCTTGAGGGAGAAGGCCGGGTTGTGACCGACCACGGGATCGGTCCAGGCGATCTTCCCCTGCCCCACCACGGCGGCCAGCACGGTGGAGGCCAGCGGCTTGGAGACCGAGGCGAGCTGGAACACGGTGTCGGGCCCCACCTTCTCGGGCTTACCCGCCTCCCGTACGCCGAAGCCCTTGAGATAGACGACCTTGTCCTGGTGGACCACGGCCGCGGCGATCCCGGGAACACCCGTACGCGTCATGGCGTCCTGGATGAGTCCGTCCAACCGCTCGACTGCCTGACCGACCTTGGCGCTGTCCAGCAGCGGCGGCACCTGCTGCTCGGGAGCGGGCAGGAGGGACGGCGTGCCCCCGTTCCCGCCACCCGGTGCCGGTGCGCCGGAGCAGGCGGACAGCGTGGGCAGAGCGACCAGCCCTACTACCCCGACCCCCATCGCCTTCAGCACTGCGCGGCGTCCCGGAAGATTCCGGGTGGCGTCGCTGGGATCCTGGAACATCTGGCACCTCTTCTGAGTCGGCCACGGGAGCGAACGACCGCTCTCCCCGAACGCTAGGCGGCGGGGCAGCCCCGTGGAATAGACCCAGGTCGCCACCCCGGCAGCCGACCGTGCGCAACGACAACGATCCCGCGGACGGACCACTGGGGTACGCCCGCGGGATCGGTAGTGATGTCAGCGGAGGCCAGCTGTTGGCCGGCCCTCGCTCCACCCGCCATCCGTCATCACATCGAGTGCTATGGCTTGCTCCAGTAGCAACCGTGCAGCGGGTTGTGCGGCAGCGTGGGGATGTACTTGTCGGCCCGGATGCCGAGTCCACCGGTCGCCGGGGTGAGATCGGCGGTGGAGATGGGGTCGAACATTCTGTGGTAGATACTCGCCGGGACCTGCTGCGGAGTGTTCGTCGCTGACCAGGGTGAGCTGTACTTGATCTTTCCCATCACATAGATCTGGTACTCGGGTCTGGCCATCCAGGGTTGATTCTTGGGTGACAGCTCTCCATTGTTCAGCTGCAGCCTCGCGACGGTCTCCTCGGGCCACTCTGCGGAGTCCCCGAAGATGCCCGAATTCCAGAACATAGAACCGCAATTGTAATCTTTCAACCCGTACCCGTACCACTTGAGATCGGTGTTGGTGCTGACATCCAGTTGGTACACCCCGAATTCGAGTGGTGCGAGCCCCGTCCAGAAGACTCGCTCGGCGGAGCGGAGCGCGGCGGAGTGAGTCGGCCGGAAGTAGTCGGGGATGTCCTCCGCATGGCACCAGGTCCACGATCCCTCCGGCGAAGCCGGATCATCGGCCGCGGTGCAGCTCCAATTGCTGACGATCGCGAACTTCGCGTGGTCGGCCAGAATCATGTCGGCCTGCCGGTTCACGCCCGCCCGCGTCTCCGTCAGTGCCGCCTGGACCTGACCGGACAAGTCAGCGGCCTTGATCGAGATCTGTTCGTAGGTCGGGACATTGGTGTCCTTGCCGTACTGTCCCATCGCGCTGGCCGCCGAGATCGACCTCGACGCTCCGGCGACCGTGGCGGCGACGAGCTTCGTCGCCTGATTCGCCCACTTCGTGGCATTCCCGAAACCCATGAGTGACCCCAGGGATCCGACCAACTGGTCCCCGAACTTCATCCAACTCCACTGGACGTTCGTGTTCTTGTCCACCGCGATCTGCTTGGCCACGTTGTTGGCGACGTTTTGCGTCTCGGCGGTCGCCTGCTCGTAGGGCTTTCCCAGGGCCGCCGCCTTGTCCCTGATGACCTGGACCTTGGTGAACTCGTCTTCCAGAACCTGCTTCGTCCGATTGAATTCAGTCTCCGTGTACGCCGTCGTGGGGACGTACTTCTGCCTGGCCAATCTGGCGCTGTCGTCGGCCCAATGATGATCGGCGAGGCGCCAGTACGCCTGCCGGATGTCGGTCTGGGGCAGGTTGAGTCGGCGGGCGATGTCGGCCATCGCGGCGGTGTTCACCTCAGGCCAGGGCTCATTGGAGTTCGGGCGATAGCTCACCTCCCGGAGTCCGTCGACGGGCAGCGGAATCGGCGAGCCGACCGAGGGTCGGAACAGCGACTCGGAGTTGAGCGACATTTCCACCGACAGACGTGCGTCGGCACCGACATTCTCCACTCCGGTCCCCTCCCGCGGGGACTTGGCGCTGGGATCGTCGAACCAGCCGACGAGGTTGTAGTCCGCACCTTCGGTGGCCGCGGCCCGGTTGAACTGGTCCCGGCTGCCGCCGATCGCCGCGATCTGGTTGGCCAGGGCCGACATGGTGTCGTAGCGCACGTCGCGGGCGACCGTGACGTTGTGGCCCTCGGGGTTGCGGATCGAGGACACCACCACGACGTCGCCGGGGTGGTCTTTGCTCAGGCCGGCCAGGGCCTTTGTCATCGCCACTGCTTGGTTGTTGGAGTCGGGGCCATTGGTGACGAACGCACTGATCCCCGTACGCTCCATGGTGAGCTTGTCGTAGCGCGCGACGACGTACCCCGCGCCGCCCTTCATCGACCAGACGCCGTCGTTCGTCGGAGAGCCGGCGCGGATCCGCACTGTGCACGTGCCCAGTGAGCTGTCACAGTCGTACGCGCTGCGGGTGTCGACGGTGACGAACTGGTTTGACATGTAGGTGTAGTTGCCCCAGGAGTTCAGCATGAACTGGGCCTGGATGCGCCCGCCCTCGAGCTTGTCGCTCCACTTGGTCTGGAAGTTCTTCTGCACGGGCTGGCCGCCCGACTTGATGACGCTGCCGACCATCGAGAAGTCCCCGTGGGCCAGGCTGTCGGTCCGGAAGCGTGCGGCGTTGGGGAAGGTGTAGCCCAGCGGCTCGAACGTGCTGAGCAATCCCTCTCCCACGGCCCAGCCGGCGGTGGGGTGGTTGGTGATGATCACGCGGTAGTTCAGGTCAGCGCGAGAGTCGATCAGGGACTGGAAATCCTTGGGAAGATTGGGTGCGGTCGCGGTGGAGTAGCTCCGATTCAGCACGACGGTGAGATCTTGAGCATTGAGTACCAGCATCTGCCATTCGGCCTGGGCACCGGCGGCGTCGCTGTAGGACGTGCCGGACAGGTACGGTGCCGGTTCGAAGGACTTGCCGATCCTGATCCCGGGGCGCCCATTCCCGTCCACCGCCATCGTGTCGAATGCGACGCTCGGACCGGTCTCCCCCTGAGCGGCTGTCAGGGTCTTGCGCGGCGGCGTCGTGGAACCGAGCCGGACCGGCCCCTTTCCGTTGTTGCCACTGTTCTGATTCCCGTTGTTGCCATTGTTCTGATTGCCGTTGTTGCCATTGTTCTGATTGCCGTTGTTGCCATTGTTCTGATTGCCGTTGTTGCCATTGTTCTGATT
>NZ_AUHH01000060.1 GCF_000423085.1 Granulicoccus phenolivorans DSM 17626 = NBRC 107789 = JCM 15570 | reverse complement strand
CGACGCGTCGTCGGCTTCCCCGACGCCAGTTCCTTCGGCATAACTCCATCCTCGTTTCCAAGGTCAGGAGCCTCCAACAATCTCAGGGCGCTTCACAACGACAAAGCTCGAAGGGATATCCTTCTTTCCCAATTGGCCAGCCTTCGGGTTCGCCGAGGCCTTGTCGGCCGCCGCTTCGACAAGGACCGCGTCCTGCTGGACTGGAACCATCCTGCCTCAGTGCTGATCTGCCCGAACTCAACGGAACCGTCGGGAGAGTAGGGCAAACTAGCGAAGCGTGAACGAGGTAACTGAGGCGGCCGGGCCGCAGGCGTCGTACAAGCTGAACTACGAACTGGACGGATCGTCGCATGCAGTGCGCGAGAATCTCGTGGACATCCTTCAGCGCGAACTGCTAGGACCGATCCATGGCCCGCACGAGACGATCCCATTCAGTCCTCGGTCACAGTACCTAGTCGGCCACATCGCACCCGTCAAGTTGGTCGGGGCTTCGACGAGTTCTACCGCGGAGGACGCGGCTGGCCCCGCCGGCAGGAATGAACTTGTCGAGGTGCGAGCTGACGACGATGGGGTGAGCGACGGCCGCGGTGTGCCTGCCTACGCCGCCGACGACACCGAGGCGGATTCTGAGGAAGACGACATCGAAGATCGGGCCCCGAAGCAGGGACTGATGATTCCCGCGTCGATGGGCCTGCGGTTTCAAGTTCCGGCAGACCTGGACGCGTTCCGCGTCGTGGCATCGTGGGGGACCTACGAGACGGTCGAGACCGAGAAGGTGACCAAAGCTGGGCGACCTGTTCGGCAGTATCAGCGAACTCCGGTCGAGGAGACCCGCACCGTCCACCTTGCTGATCTCACTCCCGGCCAGACGGCAACCGTGGGGTTGAAGGAGTCGATAGTCCTGCGGGTGGACCGCTATGACGACTTGCAGTTCAACCGCGTGCTCGTGGAGATCGCGCTCTGCAATGACCGCGAGACACCAATGCCCATCCCGCTGAGCATGTGGATGTTCCAGACCAAGCTGTTCGTGGACGCCGGTGGAGCAGAAGTGTTTCTGCCGGTGCAGGATGTGATGGAGCACGACTACCCTGAGCATGACGAAGAGGTCAAGCGCCTCAACCTTCAGTACCGCAATCGACTTGAGTTCGCTATCGGTCGCACCTGCTCGGCCGAGTGGACTCTCAAGTCCGCCTCCCGCCGCGCGACTGCTGTCGAGACGACCTGGCTGCCCATCGGGGAGACTCCGCAGACCAGGGCGCGGTCGGTTGAGAACGCGACGTTGTCGATGGACGCCTTATCCTCGATCACTGCAGAGGGACTGCGCTCAGGACTTGAGCCACTGGTCTCTGGCTATGGCGAGTGGCTTGACGCTCAGGAGGCTGAGGCCGCCACACTGCCAAGGCATCTTCAGGAAACGGCCGAGGTGGCGTTGGGGGACGCGCGAGAAGCGCACAAGCGACTCGTGGCAGGGCTGGAGCACATCGCGGTCGACCCGGAAGCCCTACGTTGCTTCCAGTTCATGAACCGAGTGATGCGGGACCAGCGAATCGCCTCCCAGGTGGCGGCTGCCCGCGCTGCTGACTCAACCGTCTCGATTGCGGCGGCGCAGGAAATCGTCGCGGGTCGTGGCGCGTCCGCTGCTTCGTGGCGTCCGTTTCAGCTCGCGTTCATTCTGATGCAACTTGGCGCGTTGACCGATCCTGCTGCTCCCGCTCGCAGTTCGGAGCACCAGGCAAAGGTCGAACTGCTCTTTTTCCCCACGGGTGGCGGCAAGACCGAGGCGTACCTCGGGCTCGCTGCCTACACGTTCGCGATCCGACGCCGTCAGGGCGTCGTGCAGTCTGCTGACGGGCCGCTCGATGGGCGCGACGGCATCGCCGTCCTCATGCGTTACACACTCCGCCTCCTGACGGCACAGCAGTTCCAACGTGCGACTGCCCTAGTGTGTGCCGCTGAGTTGGCTCGTCTCGATGACGTTGAAACCTGGGGCGTCGAGCCCTTCCGCATCGGCCTGTGGGTCGGGACCGACGTCAGCCCCAAGCGCTTCGAGGAAGCAGATGAACAGCTCAAGAAGGTCAACGAGGGATTCGGGCACCGTCTGACAGTCCTGCAGATTCAACGCTGCCCGTGGTGCGGCACTCCGATCACTGGCGCACAGGTCAAGGCGGACGCCAACAGTCGCCGCGTATTCGTCCATTGTGGCGACGAGCTGGCCCGGTGCCCGTTCTCCAAGGGGGGAGCCGTGAGCGAGGGCCTGCCGGTCCTGACCGTGGACGAGGAGATCTACCGCCTCACACCTGCCTTCATAATCGCCACCGTGGACAAGTTCGCCCGATTGGCTCGGGAAGGTGAGGCCGCCGCACTGTTTGGGTACGTTAGTCGCCGCTGCGGCCGTCATGGCTACGTCCACGCCGACTACGGGCCCTGCCAGGTTGGGTCGCACCCGGCGAAGAATGGGCTTCCTGGGGCAACTGTCGCGCCGGTGGGCCGCCTGCGCCCGCCAGACCTCATCATCCAAGACGAGTTGCACCTCATCACCGGTGCGCTCGGAACCGCGGTTGGCCTCTTCGAGGTCGCCGTGGAGACCCTGTCATCGTGGGAGACGTCCGACCGATCACCGGTCAAGCCACTGATAGTCGCGTCGACCGCCACGGTTCGCAATGCACAAGAGCAGGTGCGCGGACTCTACGGACGCCAGGTCGAGATCTTCCCGCCGCAGGTGCTAGATGTCGCCGATACCTTCTTCTCCCAAGAAATCCCCATCGACGACGTCAACCCAGGTCGCCGCTACATCGGTGTCAGCGCGCAAGGAGTTCGCCTGTCCAGCGCCGAGATCCGGGTTTCGGAGGTCCTGCTGTCCGCTGGACAGCTACTGCTGGACACGGCGGGTGCTGTTGCCGACCCGTACATGACCTTGGTCGGATACTTCAACGCCACTCGCGAGCTCGCAGGCATGGCTCGGTATGTCGCTGATGACGTCCAGAGCCGGGTCAACAGCCCGCGCAAGGACTCTGGTTTCCCACGCCGACGGGGGGCCTCGTTCGGGTTGCTGAATGTTGGGGAGTTGACATCCCGCATCGCATCGTCGGAGATCGGCCAAACGCTCGACCACCTTGGCCTGGAGTTCGACCCGGGCTATGACTCCACGGAGGCATCCCACGCACGGATCGCCCGCACGCGCGAGGGCAAGAAGACCCCGTCCCGGAAGAACTCGCCGTTCGACGTCGTGCTTGCAACCTCGATGTTGCAGGTCGGCGTCGACATCCAGCGTCTGGGACTCATGCTCGTCGTCGGCCAACCGAAGAACACAGCCGAATACATTCAGGCATCGTCTCGTGTGGGTCGAGACCCGTCCGCTCGTCCTGGGCTCGTGGTGACCCTCGGCAACTGGGCTCGGGCACGTGACCTCGCCCACTTCGAACAGTTCCGGCATTATCACGAGACCTTCTATGCCCAGGTCGAAGCACTGTCGGTGACGCCGTACTCGCCGACCTCCCTGGAGCGCGGTATCGACGGCCTACTCATCAGCGCTGCCCGCGTTTTTCAAGCCCCGGTCACTGACGGGATCTCGCCGGAGCGTGCGGCATGGCGCATCAGGGACCAGCGCCCAGCGGTCGAAGCCATCGCGGATAAGCTCAAGCAACGGATCGCTGCCGCTGCGCTCGACGAGGCTGCAACAAAGCGGGCGAACGATCTGCTTGTCAATCGGCTGGACCGCTGGACCGAGCGTGCCAAGCGAGCCGCCGACATGCACAAGACCCTCGTCTACGAACGAACCGGCGAGGGCGGGAAGTACCTGCCGCTGATCATCAGTCCCGAGAACGCCAAGGCGTCTGTCGGTGGCTCGATGGAGGCTCCGTTCGTGATCGCCAACTCTATGCGCGAGGTCCAGCCCGAGATCAACCTGCTGGTCAGCCCAATGCCGGATCGGCTCTTCGCTCGAACACCTGACGGCGTTGCTGACTGGACCCTTCCGGTAGGGGAGGAAGACTGATGGCTGGCCTGCTGCCCGAGCCTGGCCAGGACATGCTGCACGACGAGCACGAACTGCTCGACCCGCTGGGTGATGCTGAGGAGGGCATGGTCAAGAATCGTGCCAAGGTTGGCTCCGCCCGCCCCTCGTCGCTGCTCTATACCTACGGTCCCGGCGCGATCATCGACTTGCCCAGCTTCTCGATCATGCCGGCTGGCCTCGATGACTGGGAGTCGATCTGGAAACGGCGTGAGAGCGTCCCGAGCATCCTCGAAACCCGCCTTCTCAACGTCGTCAGGCTCCACCTTGGCCCGCAGGTCGATGCCTTGCGTCCGTTCCCATGGCAGCCGAAGCGCATGGGCTTGTCCGGCGAAGGCTCGGATCTCGGCATCCCGGGGCGCGTGTTCCCGCAATGGTTTCGCTGCACGGGCTGTGACTACCTTGGGCCTTTGCCGCGATTCCACTACACGAACACTCACCCCTTCCGGCCGGACCTCGCTCAGTTCACCCACGAAAACTGCCCAGGCCGAGGAGGCCGATCGAAACGGAAGTCCGGCAGCCCTGCGGTACCTGCCCAGCACCTGCTGACCTGCACCAACGGTCACCTCGACGAGTTTCCCTACTCATTGTGGGTCCACAGAGGCAAGACGTGCCCCAAGGCCGAGCTGCCAGACCTGAAGATGAGGGACGCCAATGTCGGCAAGAGCGTTGGCTCGATCATCGCCTGCGCCTCCTGCGGCCAGACCCGCGGCATGGCCGAAGCCCAAGGCTCGGTCGGTCGCGAGAAACTCCCGCTTAAGTGCCGCGGACGTCACCCCCATCTCAACGCCTTCGACCACGGCTGCGATGCTCGCCCCGCACTCATCATGATGGGAGCCTCGAATCTCTGGTTCGCCTCCACACAGTCGATCATCGTCATGCCTCGCACCGACGCCGAGGAGAAGGAAGCCCTCGCCGATCGACTCCGCCTCGAGCTCGGCGTCGAGCAGGTCAAGCAGTTCGGCAGCCAGGTCGACGTCATCAAGGCACTGGCAGGTGCGAAGAACCTCGACCTCGACGGCCTTACCGACGACGCCATCGCTGCCGCGGTCGCGGACGTCCTCGCACCTGCCGACTCCGAGGAGGTGCGCCAGGAGAAGCTCGCAGCATGGGATCCGGTTGACCTTCTTGTTCCCGAGTGGCGCTACCTCCAGAAGCCCGCACTATTCTCGCAACAGCAAAACTCCAGCGGCCTCATGGTCACTGAGATGCAACGCGACACCGATCTACATCCACTGATCAGTCGCGTCGTCGCGGTCAACAAGATGAAGAAGGTCAATGCAGTTCTCGGCTTCACCCGCCTCGATGAGATGGACCGCGTCAACGATCTCGTCAGCCGACTGGTCAAGCTAACTCGGAACCGGAAGCCGACCTGGGTGCCCGCGACAGAGGACCGAGGCGAAGGAATCTTCCTCCAACTCGACCTCGACGCCGTCGCAAGCTGGGAGCAGTCGATCCTCGCGACGCCGCTGTGGGATGCCCACCGCTCCGCCCACCGACGCAACTTCGAGCGCCGTTTCTCCGAGACCGCCAAAAACATCGACCCTGACCTGCGGCTGCCGGCGCCTCGCTACTGGCTGCTTCACACGCTTTCACACGCGCTCATCCGTGAAATGGCGATGTCGAGCGGCTATGGCGCGGCAAGTCTCACCGAGCGCATTTATGGATGGACCAGCACTCCGCAGCGCGAAGCCGCCGCTGGCCTATTGATCTGCACGACGGCGTCCGACAGCGAAGGCACCCTCGGCGGTCTCGTGGCTCTGTCAGAACCAAAGCGACTCCACGGCCTTCTCCTGTCTGCGCTGCGTCGCGCGGCGCGCTGCTCGTCCGACCCGGTGTGCGCAACTCGGACGCCCAGCGATCCCGAAGACTTCCTGCACGGTGCTGCCTGCCACTGCTGCTCGTTCGCTTCGGAGACCTCATGTGAGAAGGCGAACCGGTTCCTCGACCGGCGGTTCCTGCTCAACCTCCCGACAGCCACGGGCGAGACCGTGCCGGCGTTCTTCGAGAGCCCGGATGTCCTCTGACCCGTTCTCGTCACTCGGGGAGTTCTTGACCGCCAGCGAGGCCGAAGCCCTAGCCGCGCAGTTCGCAGCTGGCCAGCACACCGTCAAGGCACTCGCCGTCGTGAACGCCGCACGTCGAGGTGCGGCCAAGCAGCTCCTCGCAGGCGCCGGGCTGAGCCACGGGGATGGCACTCATGCTGCTGGTGTTCTACGAGCCATCGCGGGCGCCAAGTCCTTGAACCGCGATCTGACGCCCGTCTGGACGATGCCGGGGAATGAAGCGACCGTTGGACATCTGACCGGCGAGTTCCACCGCCTTGTCCAGGCGGCGCGGCAGTCGGTCGTCTGTGCGACCTACAACTTCGAGGAATCCTCGCAGATGTGGACCGTGCTCAAGCAAGCGTCGGAGCAACCGGGCGTGGTGGTCACCGCATACATTGATGGCGACAAGGCTGACGCCGATAAGGTCAAGGCTCAGCTCCCGAAGGTAACCGTCTACCAGTCCGCAGAGCTGCCCAACGGCAAGCGCATCGTCAGCCACGCCAAGTTCATAGTCATCGACCACGAGGTGCTACTGCTTACCAGCGCCAACTTCTCCTTCAGCGCCGAGAACCGCAACGTGGAGTTCGGCCTGCTCGTCCGCGACTCCGCTCTAGCTGTGTCTGTTGAGTCGACCATGACCAGCAAGCACGGCTCGCTCTATGAGTTGGTACAGCGACGTGCAGGACCCTGATTTGGCAGCGCTCGCGATATGCGAATGAGGCCATGCACCCGATCACTCTTCGGGCTTGCGACCGAGCACGAGCGGGAGACCGCGATCATCTCGTCCGGGGAGTCGATGGCGAGTGTCATTCCCGTCAGATGCGCGACCTCAACGGTCCCGAATGGCGCCCGATTCTGGGGGCTGCGGCCGCAAACAACGAGAACGGCCCCTGACGCTCGAAGACACTGAATGGCGTTCTCGCAGGCCAGGGGCCGTTTCCACGGCTCTTATCAGAGGCTGAAGCCCCAGATCAGATGTCGTAATACATCTCGAACTCGTGCGGATGCGGACGCTGCCGCAGGGCGGCGATGTCGGCCCGCTTGAGCTCGATCCAGGTCTCGATCAGGTCGGGGGTGAACACGTCCCCGGCCAGCAGGTACTCGTGGTCGGCCTCGAGGGCGTCCAGGACCTGCTCCAGGTCGGCCGGCACGGTCGCGATGTCGGCATGCTCATCCGGCGGCAACTCGTACAGGTCCTTGTCGATCGGCTCCGGCGGCTCGATCCGGTTCTGGATCCCGTCGATGCCGGCCAGCAGCATCGCGGCGAAGGCCAGGTACGGGTTCGACGACGGGTCGGGGCAGCGGAACTCGACGCGCTTGGCCTTCGGGTTCGACCCGGTGATCGGGATCCGGATGCAGGCCGAGCGGTTGCGCTGGGAGTAGACCAGGTTGACCGGCGCCTCGAAGCCCGGCACGAGCCGATGGTACGAGTTCGCGGTCGGGTTGGTGAAGGCGAGCAGCGACGGAGCGTGCTTGAGCAGGCCACCGATGTACCAGCGGGCCATGTCGGACAGACCGCCGTAGCCGGCCTCGTCGTAGAACAGCGGCTTGCCGTCGCTCCACAGCGAGGAGTGCACGTGCATGCCGGAGCCGTTGTCACCGAAGATCGGCTTCGGCATGAAGGTCGCGGTCCGACCCGCCTCCCAGGCGGTGTTCTTCACGATGTACTTGAACTTCATCACGTTGTCCGCCGAGGTCAGCAGCTCGTCGAAGCGCCAGTTGATCTCGGCCTGACCGGCGCCGCCGACCTCGTGGTGGGCGCGCTCGACGACCAGACCGGAGTTCTCCATGTGGCGCACGATGTCGTCGCGCAGGTCACCGAAGTGGTCGGTCGGGGCGACCGGGAAGTAGCCGCCCTTGTACTTGACCTTGTAGCCGCGGTTGCCGCCCTCTTCGTTGCGGCCGGTGTTCCACTGACCCGCCTCGGAGTCGATGTGGACGTACGACTGGTGCGGCGAGGTCTCGAAGCGGATGTCGTCGAAGACGTAGAACTCGGCCTCGGGAGCGAAGAACGCGGTGTCGCCGATGCCGGTGGAGGCGAGGTAGGCCTGCGCCTTGCGCGCGATGTTGCGCGGGTCGCGGCTGTAGGCCTCCTTGGTCAGCGGATCGTGCACGAAGAAGTTCACGACCAGGGTCTTCGACTTCCGGAACGGGTCCAGGTACGCCGTGGTCGGATCCGGCAGCAGCGCCATGTCGGACTCGTGGATCTTCTGGAATCCGGCGACCGACGAACCGTCGAAGGCCAGACCGTCCTCGAACACGGCCTCGTCGAACGAACCCGCCGGCACAGTGAAGTGCTGCATGATGCCGGGGACGTCACAGAACCGGCAGTCGACGTTCTCGATGCCCTCGTCCTTGATGTAGGCCAGAAGGTCTTCCGAGCCTTTGAACATATTTCCTCCCGATGTTCGCTTACCGGGTCACCCTATGCGGCACCCGTTGCTCGAGCTTTGCGGGGGTGTTTCGGGGATGTAACAGGGGAGCCCGCGGGTTGGCCCCGCCCGGTAGTCTGCAGGGCATGTCGACGCTGGAAACCCACGAGGACTATCCGGGCCAGGGACTGGGCCTGCCACAGTCCGGACGCGGCTCGCTGGCGTCCTGGTGGTCCCGGATCACCGCCCTCGTTCTGGACTGGGCCGTCTCGATGATTGTCGCGGTGGCGATCTTCGGCACCGAGGTACTCACCGGCAACGGCTGGCGCTCGTTCATGATCCTGGCCGTGTTCTTCGTCGAGGCGTCGGTGATGACCGCCCTGACCGGTGGCTCGATCGGGCAGTTGCTCACCCGGATCGCGGTGATCCGGCTCGGGCACGACCGGGTCGGGTGGGTGCGGGCCGTGGGGCGGACGCTGCTGGTCTGCCTGGTGATCCCGCCGTTGGTGATCGGCGTCCATCGCCGCGGCCTGCACGACCTGGTCTGCGGCACGGTCGTGGTCAACCGTCGCTGATCCCACCCGGGACCGGGGTCAACGCGGGCCCTGGCCGGTCTCCGGGTCGACGCACTTGCCCTGGATCAGCTGCTGCAGCGGTACGCGGTGGCGGGCTCCGGTCACCACCTGCTGGGGGAGTGGGTCATCGCTGACCGGGAGATCACTCAGGGTGAACAGCGCCGCCGAGGACGGAAAGGCCCGGCTGCCCAGGCCACTGCGTACCGAACCGGCGTTGTAGGCGATCAGCAGCCCCGAGGCCGGCAGCGGCTGGTTGGTCACCGCCTCGAAGCCCTGGTTCGCCTGCCCGACCTGGTGGACCGTCACCGGGTCCTGACTGCTGCCGGAGGCGCGGTACAGCAGTTCCACCGGACCCGAGTTGACCCCGTCGACCCGATAGCTGTGCACCTGCGGATCCTCCGTACGCGCGGCCATGCACCACGCGGTGACCAGGACGACCGACCCGTCGCTGCGGGCGGCAACCCCGACGGCCGATCGTTCGGTGTCGGGGGCGGCGGTGCAGCCGGCGACCAGGACCAGGGCCGAGGCGGCCGTGATGCCGCGGAGCCGAGGAGGAAACTGCACCCGCTGATTGTCCCACTCCTGGCCGGGCCGGACGAGCGGGAACAACCGGAACAATCCACCCTGGACGCGATAGCTACTCGTGAGTAGGGTTGGCCGGGTCGAACACTGAAGTTCAGGAGGAGCCATGACCGAGCCGTCCGCCCCGCGTATGCACCGGATCGACTACCACCCGCCCGAGCTGGACAAACAGAAGGTCTTCGGCCGCTCCGGCCTGGCTCACCTGCAGGCGATGGCCGCCGGTGAGATCCCCGCGCCGCCGATCTCGGCCCACATCGGACTGGGCATCGTCTCGGTCACCGAGGGGGACGTGGTGATGACCGCCGAGCCGCATGAATCCCACTACAACCCGATCGGCTCGGTGCACGGCGGCTTCTTCGCCATCCTGCTCGACTCGGTCTGTGGCTGCGCGGTGCACAGCACCCTGCCGGCCGGGGTTGGCTACACCACCCTGGAGTTGAAGGTGTCCTTCCTGCGCGGGATTACCGCGGACACCGGCACGGTCACCGCGCACGGTTGGGTCACCAAGCCCGGGCGCTCGGCCGCCTTTGCCGAGGGCGATATCCGGGACAGCGACGGCCGGGTCCTGGCGACCGCGTCGAGCACGCTGCTGGTGATGGGGCCCGCGGGCGCCTGAATCGCTCAGCTGGTCGGTGGCCTGCCTTCGGCCGGCACCTCCTTGGGAAGGGCGAACACCAGGAGGAAGGCGGCGAGCGCGAGCACGGCGTTGGTGGCGATGGCAAAGGTTGCCGACTGACCGAACGCGGTGGCCAGATCGGCTTGGCTCGGTGGGCCGGGCTGGCTCGGTACGACATCGAGGGTGCCGAACAGGATCGTGCCGATGACCGCGATGCCGGCGGCCTGACCGATTCGCTGGGCGGTCCCGATGACACCCGAGGCGGCACCCGCCTCGCTGCGCTCCACCGTGGCGACGATGAACTCGACATTCGGGGCGATGAACAGGCCGGCCCCGATCCCGGCCAGAGCCAGCGGCGGGAGCAGCACCCAGGCGGTGAGATCGACCGTCGGGATCAGCAGCAGCACCAGCCACACGCCGACCAGGCCGAGGGTGAGGCAGCCGGTGCCGGCCGAGAGTACGGTGCGGCCGACGCGTTCTGCCAGCCGATCACTCAGTGCGGCGCTGACGATGAAGCCGCCGGCGAAGGAGAGCGAGACCAGACCGGCTTCGAGGGCGGTGTGCCCGAGGCCGGCCTGCCACAGGATCGAGATCGTGAAGAAGATGCTGGTGAAGGCGGCGAAGAAGGCCAGCGCGAGTACGACGCCACCGGTGAAGGACGCGCGCCGAAACAGCCCGGGAGGCACCAGCGGGCTGCCCCCGCGTCGATCGACGTGGATCTCCCACCGGGCGAACCCGGCCAGCAGCAGGACGCCCCCGGCGAGGCTGAGGTAGGTCCACAGCGGCCAGCCGGCCTCCTCGCCCTGGATCAGCGGCACGAACAGGGCGAGCAGGCCGGTGGCCAGCAGCAGGACGCCGACCAGGTCGGTGCCGTGCGGCGCGCCGTCCTCGGCTCCGCGCGGCAGGAACACCAGGGCCGCGAGCACACCGAGCAGGCCGAAGGGCAGGTTCACCAGGAAGATCGATCGCCAGCCCTCGGCTTCGCCGAACCACTCGATGAGCAGGCCGCCGATGACCGGGCCGAGCGCGGTGGCGACCCCGATCGCCGCGCCCATGATCGCGAACGCCCGGCCCCGTCGGCTGGGCGGGAACATGAGTTGGATCAGGGCGGTCACGGCGGGGAAGAAGGTGCCCGCGGCCAGGCCCTGCACCACGCGGGCGACCACGAGTTGGGTCGGGTCGGTCGCCAGACCGCACCACAGGCTGGCCAGGGTGAAACCGGCCAGTCCGGTGACGAAGACCGGCTTGTGGCCGATCCGGTCACCGATGCGGCCGGCGGGGATCAGGGCGACCCCGTACGCGAGGGCGTACCCGGCGATGATCCAGGAGAGGGTCGCTTCGGAGGTGTCCAGGCCGGTGCGGATCGTGGGGATCGCGACATTGATGATCGTGGTGTCCAACAGGGCCATCGACATGCCGAGGACGACCACGGCGAGACTGAGCCAGGTGCGGCGCGGGATCGCGTCGGCGGGCGCCTCGGCAGCGGTGGGAGTGGGCAAACTAGTCACGGGGCTGGTCCTTTCGTGCGGCTTCGTCGGCGAGAAGCGCCGGCAGCTGTTCGAGCAGTGATTCGTGCCAGTCGATCTCGGCCCGCAGCCGGTGCACCCGGTGACTGTGGACGACCCGTTCGAGGGGAGTCAGGTACTGCTGGAAGAACCGGATGTGCGCCTCGAACTCTTCGAGCATCAGCCGTAACCGGGCGAGCCGCTCCCGCACCAGCTCCGGAACCTCATCGACATTGGCGCGATCCAGTCGGGCCAGGGCGATGTCGACGGGGTCGGCGCGCAGCACGACCTTGCGGAGCCCCTCGCGGCGCAGGCGGGCGAGGGTGACCACACCTGCCTCGGTGATCCGCCACACCATGCGCTCGGGGTACCCGCCGACCTTCTCGGTGCGTACCTCTTCGATCAGGCCTTCGGTGGCGAGCCGCTTGATCGCGGCGTACAGGCCGCTGGGGGAGATGTCGGCCCACAGGTCGACGTGTTCCTTCTCAGCGATCTGGCGGAGCTGGTACCCGTGCATGTCGCCGCCATCGGCGAGGGAGCTGAGGATGTAGAGACGAATCGATGACACGTGATTAGTCTCACATGACTAGTCGTGCGAGGCAATGGTTGTTCGGGGTTCCGCCTCGGAGGCGTACGACGCGGGCGGCGTACGGGACGGTGTGGAGGGCGTCCGCTCACTCGACCAGTTCGGACAACTCCAACCAGCGTTCCTCGAGTTCGGTGGCTTCGGCCTCCAACTGCTGCACGCTGTCGTGCTGGGCCTGTAGCCCGGCGTAGTCGGTCGGGTCGTGGTCGGCCATCTTCTGGTTGAGCGCGGCCACCTCGGATTCGATCTTGTTCAGCCGGCGTTCGATCGACGCGACTTCCTTCTGCACCGCGCGGCGCTCGGCTCCGGACATCTCGTTGTCCGGGGCGGCCGCTGCCGCGGGAACCGTCGGCTCGGGCGCGCTGTCCTGCGCCCGCCGCAGTCGGAGGTACTCATCGACCCCGCCGGGGACGTGGCGCAGCGTACCGTCGAGGATGGCGTACTGCTGGTCGGTGACCCGTTCCAGCAGGTAGCGGTCGTGGGAGACCACGATCAGCGTGCCGGGCCAGGAGTCGAGCAGGTCCTCCATCGCGGCCAGCATGTCCGCGTCCACATCGTTGGTCGGCTCGTCCAGAGCGATCACATTCGGCTCGCTCAGCAACAGCAGCAACAACTGCAACCGGCGCTTCTGCCCACCGGACAGCTCCGCAACCCGGGTCGACAGGTGCTCCCGCTGGAAGCCCAGCCGCTCCAACAGCTGCGCCGGGGTGAAGTCCTTGCCCTCGATGGTGAAGGTGGTCTGGGTCCGGGCCAGTACCTCCCGGACCCGGTCCCCGGCAATGTCGGTCAACTGGGAGAACTGCTGGTCCAGGATGCCGATGCGAACCGTTTTGCCGCGCTTGACCCGGCCCGACGTCGGCTCGAGGGTGCCGCAGATCAGCCCGAGCAGGGTCGACTTGCCCGCGCCGTTGGCACCCAGGATGCCGCTCCGCTCACCCGGCCCGATCCGCCAGGTCACATGGCGGAGAATGTCGCGCCCGTCGAAGGCGACCCCGGCGTCCTCCAGGTCGACCACGTCCTTGCCGAGGCGAGCCACCGCCATCCGCTGCAGTTCGAGCTTGTTGCGGACCGGCGGCACGTCCTCGATCAGCTGATTCGCCGCATCGATGCGGAACTTCGGCTTGGACGTACGCGCGGGCGCGCCCCGCCGCAGCCAGGCGAGCTCCTTGCGCATCAGGTTCTGCCGCTTCTGCTCCGTCGCGGCGGCGATCCGGTCCCGCTCCACCCTTTGCAGCACGTACGCGGCGTACCCACCTTCGAACGGCTCGACGATCCCGTCGTGCACCTCCCAGGTCTGGGTGCACACCTCATCGAGGAACCAGCGATCGTGGGTGATCACCAGCAGACCGCCGGCATTGCGCGCCCACCGCTTCTTCAGGTGGTCGGCCAGCCAGGCGATGCCCTCCACATCCAGGTGGTTGGTCGGCTCGTCGAGCGCGATCAGGTCCCAGTCCTCGATCAGCAGTGCGGCCAGGGCGACCCGGCGGCGCTGGCCACCGCTCAACTCACCGATCCGCGCCGACCAGTCGATGTCGCTGGCCAGGCCAGCGATCACGTCGCGCACGGCCGGATCCCCGGCCCATTCGTGTTCGGGCCGATCCCCGACGATGGCATGTCCGACCGTGTCCTCGGGATTCAGATCGTCGGTCTGGTCCACCACGCCGAACCGTACGCCGTTGCGTCGGGTCACCCGCCCGCCCTGGGGCTCGATCCGACCCGACAGCAGTCCGAGCAGGCTGGACTTGCCGTCGCCGTTGCGGCCGACAATCCCGATCCGATCGCCCTCGGCCACGCCCAGGGTCAGGCCGTCGAAGATGACCTTGGTCGGGTACTCCAGGTGCAGTTCCTCGGCGCCGAGCAGGTGAACCGGCATCAGCCGGTCACCCGGGGGTCGGCGGCAGTGATGATGCTGCGCAGCCCGGAGACGTGCGCGGCGAAGGCGTCCCGACCGGTCCCGGACGCGGAGAACCAGCGGGTCCGCCGCTTGCCCTTCCAGGTGGTCTCGGTGTTCACGTACCCGACTTCCTGCAGCACGCTCAGATGAGCGCCCAGATTGCCGTCGGACAGGCCGAGGGACTTGGCCAGCATGGTGAAGCGCATCCCGCCACCGACGGGCAGACCGACCAGGGCGGCCTGGATCCGCAAGCGGACCGCGTCGCTCAACACATGGTCCAGCGGGCTCTGGAGTGCGGCCAACACATCCTCGGGCATGTCCGAGGCATATTCGGGAGCTGTCCCGGTGGGCTCAGCCATCGTCTCTCCTGTTCCGGTCGCAGGTGGGGCCGCAGGATCGGGTCACACCTGTCCAGCAGCCATAGTGCACCCGCGCGCAAGCGCGGTGGAACCGGGCCCGAGGAATGGGCCCGATGGCCGTACGCCCGGTTGATCGGTGTGAACGGCTGAAATTGCGACGTGGGTGGCCCGTCACCGTGACGGACCACCCACGCGGCGGATGAATCAGTTGCTCGGGGTCGCGGTGGGAGTCGGGGTCGGGGAGACCGTGCCGCTCTTGGCGGTCGCCTTCGGAGCCGCGGTGGTCGGGTTGCTCTGGGCCGGGGTCGGCGCCTGGTCGGCGGCCTGGGCCTGCTGGCTCGGGGTGGCCGACTGGCTCGGGGTGGCCGACTGGCTCGGGGTGGCCGACGACGAGGCGGCAGCGGGCGCCGGGTTGGCACCGAAGGGGCACGGGAAAACAGCGGGATCGCACGGCGGGAAGCTCGTGGTCGAGGTCATCGACGCGGTCGGGGTGTAGGTGACACCGTTGTAGGTGTAGGTGGCCGTGACGGTCAACGTACCGCTGCGGTTGCCACTGTTGGAGTCGCGGCTGTACACCTCGATGGTGTGGGTGCCGGGAGTGATCTGCACGGTCGGGTTGGTGTTCGCGGGGTAGACGACGCCGTCGATGACCACACCGACCTGGGTCAGATTGACCGACTCGACCACAGCGCTGAAGGTGACCGTCAGGGTGGTGGTGCCCGAGTTGGTCCAGGTCGAGCCGATCCGGAACGACTTGTCGCAGTTCGCCGTGGAGTTACCGGGGTACTTGCAGGCGCTGCCGATGATGCCGCTCAGCTGCGGGGAGGCGGCGTACGCGGGGACGGTGCCGGCCACGAGGACGGCGGGGACGGCCCAAGCGACGCCCTTGGCGACGGTGCGGCGGGAAATGCCGCCGGGATTGGTGTTGAGGGTCTCAGCCATCTCTCGATGTTTCCTTCGTATTAGGTACGGATTCACAAGCTGTGCTCAGCGTAGCGGAGTAAATCTCCGCCTGCGCAATCCGTTGAGGCCTCACTCATTATCTCGGACTTAGTGGTGAATTTTCTCAGCCAAACTCTCAGGTAACCCGGCTGCCGGACGCCTTTTTCTGCGGATCACGGATCATCCGCACCACCCCCAGGCAGGTGAGCAGGGGACCGCCGACGAACCCGAACGCGGCCAGTTCACCCGATTGCAGCAGCGGAGCGATCCCGGCCACGACGACCACCAGGCCACCGATCACGGTGAGCGGCCGATCCCGGGAGGCGACACCGTACAGGCAGATGCCCAGACCCCACAGGGCCGCCAGCAGCAGACCCTGGTCCTGGACGGTGGTGGCCTGGGCCGCGTTGATCATCAGTGGGGACGCGGCCACCATGACGATCCAGCCCAGCCGCAGTTGCCCCTCATGGCCGGTACGAACCTGCGAATTGCGCCGCCAGGACACGATCCCGGCCGCTGTCGCAGTCCCGGCCAGCGCCACCCACCCCCACGGCTCGGGCAGGAATTCGAGGGCCGCGTAGCCCAGCAGCCACGCCAATCCCCAGACCACCAGGGGGAGGCCGGTGACCGGCGTACGCACCGCCCGCCGACTGGCCGACTCGATCCGGTCGAGGTCGGCCAGGGTGTCGCGAGCGGACTGTGGGTCCGGCGACCGGCCCATCGGCTCAGCGGCCGCGCATCTGGCGGCGGGCGCCCTTCATGCTGGTGGGCACCGGACCCTTCGGGATCGGCGCGACCGGGCGCATCGCATCGATCGCCTTCAGCCGCTGGTTGACCTCGGAGACCTGGTACTTCTCCAGCATTTTCGGCAGCTTGTTGATCTGCCCGGCCAGCTTGTTCAGCGGGACCTGACCCTCCTTGTCACCGACCACGAAGGTGGTGATGATGACCCCGTCGGCGAACTTCTCGTGCTTTTTCACCTCGGAGTTCAGCATCTGGCGCACCCGGTTCTGGTCGCCTTCGCCGACCAGGACAATGCCGCCCCGGCCGACGGCGCGGTGCACGACGTCCTGGTGCCGGGTGGCCGCGATCGCCGGGGTGTGGCTCCACTTCTTCTTGTCCAGCATCTGCAGGGCCACCTCGGAGGAACCCGCCATGCCCTCGTACCGCTTGTAGGTCGCCGCCTTCACCCGCCACAGCAGCACCAGCATCGCCAGGATCAAGCCGACCATGATGCCCATGATCAGCAGCCAGATCCACTGGTTGATCAGAATGCCGACGACCACCCCGATCACGATCGGCAACAGGAACGCAGCCAGCAGCAACCAGGTGACCGCCGGATCCTGTTCCTTGGTCAGCTTGTAGGCCTGATAGATCTGGCGCAGCGTCCCCATGTCCTTGGGGTCGGTGGAGTTGCGCTTGCGCTCCTTGGCGGCCTTCCGGTCGGCCTTGGCCTTCGCCTTCGCGTCGGCGATGCGCTGCTTCGCCCGCTCCTTGTCACTGGTGCTGGTTGCCATCGGTCGATTCCCTGTTTCTGTGAACTGCGTCTTGGTGATCTGCGGTAGCCGGAGCGGTGTCCGGGGCGAGCGGTGCGCGGGTCAGGCGCGGGCTTCGCGGGCCTGACGATAGAGCCGTCCGGCGCGATAGGACGAACGGACCAACGGGCCCGACATGACCCCGGCGTACCCGATCTCGCGGGCCTGCTCGGCGAAGTCGTCGAACTCCGCCGGGGTGACCCAGCGATCGATCGGGTGGTGTCGGTCGGTGGGGCGCAGGTACTGGGTGATGGTGATGATCTCCGTACCCGCGTCGTGCAGGTCCTGCAGCGCCTGGGTGACTTCCTCGTTGGTCTCGCCCATGCCGAGGATGAGGTTCGACTTGGTGACCAGCCCGGCGTCGCGGCTGGCCGAGAGGACCTCCAGCGAGCGGTCGTAGCGGAAGCCCGGGCGGATCCGCTTGAAGATCCGCGGGACGGTCTCCACATTGTGGGCGAACACCTCGGGCCGGGTCTCGAACAGCTGGTCGAGGAACTCCTTCTTGCCGGAGAAGTCCGGGGCCAGCATCTCCACCCCGGTCCCGGGGTTCAACTCGTGGACCTTGCGAATCGTCTCGCTGTAGAGCCAGGCCCCTTCATCGGCCAGGTCGTCGCGGCAGACGCCGGTGATGGTGGCGTACTGCAGACCCATCGTGCGGACCGACTCGGCGACCCGCTGCGGCTCCTCGATGTCGTACCCGGACGGCTTGCGCGATTCGATCTGGCAGAAGTCGCAGCGCCGGGTGCAGGAGTCGCCGCCGATCAGGAAGGTCGCCTCGCGGTCCTCCCAGCACTCGAAGATATTCGGGCACCCGGCTTCCTGGCAGACCGTGTGCAGGCCTTCCTCGCGCACGAGGTTCTTCAGGTCGCGATACTCCGGACCCATCTTGGCCCGGGTTTTGATCCAGGAAGGCTTCTTCTCGATCGGGGTCTGCGCGTTGCGCGCCTCGATCCGCAGCATCCGGCGGCCGTCCTGGCCGGTCCGGACGTTGGAATCGGAGGTACGCACCCCGTTGCTGGGGGCCACGGTGCCGAGGGGGGATGAGGTGCTCTCAGAAGAAACTGCCACCCGGCCATGCTACCTGTCCGGGTCCCTGCGGCCGAGTCTGCCCGGACCACAGCGGAACGGTCAGTCCACGTCGCGACGACAGAAGTCCACGCCGACCAGGGGGAGGGTGTACGCGGTGGTGGCCAGGCCGACCGCTGCGACCCGGGAGGCGTACACCCGGCCGCGGCGGGGCACGAACCCCAGCCAGGTGCCGAGTCCGCCGGTGGCGTACTCGGAGCCCGCGTACGCCGCAGCGGCCACGTAGCCGACCGCGCCGGCGATGATCGCGGTGAGGCCCACCATGCCCAGTGCGTTGTACTCGAAGGCGAACAGGTCGTATTGGTGGGCATACCTGATCGGCTGATCGGATGCCCGGCGCATGGCGGACCAGGTCAGCACCTGGGCGGGGATCAGCACCAGCAGCCCGATCACGGCGCTGATCCAGGTGAACCGGCGGGTGCACAGCCGGATGAGTTCGGGGCGGAGCAGGTTCATCGGTGATCGGTCTCCTTCGGGTCGCTCGGGCCCGGTCAGTCGGTCGGGCCGGTCAGTCCACGTCGCGGCGACAGAAGACCACCGCTGCGACCGCCACCAGCACGGCTACCGGGAGCAGGGTCACCACGCCGGCGGCCGCGGAGCGCGCGCCCACGACATCTCCGATGCCGAGAAAGGCGAGCGAATAGGTGAGCAGCGCGGGCGTACGCAGGCCGAGCATCCCCGGCAGGATGCTGAGGACGACCGAGAGCACCAAGAGGCCGATGGCGGCGCCGAGGGCTCCCAGGGTGGAGCGCAGCAGGGTGCCCAGGGCCGAGCCCAGCAGGGCGCCCGCGACGATGTACAGGACCGCGTTGACGGCGTACAGCGGGGCGCGTCCGGGAGCCGGGTTGCCGCCGACGCTCAGCGTGAGGATCAGCATCGAGCCGAGGCTTCCGCCGACCAGCAGAGTGCCGTACGCCGCCGCGGCCAGGGTCACCGCCCCGAGCTTGGCGGCGTACACCCTGGCCCGTTCGGGCACGAAGCTCAGCCAGGTGCCGAGGGCTCCGCTCGAGGACTCCGAGCCCTGGTAGGCGGCTGCGGCGATGTAGGCGACCGTGGCGCCCAGGAGCCCGGCGACCGCCGCCATCGAGCCGGCGTTCTCGGCGAAGGCGAAGACCCCGGCGTAGCGGCGCTCGCCGGCGTACCGGCCCATGGTGCGGGCGGCATGCTGCACGGTGGACCAGGTGCCGGCGTTGATCGCGATCAGCAGGAGCCCGGCGACCGCGGCACTGATCCAGCTGATCCGGCGGGTGGTGAGGCGGATGAGTTCGGGGCGGAACAGGTGCATCAGGCGATCCTCTGCGGGAGTGGGGCGGCGGCCGGGGGAGCGGTTTCGATCAACCGCACGTACGCCTCCTCGAGGCTGGGTCGGGACAGGCTGATCTCGTCGGGCCACAGCCCGGCCTCGGTGAGGTGCCGGTTGATCAGGTCGGGGCGATCACCGTGCACCTCGAGGTGATCGGGCAGCGAGGTGACCTGCCAGCCCCGGTGCCGCAGTGCCGCGAGGGCAGCACTCGGGGCGCCGATGCGGACCCGGACCCGGGCCCGGGCCGGGAGGATGTCGGTCAGGCGGCCTTCGGCGACCAGGTGGCCGTCCTTGATCACCGACACGGTGTCGAGGATCTCCTCGACCGCGCCGAGGTGGTGGGTGGAGACCAGCACCGCCTTGCCCATGTCGGCCAGGCCGCGCATCATCTCCCGGGTATCCCGGATGCCCTCGGGGTCCAGCCCGTTGGTGGGTTCGTCGAGGATGACCAGGTCCGGGTCGCGCAGCAGCGTGGCCGCGATCGCCAGGCGCTGTTTCATGCCCAGCGAGTAGGTCCCGAAACGCTGCCGGGCGGAGCCGGTGAGGCCGACCAGGTCGAGCACCCGGTCAACGGTGGTGGCCGGTACCCGGATCGCCAGGGCGAGCAGCCGCAGGTTCTTGCGGCCGGAGAATTCGGGATAGAAGCGGGGCCGCTCCACGATGGCGCCGACCCGGTTGATCACCTCCGGGAGCGCTGCCGGGACGGGCCGGCCGAAGATCCGGATCGCGCCGGCGTTGACGCGCACCAGGCCGAGCATCGCCCGGATCGAGGTGGATTTGCCCGAGCCGTTCGGGCCCAGGAAGCCGTGCACGCCGGTGCGGGGGACCCGCAGATCGAGCCGGTCCAGGGCGGGGGCGCGGCCGAAGTGCTTGCTCACCCCGGACATTTCGAGGGCCCAGGGGCCGGTGTCGGTTTCGCTCATCACGTGCCCTTCGACGGGGTCGGACCGGCAGAAGGTTCTGCCGCGGCACGGGGTTTGTGCCCGGGGCCCATCCTTCCGGCAGACAGGGGCAGTGGGACGGATTCGCCGGCGGCGCGGGACCGCCGGCGTACCGATCAGGACTGCAGTTGCAGCCCGTAGCTCACCCCGGTGGGCTCCGGGTGCAGATCGGGGGACTTCTCGTAGTCCTGCCAGCTGAGCAGCTCGGTCAGGTACGGCTCCAGCGCGCGGGCCACCTCGACGACGGTGGGCGGGTCGTCGAGTTCGTCGGCGAGCGAGGTGACCCCGGCGTCGTCGATGCCGCAGGGGACGATCTTGCCGAAGTCGCCCAGATCCGAGGAGACGGTCAGCGCGAAGCCGTGCATCGTGGTGTGGTGGGCGACCCGGATCCCGATCGCGCAGACCTTGCGTTCGGGCTTGGTCGCGGTGGCCGACAGCCAGACCCCGGAGCGGCCCTTGACCCGGCCGGTGGTCAACCCGTATTCGGCCAGGCAGCGGATGACCGCTTCCTCGACGCGGCGGATGTAGTCGACCACGCCGACCCCGTCGTCGGGGATCCGGACGATCGGGTAGCCCACCAGCTGGCCCGGACCGTGCCAGGTGATCTTGCCGCCGCGGTCGACATCGATCACCGGGGTGCCGTCGACGGGCCGCTCATGGGGTTCGGTACGCCGGCCCGCGGTATAGGTCGGGGGATGTTCGAGGTAGAGCACGGTGTCGCCGAGTTCCCCCTGGGACACCTGGCGGTGGATCTCCCGCTGCAGGTCCCAGGCCTGCTGGTAGTCGGTCAGGGTGACCGGATTGTCGGTGATCCCCAAGTAACGGAAGTCGAGCGCCATGGGCACATGGTACGCCGGGGCCCGGAGTTTGCCCGGCAGTGTCAGCAGTGCGACAGGTCTCCCCGGTGCGGCGCGCTCGGGTGTGCGGGGAGCGAGTGCAAGGGGCGGGGGAGCGAGTCCAGGGTTCCGCGCGGCGCGGCCCCCGGAGAGCGAGGCCAAGGTGCCGGGCGGCGAGCTGAGGGTCCCGGGCGGCGAGCCCACCTCTGGTCCAGCGAGGCAACACCCCGAGGAGCGCCCACTGCTGGCGTCGCTGCCCGACACGAGCCTTCGCTTCTTTCGGGGGTGGGCCGACTCCTGCCCAAGGAGCGTGCCGAGGGTTCGGAGGAGCGAGCCGAGGGTCCCGGGCGGCGGGGCCACCTCCGGTCCAGCGAGGCAACACCCCGGGGAGCGCGCGCTGCTGGCGTCGTTGCCCGACACGAGCCTTCGCTTCTTTCGGGGGTGGGCCGGCTCCTGCCCAAGGAGCGAGCCCAGGGTTCCGGGGAGCGAGCCGAGGGTCCCGGGCGGCGAGTCGATCACCGGTCCAGCGAGCCGAAGGTTCCGGGGAGCGAGTCGAGGGTTCCGGGGAGCGAGTCGAGAGTTCCGGGGAGCGAGCCGAGGGTCCCGGGCGGCGAGGCCAAGGCGCCGGACAGCGAGCCCACGGCCCCGGACAGCGAGGCCAAGCTGCCCGGCGGCGAGTCCGTCACCGGTCCAGCGAGGCAATACCCCGGAGAGCGTCCACTGCTGGCGTCGCTGCCCGACACGAGCCTTCGCTTCTTTCGGGGGTGGGCCGACTCCTGCCCAAGGAGCGTGCCGAGGGTCCCGGGGAGCGAGCTGAGGATCCCGAGCGGCGAGTCGAGCACAGGTCCGGCGAGCCGAGGGTTTCAGGAAGCGAGCCCAGGGTTCCGGGGAGCGAGCCGAGGGTTCCGGGCAGCGAGCCGAGGGTCCCGGG
>NZ_AUHH01000059.1 GCF_000423085.1 Granulicoccus phenolivorans DSM 17626 = NBRC 107789 = JCM 15570 | reverse complement strand
TGGCTGTCCGCGGGTGCTCGTGCCGGGTCGCGGGCCCGGATGTGGTGCGCGGGCCCTGCAGGGGCCGCGTGACCGAACTCAGCCCGCGCACCCGAACCCAGCCCGCGCACCCGAACCCAGCCCGCGGAGCCGAACTCACCCCGCGACCGGAGTCTTCACTGCTTCTCGCGATTCGGTCCTTCGGGCTGCTGCTCGACGCGACACGAGGGCCCGCCAGCGGTCGACCACCACGGTGCCGGTGGCGGCCAGGAAGACCAGTTGCATCAGGGTCCGCCACGGCAACTGCTGATGCAACGGCAAATCCTGCCCCGACAGGGCCAGGTTCACGTTGGCCGGGAAGACGCCGATCAGCAGCAGACTGAGGCCGGCCGCGGCCGGCAGAGCCAGCCCAGGGATGAGCAGGCCGACCGCGCCGGCGAGCTCGGCAATGCCGCTGAGCGTCACCGCCAGTCCCGGATCCGGGACGAAATCGGGGACCATCGCGATCAGTTCGTCGCGCTTGCCGACGAAGTGCACCACACCGGTGAGCACGAACATCGCGGCGAGGCCGCCGCGCAGGGCAGTGGGGAAGTGGCGCAACCGGCGTACGCCCGCGGCTCCGGCGCCCCGCAGGGCGAGGGTGACCACGGTGAGAGTGATGAGGGGTTCCATGGCGATGCTCCGTTGAATCGTGACGGTCGACCCCGACGGGGCCGAATCTTGACGGTGACCAGATGATCTAGCCAATGTCTAGATTAAGTCCCCAGACGCATCTTGGCAATGGCTAGATCTCTGCCATACTGAGCCCATGAACGAACGTCCGTACCATCACGGAGACCTGCGTCAGACCCTGCTGGACGCCGCCGCCGACGTCATCGAGGAGTCGGGTCCGGCGGCGGTGTCGCTGCGCAATCTGGCCCGGCGGGTCGGGGTTTCCCATGCCGCGCCGGCGCATCACTTCGGTGACCTGGCGGGGCTGATGACCGCCCTGGCCACCGAGGGGTACGCCCGACTGGCCGATGCCGTCGAGGCGGTGAGCCCGGTACACGATCTGCAGGAGGCCGGGGTGGCGTACGTGTCGTTCGCGCTGGCCGAGCGGGCTCGCTTCGAGGTGATGTTCCGGCCGGAATTGCTGCACCGCGACGACCCCGCGCTGCAGGCCGCCCAGGCGCGCGCGATGGAAACCCTGCGCGCGGCGGTGGCCGAGTGGAGCCGGGCGTACGGCGGGGACGAGGAAGCCACCCGGGTCGCCGCATGGTCCCTGGTGCACGGCTTCGCGACGCTGTGGCTCCAGGGGGTGGTCCCGGCCGGCCTCGGGACCGATCCGAGCGCCGCCGCGCGCGCGGTGACGGGGGTGCTCACCCGTGCGGAGTGAGCACCGACCGGGTGCCGGCTACACCGCCAGCCGGGCCGCCCGCACCTTGGCGACCGCGTCGTCGGGGCCGACCATCTCGACCACGGCGTGCGTGCCGCGGCCGTAGGCGAACAGCAGCAGCTCCGAGGGCGTCCCGATCAGGGTGACGATCTCGTTGCCGGGCAGCGCCCGGATCGTTTCGGGGGTGTCCCCGGGGACCTGCACCGCCCGCTCCAGCACCAGGCCGGTGCCGACGCCGCGGAACATCACCCGAGCCATCAGCTTCAACCGGCGCCACAGCCAGTCCTCCACCGAGTCGGGCAGTTGGCGTACGCCCCAGTCCGGCTGGGCGCGGCGGACGTCCTCGTGATGGACGAAGTACTCCACGGTGTTCGCCTCGAGGTCCACCCCCGGGAAGGAGAACACCGACGCCGGGGCGGGTCCGTGCCGCACCTTGTCGACCAGTTCGGCGTACGGCCAGCGGGCCTTGGCCTCGGCCAGCCGGCGCTCGGTCAACCCGGCCAGCGGCTTCACGACGATTCCGGGGGCGGCCAACGGGTCGGTCTCCCGGGTCCACAGGTGGGCGGCCATGTCATGGGCGGTCCACCCCGCACACAGGGTCGGGGCCTGCGGCCCGACCTCATCCAGCAGGTCACACAGCGCCGCGCGTTCGGACTTGGCAAAACTCACGTCCCTCAGGGTAGACCACTAGACTCCCCGGGGTGAGTGAGCAAGCGTCTGCCGCGCCGGAGGCCGGGTCCGAGGTGCCCGGTCCGCCCGGGTTGCGCATCGAGCCCGACCTCGCCGGCTTCCTGGAGTCGGCCCGGACCCAGCGGGTGATCCCGGTCGCGGCCCGGCTGTACGCCGACACCGAGACCCCGGTCAGCCTGTACCACCAACTCGCCGAGCAGCGCCCGGGCACCTTCCTGTTCGAGTCGGTGGAACAGGGGATCACCTCCCGCTACTCCTTCGTCGGGGTCCGCGCCGCGGCCACTCTGACCGTGGCCGACGGCCAGGCGGTCTGGCGGGGTCAGGTTCCGGTCGGGCTGCCGGCCGCGGACGGGTCCGGGGGCAATCCGCTGGAGGTGCTCGGCGCCACCATCGAGGCCCTGCGCACCCCGCATCCGGCGGGCTTCCCGCCGATGACCTCGGGGATGGTCGGCTACCTCGGCTATGACATCGTGCGCTGGCTGGAGAAGCTGCCCGACACCACCGTCGATGACCTGCACCTGCCCGAGATCGGCATGATGCTGGTGGCCGACCTGGCCATTTTCGACCACCAGACCGGCGAGGTCTGGCTGATCGCCAATGCGATCAATCAGGACAACAGCCCCGAGCACGCCGACCGGGCGTACGCCGACGCGGTCGCCCGGGTGCGGGCGATGGCGGCGCGGTTGGCCGCACCGCGGGAGGCGCTGACCCGGATCGACTCCGGCGCCGCCGCGCGACCGGTGATCCGCCAGCGCAGCAGCGCGGAATTCCACCAGATGGTGCGCGAGGCGATCGAGGAGATCCGGGCCGGGGAGATCTTCCAGGTGGTGCCCTCCCAGCGCTTCGAGATCGAGACCGAGGTCGACGCCTTCGACGTCTATCGCCGGCTGCGGCTGCTCAACCCGAGCCCCTACATGTACCTGCTGCGGATGGACGGCTTCGAGATCGTCGGCTCCTCCCCGGAATCCCTGGTGGCGGTCAAGCAGGGCCGGGTGCGGACCTACCCGATCGCCGGCACCCGCCCGCGTGGCGCCACCCCGGCCGAGGACGCCGCCCTGGAGGCCGACCTGCTGGCCGATGAGAAGGAACGCGCCGAGCACGTGATGCTGGTCGACCTGGGCCGCAACGATCTCGGCCGGGTCTGCCGGCCGGGCACCGTCGCGGTCGAGGAGTTCATGAAGGTCGGCCGCTACTCCCACGTCATGCACCTGGAGGCCGCGGTCACCGGCGTCCTGGCCGAGGGCCAGACCGCACTGTCGGCCACCCTGGCGTGTTTCCCGGCCGGCACACTCTCCGGCGCCCCCAAGGTGCGCGCGATGGAGATCATCGACCGGCTCGAGCAGACCCGCCGCGGCACCTACGGCGGCGTGGTCGGCTGGTTCGACTTCGCCGGCGACTCCGACGTCGCGATCGCAATCCGGACCGCGCTGCTCAAGGACGGCCGGGCCTATGTTCAGGCCGGCGCCGGGATCGTCGCGGACTCGGTCCCGCAGACCGAGGACGAAGAGGCGCAGAACAAGGCCGCCGCGGCGCTGCGCGCGATCTCCGCGGCCGCCGGACTGACCCCGTTCACCGGCGCCGGAGCGACCCCCGGTGCCGAGGGGGCCGAGCGCCGGTGACCGAGACCCGTACCCGCACCCTCGTCCGGATCGGCCTGCCGATCACCGCCGGGGCGGCGCTGCTGTGTGCCTTCCAGCCGTGGGTGCAGGCGGGCGTACGCGCCGACGGGTCCGGCGCGGGTACCTCCGGGCAGACCGGCGCTCAGGTGCTGGCCGGGGCGCTACTGGCCGGCTGGCTGCTGTCGCTGACCCTGCGTACGCTCGGCCAGCGGATTCTCGGGGTGGCGATGACCCTGGTCGCCCTCGGCGGGGTGGCGCTCGGTCTGGTCAACCCCGGCGCGACCGGGAGCACGGCCACCGGGTGGCACCTCGGCTTCGCCGTGGCTGCCGCGCTCGCCGCCGCGCTCTGCGTCGTGCAGGTCGTGCGGGCCGGCCACTGGCCCGTCCCGGTGGATCGGTACGCCCGCACCCAGGCCGCCAGCGCCGAGGTGACCGCCGAGGACGTCCCCCAGGCCATCTGGAAGGCGCTGGACGCCGGATTCGATCCGACCGAGAACGGCGAATCGAGTGGCAGCCCCGAGCCGGATGGGCGAGAATGAGCACCACCAACTCCCGGAAGGAAGCCATGCGACACCAAAATCGCACGAAGCACGTTCACCACGGGCGGACCACCGCCGCCTGGACGGCCAGCATGATGGCCCTGGCCGGGTTCGTGATTCTGTTCGTCGCCTTCACCTTCGGGCAGAACGGCTTCACCGCGTTCAACGGCTCGCCCACCCCGATGCCGAACATGGTCCTGACGATCATCGGTGCGATCCTCGTGGTGGCTGCCCCGATCGTCGGCGGTGCTCTCAACCTGGCCGGCAAGGGTCAGGACTGAGCGGCGGTGGCACCCGAAGCCACCGTTCTGGACGACATCATCGCCGGGGTCCGGGAGGATCTCGCCAGCCGGCAGGCCGTCGTCTCCCGGGCCGACCTGGCGCGGCTGATCGCTGACCTGCCGCCGGCGCTGGACCCGCTGCCCGACTTCGCGGCCCCGGGCATCTCGGTGATCGCGGAGGTGAAGCGGTCCAGCCCGTCCAAGGGGCACCTCGCCGAGATCGCCGACCCGGCCGAACTGGCGGCGGCGTACCAGAGCGGGGGAGCGCACGCGATCTCGGTGCTCACCGAACAGCGCCGCTTCCACGGCTCGCTCGCCGACCTGGACGCCGTCCGCGCCCGGGTGCAGATTCCGGTGCTGCGCAAGGACTTCGTGGTCACCGACTATCAGCTGTTCGAGGCCCGCGCCCACGGTGCGGACCTGGCACTGCTGATCGTGGCCGCGCTGTCCCAGGCCCAACTGCTCGACCTGATCGAGGTCTGCACCGGGCTGGGACTGACCCCGCTGGTGGAGGTGCACACGCCCGAGGAGACCGAACGGGCGGTGGCCACCGGGGCCCGGCTGATCGGGGTCAACAACCGCAATCTGAAGACCCTGGCGGTCGACAACGCGACCTTCGCCCGGCTGGCCGAACTCATTCCGGCCGACCGGATCAAGGTCGCCGAATCCGGCGTCCGGGATACCGCCGATGTCGCGGCCTTCGCCGCCGCCGGAGCCGACGTGGTGCTGGTGGGCGAGGCCCTGGTCACCGGGGGGACGCCCGCCGAGACCGTCGCCGCCTTCCGTGCCGCGGGCCGCTGAGACCGGCCCACCCACGCGAACCCCGCCCGTTGCGCCGGGGATTCCCGGTTCATCACAGAAAGGATCTCCGTGTCCGAGCAGATGCCCGATGCGCGCGGCCACTTCGACCGCTTCGGGGGCAAGTTCGTCCCCGAGGCCCTGTACGCCGCGCTGAACCAACTGGAGCAGGCGTACGCCGAGGCGCGGACCGACCCGGCCTTCCATGCCGAGCTGAACGACCTGCTGGCCAACTACGTCGGGCGGCCCAGCCCGATCACCGAGGTGAAGCGGTTCGCCGAACATGCCGGAAACGCGCGCATCGTGCTGAAGCGGGAGGATCTCAACCACACCGGCTCGCACAAGGTGAACAACGTGCTGGGGCAGGTCCTGCTCGCCCGCCGGATGGGCAAGACCCGACTGATCGCCGAGACCGGCGCGGGCCAGCACGGGGTCGCCACCGCGACCGTCGCCGCCCTGTTCGGGATGGAGTGCCGGGTCTACATGGGCAAGGTCGACACCGACCGGCAGGCCCTGAACGTGGCCCGGATGCAGTTGCTGGGCGCGGAGGTGATCGCGATCGAGTCCGGCTCCAAGACCCTCAAGGACGCGATGAACGAGGCGCTGCGGGACTGGGTCGCCAGCGTCGATCACACCCACTACGTGATCGGCACCGTCTCCGGGCCGCACCCGTTCCCGATGCTGGTGCGCGACTTCCAGCGGATCATGTCGATCGAGGCCCGCAGCCAGGTGCAGCAACGCTACGGCCAACTGCCCGACTACGTCGCGGCCTGTGTGGGCGGCGGCTCGAACGCGATGGGCATCTTCGCCGACTTCCTCAGTGACGGCAACGTCCAGTTGTACGGCTTCGAGGCCGGGGGCGAGGGCGTCGAGACCGGGCGGCATGCCGCACCGATCGGGGCGGGCTCGGTCGGCGTCCTGCACGGCACCCGGACCTTCGTGCTCCAGGACGAGGACGGCCAGACCAAGGAATCGCACTCGATCTCGGCCGGCCTGGACTATCCCGGGGTCGGTCCCGAACACGCCTGGCTGGCCGACACCGGCCGCGCCCACTACGAATCGGTCACCGACACCGAGGCGATGGACGCGCTGGCCCTGCTCACCCGGACCGAGGGGATCCTGCCCGCGATCGAGTCCGCCCACGGCCTGGCCGGCGCGCTGCGGCTGGGCAAACGGATCGCCGAGACCGATCCGGACGCCCGCCCGCTGATCCTGGTCAGCCTGTCCGGACGCGGTGACAAGGACGTGGAGACCGCGATCTCCTGGTTCGGTCTGGACGGCTCGGTGAACGCATCGATGGGAGGCGACCGATGACCGCGCGCACCGACCGATTCGGATCCTTCGACCTGGGCCACTCCGGTCAGGCCTTCCGGGCCGCCGCCGAGCAGGACCGGGCCGCGCTGATCGGCTACCTGACCCTGGGCTACCCCGACGTGGCGACCTCGCTGGACGCCTTCCGGACCCTGGCCACCGGTTGCGACCTGATCGAGATCGGGCTGCCCTACTCCGATCCGGTGATGGACGGCCCGACCGTGCAGCGCTCGGGCACCCGCGCCCTGGCGCGCGGCACCCGGACCCGGGACCTGTTCGGCGCCCTCGAGGCGATCGGGGAAACCGGGACCCCCGCGGTCGTGATGACCTACTGGAACCTGGTGGAGCAGTACGGGGTCGAGCGCTTCGCCGCCGACCTCGCCGCCGCCGGTGGGGCGGGCCTGATCACCCCCGACCTGACCCCGGACGAGGCCGAGGACTGGTTCGCCGCCTCGGACAAGCACGACCTGGACCGGATCTTCCTGGTCTCCCCGTCCTCCACCGATCAGCGGATCGGCTCGACCGTCGACGCCTGCCGGGGCTGGCTGTACGCCACCTCGGTGATGGGGGTCACCGGTGCCCGAGCCGAAACCTCCTCGGCGGCCCCGGAACTGGTCGCCCGGATCCGCGCCCAGCGCGACGTCGCGGTCGGGATCGGCCTCGGGGTCTCCAACGGGGCCCAGGCCGCCGAGATCGGCGCCTTCGCCGACGGGGTCATCGTCGGCTCCGCCCTGGTCCGGACGCTGCTCGCCGCCGAGGAAGCGGGGACTCCGCAGGACCTGACCGACCTCCGGGCGCTGGTCGAGGACCTGGCCGCCGGCGTACGCGGGGGACAGTGACCTCCGCGCCGGACTCGGGGTCCTCGGCCTTCGCGCCGACCGGGACCGACGGCACCGACCCCGCCGGGGCGGCCGGATCGGCCCGGCGGCGGTGGCTGCCCGGACGCGACCTCACCCGGACCCTGGTGGTGTTCCTGGCCCTCACCCTGGTGATCTCCGCGATCTGCGACGCGATCCAGGAACTGTCCGGGTTCCCGACCCGGGTGTTCAACCTGGCCGCGGTCGGCCCGGCGCTGGCGGCGTACCTGACGATGAAGGCGCGCCGGTGGGCGCCGGCCGGGGTCTGGCGGCCCGGCTTCGGGCTGGATGTCCGGATCGTCCGCCGCTCGATCCTGCTCTTCTTCGTCGGGGTGGGCATCGTCTTCCTGACCATGGAGATGTACCAGTTCCGCCGGCTGAACGTGGATCCGCTGGTGCTGAGCCAATTCGACATTCCGCCGTTCGGCAAGCCCGGGGCCGGCTGGGTGATGGTCGCGATCGTGGTCGGGCTGTTCGCCACCGTCGCGCTGGAGGAACTCGGCTGGCGCAGCTTTCTGCAGCCGACGCTGCGCACCCGCTATCCGCTGCTGGTCTCCGCGGTACTGACCGGGCTGGTGGCCGCGCTGTGGCAATGGCCGATGACCAAGGTGGGGGCCCTCAAAGTGCTCGCCGCCCCGGTCCTGGGACTGCTGTTCCTGGCCGCCTTCGTGGTGTCCCAGGTCTGTCTGTCGATCGTGATCGCGGTGGTGCAGCGGCCGTTGCGGCAAGGTTACTGGCTGACGGCAGTCATGTTGCGGTGGAGTTACAGCGTTGGATTTGCCGTGCTTCTGGACGAAGATCGGGGCAAACTACTCCCGATGACGGCGATCGCGTTCGCCTGTCTGTGTGCTGCGGCGGTTGCTGTCTACTATTACCGCACGTGGTACCGGCGGCACGGTCACGATGCAACCGTGGGCTGACCGGCCGGAAGAAGATTTCGTCATGATCACCGGCGGTCGCCGGGTTTACCGCAGGCCCTCGGGTATGTAGGTTTCTCCTGCCTCGGAGTTGATCCGGGTCAGTAGTCGCTGATTGACCTGCCCGGAGCGTGCGGTGGACCATAGACCCGCCGCCGGGGCAGGGCTGTTCCGGGATCCCCTGTGGGTGCCTCGGTGGACAAGTGAGATGGAGTGGAGCGTATGGCCAATCAGGCTTTTGAGCGCACGATGAGCGGTGGCTTGCGAGTCCCGCAGCAGGGACTGTACGACCCGGCGTACGAGCACGATGCCTGCGGTGTCGCCTTCGTGGCCCACCTGTCCGGGATCCCGACACATACCATCGTCGAGCAGGGCCTGGAAGCACTGCGCAATCTGGACCACCGCGGCGCCACCGGTGCCGACACCGCGGCCGGTGACGGGGCGGGCATCCTGCTCCAGGTGCCCGACGAGTTCCTGCGTACCACCACCGAGTTCGACCTGCCCCCGGTGGGCGGGTACGCCGTGGGCTGCGCCTTCCTGCCGGCCGACGATGCCCAGGACGCCCGCACCCGGCTGGCCAAGATCGCCGACGCCGAGGGCCTGCGGGTGCTCGGCTGGCGCGATCTGGTCACCCCGACGGAGTCGCTGAGCCCGATCTCGCAGGGCGCGATGCCGGTGATGAGCCAGCTGTTCGTCGCCGGGCAGCAGGGCGAGACCGGCCTGATCCTGGAGCGGATGGCGTACTGCCTGCGCCGGTTGGCCGAACGCGAGGGGGTCTACTTCCCGTCGCTGTCGGCGCGGACCCTGGTGTACAAGGGCATGCTGACCACCGACCAGCTCGAAGAGGTCTTCCCCGAACTGCACGACGAGCGGATGAAGTCCGCCCTGGCCCTGGTCCACTCCCGGTTCTCGACCAACACCTTCCCGTCCTGGGAACTGGCCCAGCCGTTCCGGATGATCGCGCACAACGGCGAGATCAACACCGTCAAGGGCAACCGCAACTGGATGCGGGCCCGGGAGGAACTGCTGTCCTCCGAGCTGATCCCCGGCGACCTGGCCCGGCTGTTCCCGATCTGTACGCCCGGCCACTCCGACTCCGCCTCCTTCGACGAGGTCGTCGAGCTGCTGCACCTGGGCGGGCGTTCGCTGCCGCACTCGATCCTGATGATGATCCCGGAGGCCTGGGAGAACAACCGCGACATGCCGCAGGCCTGGCGCGACTTCTACAACTTCCACTCCTGCCTGATGGAGCCCTGGGACGGGCCGGCCTGTGTCGCGTTCACCGACGGCACCCAGATCGGCGCGGTGCTGGACCGCAACGGCCTGCGCCCGGGCCGCGTCTGGGTCACCAAGGACGGCCTGGTCGTGCTCGCCTCCGAGGCCGGCGTCCTGCCCGGCATCGAGAGCTCGGAGGTGACCTACAAGGGCCGCCTGCAGCCGGGGCACATGTTCCTGGTCGACACCGCCGAACACCGGCTGATCCCCAACCAGGAGATCAAGGACGAGTTGGCCGCCGCGCACCCGTACGGGCAGTGGCTGGCTGAGGGCCTGATCGATCTGGAGGAACTGCCCGAGCGTGAGCACACCGTGCACGGGCACGCCTCGGTCACCCGGCGCCAGCAGGTCTTCGGGTACACCGAGGAGGACCTGCGTACGATCATCACCCCGATGGCGAACACCGGTGCCGAGCCGATCGGTTCGATGGGGTCGGACACCCCGGTGGCCGCGATCAGTGAGCGCTCCCGGCCCTTCTTCGACTACTTCACCCAGATGTTCGCGCAGGTGACCAACCCGCCGCTGGACGCGATCCGGGAGGAGATGGTCACCTCGCTGGCCGGCACCATCGGCCCGGAGGAGAACCTGCTGGAGCCCGGTCCCGCGTCCTGCCGGCAGATCCGGATCGCGTTCCCGGTGCTGGACAACGACGAACTGGCCAAGCTGGTCGCGATGAACCGTAACGGGCAGTTGCCGGAGTTCCAGCCGCATGTGATCCGCGGCCTGTACCGGGTCGAGGACGGCGGCGCCGGCCTGCGCTACGCGCTGGAGAAGCTGTGCAAGGACGCCTCGAAGGCGATCCGGCAGGGGGCGCGTACGCTGATCCTGTCCGACCGGCACTCCAACGCCGAGTACGCCCCGATCCCGTCGCTGCTGCTCACCTCCGCGGTGCACCACCACTTGGTCCGGGAGCGCAACCGGTCCCAGATCGGCCTGATCGTCGAGGCCGGTGACGTCCGCGAGGTGCACCATGTCGCCACCCTGATCGGGTTCGGGGCGACCGCGGTTAACCCGTACCTGGTCTTCGAGTCGGTGGAGGATCTGGCTCGCGAGGAGGTCTACGTCCGCGTCGACGCCGATGTCGCGGTGCGCAACGTGAAGAAGGCGCTGGGCAAGGGCGTCCTCAAGGTCATGTCGAAGATGGGCGTGTCCACCAAGTCCTCCTACACCGGCGCGCAGATCTTCGAGTGCCTCGGCCTGAGCCAGGACCTGGTCGACCAGTACTTCGTCGGGACCGCGTCCAAGCTGGGCGGGATCGGCCTGGAGGAGATCGCCGAGGAGGTACGCCAGCGCCACCTCACCGCCTACCCCGCCGACGGGATTCCGCTGGCCCACCGCGAGCTGGACACCGGCGGGGAGTACCAGTGGCGCCGGGAGGGTGAGCTGCACCTGTTCAACCCCGAAACCGTCTTCCGGCTGCAGCACTCCACCCGGACCGGGCGCTACGACATCTTCAAGCGGTACACCCGGGCGGTCGACGACCAGTCCCGGGCGCTGATGACGCTGCGCGGGCTGTTGCGGTTCGATCAGGATCGCGAATCGATCCCGCTGGAGGAGGTCGAGCCGGTCGCCGAGATCGTGAAGCGGTTCTCCACCGGCGCCATGTCGTACGGCTCCATCTCGAAGGAGGCGCACGAGACCCTGGCGATCGCGATGAACCGGCTCGGGGCGAAGTCGAACACCGGGGAGGGCGGCGAGGACGCCGACCGGCTGTACGACCCGTCCCGCCGCTCGGCGATCAAGCAGGTGGCCTCGGGCCGCTTCGGGGTGACCTCGGAGTACCTGACCAACGCCGACGACATCCAGATCAAGATGGCCCAGGGCGCCAAGCCCGGGGAGGGTGGCCAGCTGCCCGGTCAGAAGGTCTACCCGTGGGTGGCCTCGACCCGGCACTCGACCCCGGGGGTCGGCCTGATCTCGCCGCCCCCGCACCACGACATCTATTCCATCGAGGATCTCAAGCAGCTGATCCACGACCTGAAGTGCGCGAACCCGGCGGCCCGGGTGCACGTGAAGCTGGTCGCCGAGGTCGGCGTCGGCACGGTCGCGGCGGGCGTGTCCAAGGCCAAGGCCGATGTGGTGCTGATCTCCGGCCATGACGGTGGCACCGGCGCGGCGCCGCTGACCTCGCTCAAGCACGCCGGCGGCCCCTGGGAGCTCGGCCTGGCCGAGACCCAGCAGACGCTGGTGATGAACGGGCTGCGCGACCGGATCGTGGTGCAGACCGACGGCCAGCTGAAGACCGGCCGGGATGTGGTGATCGCCGCGCTGCTGGGCGCCGAGGAGTACGGTTTCGCGACCGCTCCGCTGGTCGTCTCCGGCTGCGTGATGATGCGGGTGTGCCACCTGGACACCTGCCCGGTCGGGATCGCGACCCAGAACCCGGTGCTGCGCGAGCGGTTCACCGGGCAGGCCGACCATGTGGTCAACTTCTTCCGGTTCATCGCCGAGGAGGTTCGGGAGTACCTGGCCGAGCTCGGCTTCCGGTCCCTGGAAGAGGCGATCGGCCACGTCGAGGCGCTGGTCACCACTGACGCGGAGCGGTACTGGAAGGCCAACGGGCTGGACCTGGCGCCGATCCTGCACCGGCCACGGCCGATGGAGATCGCGAACCCGACCCCCGGTGCCGACCCGGCCGCGCTGCACAATGTGACCGGCCAGGACCACGGGTTGGACGCCTCGCTGGATCGCCGGGAACTGATCGCGCTGGCCGCGCCCGCGCTGCGGTCGGGGGAGAAGGCGACCGGGCAGGTGCGCGTACGCAACACCGACCGCACCGTGGGCACCATCCTCGGCCACGAGGTGACCAAGGCCACCCGGGGCAAGGGGTACGCCGATGACACCATCGACCTCACCCTGACCGGGACCGGCGGCCAGTCCTTCGGGGCCTTCCTGCCCAAGGGCGTCACCCTGCGGCTGATCGGTGACTCCAACGACTACCTCGGCAAGGGCCTGTCCGGTGGCCGGATCATCGTCCGGCCCGAACCGGACGCGGCCTTCGAGCCGCACGAGCAGATCATTGCCGGCAACGTGATCGGCTACGGCGCGACCTCCGGGGAGATCTTCCTGCGCGGCCAGGTCGGCGAGCGGTTCTGCGTCCGCAACTCCGGGGCGACCGCGGTCGTCGAGGGGGTCGGCGACCACGGCTGTGAGTACATGACCGGCGGCCTGGTCCTGGTCATCGGCGGTACCGGCCGCAACTTCGCCGCGGGCATGTCCGGCGGGGTGGCCTACGTCAGCGAGCTGGATCCGCGGAACCTGAACTCCGAACTGGTCGACGCGGTCGAACTCGAGGCCGAGGACATCGCGGTGATCACCGACCTGCTGCGCCGGCACCACGCCGAAACCGGATCGCAGTCGGCCCAGGACCTGCTGGACCTGGGCGAGGCCGTGCTGGCCGAGCGGATCACCAAGGTGCTGCCGCGGGACTACGCCCGCGCGCTGCGGGCCCGCGCCGAGGCCGAGGCCCGGGGCCTGGACGACAACGAAACCACGATGAAGATGATGGAGGCGAGCCATGGCTGATCCCCGCGGATTTCTGAAGCACGACCGCAAGGTCGCCGTACGGCGCCCGATCAGTGAGCGGATCCACGACTGGCAGGAGGTCTACCCGGGCACTCCGGGCAAGGCCCTGCTGCCGATCATCCAGGACCAGGCGAGCCGCTGCATGGACTGTGGCATCCCGTTCTGCCACTCCGGCTGCCCGCTGGGGAATCTGATCCCGGAGTGGAACGACCTGGTCTACCGGGAGGACTGGCAGGCGGCGGTGGATCGCCTGCACGCCACGAACAACTTCCCCGAGTTCACCGGGCGGCTGTGTCCGGCGCCGTGTGAGACCGCCTGTGTGCTGGGCATCTCGCAGCCGCCGGTGACGATCAAGAACGTCGAGGTCGCGATCGCCGACCGGGGCTGGGAGAACCGGATCATCAAGCCGCAGATGCCGGAGTGGCATTCGAACAAGACCGTTGCGGTGATCGGGTCCGGCCCGGCCGGGCTCGCGGTCGCCCAGCAGTTGACCCGGGAGGGGCACACCGTTGCGGTCTACGAGCGCGACGACGCCCCCGGTGGCCTGATGCGCTACGGCATCCCCGAGTTCAAGATGGAGAAGAAGGTCCTGGATCGCCGGCTGCGGCAGATGCGCCACGAGGGCACCATCTTCCGCTCCGGGGTGAACGTCGGCTTCGACATCACCGCCGCCGAGCTGCGGGAGCGCTACGACGCGGTCGTCCTGGCGATCGGGTCCACCATCCGGCGCGATCTGCCGGTGCCCGGCCGGGAACTGCGCGGAATCCATCAGGCGATGGAATACCTGCCGCAGGCCAACCGGGCCGCCCTGGGCGAGGCGGTGGAGTTCCAGATCACCGCCGAGGGCAAGGACGTGGTCATCATCGGTGGCGGCGACACCGGCGCCGACTGCCTCGGCACCGCGACCCGGCAGGGGGCCCGTTCGGTCACCCAGCTGGAGATCATGCCGCGGCCCACCGAGGAGCGTCCGGACAACCAGCCGTGGCCGACCTACCCGGCCATCTTCCGGGTCGCCTCGGCCCAGGAGGAGTTCGGCGATCGGCTGTACGCCCTGTCGACCACCCGCTTCACCGGGGACACCCACGGCCGGGTGGCCGGGCTGGATCTGGTCGAGGTCGCGTTCAGCGACGGCAAGTTCAACCCGGTCGAGGGCTCGGAGAAGCACATTCCGGCCCAACTGGTGCTGTTGGCGATGGGCTTCACCGGTCCGCAGCGCGAGGGCCTGGTCGAGCAGTTCGGGCTGGAGCTGGACCCCCGGGGCAACATTGCCCGCAACGGCGACTTCGAGACCTCCGAGCCGGGCGTGTTCGTCTGCGGCGACGCCGGTCGCGGTCAGTCGCTGATCGTGTGGGCGATCGCCGAGGGACGCTCGTGCGCCGCCGGGGTGGACAAGTACCTCACCGGGGAATCGAAGCTGCCGCGTCCGATCGAGCCGACCGATCGGCCGCTGATGGCGTGAGCGGCGCCCCCGCAGCACCGCTCGCCCGGTAGCACCGTTCGCTCGGGAGCACTGTACGCACCCGCTTGCCCTGAACCGGCCCCGCCCCGTGGCGGGGCCGGTTCGCGTTCGCTCCCCGAAACCGGGGCGCCGGCCGCCGGATCAGAATCGGCTGGTCGCCTGCGGCCGGATCAGCAGATCCTCCAGCGAGGCCCGGGGATCGGTGTCCACCGCCACCCGGACCATCGCCGCGATCGATTCCGGCGCCACATAGGTCTCGGCCCGGTACTCCCCGCCCTGCGCGGCGACCAGCTCCCGCTGCATGTCGGTGTCGACCCGGCCGGGGTAGATCGAGGTCACCCGGACATCGGGCTTGAGGGCGTACCGCAGCGAATCGGTCCAGGCCCGCAGCGCGAACTTGGACGCCGGGTACAGCCCGGCGCTGTTGCGCACGTACAGGCCCATCCCCGAATTGATCGCGATCACGATCCCCTTGCTGGCCCGCAGCAACGGGGTCACCTGCTCAGTGAGATCGACCGGGGCGATCAGGTTCACCTCCAGCACCTGACGCCACAGTTCCCGGGTGCTGAGGCCCTCGGTGCCGGTGCCGCCGAGGCCGGCGCTGTGCACCAGCACATCCAGGCGCTGCAGGCCGGCCGCGGCGGTGGCCACCGCGTCGGCATCGGCGAGGTCGGCGACGAAGGGTTCGGCCGAGGGCAGCGTGGCGACGACCTCGGCCACGGTGTCGGCGCGGGTGCCCCCGACCAGCACGTGGTGGGTGCGGCCCAGTTCGGTGCAGATGGCGCGACCGATTCCGCGGCTTCCGCCGGTGACGAGTGCAACTGGTAATGAGTCCATGGGCTCACCCTAGGGTGTCGCCGGCAGCCCGGCCGAGGAGGTTCTTCCGCCGGGCGGCACGGTCGGTTCCCCGGGGCGGGGGATCGGTTGAGAGGAATTCGTGATCCGACGGAACTTCTGCCCGGGCCCGGTGCGTGATTGGGTGTGTGGTCATGGGACGCGCACAGACCGACGAGGAGTACGCCCGGTTCGTCCGGGGGTCCTCCGCCCGGCTGCTGAGTATTGCCCGGGCACTGTGCCAGGACGCGCACCAGGCCGAGGACCTGACCCAGCAGACCCTGGAGAAGGCCTACCTGAAGTGGGGCAGAGTGCGCCGAGCCGATGATCCGCACCGCTACGTGCGGCGGATGCTGGTGAATCTGCACACCGACTGGATGCGCCGCAAACCGTGGCGGGAACGAGCGGTCCCGACCACGCCGGGCGAGGTGGGGCCGGGGGCCGGCTACCCGGAGCCGGTGACCGCCGACCGGACCGGACGGGTGGCTACCCGCGACGTCGTGGCCCGGGCGCTGCAGGGGCTCACCCCGCGGGAACGCGAGGTGGTCGCGCTGCGGTTCCTGGAGGACCTCTCCGAGGCCGACACCGCCGCCGAGCTCGGAATCGCGGTGGGCACGGTGAAGAGTGCCTGCAACCGGGCCCTGGCCCGGCTGCGCTCGGCCGGCGAGATCGCGGAGCTGAAGGAGGGCCGATGAGCCAGGACCCGAAGAGCCAGGACCCGATGAGCCCCGAGGACGAGGAGTTCCTGCGTCGCGCGCTGGGCACCCAGGCCGCGACCGACCCGCTGGCGCCCGAACCGCTGATCGCCCGGGGACGACGCCGCCGGTCCCGACGCCGGCTGCAGATCGCCGGCGCGGTCTGCGGGGTGCTGGTGATCGCCGGCGCGGTCGGGGTCGGGGTCGGGGTGGGCCGGGACCCCGGCCGGGTCACCAGCGCCGCCGCCCCGGAACGGCCGGCCCCGAGCCCGGCCGAGGCGGGGTCGCCGACCGACCGGCAGGCATCCGCGGGGCCGCCGGCGGCCGCCTCCGGGCGCCGCAGTCCGGTCCCGAGCCGGTCGATCGGACGCGGCCAGGAGCTGGCCCCCGGGCACACCCTGACCTGGGACGAGCAACAGTGGTGTGTCGCCAATGCCGAGCAGGGCGAGACGTGCCGCCCCTGGGGTCCGGGAGCGGTGGGCTATCGCCACCAGGTCGAGCAGGGCACCGTACTGGTCATCTCGCTGCCGACGGCCTACCAGCGGGTGGACGTGATCGCTCCCGATCAGTCGCGGGTGCCGGCCGAGATCTGGGAGATCCCGGGCCGTCCGCAGAACCATCTGGTCACCGCGGTGGTCGCTCCCCGGCTGGGCACCGCCCCGGTGCAGTTGGAGGTGCTCGACTCCGGCGGACAGACCCGGTCGATCACGATCAACTGAGCCGCCGACGACCGGTACCGCCGCGTACGCCTCAGCCGCAGCGGCCGGCGGGCAATTGCTCCTGGTGTTCGGCCAGCCAGGCCCCGATCCGGCTCAGTACCGCGGTGCCGTCGGCGAACGCACCCGAGTGCGGGGCCACGGCGATGGCGACCGCGACACTGCCGCGGGAGGTGTCGAAGGTGCCGATCTGGCGGACCAGGTAGCGACCGTCGGGGTCGGGCCCCCAGCCGCCCTTGAGATGGGCGCCCCGCAGGTTCGCGATGCCCCACTGCTGGCTGCCCGAGGTGTGGCCCATGTAGTCATAGACCTGCCGGGCGGCCGGCGTACAGGGAAGGTGGGCGGTGAACCGGGCCTGGGACTCCACCGACCACTCGGTCTGTCCGGAGGCGCTGAGCCCCGGCCGGGTCACCCGGGACTGGACCGGGACCGTGCCGCCGCCGAGCCCGTCGATCACCCGGGCGGTCGTGGCCGCGGCGGTCTCCGGGGTGCCGAGACTGCGCCACAGGTCGTCGGCGGCGGAGTTGTCGGAGTCGACGATGGCGGCCCGGATCGAGTCGTCGGCCCCCCGGCCGGTCGCCGCGATCGCCAGGGGCACCTTGATCGTGGACCAGGCCACCCCGGTACGCCGGCTCCCGGCCTGCTGCACCGGGTCCCCGGTACCCACCGCGGTGACCGCGATCCCGGTGTCGGCCGGCAGTGTGGCCGCGAACTCCTCGTACGCCCGGGCGAACCCGTCCGCCGTCGACCCGGCGGAGGGCGACCCGCCGGCCGAGGGGAGCGGCGTCGGCGAGGGCGTCCCCGCCGACGCCCCCGGCCCCGCCGCTGTCGCGGGTGCGGCCGTGGCATCGGCGGCGGTCGAGGCAGCCGACCGGGACTCCGGAAACAGCGTGGGGGCGGCACAGCCGGTGAGCAGGAGCAACGGGACCACGCCCACGATCGGTTTCACGACAGCCCTCTGCGACGATCACATCCGCTCACAACAGATACACCACCGCATTGTTGCCGCCGGTGCAGGTCACCAGATTGTTGTTGTTGGTGCACTGCATGGAGTAGGTCACCCGGGTGACGGGGGAATGGGCCTGGATCGTCACGGTGCCCGAGCGCCCGCCCTGTTGGCCGTACGCCTGGCGTACCGACTCCGCGAACGGGCAACTGGTCTGGGCATTGCCTGCCGCGGACCGGCTGATCCCGCCCACCGGACCGCCGGCGGTGCACTCACCGGCCCCGGCGGGGAAGCTCGCGGTCACCGGTGTCGGCGGCGCGGAAGGCTGCGGCGTGTCGCCGCCCGGCGTACTCGGGACGGCGGTCTGCCCACCGGGGGAGGACAGCTCGCTCGGCGTCGGCGGCGCACTTGCCGAGGGGCTCGGCTGCGGAGGCGGCGTGGGGGTGTGCGACTGCCCGGTCGGGCTCGGCAGCACCGTCGGCGGCGCCGGCTGCGCGGTCCGCTGATTCGTCGCGGACTGCTGCGGCTGCGCCACCAGCATGGCCACCAGGACGCCGACCGCAATGGCGGCGACCAGACCCAGCGCCAGGACCGCCGGCAGCAGGCGATTGCGTCGGCCGCGCCCGGCGGGGCCGCCCGGCTGACCGGGTCCGCCGGGTGCGCCGGGGGCACCGAAACCGGGTCCCCCGAAACCACCGGGGCCGGCAGGGCCACCGGGGCCGCCGGGGCCGCCGGGGCCGGGCTGATTCGGTCCGGACGGGCCGGAACGGCCCGCCATCCCCGGGCCGGGGGCGAAGCCGGGCGGTGCGGCCGACGGCGCGGACTCCCGCTGATCGGGCGGCAGGTAGCCCGGATTCGGCGGCAGGTACCCCGAGTTCGGGCGGTCGGCACCCGGCCGCGGCGCCGGTCCCGGAGCACCGGCACCCGGCCGCGGCGCCGGTCCCGGAGCACCGGCACCCGGCCGCGGGGCCGGTCCCGGAGCCTCGACCGGCGGCGGACCGGCCGGCGCGGGGCGGGGCTGATTCCCCCAGCTCGGCCAGCCACTGCGGGTATCGGGCGGATTCGCTCCGGGTGGGTTCGCTCCGGGCTGGTTCGATCCGGGCTGGTTCGATCCGGGCTGGTTCGATCCGGGCTGGTTCGCTCCGGGCTGGTTCGATCCGGGTGGGGGTGTCGGCGGCGGGCTCGCCGGCAGCGGCGCGGTCGGATCGTTCGCGCCGGGCTGAACCGGGATCCCCAGGGTGCCGAACGGATCCCACTCGATATTCGCGGGTCCGTCCGAGGAACCCGGCGGTCGGGGCGGTCGGTTGTCCATGGGCCCGATGCTAGTCCGGGTCGGCGGACTCTCAGCGCCGCGCGAGCCGTACGGAAGTGTCACAGGGCCGCGTTAGGCTGGCCCGGTCCGACCCAACAGGGCTCTAATTCACCACCGGAGGCGAGGCACAGATGGCGCAGAATTCCTTCGTCCACCTGCACAACCACACCGAATATTCGATGCTGGACGGTGCCGCGCGGATCGGGGATCTCTTCGCCGGGTGCGAAGAGATGGGGATGCCGGCGTTGGCGATGACCGACCACGGCAACCTGTTCGGTGCCTACGAGTTCTACAAGGCCGCCGGCAAGCGTGGGGTCAAGCCGATCATCGGCCTGGAGGCGTACCTGACGCCGAAGACCCATCGTTCCGAGCGCAAGCGGGTCCGCTTCGGCGACGGCACCGGTGACGACGTGTCCGCCTCGGGCGCGTACACCCACATGACGATGTGGGCGGAGAACACCGCCGGCATGCACAACCTCTTCCGGTTGTCCTCGCTGTCCTCGATCGAGGGGTTCTTCTACAAGCCGCGCGCCGACCGGGAGCTGCTCCAGCAGTACGGCAAGGGGCTGCTGGCCACCACCGGCTGCCCGTCGGGTGAGGTGCAGACCTACCTGCGGCTGGGCCAGTACGACCAGGCGGTCGCCTCGGCCGCGGAGTTCCGCGACATCTTCGGCAAGGGCAACTTCTATGTCGAGCTGATGGATCACGGGCTGAGCCTGGAGACCTCGGTACGCCGGGGTCTGCTCCGGCTGGCCAAGGATCTCAATCTCCCCCTGGTGGCCACCAATGACCTGCACTACGTGCACGCCGAGGACGCCGACGCCCACGACAACCTGCTGTGTGTCTCGGCCGGCTCGCACAAGGACGATCCGAATCGGTTCCGCTTCAACGGCAACGGGTACTACCTGAAGTCGCCGCAGGAGATGCGGGCCCTGTTCGCCGAGTTGCCCGAGGCCTGCGACAGCACCCTCGACATCGCCGAGCGCTGCGAGATCTCCTTCACCGAGGGCGAGGGCCGGTACATGCCGCAGTTCCCCTGCCCGCCGGGGGAGAACGAGGAATCCTGGTTCGTCAAGGAAGTCAACCGCGGCCTGCACGAACGCTTCCCCGAAGGGGTTCCCGATTACGCCACCAAGCAGGCCGACTACGAGTGCGAAGTGATCATCGGCAAGGGCTACGCCGGCTACTTCCTGGTCGTGGCCGACTACATCAAGTGGGCCAAGGGCGTAGGGATCTCGGTGGGTCCGGGCCGTGGCTCCGGCGCCGGCTCGATGTGTGCGTACGCGATGCGGATCACCGACCTCGACCCGCACCCGCACGGCCTGATCTTCGAGCGCTTCCTGAATCCCGAGCGCAAGTCGATGCCCGACTTCGACGTCGACTTCGATGACCGCCGCCGCGCCGAGGTGATCAAGTACGTCACCGACAAGTACGGCGACGACCGGGTCAGCCAGATCGTCACCTACGGCACGATCAAGGCCAAGCAGGCGGTCAAGGACTCCGCCCGGCTGCTCGGCAAGCCGTTCGCGGTCGGGGAGCGGATCACCAAGGCGATGCCGCCGGCGGTGATGGGCAAGGACGTCCCACTGAAGGACCTGTTCAACGAGGATCACGCCCGCTACAACGAGGGCGGGGAGTTCCGCCAGCTGTACCACGAGGATCCCGAGGTCAAGGAGGTCGTCGACACCGGGATCGGAATCGAGGGCCTGAAGCGCCAGTGGGGCGTCCACGCCGCCGGCGTGATCATGAGTTCGGTCCCGCTGCAGGACGTCATCCCGGTGATGAAGCGCGAGGCCGACGGGGCGATCATCACCCAGTTCGACTATCCGACGTGTGAAACGTTGGGCCTGGTCAAGATGGACTTCCTCGGTCTGCGCAACCTGACCATCCTGGGTGACGCGCTGGAGAACGTGAAACTCAACCAGGGCATCGAGATCGACCTCGACGAGCTCGCCAAGGACCCCACCGACACCGCGACCTACGAGTTGTTGTCCCGCGGGGACACCACCGGGGTGTTCCAGTTCGACTCCAGCGGCTATCAGCAGTTGTGCCGGTTGATGCAGCCCGACCGGTTCGCCGACATCACCGCGCTCGGCGCTCTCTACCGGCCGGGTCCGATGGGCACCAATACCCACACCAACTACGCCCTGCGCAAGAACGGCGAGCAGGCGATCGAGCACATCCACCCCGAACTCGCCGAGGCCCTCGACGACCTGCTGGGGGAGACCTACGGTCTGCTGGTCTACCAGGAGCAGGTGATGGCGATCGCGCAGAAGCTGGCCGGCTATACCCTCGGCAACGCCGACCTGTTGCGCCGGGCGATGGGCAAGAAGAAGAAGGAAGTCCTCGACGCCCAGTTCGTCAACTTCGAGGGCGGCATGCTCGCCAACGGGTACTCCAAAGAAGCGATCATGGCGCTGTGGGACACCCTGGTGCCGTTCTCGAACTACGGCTTCAACAAGTCCCATGCCGCGGCGTACGGGCTGGTGTCGTACTGGACGGCGTACCTGAAGGCCAACTACCCGGTGGAATACATGGCCGCGCTGCTCACCTCGGTGCGCGACGACAAGGACAAGATGGCGCACTACCTGAACGAGTGCCGCCACATGGGGATCAAGGTGCTCCCGCCGGACGTGAACTCCTCCGACCTGTTGATGACCCCGGTCGGCAAGGACATCCGGTTCGGGCTGTCCGCGGTGCGCAACGTCGGCACCAACGTGGTCAAGCAGATGGTGGCCGAGCGCAACGAGAAGGGCCCGGCCACCGACTTCTACGACTTCCTGGACAAGGCGCCGCTGGCCGCGTGCAACAAGCGGCTGGTCGAGTCGCTGATCAAGGCCGGGGCCTTCGATGCGATGGGGCACAGCCGGCGCTCGCTGATGGAGATCTTCGAGGACGCGATCGACCAGGTCACCGATGTGAAGCGGAACCAGGCGCACGGGCAGGAGGGCCTGTGGGCTGCCTTCGAGACCGAGGAGGACACCGGTCCGGCCCTCGGCCAGCAGAGCGTGCCGGAGATCGAGGACTGGGACAAGCGGACCAAGCTCGCCTTCGAACGCGAGATGTTGGGGCTCTACGTCTCCGATCATCCGCTGCACGGCCTGGAGCACATTCTGGAGAGCGAGCGCGATGTCGCCATCGGCAAGGTGGTGGCCCCCGACGGGCCCCGGGACACCTCGGTCGCGATCTGCGGGATGATCACCGCGGTGACCCGCAAGACGACCAAGAACGGTGACCCGTGGGCGATCGTGGCGATCGAGGATCTGGACGCCTCGATGGAGGTCCTGCTGTTCCCGAAGGTGTACGGGCTGTGCGCGACGGTACTGGCCACCGACACCATCGTCCGGATCCGTGGGAACGTGCGCACCAAGGACGACTCGGTCGAAATGATCGGCCAGGAGGTCACCCTGCCCAACATCACCGAGGGGCCGGCGGCCCCGGTGGTGATCACCTTGCCCGCCACCCGCTGTACGCCGCCGTTGGTGCAGGAACTGCGGCACGTGTTGCAGGCCCACCCCGGGGTGACCGAGGTCCGGCTGCGGCTGGAGGCGGATTCCCGCAGTACGCTGTGGCGGCTGGATCAGGCCCTTCGGGTAACCCCCAGCCCGCCGTTGATGGCGGATCTCAAGGCACTGTTGGGGGCCTCATGTCTGAGCGGGTGAAACATGGCTGAACGCGGGGCGGAGCGCGCCAAACAGCAGCACGCCGACCCGCAGGAGCCGTCGATCCAGCGGGAGGGAGATTCGGTCACCACCGGGTCCCTCCCGGTGATCCGGGATCTGCCGCCGGTACCCCGCCGGCGGATGCGGCGACCGGCGCTGTGGCTGTCGGTCTGCGGCGTGATCACCGTGCTGGCCGGGGTGATCGGCGGCGTCGTGTGGGCGCTCACCGTCCCGTTGACGATGTACACCGTCAACGCCGACGGAGCGGCCACCACGACCGAACGCGGCCTGGCCAACTACATCGCCGGGGATGCGTACTTCGTGGTGATCGGGGCGGTGCTGAGCCTGGCGTACGGGTTCTGGATCTGGAAATGGTTCAGCCGCTTCGGGTGGGTCTGTGTGTTGCTCGCGGTGTTCGGCAGCCTGCTGATGGCGCTGACCGCCTGGCAGTTCGGCTGGCTGATCGGGCCGGGCAACTTCGCCGACCGGTTGGCCCAGGCCCAGCCGGGGGCGACATTGCCGATCGAGCTGACTCTGCGAGCGGAATCGGCCCTGCTGGCCTGGCCGCTGTTCGCCTCGATGATGGTGATGCTGTGCGCCTCGGTCAGCCGGGATCCCGAGTTGCCCGGGCGGCGCCGGAACCGCGTCGAGGAGGCCCCGGCCGCCGGCTCCGCCCCGAGTCCCAGCGGTGGGAGCCCGGCCAGCGCCGGGGACGCGTCCTGAGCAAAGGCGACACGTTCTGAGCCGGGCCGCGGGCTGAGCGGGGCTGGGCTGAGCGGGGCTGCGGCTGAGCGGGGCCACGGCTGAGCGGGGCCGGGCTGAGCGGGGCCGGGCTGAGCGGGGCCGGGCTGAGCGGGGCTGGGCGCGGGCCGGTCAGGCGAAGCGGTGCACCACTTCGACCAGCACGGGCGCCACGATCAGCGCCGGGAGCAGGTTGCCCAGCGGGATCGGTTTGATCTCCAGCAGCCGGATCCCCAGTGCGACCAGCATCAGGCCGCCGGTGGCGGTCAGTCCGAGGACGTGCGGTTCGGCCAGGACACCACCGAACAGGAACCCGATCAGGGTCAGCAGGCCCTGGTACAGCGCCACCCCGAGCGAGGCGAACATCACGCCCACGCCGAGGCCGGAGGCGAAGGCGATCGCGGCGAATCCGTCCAGCGTGGCCTTCACCACGAGTGTGTCCGGGCCCTGGCCCAGGCCTTCCGACAGTGATCCCAGGATGGCCATCGGTCCGATCAGGAACAGCAGCGAGGAGGACACGAAGCCTTCCACGAACCGCTCCCGCGGGCTCATCGCGTCCGCGTCCGGCACATTGTCGGGGGTCACCTCGCCGTTGCGCTGCACCAGCACCCGCCGCAGCCACCGGGCCAGTTGCTCCAGCCGCGCCTCCAGGTCGAACAGCGACCCGGCGATCCCGCCGATCAGCAACGAGCCGAGCACGATCAACACCGGGGCCTGGCCGCCGACGTAGCCACTCAGGGTCGGATTGGTCACCTCCACCACGCTCAGCGCGCCCATCAGCATGGTGACCAGGCCGAGCACGTCGGTGACCGTTTCCCGGGTACGCACCGGCAGCCGCTCACCCAGCAGCATGCCGATCCCGGCCCCGGCGATGATGGCGAACACGTTGACAACAGTCCCGAACCCGATGAACACCGGCTCATGCTAGGGGGTCGGTGCCCGCGACACCGATTCCCGGCGCGGGCACCGAGTACGGATCGTGCCCGCGCGCAGCTGCGCGGAGGCCCCCACTGCGATCTGCGTGCCGCCGGGAGGACCCGCGTACCGCCTCCGGGGCCCGCGCACGGTCGGGGAGGCCCGCGGACTGAACCGCCCGATTCGGGTTTGCGGGTTGGGTTCGGGTGCGCGGGTTGGGTTCGGTTGCGCGGGTCCTGCAGGGGCCGCGGGCCGTATTCGGACCCGCGAGACGGCACGAGCACCCGCGCACAGTCGGGGGGCCCGCGTACCGCCACGGACCCCGCGATGGACCTGCCGAGCAGGGGCGGCGAGACGGCACCAGCACCCTCGCGCAGCCGGGGGCCCGCGTACTGCCGCCGGGGCCCGCGGACGGTCGCGGAGGCCTGCGGACTGCGACCTTCCGATTCGGGTTTGCGGGTTGGGTTCGGGTGCGCGGGTTGGGTTCGGTCGCGCGGGTCCTGCAGGGGCCGCGGGCCGGATTCGGACCCGCGGGACG
>NZ_AUHH01000058.1 GCF_000423085.1 Granulicoccus phenolivorans DSM 17626 = NBRC 107789 = JCM 15570 | reverse complement strand
GGCTCGTGGACGCCGCCTACGAGAAACGCTCGGTCGCGATCAGTTCGAACCTGCACCCCTCCGGGTTCGACGAACTGATGCCCAAGACCTTGGCCACCGCCACCGTCGATCGACTCCTCCACCACGCCCACGTCTGCCAGACCAGCGGTGACTCGGTCCGGTTGACCCAAGCACTCGCCGGCCGGGGGGTGAACCCCTTGGCCTGAACACTCCTGGCCGGTGGTGGCCACAGCCCCCAAAGGGCAGATCTCAAGGCCACCACCGGGCAGAACTCGTGACCGTCACCGGGCAGGTTTCATGACCGCCCCCGGGCAGTTCCTACTGGCCCTTGACAAGCGCGGTCGACAGCCCTGCCGGAACCGACCAGTTTTCGAGCGCCGTCGGTAGCTTCGTTCAGTGGCACGCTCCCAGGTACGCACAAGCAGATCGACCGTAGGCTGCGTCGTGTGGACACCACTGATGCGACCAACTGGTTCGGGCAGGCACGCGGGATCACCGGGCTGACCTAGGAACAGTACGAGGCGGGTAAGCCCTGCCCCGGCTGTGGCAGGCCCTACCGCGATGGCGAGTCCTGGATCGACCGGGGCACGATGCACTTCACCGATGATGAACGGGAGGGGTACGAGGCCGAGCGGGCGCGCCACCTGCTCGAGCACGGCGAGTGTCGTCAAGGACCTCACCGCGTGGGCGGCTCCCGCACCATGCATTGCCTCTCGTGCTGTCCCCCGCCGCTGTCGGAGGACCAGAAGTCCATGATTCGACGGATTCTCACGAGGCGTTGATCGCGCTGCCTGCCCGCAGCTGTCCAGGACACTCGAGCGGAGGCTCGTCGAGTTGCCGACAGGCCGAGCATCACTCCCCGGGCCTGGCGACGATCAGGTCGAGAGAGAGTCCGGACCGCTAGGGTCCGACACATGGATGAGCGTGGGGAATCCGGAACGTTCTGGCTGGCGTCGACTCCGGAGCGCACCAGTCGCGGGGATCTCACGATCGGCGACGAGAAGTGGCGGCTGGATGTCGACAGTGCGCTGTTCGACACCGCAGACGGCGCCTGGATCCGCGTCGGCGACAACGTGCGCATGGACAGCGGGAATCCCACCAACGGCGTTCTCGATCACCAGCCACGGGTGGTCCACGGACGTTTGGACGACGGGGGTGACCTCACCCTCTTCGACGCCCGCCTGGAGGCCGCCGACCTGGAAATCCTCTTCCCGTCCCCGCGCCCACCCCAAACCTTCGAGGGCTGGCGCATCCTGCATGGAGCCTGTGTACCCGATCAGGACTCAGCGAGCACCGGTGTCCGATGGACCATGCCGCACCTACCCGGCCTGCGGCTTGCAGGTACAGCCCGGTGCAAAGGAGGAACGCTCACCAGCTATACCCACGAGAACCTGCCCGGCATCTGCCTGGAAACGGATCAACAGCATCCGATCCGGACACTGGCAGACCTCACGCCCAATCGCATCACCTCGTTCCTTTCGATTGCCACGGGCTACGAGGTCGTTCCTGTTCATCGGGAGATCCGGCTACCCGATGGGACATGGTGCCGCGTCGGGATCGATCGACCGGTCGAGTCGAGGAGTGGGCCCGCAGATTTTGTCACCGGCATCGACCTGGAGCGGCTGGCCTCCTGGACAGATCAGTCCGAGCAGCTCGGTCCCCTCCCTTTCATGCCCGTTGCTGACCTGTCGGCGGTTCCTGTGCAGGTCACCGTTCAAGTGGTCGCCACGGCCTTGGAGGGTCTGCACCGGCGGACCCAACCCGATGAGAAGCCGTTCGGCACCCTGTCCAAGGGAGGAATACGCCGAGCGGTCAAAGCGGCCGTTACCGCTGGCACAGACACTCTGGAGCAGGAAGGCTGGCAGGATCAACGGTTCGCCCAGACTCGGTTCAACGCGGCCCTCGGCCACGTCGGGGAAATGAGTTACGCGGAACGGCTCAGAGCGCTGCTGACACCGGTCAATCGGGTGGCCCCGGGGCTCTTCGGTCCCAGTTTGAACGGCTGGATCAAGAGGATGAAGGACGTTCGCAACGTGCAGAGTCATCAGCTCGACGAGCACGATGCCTTCGGAGAGAAGGAGATTGATCTCTACGTTGCACTCAACATTTCGGGTCGGTGGGCGCTGCGCCTCGCCCTGCTGCAGCTGGTTCTGTCGAAGGACGACATCAACGATGGGCTCGGTCGCTCCAACCGCTTCCGGATTGCCCTGGCCAACATAGATGCCTCGCATGTGTGGGACGGATTCTCCTGCGCGGAGACGTTCCGGGCGGCTCGTTCCGCCGGTTCTCAGGAGGGCGGATCTGCCTGAGCAGCGGATCAAGGCCCTGGGCCTCACTCTTGCGCCAGGGCCCCGAACTCATCACGCAGACTGTCCACGGGATCGTGCAGTTCGCTCTCCGATCCGTACTGGTAGGTGATCATCCGAACCCCGTCCTCGTCCGTTCGGTTGTAGAAGTAGCTCGTGTACTTCTCGGTACTCGGGGCCGCGCGAAGTTGGACGAAATGCCCGAGGCGCAGCGGGGTCTCGGATCCATCCTGGACCAGGTACAGCTCGCCGTCATGCATCAGGTCACCCACCCGGAACTCGCTGCGGAGAAAGGGAGTCCGGTTTCCGAGAGCCACCTCTGCCGACTGCAGGAAACCCTCGCGGACGCGCTTGCCACTTCCCGCCCGGACGAGTTTGAGCTGTGCCCAGACGTCTCCGAGGAGCTGTCGCAGATCGCGAAGGTCCGCGATCAGGGAAGCCACCTGAGCCTCGCGCTCCTGCTGCGGCGTGAAGCCTCCGTGTCCGGACCATCGATTCCGCTTGCCGGTCACCTCCTTGAACGTGCTCACCACATCCTTGGAAACCAGTCGGTCGATCGCTGTTCGGGAAAGGTCACCGAAGGCCCGGCGGATCCGAGCGATGTCATCGTTGTCGTCACCGTCGAGCAACCTGCGGAACTCCTTGGATGTTCTCTCCGCGATCACCACCCAGGTGCCCAGAGTGGCGCGCTCGATACTGAGGTGCTGCTTTCGCAGCGTCGTCCGAATGTCTGTCTCGACGGCACGGCTCCCCTCGGGGTCGCTCCGGCTCGCGGACAGCAGCACGGTCGCATGGAAGGTCACGATCGCTTCCCAGGCGTGAAAGTAGGCGTGCTGCTGCTCCCCGGGGGATGCCGCCGTTTCGGCAGTCCACAACGCGGACGCGATCGGGAACGGCAATTGTTCGAGCCAGCCGGTCAAGGAATCGTCGAACGCGCGCCCGAGTCGCGCCACGACTTCCCCGGCGCTTCCGGGATCTCCCCACAGGCTGGCGCGCTGACGGCGCAGTTCGGCCTCGAACGAGCCGAGCTGCTCATCGGCCGACGCGAGCAGGTTCTGGGTCGCCGGATCGGGGATCGGGACGATCAGTTCGTCGGCCCAGCGCATCAAAGATCGGGGATCCGAGCGAACGGCCCGGGGGAACGTACCTGAACCACCTCGCGCGAGCGCTCTCCGCCGGCTGGCAACGCCCTGGTCCGAGTTGAGCCAGGCTGCCAGGAAGCCCGGCTGAACCAAGTGCTCATCGAGTTCGACGCCGAGCACTCTCCCGGACGAACCAGTGTCGGACGGCTTCCCGGATACCCGACCCGCCTGGGTGGTGGGTACGAAAAGCTGCTGCCCTTCAGCAACTGCACGATCCTTGACAGCCTGCGGGGCCCGCTGTAGCAAGCCACTCAGCCGGCGAGCCGGCCACCCCTGATCCTGCATGCTCTTGAGGTGATCCGAACTGTCGTCGTCGAAGATGTGGCCGGGGTCGAGATCCAGCATTTCGTGAGGCTCAGTGTTCAGGAGTACTCCAGCGTTCGGACCGTACCGTGCCTCCAGCAGACGATCATCGATCAGCGTGTTCTGGTAGGTGGTCACGTTCCAGGTCAGCAGCTCACCGCTGCTCGTGGGCCTGGACAGTTGGGCTTCACGTCGGATGAACCGCGTCGTGCTGATCGGGCGATTGCGCCGTCCGGGCCGCCATGTGCGCAGGCCCGATTCAAGCTCACGCAGCGCGGCGACCGGCAAGCGGCGACGGTGTCGCTCGGTCACGAACTGCCCCTGGAGGTCGGCCACCATGGCCGTGCCTTCTCGGCGCGGAGTCGACCGATTGGTGAAGGTCAGCAGGTACAGCACAATATCGGAGCCGATCGCGAGACCGGCCGGGAGCCGAGTGACCGACTCCAGCAGTCCTGCGTCGACGATGCGCCGCCGCACGGCATCAGTCTTGCCGCCTGAGCTCAGTACTGACGGGTTCACCAACGCCGCGACTCGCCCTCCTCCGGCGGAGTCGGTGCGCAGCTTTTCCAGCGCCAGCGAGACCCAGAGCCAGGTGCTGTCCGAATGCTGGGGAAGGCCGTACCTGAACTCACCTGCTCCTCGGCGGGTGTTGACCGCTCCCTCCGAGTCCTTCCAGCCCATAGCAAGAGGAGCATCCACGATGACCAGGTCGGCCTCGAAGCCACTGAACGCGTCGTGCTCCAACGTGTTCCCGTGGGCGATCTCTGTGTCGGAGATCCGGCTCAGTTGCGTCCGACTAGCTCTAAGGGCGCCCTCGTCGATGTCCTGGCCGCGAAACTGAACCGTGACACCAGCCGACTGCAGGGCCTGCGCGAGCAGGTGTCCGGCGAAGCCCACGCCCACCGCCGGGTCCCAGATGCTGCCTGATGTGAGATTCGGGTCAAGACCACTCAGGCATCCGACCGCGAGCGCCCGGGCCAGAGACAGGCTGGTTGTGCCCGAGTCTCCGGGAGACCTGTGGACATCGGCGGGGTCGGATGGCTCTGCGAGGGCGAATTGCAGCGCGGGATGCTCATTCTTCATGACGACGTCTCGACCTCCACGACTCGGAACACTTCCGGGTTCCTCGGTGCTCTAGTCATTTCAGCATGACCTGATCATCTGCGGAGCCCTTGACTCGAGACTCCGGCGAGGCGTTTGGATCCACGTGCAGGTTCTCGCGGGCAAGCCTGCACCGGTGCAGTCCGGCTCGCTCAGAGAATGGAGTGGCCATGGGTGCATCGAACACGTACACCCGTGTTCGCCCATCAGTTCGGGATTCTGACTTAACCCTCCTGCGGTCTCGATAACATCGGGAGGGTAGTCTCCTTGCATGCAGGAGGACGCCGACGCTCCGGTGGCACGTGAGCACATAGTGGCCAAGAATGCGGACACCCAGTCCTGTGAAATGGAACCGTCAACCGTGGAGACGCCCGTCCCCGATTCATCGCCAGTTCCCGAAGTTCCAGCCCCCTCGACCGTTCATGCTATGGACGGCGCGGTGACATCCTCCAGCAGTTCCATCCGGGCACGGCTGGGTCGCTACCTCAGCAAGCACATCTGGACAGGAGTTGGCGCCATCGCAAGTGTCGCTGCTGTCATCGTGGCCATAATACTCGGGCTAATTCCGTTTTTCACTGCGCCCGCGAAAACAACTCCACCCGCAACACCACCCACTCAAGTCGTGAACAATCAGTCGGGAGGAGATTGCCAAGTTCAGGGGGACAACAATCAAGTGGATTGCAATCTCGGCACAACTCCCCGATAAGCCTTCAGCTCTTAATACCAAGCCTCCAATTGGCTTCAAACACTCGAATAGGCAACCCCAGTGACCCAACTTCGATGGAGTCCGGCCATGCCGCACAAAAAGCGTCTAGGCGATCACATCACCGAAAAGTCAACGAGACCAGTGCGACAATTCCTTGGAATTGCTACAATTCTGGCAACTTTAGGAAATCTGGCGGGATGTACCCCGTCAAGCTCTCCGACCCTTGAGGGGACTGGTCTTGGCGGCAAGACTGCCACTGCGAACTCCCAGCAGCAGGAACGCGGGTGCCAGGTGCAGGGCAGCGACAATACAGTGAACTGCACTGTAGTAACCCCGGGCACGCCCCCCTTGGGAAAGGTCGACTTCTACGGAGCGGGGGTTACGTGGGGCTTTGAAGGAGTCCCCAGTGAACTACCCCCCGCCCCCGACTACAACCCCGTGAACTTCGCGAGCCACTGTCACGAATGGTCCGAGTGGTTCTCCACCCAACCCCGCATGTTCTCCAGCTTCCCTCTCGTTTCACTTGTGATAGCGGCCGGCACCTCCGAGCAAATTGTTGTGCGACGCATTGAAACAGTAGTTTACGAAAAGAAGCAATTCGACCATAGCCGGACCTACACCAGGGTTGCCTGTATTCATGGCGGCGGATTCAATCCTGGATATTTTGCTGGACCCATCATCGGATCTGGAGTCACTGAAGTTACCGAAGGGCTCAACGGTGACCCGCAACCGATGCCACCAGGAACCATAACGGTCAGAGACGAAGGGATCGAGATCCTGATCTCGCCGAAAGGGGGAGAGTCCGACTTCATATTCTCCGGAGCAATCCTTGTTTCATATGAAATTAATGGCGAGAAGAGAGCGGTTCAATACGGCTCGGGCGAGCGTCCATACAGGTGGACCAACGCTTCGTTGTCGAGTACGACACCAAGCCTCGACTGGGATGAACGCGATGGCCGATGGAAGACAATGGCTGAAGTTTCTGCCCATCGCTGATAAGCACCAAAACTACGGTTCCCAGGATGTTATTCCTCGAGGAGGTCTGTTAGTTCGACGCGTGGTCGCGGCTGTCGTCTCGACCATCGTGCTTGTAGGGCACTAACGCCCGGCCAGGATCAGGCGTGAGTGCAGGTGTGGTCCACGCGTCGCATCCTCGACAGGAAGTAGAATGCGCATCCCCCGCATCGGGCGGATCCTCGGCTGAAGGCGTGGATTTCGGACCCCGCTTAGCCTGCTTCGTCGCTCGTCCGCAGCCGGCGTGACTCGTACAGGTACGCCCCGATGATCCGGATCAGTGCGTCTGCCCGTTCGTTCTCACCGGTCAGAGCACTCGTCAGCTTCCCGAACGCGCCCTCGTTGAGCACCGCCGCATCGGTCAGCGTCTCCCGCAGATCCGGCGACGCCAGGAACTGGTCCTGGGCGTTGTGGTCGATCTGGTCGGCAATCCGCGGATCCTCCCCGGCCATGCCGGCCGCGGCGATCACGAAGCCCTCGATCTGGGCGTCGGCGAACTCGGCCCCGAACAGTTCGTTGACCCGGGCGACCACCTCCGACAGCAGCGTCTGCTGTGGGTCCCGTCCCGACACCCGGGACCCCAGCCCGGTGATCCCCTGCAGCGCCGGGGTCTCCTGGTTGCCGCTCAAGGCAATGTCCGCGGTGCCCTGATCGATCTGGCGGACCCGGCGCAGCACCAGCCCCGACACGTCGGTGTCGATCGCGCCGTCCTCGGTGCGCAGCCTCGGCACCAGCTGCCGCAGGAACTCCGCCAGCTTCTCCAGATCACTGGTGCCGTAGTCGATCACCTGCGACATGAAGTCGTACAGCCGAACATAGGAGCCGCAGTCTTTGCGGAAGGTGCGCAGCTCCTCGAGCGCCTGCCGGTCGTCGCGCTCCTCCGCATCGGTCCAGCGGTTGGCGTACTCCTGCTGCGCCGGTGTGATCGCCGCCTCGAGCGCCGCGTGGACCTGCTTCGGGGCCCACCAGGCCACGGCGTACCGCTCCACATCCGCGGGGGTGTAGATCCGGGCCTCGGCCAGTTTGGTCGCCAGCCGGTGCACCAGATTCGGATCGGTACTGGTCTCGACATGTGCCTCCACGTAGTACGCGCGAAACGCCTCCTGGATGTCGTTCGGGTCGTTGACGAAGTCGAGCACGAACGTGCGGTCCTTCATCTCTCCGGACGGCGCCCGGTAGGTCCGGTTGAGCCGCGACAGGGTCTGCACCGCGTGCACGTCCGGCAGCCGCTTGTCCACGTACATGGCGCACAGCAGCGGCTGATCGAAGCCGGTCTGGAACTTGTCGGCCACCAGCATCAGCCGGAACTCCGGCCGGCGGAACTCCCGGGCCAGATCCGACCCCAGCCCGGGATTCATGCTCGCCTCGGTCGCATCGACCAGCCCGTACTCCTCGTCGCTGATCTTGTCCGAGAACGACACGATCGTCTGGTATCCGTAGCCCTTCCGCTGCAGGTACCTGTCGGTCTCGATCTTGTACCGCACCGCCGCCTGCCGGGAGTCGGTCACCACCATCGCCTTCGCGTGCCCGTCGAGCAGGTGCGCGACATTGCTGCGGAAGTGCTCGACGATGATCTCGACCTTCTGCCCGACATTGGTCGGGTGCAGGTGCGCGAACCGCATGATCTTGCGGGTCGCGACCTTCGGATCGACCAGGTGATCGTCCGCTGAGTCGCTGGTGATGCCGGTCTCGACCCCGTTCTTGCCGCGCTGCTCGATCTCGAAGGCAGTCTTGTAGGTCTGGTAGCCGGTGAGCACGTCGAGGATGAAGCGCTCCTCGATCGCCTGCCGCATCGGGTAGACGTCGAAGGAGACCGGCTTCCCGTCCTGGTCGGGCCGGCCGAACAGCTCCTTCGTCTTCGCCTTCGGCGTCGCGGTGAACGCCAGCATCGACAGGTTGGTGGCGCCGGCCCGGGCGGCGGTCTCGGCCAGGATCCGCCGCTCCCGCGCCAGGTCCTCGGCGACCAATTGGTTGATCAGGTCCTCGCCGTCGACATCCTCGTCATTGGTCAGCTCACCACCCTCGGTGAGAACCTGCTTCAGCTCGGTGGCGGTCTTGCCGGACTGCGAGGTGTGGGCCTCGTCGACGATCACCGCGAAGTTCCGGTCCCCCAGGGTCGTCTCGAGCACGCTCTTCACGTGCGGGAACGTCTGGATCGTCACGACGACGATCAGCGCCGACCCGGTCAGGGCATCCACCAGGGCCCGGGACTTCGAGCCGCCCGAGCGTCGCACAGCGGTGGAGTCGATCACCGCCACGGTACCGACGGTGTCGTCGATCTGCGCGACCGCCTCCTGCAGCTGCTTGTCCAGCACCCGCCGGTCGGAGACGATCAGCACCTTGTCGAAGACTTTCTCGTTGGCCGCATCGTGCAGCCGGGCCAGCCGGTGCGCCGACCACGCGATCGTGTTCGTCTTGCCCGACCCGGCCGAGTGCTCGATCAAATAGCGCCGCCCCGGCCCCTCCGCGGCGATCGCGTCGGTGAGCCGCGTCACCGCCCGCCACTGGTGATAGCGGGGGAACATCAGCGTCGAGGACCGCGTGATCCGCCCGGTCGCCGGATCCTCGGAGGACTCGGTCTTCAGGAACATCAGGGAGCCCAGGATCCCCAGCCAGGTGTCGCGCTGCAGCACCTCCTCCCACAGGTACGAGGTCGCCGGGCCGTCCGGCGTGGGTGGGTTGCCCGCGGCCCCGGTGTCCTGGCCCCGGTTGAACGGCAGGAAGTACGTCTTCTCCCCCGCCAGCCGGGTCGTCATGTGCACCTGGTCGTCATCGAGCGCGAAGTGCACCAGCGCCCGGGTGCCGAATCCGAGTAGCGGCTGGCCGGCCGGGTTCCGGTCGTGCCGGTACTGGCTGACCGCGGACTGCCACTGCTGCTTGAACGACGACTTCAACTCGGCGGTCGCCACCGGCAGACCGTTGACGAAGAAGACCAGATCGATCGACCGGGTGTCACCGCGCTTGGCCGAGAAATGCACCTGCCGAGCCACCCGCAGACGCACCTTGCGGTAGTTCTCGGTCACCTCCCGGTTCAGCGTGGTGGCCGGCTTGAACTGACACATCCGCAAAGACGCGGTCGCCCCCCGGGTGTGCGAGAACTTCCGCCGCAACACGTTCAGGGTGCCCCCGCCCGACGTCATCGGCGTATCCAACTGGGCGGCCAGCGCCGTCAGCAGCGCCTCCCGATCGGCGGCCTCGGCACCGGTGCCCACCCGGACCACCTTCGCATACTCCTCGGGCTGCGTGGTGGACAGCCACCAGTGCACGTCCTCGGGCCACAGCGCGCGCTCGGCGTCATAGCCGTCATCGGTCGGGCTGTACTCCCACCCATGTGCCGCTAGGTACTCGGCGATCTCGCTCTCGAACGCTTCTTCTCGGGTCGCATCTGCTGCGGCCATGCTGCTCAGCTCGCTTTCCTGGTTGCGGTGCGGACATCGATCTGGCCTGTCACTGCTGCCGTGATCAGCGCCGCACGTCGCTCTTTGGCCAGGGCGATGTGCTCCTCGGCCTTGGCAATCAGCGCGTCGATACGGGAGGTCTGTTCACTAATGCTCTCTACGGTGGTTTTCTGTTCGGTGATAGGAGGCACAATCATCGGAAGTCGCCCTACAACGGTCTTGTTGGTGGAGGCAAGGTTCGTGGTCTTCTTTGCGGTGAGATAGAAGTATCTGCGTGCCGTGAAGGAATCGAGCCACCAAGCAAGAAAATCCGGAATGAGTCGATCAGGATTTGCCCGTACGGCGAAGATGTGGTTCTGATGAATCATCGGAGTGATCGCGCCGTTCCAGACCGTGCCGCGGCCGAGCTTGTCGATGTCGCCCCCCTCGGTCATGAGGACATCACCGGCCCGGAGCAGCGAGGCAGCAGCGTCCACAACGGAAAGGTGAATCTCTTTCACATGGGACAGATCGACGCTCCCCATCTGAACATTCGCAACACGTAGGTATGGCCATCTCGGAAGATCCTGATCGCCGTCACCGGACAACGTGACGCCGGTCTGGATATGGGCCACTCGACGCAGCTCAGTGTCAGGTTGCCCCAACAACGCGAACGCCTGCGTGATTGCACTCAGTCGTCGCTCCCGCAGCAGCCCGATGAACTTCTCCTGCGTGGCCACCAGTGCGTCGATCTGGGCCGTCTCCCGGTCCAGGTAGTCGGCGATGGCGCGCTGCTCACCCACTGCCGGCATTGGGACTTCAAACTTCGAGACCTTGTCCGCAGTGAAGTGAGGGAGCGTCGCCGTGCTTGTCACGAGGTCTACGCCACCATTCTTCAATCCCTCCTGCAGTGCATAGTCCAAATACCGACCGTCGGCAGCTCCAATCATGGGGCGCAAACGGATAATCGAGTTTTGGAAGCCCCAGCCGGAGAAATCCTCTCGGATAACTGCCGATCTCCCGTACCCCGCGCCGCCCTCGACCACCACGACGTCACCACGAAGAAGGTTCAGGTTTCGCAGTTCCGTTGGACTAAACCACATCGGCTGCTCAGGAAGGTTGATCATCCGCCCTTGCGGTTGCACGTGGGCAGCCCGGAGGTACGGGGCAAGGACGTCAGTCGCCTCCTTTGCCGAAGGCTGCACCATCTTGCCAAGCGTGACACTGGCCACCCGCTTGATCGGGAGCGTCGACCTCACGCCTCCACCTCGCGAAGCATCTCCAGGATCTCCCCCACGACGCGGTTGAGGTCGGCGTCGATCTCCTCGAGCGGCCGGGGTGGCTGGTAGGTGTAGAAGTGTCGGGCGAAGGGGATCTCGTAGCCGGTCTTGGTCTTGGTCCAGTCGATCCAGGCGTCGTCGACGTGCGGCTTCACCTCGGCGTCGAAGTAGGCCTGCACGGTCTCCCGGAGCGCCTCGTGCGTCTTGGGGTGACTGCCCCAGCCGAACGGCACGTTCTCGGTGTCCCGCAGGGCCGGGTCGGGCTCGATCTCACCCTTGTGCGCCCCCGTCGTGACGCGACAGAAGTCAGCTGCCTCGTCGTGGACGCCGATCGTCTGCCACAGCGCCTTGCGCTGCGCCCCGGTCAGCGTGAGGCCGCAGCCTGTCAGGTGCGCGCCGAGTGCCCGGTTGAACTGTTCCCGGTTCAGGAAGGGCTCCTCGCCGAACGACCGGAGTGCCTCGGGCAGGCCGGCGATCTTGCTGAGGGTCTTGTGCTCGGCCACGGCCTCGATCCGGTCGGGCGTGCACGCGAACCGCAGTTGCAGGGGCCGCTCGATTGTGACGGTCCAGTAGGCGAAATCTCGGTTGGCGAACGTCTTGACCGGCACCGGGGACGCGCCGTTCAGGTTCGCCCCGTCGACGAAGGCGCGCACGATCGCGTCCCTGTTGCGGTCCGGGATTTCCACCCGCTTGGAGCCGACCGACTTGCGCAGCTTCGACCCGAGTGCGGTGGCGTCGATCAGCTGCAGCGTGCCCCTACGGTCAGCGGGTTTGGCGTTCGAGAGGATCCACAGGTAGGTGGCGATCCCGGTGTTGTAGAACATGTCGGTCGGGAGCGCGACGATCGCCTCGACCAGATCGTTCTCCAGCATGTGCCCACGAATGTCGGAGGGACCGGAACCGGCCCCGCCATTGAACAGCGGCGACCCGTTGAGGACGATGCCGGCCTTACCACCGCGCCCGGACTCATCGACGTCGCGCAGCTTCGAGGCGACGTGCAGCAAAAACAGCATCGCCCCGTCACCGACGGCCGGCAGGCCGGGCGCGAACCGCCCCTGGCCCCCACGCGCGTGCTCGGCCTTCACCTCGGCCTCAATGGCCTTCCAGTCACTGCCGAACGGCGGGTTGGACAGCACATAGTCGAAGCGCCGGTCCGCGAACCGGTCCACCACGAGCGTGTCGCCCTGGCGGACGTTGGAGGCGTCCTGGCCCCGGATCAGCAGGTCGGCCTTGCAGATCGCGTAGGTGCGCGGGTTGATCTCCTGGCCGAACAGGGCCGTCGACACGTCCGGGTTCAACTCGTGCAGATGCTCATCGGCCACCGTCAGCATGCCGCCGGTACCCACCGTGGGGTCGTAGATCGAGCGCACCGTTCCGCGGTCGCGCAGGGCCTCGGTGTCTTCGGCGTAGACCAGGTCGACGAGCAGCCGGACCACATCGCGTGGCGTGTAGAACTGCCCGGCGCCTTCGTTGGCGGACTCGGCGAACCGGTAGATCAGGTTCTCGAACAGATCCCCCATGTCGGCGTTGGAGACCTGGTCGGGCGACAGGTCGATGCCCTCGAAGTGCCGCGTCACCTGCGCGAGCCGGTTGCGGTCATCCAGGGTGCGGATGACGTTCTCGAAATCGAAGGACGTGAACACATCGAGGTTGGAGGAGAAGCCGCCCACGTAGTCGATCAGGTTCTCCGCGAGGTTGTCGGGGTCCTGGAGCGCCTTCTCGAGGGTGTAGTCGCTGGTCGTCCAGAACGACAACCCAGCACTGTCCGCGGTGCGGGTGCGCATCTTCAGATGGGTCCGCCGCTGCTGCTCCCCCGGGTAGCTCCGCGTGATCTCCGCCATGACGTCGCGGTGCGGGGCCATCACGCATTCGAGGCGCCGCAGCACCGTGAACGGGAGGATCACCGATCCGTAGTCGGCTTCGCCGTAGGGGCCCCGGAGCGTGTCGGCCACGCTCCACACGAAATTCGACAGCACAGACACGCGGACGGGTTCTCCTGATCCGAGAAGCAACGGTTGAGTCGCCATCGTATCGAGGGCGGCTGACAGAATTTGGCGGATCGACACCGTCGATCGATGTCGAAACTCCTGCGACCAGCTAGCTTCTTCGAGATCCATCAAGATCCGGATCCACCCGGTTCATCTGTACGTAGGCGCTGTACAGCGTCGAAACAGCGGAGACGAAGAGAATCAGTGACAGTGTCGCGCCCACCCAAGTCGCCGCTGCGAAGGCTCCAACGATTTCACCCTTGTCGTTCGCAGCCGCGCTCGTTCCCACGACCAGCACCGCGACTGTCGATGCACTGAGGAGGGACGCCCCTAGTAGTCGTGTTACCGCAATGTCCACCAGATTGCGTTCTGGGCTCTCTGCCTCCCCTTGTTGAGCATGCCGTCCCTCGAGGGTCTGCCTAACTGTCGCCAGGTGCGTAAATGCCGCGAGAAACCCTCCAGCAAAGATCGAGAGGCCTGCGATGAGTCCGTCGGAAGAACGAATCGTCCAATGGAAGTGGAGACTGCACACGACCATGATCACGAGTCCTAGCGACAGGACCCCGAGTTTGACGATGTAGCGCAAGAAGCTGCTTGATCTGAATCTGGTGACCTTGAACTGAGCACACACGAGCGCCCTGAGACTGACAAAATCCATGTGGCACCCCTAGATGTTTAGAGGGATCCTCAAGCTCGCTTGGAGCCGCCGAATCCGATCTTCAGCTGCGGACCTAATCTCGTCCTCAGTTGGTCGCTCGCCTGTGGCCACGGGATAGACAAAGACATCCCCAACGTTGCTGGGGCGGATTGTCTGGGTTCGACCCTGGGCATCCTCGTAAGAAAGGCTACCGTCGTCGAAAAGCGAGGGCTCGATCTCAAAGCCAACTAGACTTGCCAGTTGCTCCACTGGTGAGCCGCTGGGGGCCGGACCATATTCCTTCGGCGGATCGATCTTTGCCCAGCCAAGAACCATTGCCTTCACGGAACTCAGCTTGCCTGCCGGAAGTCCGTTCCGACGAAGGGTGACAATGTCTGTGCTTCGAGATTTCCCCTTTGGCACATTGTGACGTTCAAGTTGAAAGGCCACCCCATTACCCTGGGTTAGAACCTCCTCAAGGCGCTCTGCATCCCCGATCGGCTTGCAAACCAGCCTCCACCACTGACGGTTATTTGACCCCGCACTATTTTGTCGAGCATGTTCATTGGAAACTACTCCAATGAGCTTCATCAGCTGGTACCCAGCCGAGGTCCGGGACCTGACTTCCGACACGAGCACGGCGTCCGAGCCGGCCTCCGGGAGGTACAGCGACACGAGGAAAGGATTTGTGGAGGCGAGGTCTTCTAGAACGACGTCGCGGCCTGACTCAGTGCCAATCGCAAGATCGTGACCGCCTCGCCTTCCGATTCGGACAACAAAATCAATCCGTGAACTTCCTATCCGCATTGATTCCACGCGGATAGTGGGGGGTGCCCCCGTCGCTCTAGATGTGTCCTGAGCTTCATCCGCCGGCGCATTGTACTTAAGAGTTCCTGTACGAGTCACGCCAACAAGGTGGGGCCGAATTGTTTCAAGGGATTGAACGAAATTCTCACCCGGTTCACCCTCCAGTCTCGCATCGGCGAATGGTTGGTTCGTATGGGTTAAGCCATGGTGCAGGGCCACCCGATCGAGTTTGAACCCGAACATCGTCGCATTCGCCATGCGTACCTCTTCATTCTAGATATACTCGATCGTGAGTAGTTATTGACAGAAAGGCCCTAGCGCACCATATCGGCTGTTCGACCTGGCCACTCGTGGCAGGTTGCACGGAGTCGCCGTGTCCTGGTGTGCCCGCCCGAGGTGTAAGCCTCAACATCTCATCGAGAGGGGCGATGAGTCTTCCAAGCACTACCCGTTTCGCGTAGGCAGTCTGGAGATTGGGGCTTCACCGCCTCACTACGGTCCCGCACAGGTTCCGATCATCGACGTGCTGCACGCTCAGAGTGACCACTGGTCTCATCTGTAACCTAAATGAGTTTCGAGGTGCAGCTTATCCCTGCTTCCGTCCTTGCGGTCGAGCCCTCGTGATCAGTCTGATGTGAGGGGAGGATCACCGCTCAAAGAATTTAGTCCGATCCGCGAGGCCGCCGACCACCTCACCTAGATTGGTAGTGATTCGCTTGGGAGCCACTGGGCCAGCGACTCTTGCAGCTCGGGTGCCGTCATCTGCGCCAGCTCCTCCTGCGTGAGGCCGCCGAGGTACTTCGCCGTGACCCGAGGCCCGAGCACGGGATCGGCCGCTATCCGCCCAGCCACTGTCTCGACATCGACGCCGGCGATCTCCAGCAGCCGCGCCAGCAGCGCATCCCCGTCGTGCCGCCGCAGGCCGTTGCGCTCGGCCAGTGGGGCCAGCAGCGCACGCAGCCGCTCCAGATCCAGCGGGCGGCGTGTGACGGCGTCACCGAGCGCCCCGCTCGCCAGGCTGAGGTCCCCCACGTCCTCGACCAGGTCGGCGATCGTGCGCTCGATCGTCATCGCCGGCAGACCCTGTACCTGGGTCACGTCGCGCGGGTCGAGGCTGCGCTGCCGGTAGCGGATCTCCGGGCGCTGGCTCTGCCGGCGTGTGGGAGCGACGAACTCGTGCCGGTCGGCCCACAGGTCGCCGATCTCGTGTAGCCGGGCCGCCGAAGCGCCGGCGACCACGACCCCGGCTGCCCGGTCCCGGAGACGGGTCTCGCCCAGCGTCGCGGGCTCGGTGCTCAGCCAGGCCGCCCGCAGATCCTCGAACCGGTCGGCCGGCGTACCTGCGTCCCGGTAGACACCGTGTGTGAGGCGGTCGAGGTGACCGGCCTGCGTGAGCCGGGACAGATCGAGCCGGGAGACACCGCGTGCACCGGCCTGCGCCGAGGTCACCAGACCCCATTGCGAGGCGGTGACCTCGGCGAGCACCCGCAGAGCCTCATCCGATTTCATGCTTGAAGTGTATCTTCTTGAGAGATACATTCCAAGCAAGACCGGGGGCGTGACACGCGTTCCGGTCACCACAGGTCGCGAAAGGGCGTCACGTCCCGGCAGTGATTCCGGGACACTCTCCCTGCCTTTTGAGACTCCTTTGAGAGTCGTGAAAGTTTGTCACTCACCTCAAAGGCACCGCGTCACCTCGGCCAGGTCCCTATCGAGCCCGGATCGGCCGCCGCGCCGTTCGGGTTCCCGGCACCCCACGCAATCTAGACTGAGCCGTATGGCGGATCAGGCACCCGAGGGCACGGTCGCGCAGCGGATCCGTCAGGTGCGCCACTCGCTGGCACCCGGCGAACTGCGGGTGGCGGAGGCGCTTGCCGCGGCGTACCCGACGGCCGGGCTGGTCCCGATCGCCCAGTTGGCGGCCGAGGCCGAGGTCAGTGCCCCGACCGCGCTGCGGCTGGTCGGCAAGCTCGGCTTCTCCGGGTACGGCGCCTTCCAGGAGGCCCTGCGCGAGGAGGTCCAGACCCGGCTGTTCTCGCCGGTCACGATCTATCCGGAGGGCGAGGGCGAACCGGCCACCGACAGCTCCGAGCTGGTGCTCGCCGCGAACCGGTACGCCGAGGGCCTGCGCGCCACGGTGACGAATCTGTCCACCGAGGAACTGGCGGATGCCGTGCGTCAGCTCGCCGACCCGAACCGTGCGGTGATGGTGGTCGGGGGTCGGTTCACCTGGGTGCTGGCGGCTCAGTTGGCGCAGTATCTGCGCCTGCTGCGCCCCGGAGTGACCGAGGTCCCGCCCAGTTCGGCCGCGCACATGACGTCCCTGGTCGACGTGGACGCCACCACCGTCGCGGTCGTCTTCGACTCGCGCCGCTACCAGCAGAGCACCATCGACTGGGGCATCGAGGCCGTCCATCGGGGCGCCCACCTGATCCTGGTGACCGACATGTACCTCTCCCCGCTGGCTTCCCAGGCCGATGCGGTCCTGGCCACCAGCCATGCCGGCGTCGGACCGTTCGATTCGATGGCACACGGGTTCATGCTCGTGGAACTGCTGGTCGCGTTCGTGGCCCAGGAGATCGGCGCCCCGGCCCGGGACCGGCTGACGGCGTTCGAGCAACTGCAACTGGCCGAGGAGCAGCAGCGCACGCGGACCCGCCGCCACTAGTTCAGGGAGTCGGCCTCCCACCCTCGGGTCACCACATCGCTCACCGTCGCCGAGGGCGCGTCGACCCCTGGTCCACTGCGTCGGTGACGCCGTCTCCTCGCCCTGGGCTGCGCCTGCCGGCCGGCGGCCGGCCGTCGCCCCTGATGAACGGCCGCCCCACCCACGGACATGTATCAAATATTACCTCTTGCCAGCCTGACGTAACAGATATAACGTCTAGGTCAGTCCACAGAGGAGAAGCCTCATGCTCACCGAGCAGCACCTCAGCGTTGAGGGCAGCCCAGGGCCGGCCGCGGACCGCGATCGCTGGTCGGAACTGATCCGGCGCGACCGGGTCCATCGCACCCTGTACACCGATCCGACCGTCTTCGACGAAGAAATGGTCAAGGTCTTCGGCGGCCGGTCCTGGGTCTACCTGGCCCACGAGTCCCAGGTCCCCGCCCCGAACTCGTTCATCTCCGTCCGGATGGGCCTGCGTCCGGTGATCGTCACCCGCGACCGCGACGGGGCCCTGCATGCGCTGTTCAACCGCTGCACCCACCGGGCCGCCACGGTCTGCCGGGAGGAATCCGGCATCGCCAAGAGTTTCCAGTGCCACTACCACGGCTGGACCTTCCGCAACACCGGCGAACTGGTGGGAACCCCGTGGCCGCAGGGCTACGGCGACCTCGACAAGTCCCAGTACGGTCTCACCGTCGTGCCCCGGGTCGAGAGCTATCGCGGGTTCATCTTCGGGACGATGAACCCCGAGGCCCCTTCGGTCGACACCTGGCTCGGGGCGGCCACGCCCTGGCTCGATTACTGGATCGATCGCTCCCCCACCGGCGAGGTCGTCGTCACCGCGACGGCGTACCGGATGGGCTATCGCGGGAACTGGAAGCTCGCCTACGACAACGCCGGCGACGGCTACCACCCGTCGTTCTCGCACCGGTCGCTGCTCGACATGGCGTCCCGGATGGGCGAGGCGAAAGACATGTCCTACTTCGGCCGCACCCCCGACGACGGGCCGATGAAGGCGTACGCCCTGGGCCACGGACACAGCGCCATCGACCAGCGGCCGGCGCACGCGGGCGGGCCGGGGAAGTTCTGGGAACACCAGCGACCCCAGCCCGGCCGGGAGCGCTTCGAGGAGGAGATCCGGGAGCGCCACGGGGACCGGGCCGACGCCCTGCTGGATCTCAGCATCGGGGCCCAGATCAATCTGAGCATCTTCCCGAACCTGCTGCTGATCGGGAACCAGATCCAGGTCATCGAACCGCTCGCGGTCGACCGGACCCAGCTGACCTGGCACGCCACCACGATCGGGGGCGTCCCGGACGCGGTGAACACCATGCGGATGCGTACCCAGGAAGACTTCCCGGCCTTCGGGGAGCCCGACGACCAGGCCAACTTCGAGGAGGCCCAGCGCGGGCTGGCCGCCCCCGAAGCCGAATGGATCCTGATGAACCGGGGCCTGGACGTGGTCGGCTGGCAGCACGTCGACGGGCACGGCGTCACCGTCACCGCGGTCACCGACGAACTCCACATGCGCAGCTACTACGACGAATGGCAACGCCGGATGGGAGGAGAGTCCTGATGCGACTCGACCGTCTGCCCGACCGCTACACCGACACCTCGGCGTACTCCTACCATGTCGACACCGACTGGTACGCCGACCTCGACCGCTTCCGGGACCTGCTGTCCGACGACTGGCCGACTGCGGACCTGGCCGACTGGCACGCGGCCCAGTCCTTTCTGTCCCAGGAGGCCCGCCTGATCGACCAGGGCCGCTTCGGCGACTGGCTGGATCTGTTCGCCGGCGACGGCCTCTACTGGATCCCGGTCACCCCCGGCGGCGGCGACCCCCGCCGCGAGGTCAGCCACGCCTTCGACGACCACCGCCGGCTGACCGACCGGGTCTACTGGCTGCGGACCGGCCTCGCCTCCAGCCAACTGCCCCCGTCGCGGACCCGGCGCAGCATCACCAACATCGAAACGGTCGACACCCCGGACGGGTCACGTCTGATCCGGTCGGTGTTCGTCATCCACGAGAACCGTGCCGGGGTCACCAAGACCTATTCCGGCTGGTACGGCCACGTGCTCCGGCCCGCCGAGCAGGGCTGGCAGATCCGGCTCAAGCTGGTGAATCTGATCGACTCCGAGCAATACCACGAGAACCTCACCCTGGTGTTCTGATGCCCACCCCCGCACCGCCGAGTCAGGATCCCCCCACCGACCTGGCCACCCTGCGCCGGGAGGTGGACCTGCTGAAGGCGCACGTCCACCGGATCGACCGCGAGCTGGCCGCACTCCGCCCGCTGGTCGACGCCGTCCGCGACCTGCGCATCTGGGACCACACCCTGTATGACGCCGTCCCGGGTACCGACTGGGTGGCCGTCGACCGGACCCAGGCCGAACGCCTGCTGGCCGCCCTCGCGGCGACCGACCACTGGTCGCCCTGGCAGACCCGAATCGAAGCGAGGCCCACCCCGTGACCTCCTCCCTGCCGGTGATCGCTCACATCGCCGACCCCGCCATCGGCATCCTGCAGCGCAGCGCGATCCACCACGGGTGGCACACCGCACTCGTCCATCCCCATGCGGGCGAACCGCTGCCCCCGATCGCCGACCTGCCCGCCCTGGTCGTGCTCGGCGGCCCGCAATCGGCCTACGACATCGCGCACTTCCCGTATCTGGCCACGGAGATGGACTACCTGGCCCGGGTCCACGACCGCAGGATTCCCCTCCTCGGGATCTGCCTCGGCTCCCAACTGCTGGCCCAGGCCCTGGGCGGCCGGGTGCACCCGGGCGACTCCGGCCTGGAGTTCGGCTTCATCGACGTCACCGCCGAAACCGCCGACGCCACCGACCTCCCCCTGGCCGGGCGGTACTTCTCCTTCCACTCCGACACCGCGGCTCCCCCACCGGGCGCCCGAACCCTCGCTCGGACCGACCGGTACCTGCAGGCCTGGCAGCTCGACACCACCGTCGCGGTGCAGTTCCACCCCGAGATCGACGCACCCGGGATCACGGCCCTGCTCGCCCTGGAAGGCCCCAAGATCGCGCACTACGGCATCGACGTCGATGCCTTTCAGCGCCAGGTCACGCCGGCAATGACGCCTCCGCTGGCCGGCGAACGCCTGCTGGACAGCTGGTTCGACACCCTCCCTCCGGGTGCCGGAGCGAAGGGCTCCACCCGCGTCGCAGCTCCCCTCGATCAGCCCCGTCTCGGCTGATCTCGAACCCCACCGAAGGAACCCCCATGTATCCCACCAAGTTCGTGGAGAAGTACGACCTGTACCGCTCCGAAGAGCACCGGGCCGCCGAACGCGCCCTGGAAACGATCCACCGCGAGGGGATCGAGATCATCCGGCTCGTATGGCCCGACCAGCACGGCCAGCTCCGCGGCAAGGCCCTGACGGCCCCCGCCTTCGCCAACGCCCTGGACGCCGGCAACGACATCACCATGGCTCCCTTCTTCTTCGACACCGCCGACGCGATCGTGCTCAATCCGTTCACCCCCGACGGCGGATTCACCATCGAGGGTCTGGGGGGCAGCCCCAACGTCAAGATGATCCCGGACCCGGGCACCTTCACCCTGCTGCCGTGGGCCCCGAAGACCGCCCTGGTGTTCTGCGACCTCTACATGACCAACGGCCAACCGTTCCCGCTCGCCCCGCGAACCATCCTGAAAAACACCCTCGCCGAGCTGGCCGGCCACAACTACCAACTGGTCACCGGCCTCGAGATGGAGTGGTACCTGACCCGGATCGTCGACACCGGCCTCGGCACCGCCTCCCTGGGAGCCCCGGGCTCCCCCGCCGACCCGCCCACGGTCGCACCGGTCGCCCGCGGGTACAACTACCTGCTCACCGAACACCTCGACGAGGTCGACGACATCCTCCGCCCGATCCGCACCGCGCTCACCGCGATGGGGCTGCCGCTGCGCTCCTTCGACGACGAATGGGCGCCCAGCCAGATGGAAACCACCTTCGACATCCTCGACGGCCTGGCCGCGGCCGATGCCGCCGCCCTGTTCCGCACCGCCACCAAGCAGATCGCCAAGCGCCACGGGCACATCGCCTCGTTCATGTGCACCCCGGCGATCGAGGGCTTCTACGCCTCCGGTTGGCATCTGCACACCTCGATCGCCGACCTCGACACCGGGCACAACCTGATGGTCCCCACCGACGACGCGCCCCTGTCCCAGCTCGGCCGGCACTACGTCGGGGGCACCCTCGACCACGCCATCGCCGCCTCGGTGTTCACCACCCCCACGATCAACGGCTACCGCCGCCGGCGCCCGTACTCACTCGCCCCGGACCGGCTCACCTGGGGCCAGGACAACCGTGCCGCGATGATGCGCGTGATCAGCGCCCCGAACGACCTCGCCTCGCACGTGGAGAACCGGGTCGGTGACTCCGCGGCCAACCCGTACCTGTACATCGCCGCCCAGGCCGCCGCCGGCCTCGACGGCATCCTCCACCAGACCGACCCCGGACCGATCAGCGAGGATCCCTACAGTGCCGACGTCCCGGCCCTGCCCCAGTCGCTCGCCGCGGCGATCGACGCGCTGGAGCAGGACTCCTTCTACCGCTCCGCCTTCGGCGACGGCTTCGTCGACTACCTGGTGACCATGAAGCGCAGCGAAGTGACCCGCTTCGAGGCCTGGCGGGAGGAGCATCCCGACGAGTCGACCTACGTGAACGGTGTCTCCGACTGGGAACACCGCGAGTACTTCGAATCCTTCTGACCGTTCACCCACCGCAGGAAATCGAGGGGTCCCCATGCCCACCATCACCTTCGTCAGTCCCGACGGGACGACCCACCGGGTCGCCGCCGCCCCGGGGGCCTCGGCCATGGAAACGGCCGTGAAGTTCGGCGTGCCCGGCATCGTCGGCGAATGCGGCGGCGGCCTGGCCTGCGCCACCTGCCACGTCTTCGTCGACCCCGACCAGATCGGCCGGACCGGCCCGGCCGCCGACTTCGAGGAAGAAATGCTGGAGGACGCCGAAACCGCCCCGACCCCCTGCAGCCGGCTTGCGTGCCAGATCCGGATGACCCCGGACCTGGACGGCCTCACCCTCACGATCGCGCCCCGCCAATGACCGGGCAGATCCTGATCGCCGGCGCCGGCGAGGCCGGCCTCGCGGCCGCGATCACCCTGCGCGAACTCGGCTATCCCGGAACGGTCACCCTGGTCGGCGCGGAACCGGAGGGGCCCTACCAACGGCCGCCGCTGTCCAAGGAGTTCCTCACCGCGGCCACCCCGCCGGCGATCCCCGAACTGCGCGCCGCCCAGTTCTATGCCGAACACCGGATCGACCTGGTCCGCGGAACCGGAGTGCGGACCGCGACCTGGACCCGAACCGGTGGGGTGGCCGGGCTGGGCGACGGCCGGGAACTGCCCTTCGACGCGATGGTGCTCGCCACCGGGTCGGTGCCCCTCCCGTTGCCGGTGCCCGGCGCCGGCCTGCCCGGCATCCACCGGCTGCGAACCCTCGCCGACGCCCACGCCCTGCGCGACCAGCTCGAGCACGCCACCCGCGTGGTCGTCGTGGGCGGCGGCTTCATCGGCCTCGAGGTCGCCGCCGCGGCCCGCACGAAAGGAGCGAGCGTCACCGTGGTCGAAGCGGCCGACCGCCTGCTCGCGCGGGTCGTTGCCGAGCCCGTCTCCCGGTTCGTCCGGGAGCACCACGCCGCGGCCGGGATCCGGTTCCTGCTGCACACCCGGGTCACCGGCCTGGTCGCGGCCGATTCCGCCGCGGGCGGGCCCCGGGTCGGATCGGTGGTGCTGGCGACCCCCACCGGCGAGGTACGGCTCGCCGCCGATCTCGTCGTCGTCGGCGTCGGTGCGCGGCCGGTCACCGAACTGGCGGCGCACCTGGGCGTCACCGACGAGCGCGGCATCGTCGTCGACGCCCATGCGCGCACCGCCGACCCGCGGGTCGTGGCCGCCGGCGACTGCACCGTCCAGCCGCATCCCCGCGACCCCGACCGGCTGATCCGCCTCGAATCGGTCCACAACGCCACCGAGCAGGGCCGGCAGGCCGCCCATTCCCTGCTCGGGAAACCTCACCCACCCCGCGGCGTCCCGTACTTCTGGTCGAACCAGGGCGAGCTGAAGCTGCAGATCGCCGGGCTCTCCGACGACCACGACGACCTGGTCGTCCGCACCGACGCGGACCGCTGCACGGTCCTCTACTACCGGTCAGGCGCCCTGATTGCCGCCGATTCGGTCAACCACCCCCGCGATCACCTGACCGTCAAGCGAGCCCTCGCGTCAGCAGCGACGATCGATCCGGCCCGGGCCGCCGACCCGGCGGCACCGCTCAAGACGCTGGTCACACCGCTGCGCTGAACGCTGCTCGGGATCTGGGCCTTGCCAGACAGTCACAAAGGGAGCCTGTCGACCGGGCACTCCGAGCGCCGTTGGTACCAGGGGCGGGCGGCACTCAGCGGCGGGCACGAGCCCAGGATTCGGATCTCCATGCCGGGCGCAGCCCACCTGATCGCAGCGGAACTTCCGGACCCGACAACTGCCGGTGATGGACTTCGTCCTCGCGCTGGCCGTACAGCATCGTGACATTCACACGCAGGTTCTCGAAACCAGGTTTGAAGTGCACCTTTCCCGTGGCATGAAAGAGGTCGGAATTGAACAGGATCGCCCGGTTCTGTCGATAGGGAACCACGCGGGCTATCGAATGCTTGTCCCTCAGAAAGGGCTTGATCACGTCGGTGCGCCCGTTATAGGTGTCGAACCCCCAGCTGAGGGGCGCATCGATGTCGTACACCACCAGACCGCCTGATCCGGGGGCCAGGTTCGCGGCGTCGGGGGTGGTCCAGAAGTTGACGTTGACTGCCGCGAAATCGGCGTGCGTCGTCGCATCGGGCGGAAGCTCTGGGCCACTCTTGAATCCCCACAGTTGGCGCAGCGGGTACCGTTCGCCGATCACGCGGGGAAGCGCCTCGCGCAGCTCCTCGGCAATCTGCAGCAGAAGTGGGGCGTTGAATCCGTCCTGGAAGAAGGCGCCGAGCCGGCCGAGTGCATAGCGGTTCCCGGACCACACCGTGGACTCCAAGCAGAAATCCCGCACCGCCTCAAGTGCCTCGGGTTGAAGGAAGTTGTCGATGACGACGATCCCCGGAGCATGATCCAGGTACTCGTCCTCGACGGCCGGTGGATCCCAGCTGTCCGACAACGCTCGAGAGATCCGTGGGGTGTCCCGAATATGAAAGATGCGGTTGTAGGCATCACGGATGCCCCGGAATCCGTCACTGTCGAACGGAAGACGCGCCTCGAGGCCTTGCGTCTCGAGTTGAGCCATCAGTCGCTGGTACTCGCCAATGATCGGCGTCATCTCCTCCCCGAGAATGCCGCGCCGCTGCAAGAACAGAAACTGTTCGGAATCGTGTCGGAGCTTCGCGATATTGGGCGGATGGGACGGTGCCGGCCGCTCGTCATCGGCGCGCGCGGCGTCGCCCCACCGCAGTCGCGCCAGAATGTTGGCGTACCGGCCGGCGATGGTCAGGTCAGCCTCGGTCAGGGCGCGATCGACGAGCTGCTGGGCCCACGGCAGTCCCCCGTCATCAAGCTCCTCCCGCCACAGTGGGAGACTCTCCTCCGTGCGGCCCTCGAGGACCAGTTCTGTCAGGCGCTGCCTGCGAGCGAGTCGAGCAACCGGGGAAGCACCTACCGCACTCACCGGCGCCCTTCCAGGACGCCGGACTCTCGTAGCTGAGTTGCATACTGAGCCAGCGCATCGAGGGTCACCATCAAGTAGTCCGGACCGAACTGGCCGAAGCGATCCGCAGTCCCGAGGTAGGCCGTCCCTGGTCCCGTGTGGGTGAACGGGCTGCGGGTAAAAGGATCGGTGACATTGGTACCCGTACCGGTGGTGCCGGTGATGAATGTGCTCCAGGTTATGGCGGTCAAGGTGCCACCGCCGGTCCCTGTTCCCGTGCCGGGATCGGTCCCCGTGCCCGTGCCGGTCCCGGTGCCGGGATCGGTCCCCGTGCCCGTGCCGGTCCCGGTGCCGGGATCGGTCCCCGTGCCCGTGCCGGTCCCCGTGCCGGTCTCCGTTCCCGTCCCCGTGCCGGTCCCGGTTTCGGTTCCCGTACCGGTCCCGGTCTCTGTTCCCGTTCCCGTCCCCGTACCGGTCCCGGTTTCGGTTCCCGTGCCGGTCCCGGCCTCTGTTCCCGTACCCGTCCCCGTACCGGTCCCGGTCTCTGTTCCCGTACCGGTTCCTGTGCCGGTCTCCG
>NZ_KE383977.1:24186-25550 GCF_000423085.1 Granulicoccus phenolivorans DSM 17626 = NBRC 107789 = JCM 15570 | reverse complement strand
ACACACCACACTTCGGTAAGAGGAGACGTTTACTTGTCCGCATCATCACATATCACCACCACATGCGTGTGAGGATCATACGGTTCACCATCAAGCGACGCAGTCAACGGGTCTTCACCCCGCCGTTTACGAAGCCGACCAGACGCACCTTCCACAAGCCTTGACGGAGTAATCTTCGCCGCGATAACCCGTATAATCTGACTATCATCCTTGAAAGCGAAACCATTCAACGCATCCTGCACCAGCTTCAACAAATTATCAACGTCTACACGGCGATTATCCTGCAAAAAGAAACGACATTGAAGAATAACGTTCCCTTCGAAAATTGGATAATTAGGATAACCTGCTAAATACGCTTCACGTACCCGCGTTTCAGCATCGATAGTTTTCTTCGGTGTTACCCCTCGTTTCCCATAGACGCGGGGACGCGCCTTAGGAACAGGTTGACCAGAAACAATAAACTCGCGAACAGCCATCACATACCCTTCCCATCACAGAATTCATCAATACTCCTTTGTGAAACCCAGAAACGAGTCCCAATTTGACGTAAACGTAGATAACCTTTAACCGCTAAGCTCTTCACTGTGCGCACATCCATATCCAACTGGCGAGCAGCCTCACTCAGCTTCACCAACTTACGAACAGGTTGACTCATGACCGCTCCTTACTATGAGCGGTTAAGTCTTGAATAAAATCCCACGACAAAAAACCAAGACCAACCAAAGACACCACATACACAAGCAAAAACGAGAAACTAACAAGCGGATTCTTACCCATATTCGCAAACATGAGATAGAAGAAGCTGCTCATGCACATGATACTTACGAGAATAGTGTCGAGCAGTATGATTGTGCGTTCGAATTGTAACTGAGTTTGCTGTGCACGGTCGCTCATTGTGGTAGTATTACTATTGTTTTTCATATTCATTTCCCTTATTGGTCGATGCTCGCATTACCTTGCGGGCATTTATCAATTCCTTAACTTTTCGCCATGCTTGGAATGCTTTATCACACGCTTCTTCCATTCACGCCACATAACATGCAGTTCAACGAAAACAGGGAAAAGTGCGACAAAAAACGTGAGAATACCGAAAAGAATAGTGACAATAATCTCAGTCATATTTACTCCTTAACCGTTCTAAAATTGGAATCGTAAAAAAATCATGAAAGGAGGTGAATAATGCGGATACGAATCGATTTCACGATCGTTAATCAAACCAAGCCTCAACGCTATGTACTCGAAGATGATTACGATTGTGGAAAATTACAGAACGAGCTAGAAAAAGCCTGTAAAAGTCAAGAAACAGTATCATTCCCCGATAAGTACGGTAAAACTATTACTGTGAATACGACGAATGTACTCTC
>NZ_KE383977.1:10405-22516 GCF_000423085.1 Granulicoccus phenolivorans DSM 17626 = NBRC 107789 = JCM 15570 | reverse complement strand
CGCTGCTAATGAGGATATTAATAAAGAATCTGAGCGAGAATTAGACGACTTCGGCGCATAATAACTACATCAACTCAAACAGTACAAACATCGCAAACAACCTAAAAAATGACAGCAAAAGAAGCAAAAGCTTGATGCGAAAGACTTAAAAATAATGGCAAACTATAATTACTTCATGAACCTTGGTAGTGGAAAAATCCATTTCACCATCTCTAAAAAATATCTCACAAACGACTACAAAGAAGTAGCTGGAACACGTAAAAAATGCGTCAAAAGCACCTTACCGCCACGTAATGGAGCAAAATACCCGCGCATCACACTCTCCGACAGTAAAGGAAATCCCATCTTCGACATCACACCTAACATTAGCAACGCATACAGCGCTCTCGAAGATGTGAAAGACGGCTCCATATTTGACATCCGCATTAAAATACGTCCACTCGATGATTACGGGCGAATCATGCACGAAATCACTCTCACACCACCAAAAAAAGACAAAGAAATTACCACCCCAATCACTCGAATAGTCGTCGATACAGAAACAACAGGCTTAGCCCCAGAATATGATGAGCTCCTCCAAATCTCCATTATCGACGGCAACGGCATCGTACTACACGACCGTTATTACAAACCAGAAAAAAAGAAAACATGGCGAGAAGCTGAAAAAATCCACCATATCACACCTAAGAAAGTAGCAAATAAACCATTTGCGCGCCAAGACCTAACTATACTTCAAGACATCTTCGACAGAGCACAAGAAATCGTTATCTATAACGCACCTTTCGACCTAGCTTTTCTTGCTGTACTTGGACTTAAATTCGACATCGACAAAGTCACAGACACCATGCGAGAATATGGACAACTATTTCACCATACCGATTACTATAAACTCACCGAAGCGGCAAAAGAATGCAACCACAATTACGTAGCTCACAACGCACTCTCAGACTGCAAAGCAACACTAGCCGTCCAAAAACAAGTAGATAAAAAACGCGGAATTACAGCAATTGAACAAAATGATCCACATAACCTATCACGCCCAATAGGAAAAATTCATTCACGAAGGGAATACGCGCATAATACTAATCAAGTAAAAGCAAATATAAAACCCTCAATACAAGCCTGTGCTACGCAAAATACTGTTAAAACAAAACCTATGGAGAAAACCGCATATATAGTATTTTTAACACTTTTAACAATCCTAACCATATTAGAAGCAATCGTGTTAATATTATCCTTTCTCGCACCTCCACTTTTTCTCATCAGCATTCCAATCGGTCTCCTCTGTTGGCATATGTTTAAGAACAAAAGAAAATATAAGAAAAGACAGTAGTCCACATAGTTAAAAAGTAATGACTCGAGTTTAATGAGCTCGAGTCATTACTTTTATGTGTCATAAAATATTCAAAAAACACAACACAAACATTCGAACAAATGTTCTAAAAAAGGTGTATTATAAAACCGTCAAAACCACACGCAACGAAGAGGACAAACACTTGGACACACCCACACTAGAAAACCTCTACAATTACGCAGAACAAGCACACATTACTATCATTGAGACACCGCTCAATACTGCACACACCGGCTACTACGACCACGCCACACACAACATTCTTCTCGATTCAACACTCAACGACAGGCAAAAACGCTGTACACTCGCCCACGAACTCATCCACGCCAAATACGAACACACAGGACACGATCTAAAAAACGAACGTAAAACACGCAAAGAAACAGCACTCTGGCTCATCAACATCTTCGACTACATACAAGCCGAGCGTATCTACGAAGGCAACAATATTCTCATAGGCTTAGAGCTCAACGTCACGCAACAAGTACTAGGCGACTACCAGAACATACTCGCCCAATACATACAAAGTGTAATCGTATCAAAGACTAACACGACTAACACTTAAATATATATTAATAAAAAGATTACACCAAGTTTTTATAACTACTCCACTATATGCTTGTCATTTTGCATTAAAACTGTCATCACAAGTACGCAACCCATCAATATGCAAAGACAAATTGTCACGAATATTCCCACCCAGAGCATCAAGAATAAAATCAATACCTTCACGCCTAGCAAGCTTAGCGGCAGGAACAAAATCACTATCACCAGCAATAAGAACAATACTATCAACTTGATGCTTAAACGACAATGAAGCAATATCTAAACCAATACGCATGTCCACACCCTTTTGCTGCATCGCAAGAGTAAAATCCTCCTCAGACACCTCACCGAGTGAAACAGTCCCCCTCAAAAGTTTTCGTAAAACCTTATCTTTAATCCGATAATGAATACTAGAATCGCTAATTTCACCAAAGCGTAAAGCCACCTTACGCTTATGTGCAAGACAATTATAAAAATCCTCAGCCCACTCTTTTGTCTCAGACTTACTAAGATCAACCTGCTTACGCGTAGCGGGATGATAAACAATTTTATCTATAGGGTGACAATCATAATAAAAAATTCTATAAAGATTATGGCGCACATTTTTGCCGTCAATTTTTTCATATAAATGTCTAAAACAGTACTTATATAATCTATCCGCTGTTTCCTTCGGAGACTCAATACCAAAAGTGCTAGCTACCCGTTTCCGATAATAACCACCATCAACTAATATTGCTGTGTTCATTGTATCTCTCACTTATACTAAATATGCAAAACTCTCGATTTTGGCGCTTCCCTTATGGTGGGAGGTCTACTCTCGAGAGTTAACTACATAGACAACAATACATGTATTGCATTTGATATGCAATACTAAAAGCGTGTTGCTAGTAAAGGTGTCGAATTCGACACCTTTAACTATACCTACAAGCAATAACTACAAAAGGTTATCCATATTCAAAAAAATAGATAACCTCTTATACGCGCAAAAGCATAAAATATATAAAATACGGTTACACCAGTTACACGTGGTTACACTACTGGTGTAACCTATCTAACACCTTGAAAATACTGGCTTTCATTAAGGTAGGTTACACGGTTACACCACTTTTCAAAAAATCTTGAGATAAAAAAGAGGGTAGAAGTACTTTTAGATGTAACCTCAACAAAAAACATGCCTACAAGCCTTTATTTTCAATGCTTGAGAACGGTTACACCACTGATGTAACCGATAAAAAAGAAAACCGTCCACACACAAAATCTTCACAAATCAATGCTTGACAACAACAACCACTGCATGATTAAATAAGTACAGTAGTCATGCGTGTACGCGAATGGCTATATTCATATCTACGGGATGCTCGCCTCTTTACTTTGTACATGCTCTCAAATCTCAAGCCAATCAATTACAGTGCCCGAAAACAAATCTCAAAAACGAGAAAATGGAAGTAGCGCACACAGGCAAACCATACAGCATCACAAAGAGAAAACGAGCATGCTGTAGACTTTTGCTACATGTAGAGAGGATGTATAATGACTAAACCTAACCCCCGACGCACAAACAGCAGCAGAAGAAACAAACTGCGAGCGCGAGTCCTCGCCGCCTACGACACCTGCCACATCTGCGGCAAACCCGTAGACAAAACCCTCAACGGCACCACGCTTCCAGGAGCACCAGAAGTAGACGAACTCATACCTGTATCACGAGGCGGAAGCCCCTACGACTTTAATAACTGCAGGCTCGCACACCGCTACTGCAACAGGCAGAGAAGCAACCATACAGTCGCATACGCGCGAGCACAAATAAAAAGCAAATATCAATCGAAAATCACTCGACCGCGTTTAACGCGAGCAAGTAAATGGTAATATGAAAAATTATCAGGCATAATGGCGTGCTGATAACGTGGGTAGGGTATCCCACGACACGCCCGGACGCCACCACGGCGACAGGGCTAATATCCCTCTAGTTTTTTAATTCGTAACAATCGATACGTAACTGTTGGGAGGTTTTGTTTTGCAGTGTAAAAATTGCAGTAATTTCTTTAAGCCTTCCGCTCATGGGCGTAAACCAATGTTTTGTTCTGCACGCTGTCGCGTGGATTATAACCGTAATAAGAAAAGGTTTGCGCGAGAGGCTGAAAAAGATTCTAAGAAAGCTGACTCGGTACGTGTGGAGAAACAGAAGGTTATTGTTCCTGTTTCTAAATCGGTGAATGCTGAGTTGGATAAGAACGAGTTTGAGCGCATGATGGATGATTCTTTGGAAGATGAGCTCCGCTTTGCGCGTAGCGTGTTACATAAGGCTTTGATTTCCCCTGATTCTCCAGCTGGAGCATTAGCGGGGATCACTCGAGAGCTTATTAATGTTTCACGCCAATTGAATGATATTGTCACGGCGGGGAAGAATTCTCTTACGGTTGATATTAATGAGGAGGAGAGTTATGACAGTGAATCGTCAAGTAGCTTTGACTCCTCGATTATCTGACGCGGCTAGGCACTGTATTATCCCTGATGGTATCGTTACTTCAGATTTTCCTCGGCTCAACCAAGTTGCGACACGGTTGGGCTTTACTTTTGACCTGTGGCAGCAAGGGCTGGGTACTGTTCTTCTTGGTAAACGTAAGAATGGCTTATATGCGTGTGGTGTGGGTGGCGCGGTTATTAGCATTCCTCGACAGGTTGGTAAGACTTTTACGATTGGACTTATTGTATTGTTGATGTGCGTGACGAGTAAACGTCCACTGCTCGTTTTTTGGACGGCTCATCATACGCGCACTTCTGCAGAAACGTTTAAAGACCTTACATCTATTTGTGATAATGCTGCGTTGCGTGGATATGTCAAGCATATTCGTCGTGCTAATGGTCAAGAGGCTATAGAGTTTATGAATGGCTCGCGTATTTTGTTTGGTGCACGCGAGCGTGGTTTTGGACGTGGATTGCATACGGTTGACGTGGAAGTTTTTGATGAGGCGCAAATTCTTTCAGAGGCGGCGTTGGAGAATATGATTCCGTCTATGAACGCTTCCCCGAATGCTTTGGCGATTTATATGGGAACTCCTCCGCGTCCTAATGACCCTAGTGAAGCTTTTACTGGCAAGCGGTTAGGTGCTATCAAGGGTGTTGACACTGACACGTTCTATGTGGAATTCAGTGCTGATAGACACTGCGAACTTGACGATCGTAACCAGTGGAAGAAAGCAAATCCCTCTTATCCTCACCGCACGTCGGAGTCGGCTATCCTTCGTATGCGCAGGCAATTGTCTGATGATTCGTTTCGCCGTGAGGCTCTCGGAGTGTGGGATGAGCATATTTCGATGCATGCTATTGACACCAGTTTGTGGGGACAGTCAGCTGTGGATGAAAGACCGAATGGCGGTGATTTGATAGGTTTTGCATTGGATATGAGTCCTAACCGCAAAGCCTTTAGTATTGGCGCATGCATGAGATATAAGGATGGTACAGCGCATGTTGAACTCGCCGAATATCGTGATCCGTCTCGTGAAGGTACACAGTGGGCGGTTGATTGGATAGCGTCTAGGTGGAGTAAAACTGCGGTAGTAGTCATTGACTATCAATCTCCAGCAACGGTGCTTGTTCCAGAGCTTACGAAAGCGCATGTGAAGGTGACTCAAACGTCGTTGCGTGACATGGGGCGAGCTGTGGAGCGTTTTCAAAGCATGCTTGTTGAACGTAAATTAACGCATCTGAAAGACCAGCAACCACTTGACATTGCAGTAGGCGGCGCAATATTGCGTAACGTTGGACAAAATGGCATGCAAGCATGGAATAAGTCAGGCAGTGATGTAGACATTAGTCCTCTTGTCGCCGTCACTCTTGCTCTTGAAGGTGTTGCTACAACGAAGCGTCGTCCGGGACGGAAGCAAAGGATAAACTAACTATGTTTTTCAACATTGATAATCAAATCCTTAACCTTGCTACGAGCAATATAGGAAAAATTAATGGTATTAACGAAGGTGACTATCCTATAATCAACAAACTATTCAAATTGTGGCGACAAAAGTATCCACGCAACATGCTACGCAGTGCCTATTATGATGCGCGTAACCGTTTTCGTGACCTACGTGTAGCGATACCTCCACAAATCGCTAATCAGGCAGTCAATACTATTGGTTGGGCAGAAAAGAGTGTGCGCGCTCTCGCGGATAAAAGCGTTTTTGAAGGGTTTGTTGTCTCAGACAGTGATGATTATGGTATTAGTAAGATTGTTGAGGATAATCAGCTTGATGTTGATGTATCGCAATTGATTGTGAGCGCGTATAAACATTCTTGCTCATTTTTGACAATTTACGCGGATGAGGCTGGGCGTATGGTGTTGATGCCTCGCTCTGCTGATTGGTCGAGCGCCTTGTGGGATAGGAAGAATAGGCGTATTAGTGCAGCGATGACGATTACTGAATGCAATGATGAAGGTGATATTACTGCTTTTACTGTATGGATGCCTTTTAAGAACTATGAGTGCACACGGATAAATAATCACTGGGTTGCTGAGACAATAGTGACGAACATGCCTCAGCCCATGATTGTTCCTTTCGTTTATGATGCTCAAATGGATAGACCATTCGGGCACTCGCGTATCAATCGTGCTTTAATGGCGCTAACTGACGTGGCTTTCCGCACTATGGTTCGCATGGAATCAACTGCAGAATTCTACTCCTATCCACAATTATGGTTTCTTGGTCTTGATCCTGATGCTATGACGACAGATGCGTGGAAAATCGCCGTCAATAGTATTAACAGTATTAGCAGGGATGAGGATGGTAATGTGCCAACCATGCAGCAAGTCAATCAAGCAAGCATGAGCCCACATGGTGACATGCTTGAAACGCTTGTCATGCAAGTTGCAGCAATCACCGACCTTACACCAGAAACGCTCGGCATGAGAGTAAGCAACCCATCAAGCCAGGAAGCACTTGCAGCATCCGAATCATGGCTTACGCGAACAGCCAACCGTCAAAACATAGCTTTTGGACGCCAGCTGAAAAACGCGCTCGCTATGGCTATTCAAGCGCGTGACGGTTTACTTACCGTGCCAGATTTTACGGGTGTTGTACCTGTATGGTCTCCGACGCATGAGGTGAGTGATGCTGCGCGTGCTGATTATTACACGAAGATAGCGTCGCAGAATCCAGTATTTGCGAATTCTACTGTGGGTTTGCGTAAAGCAGGTTTAACTCTTGATGAGGTTGCTCAAATTAGGCGTGATGAGCGCAAGCAGAGAGCGCAGCAGGCTGTGGATAGTTTAGAAAAACGCTTGATAACGGAGGATAAGGAGGAGAATTCTTATGAGCGACAAGAATCAGATGAATCTTCCTTCGATTCTTCAACCGCGTGATGGTACAGCTGAGGCTTTGCAATCTGAATTAAATTCTTTATACGGGAAGCATCAAAAGATTATTGCTGAGATTGATGATGTTTTTAAGAAGCGTGTAACTCAGCTTGTTGGTTCAGATGATTCCGTGGTGGATAATGAGTTATATCGTGATATTGTAACTGATTATGCTGCTCAGATGAGCGAGGAGGCTGCTCGATATTACGCGTCAAGTCGTGAATTATGGTCTTTTGCATCGGATGTAGAGCTTGATGACTATAAGGAGTTTATCGTTCATGCTGACCGTGGTTTATATGATGCGTTGCATGGTTATTCGCGCACGGATTTTAATGGTTTAACGTGGAAGCAGGTGTATACGGGGCGTAATCGTGCGCGGTTAACTATCGATGATATGTGGGGTCGGGCGGTTGCTCAATTCGATCATAATGATTCTTCGCAGTGGGTTAATCTCGCATATGATGTAGCGCATCGTACTTCTCGATTAACGACACTTTTCACAGCTAAAAAAGACCCTAGTGAAGTACGCTATGCTCGTGTGCCGCAGGGTATTACGTGTGAATGGTGTGTGATGATTGCCTCGCGTGGTTTTGTTTATCATACTGAGGATACTGCGGGAGATTCGAGTAAGTTTCATTTACATGATGATTGTTTGATTATCCCCTCATGGGGTGAACAATCGATTCCTGGATATGATCCTGACTCATTGTATAAGCAGTATGCTAAGTGTCGTGATGCTGTAGAACATTATGCAAGCAGTGATCGCTATCATCATTGGGTTTTAGAGCAGCCTCCAGGCAGTAAGATTCCTCGTTACAATGTATGGAAGCGTAATCAAATTCTTGCTGAGATGCGTACACGAGACCGCGAATGGCTCAACACAGGGAAAATACCAACTATTGAGTATGAGAGTGAATTTGTTCGTGAGCGTGTAAAAGATGAAGAATTGCTAACTGCTCTGAGACTTTCTAAAAATGGTATAAAGTGCATTTTTCAACAGGATTGGAAAGAAGATGCTAATGGGCGACGTATTGGTAAAGCTGATCTCGTAGGCGGAATTGAGATAAAAACACTCAGCAAGGCGACTACAAGAAATACGATTGAGAGTCATCTTGGTAACGCTTCGAAGAAAATTGATGCGACTGCGGTTGTATTTGATAATTCAGATAATACTCATTCTATGAGTGATGATGATCTTAAACATTATCTAACAATCACTGTTAAATTTCATAATCGAAAAATTTATATGATTGACAGCTTGGAGAATCTTGTAAGAATCAAATGAGCCGCGGAACTTACCTACTGGTATGAACGACGGCTCATTACTTATATTTAATCAATCTTTTCCGTGATAGTCAAGTGGTTAAAGACTTCAGACTGTAAAGTCTGACGCAATTGTTGCTACGCAAGTTCGAATCTTGCTCACGGTGCTCGTAAATCCATGCTCCGCTACGGGGCATGGTCTTGCTCAGCCGCATGGCAGAGTGGTCAATAAAATAGGAAAGGTCATAAATATGGCAGAACCAGAACCAATTAAGCCACAGACAGACACTGAGTCTGCTGAACAATCAGCGCCACAGGATATTTCTTCTGTTGGTGATGATTTGCAGGCGAAATATGATGAACTGCTTAAGCATTCGCGTGAATGGGAAAAACGTGCTAAGCAGAACTTTGAAGCTGCTCAACAACTGGAAGAGTTTAAAAAGCAGAATGAAGAGCTAATCAAGCGCGCCGATGAAGCAGACAAATTACAGAAGGAACTTAACGAGATTAACGCTACGCAAAAAATGGCGGAAATAAAGTCAAAAGTTTCAGAAGAAACTGGAGTGCCTGCTAATTTGTTGCCTGATGGTGATGAAGAAGCGATGACAGAGTACGTGAAGAAGCTTTTAGCGTGGAACTCACAGCGTCCTCGTCTGCCTATTAGTGATCAATCTAAAACTCCATCACGTGAACCTAAAGATGATGGTTTGCATGTGATGGCACGTCAATTAATCAATAAAAACTAGGAGAAATAAGGAAATATTATGGCAGTTCTTGATACTACAAAGATTGCTATTCCAAGTGATGTGGTAACCACTATTGCTAAGGATGTACAGGGCGCTTCGGCTATTGCCGCATTATCCCCAGCAGTACCCTCTTCTATGCTTGCCAAGGAATATAACTATTTTTCTGGTAATGCAGTAGCTGAAGTTGTTGGTGAAGGTGCTAATAAGAGTGCATATGAGCAGATTGTGAAGCCTGTTAAGGCAACACAGCTCACCGTTCAGACTACTACACGTGTGTCTAATCAGCTTAAGTGGACGGATGAGGATGCGCAGGCTCAGATTATCAAGTCTATTCTTGCCGACCAAGCAAAAGCTATCGGTCGCGCACTTGACACTATTGTGTTCAACGGTCAAAACCCTAAGGATAATTCTTCTCTCGCAGGAGTCACTGCTCTTACTGAGGGTGCTACTAGCGTGACAGCAGATAAGGATGCGGCAAAGCACCTTGACCAGCTTGCAGCAGCTCTTATTGACTATGAAATTAATGGTGTTGCGCTTTCTCGTCAGGAAGCTGGTGATTTGCGTGCAGTGCGTACTTCTACAGGCGTTCGCATGTATCCAGAAATTCCATTGAATTTGACTGATGGTGCGCAGGTTGATGGTATTCGTGCGGCTGTATCTAATACTGTAAAACCAGTTCTGGCAATCATGGGTGATTTTGACCTTATTAAGTGGGGTTTATCGCGTGAAATGTTTACTGAAGAAATTGCTTTTGGTGATCCAGATGGTGCAGGTGATTTGAAGCGTATGAATCAGGTCGCATACCGTACTGAAGCCGTATTGAACTTCGCTGTGCTCGATTCTAAGGGTTTTGCAGTATTGAAGCCTAAGGCATCTTCTCCTTCGGCTTAAGACTATGAACTACTTTTGATGGGAGGTAGCTTATGACGAAATCTTTCGCGACTACCAATGAGTTGGAAGCTGTCTACCCGTTGGATAGTTCTGAACAGGAGCGGGTGCAACTACTACTGGATTCTGCCAGTCGTATGTTGCGCCTAGCTGCTCCACGATATAAACAGGCAGAAGATGCTGAACCAGGTATCTGCAAGGATATTGTCATTGCTATGGTTCAACGCGTGTTCGAGCAGGAACGCAATACTGCTGTGCCTGATGGTGTGACGAGTACAACGATGAGTGTTGATGGTTTTAGTCAATCGTTCGGTTTTGGTCAACCTGTGGGAGGGTTACGGCTTCTTCCTCGAGAGCTCAAGCTTCTTGGGCAGGGTAAACAACATATTGGTCATATTGAACTATAGGAGTTTTAGTATGAGAGGAATTACAATCCAACTCCAATACTCTCAGAATGTTGAAACTGCAGAAGGTGATGTGGAGACTATATACGGTAAGCCTGAAGCTGTAGATAATGTTCTTGTTGCTTCTCCAACGGTTCAGGAAACCGCGTCTACGAGAGATTTATACGCGCAGAATGCGGATACGAAACTCTACATGCCTCGCACATGGGAATTTCATAATCTGCGTGATGCGCGTTTTACTCTTCCTGATGGTCGTATCGTACAAGTGCTCGGCGACCCTTATCCAGCGCTTACCGATATAACACCTACAATTTGGTATGTGCGTGTATTGGCAAGGAGGGTGAATTGATTATGGGTGGTAAGATTCGCGTGGGACTCGATTATGCTGGTTTTACTGAGTATAGGCGTTCTCCTGAGGTGCGCGCATTATTGGATTCTGAGGCTGAACGTATTGCGAATAATGCTAATCGGATGAGGGGGAGGAAGAAAGCAAAGTATTCTTCTGCGTCGTCTCGTGATAGTCGTTTCGGTTCTGTTGCCGCTGCTCGAGCGGATAATGGTGAAGCCGCGTATGATAATTCGCGTTATCGTACATTGCTTCGCGCGACTTCTGCAGGAGGCGCATAGGCATGGATACTGTGCATTCCCTCTTGACGGATTATTTGCGCGAGCATAAGCCTACTGGTTTTACGGTAACATGGATGGTTCCCGAGTCTGTGAATACGAATAGTAAGAATAATAAGCTTATTGTTGTAGAGCAGACGGGCGGAAGTGTCAATGATTATGCGAAGGATACTGTTTTCGCTGTTGATGTGTATGCAGATAAGCTTAAATCGACGGAAGAAACCGCTTACCATATCGTTAGACTGTTACGCCAATCTGTCGATGATATTCTTCCATTCTTGAGCGTGGATATTATGAGCGTTTATAATAATCCTTTGCTTGATTCTAAACAGTCACGGTATACGATTACGTTCGTTCTCACTGTGGACTGGGCTTATGACATTGAATAGTTAATCATAAAAGAAAAAATTATAGCTTCACATCGTTAAGGGGTGTGAGGCTCTTTTTATACCTAATTTAAGGAGGTATTTGTTATGGCTCGTAAAAAGAATAAAGCTAGTAACGCAGCATTTACTAAAACAAAGGCAACAGGCGTTGTCTTCATCGCACCTACAGGTACAGTATTGCCAACGGGTGCTTTCGATGAATTAAACGAAGCATTCCAGAACGTTGGTTATATTTCAACTGACGGTATTACGTGGAAGACGGATACTGATACTCAGACTTTGGAAGATATGGGCGGAACGACTATTGCTTCTGTGATTTCTAAGTATTCTGAGACAGCAGAATTCACTATGCTGGAAGTTCTCAATATTGATGCTGCTAAGCTTCGTTTCGGTAGCGAGAATGTGATTGAGACTGCTAACGGTGGACTGCAGATTGATCATAAGATGCCTACTGGTGAGAAGTTCTCGATGGTTGTTGACGCTGTTCTTACTAATGGCGCGAAGCATCGTATGGTTATTCCTGAGATGACGGTGAATGAGACAAGTGAATATAAGC
>NZ_KE383977.1:1941-9840 GCF_000423085.1 Granulicoccus phenolivorans DSM 17626 = NBRC 107789 = JCM 15570 | reverse complement strand
TTTTCGTCTTATCGAAGCTTCTTCAAAAATTATGGAGGGTGATGTTTCAGCCTTGATTGGAGTGCTCCACCTTGTGTTCCCCGATGATTCTTATGAGCGTGTAAAGCAGTTGGCTACTCTTGACGATTACGTTTCTACTCAACGCATGAGTGAAATTTTGAATGAGGTTTTGAACCAGCTGAACCCAAATTCTTAAGGCTCGTATACTGTTATACGTTTTATAAGTCCGCGCTTATCGCAGACTTATACAGGGTGTACGGGCTGAAATTCAATGCTGAAACCGTAGCCGAACACGGTAGCGTTTTTATCGGTTATCTTGTGATTGAACTACCTGCGGGCTCGCAGATTTATATCGCTCAACATAATCAGCTGGAGTATTCGCTTACGGACACGTTGCTTACTGTGATTGCAAATATCGCTTTGAATTTTCAGTGGGCTAATACGGTTGAGGATGAGCGTCCGGATAAGCCTTTGCAGTTACCTTTCCCGGGTAGTATGCAGGGTGAACCGTCTGGCGAGAGGATCTCGGTGAAATCACATGAGGGCGTGGATATTGCGGTTATGGGTATTGAGGCTTTGAATGAGCGTCTCGGTCTAACTTAAAAAGTGAATAGTGGAGGTTACTAATGGCTAAAGGTATCGCGTTAGCTAAGGCTTATGTGCCTATTATTCCTTCGATGGAAGGTGTGGGTAAGGCGATTAAGTCTGCGTTTAGCGGTGGTGAAGCTACGTCTGCGGCTAACCAGTCTGGTAAGAAAGCTGGCGACGGTTTCTCTAAGGGCTTTGGTGCGGTACAGGGCACTATTATTGGTGTAGCCTCCACAGTTGCTAGTCGAGCTTTCGATATGATTGCTGGCAGCGTAACAAGCGCTGTCAGTCGTGCTGACGCCATGAATAATTTCCCGCTTGTCATGCAAAATTTGGGATATAAGGCTGAAGATGCGGCGGCGAGCATTAAGAAGATTAGTAAGAATCTTGACGGCTTGCCAACAACAATGAGCGATGTAACGGGCATGGTTACGCAACTTGCTCCGTTGACATCTTCGCTTGATGAGGCGACAAATATTAGCTTGGCTCTTAATAATGCGTTGCTCGCTGGCGGTAAATCTACAGTTGTCCAGTCGAATGCTATGCAACAGTACACGCAGATGCTTGCCGCAGGTAAGGTGGATATGCAGGCTTGGCGTTCCATGATGGACGCTATGCCAGGACAGTTGAATCAATTGTCTGTAGCTTTGCTTGGTGCTGGCCATAATTCTAATGATTTGTATGAGGCGATGAAGTCAGGAAAGATTAGCTTCCAAGATTTTAATAATGCGCTCGTACAGTTGAACACTCAGGGTGTGAATGGTTTAGGCTCATTCGAGCAGCAAGCAAGGGCTTCTACACAGGGTATTGGCACAGCCATGCAGAATATGCAGAATCGTATCGCTAAAGCAGTGCAGAAGGTTATTGAAGCATTCGGTGTTTCGCAGATTGCGGGAGTGATTAACGGTTTTAGTTCGCAGTTTAACCTGGTGGGGGACGCGGCGGCAAGCATGGTTACCGGTGTGAAAGAGTACCTCGCGCAACTGTGGACTGAGCTTAATAAGAGTGGTGCGATCGAGCCGTTACGTCAGGCTTTTGAGAATCTCGGCACAATTTTGTCAGGCATTTTCAAAGGCTTTAACTTTAACGCTCTTGCGCCACCACCGTTAATCGCTACAAGTGTTCAAGCGCTTATCACGGTGCTCACATTGCTCGTGAATACTGCTAGCGCGATACTTACACCGGTACAGGATTTCTTCACTGCATTGTCTGCTGGTAATCCTCTCGTCGTCTCTCTCACCGCTGGTTTAGTAGGTGCAGTCGGCGCGTTCAACGCCATCAACAGTGCGCTCAACGTAGCTAAAGCCGGCATGCAAACCTATAATACAGTCGTTAAGGCTGTGAAGATTGGCATGGACGCCTATCGTACTGGCGCTACTGCTTTCACAGCTGTCCAAGTCGCGTTAAGTAACGGTACGAAAGTTATGACTGCTGTCCAGACGGCATTTAATGCGGTTATGGCGATTAATCCTTTTGTTCTTATTATTACTGCTATTGCGGCGGTTGTTGCTGGTCTCGCATTCTTCTTCACACAGACGAAAACGGGTAAGGCTGCATGGCAGGCTTTCTGTAATATTATTGTATCCGCGTGGAATACGGCGGGTAGTTGGCTTCAAACTGCGTGGAATGCGATAAGCAGCTTCTTCTCGTCGATTTGTTCCGCGTTGTCGCAGGTGTGGCAGGGTTTTGTAAGCTTCTTCCAAGCGGTGAGCGCTGGTATGGTTGCCGCGTGGAATGCCACAATGCAAGCGATACAAGTTGCGTGGCAAGCGGTTGTCACATTCTTCACTCCTGCTATTAACGCTATTCAGCAAGCGTTCTCTGTGCTTATGACATTCCTTCAACCATTGTTTGAGGCGATGGCTGAGCTCTTCTTCGCGTTTATCGCCGCTGTATTGTCTCGGTGGACGAGTCTTATTGATGGTATTATTGCCGCGTGGAATATGGTTTCCGCGTTTCTGCAGGGTGCATGGCAGCTACTCGTTAATATTTTTACTCCGATTATTACTGCTATGCAGACCGCTTGGCAAGCGTTCACTGGCTGGCTCCAAGGTGTGTGGAATGGGATTATTGCCGCGTTCAACGCGGTCGGTAACACTCTCTCTGCTATTTGGAATGCGATTTGGAGTGTTCTTCAACCTATCGTACAGACGATTGTTACGGGTGTTACCGCATTATGGAACGGGCTCGTAAGCGCCGTTCAAACGTTAGCGAATATGTTGATGACTGGTCTGCAAAATGCGTGGACCATGATTCTTAATGTAGCTACGACTATTTGGAATGCGATTAAGACTGCTATCACAACGGTGTGGAACGCATTGGTGAATACTGTTGTTGCGTTTGCGCAAGGCATGTGGAATCAAATTCAGATTGTCTTTACGACTATTCGTGATGTGCTTATCGGCATTATGAAAGCGTTGACAGCTGCTCTTAAAGGTGATTGGCAGGGCGCGTGGAATGCGATGAGGAGTGTCTTTTCCAGTATCTGGAACGGTATTACAGGACTGCTGCGTAATGGTATTAATACTGTCTCGAATATTGTGAGCGGTATTAAGAGCGCGGTTATGGGCGCAGTATCCGGCGCGGGTAGCTGGTTGAGCAACGCAGGTCAAGCGATTATGGACGGTCTCTTGGGCGGCTTGAAAGCCGCATGGGGGAAGGTGACAGGTTTCGTTGGTGGTATCGCCGACTGGATTAAAAGCCACAAGGGTCCAATCAGCTACGATCGTAAGCTGTTGATTCCTGCAGGTAACGCCATCATGCAAGGCTTGAACGAAGGTTTGAGAACTTCATTCAAGAATGTGCAGAATAACGTTCTTGGCATGGGCGACCAGTTGGCTGGTTCGTTTGATGATGTGAATGCGCGGTTGAATCCTCAATTGTCGTATATGATGCAGGTTCAATCTTCTGCTGGCAATAATGATTCTATGCGCAGTCAAGCGGAATCTACTCAAGAACTCGTTGTACTGTTGCGCGCTTTATTGAATAATCTTGGCGATATTATCGCGGATAATACGCCGGATACAGCAAGTGGACGTCTGTTGAATCGTTTCTAAGGTGGTGTAAAAAATTGGTTAATCATATTACGTATGAGGCTGGTTCACAGTTAAAAACCGTGGAATTAAACGGTGAAAACCATTTATATGCGGAAACGATTCCAGAACTCAGGTCTGGCGAGTGGACGTATAAGCAGAAGGGTAAGTTTTTGTCTGCTCGTAGTCGGTCTAGTCGTACTGTGAATCTTGCTTTGAAAGCGACTCGTGCGAGTATTCTTGAAGAATTCCTTGAACTGGCTGACAAGGACGTGGAATCGAATACCCCAGGTGTTCTGCATGTCAATGATTGGCAAGCTCAAGTATTCATCGTGAAAGACGCAGCACAAACCATTACGCCACAATTTTATGAGACGACGCTCACCCTGTTGCTTGTGGAGGGCGTGTGGAGACGCCCCTCCAATCATGAGTATGTGATTGATATCATGCAAGGCGAAGGGCTTGATTATGCGCATGATTACAACTTCGATTACACACGTAACAATATTATCGGTAGGCTTAATAATCAGGGTTCTCAGCCTTCTGGTCTGGATTTAACTATTTTTGGGCCAGTCTCTAATCCTCGTATCACTATCGCTGGCAACTCATATGCAGTGGATGCGACTATAGCGTCTGGTGAACGTATTGAAGTGAAATCATTGGAGAAAACAGTGACTCTTGTTCGTGCTGACGGTGAGCGTGAGAATATTCTCCAGCAAGCCTACTTCAATAAAGGTATGGATATTTTCGCTCCTCTACCTTTATCAGGCGGTGAAGTCGCATGGAATAACAATTTTAATTTCGATATTACCGTGTGGGAGCAGAAGGGCAGGGCACCGTGGCTGTAGTCGTACATATTCTGAACAATGATGGGAGCGTGAAGGCAGTCTTGTCTCACGCTTCCTTTGATATTGCCGTGGGAGAATCCGAGAACGATTTCGAACTCTCATTCACCGATATTCTGCCTGAAAGTGTGATGGTTAATCCTGGTGATATGTGGTGTGTGAACGAATCGGAATACGGCGGCATTATCGATTCTATCCGTGATAATGATGGTGAGACTGTGTATTCTGGTCGTTCCTGGTCTGGAGTGTTCGGGAACAAAATTGTTGAACCTGAAAAGGGTGACGATTATTATATTCTCTCAGAGAATCTCACTACTTGTATACAGGTTTTGCTGAAGCATGTGAACGCGCCTAGTTTTATTAGCGTATTGCCAAGCTCAAATTCCAATAGTATTGGAATTTTGCAGTTACCTCGCTATTGTACGGCATATGAGGCTTTGCAACGCTTATGCGACAAAGCTAATAGGTGTCTTGGTTTCTATTATGATGTAGACGCTAAAAAACTTTACATTATCACGGTAGACAAGCAGATTATTTCGAACCTTTACGCGACCGTCCACGTGGACGCAACAGTCAATAATAACGTTGTTAACCATATTATTGGCTTGGGTAAAGGCGATTTAAAGGATCGTCTTGTCGTGCATGTGTACGCTGATAGTAGGGGAGTGGTGAGCGACAAGCAGTCACTCTTCGGTATCAATGAGCTTACTGCTGTGCATGAGTTGAGTAGTGAAGAAGACGTTGAGAAGTTGAAATCTGAGTGTGTGAAAAAGCTTCAAGAATATCAAGAATTGACTGTTGCGAAAATTTCTCTCGGTGATTCTAGTAGAGAGTTGGGTGTGGGTGACAGGGTTGTTGCTGAGTCTTTGTCGGCTCACGTTACGGTGGAAGCTGCTGTTTCCAAGAAAATCACGCAACTCGACAACGGTGTGCTTTCCTATAGTTACACATTATCTGATAAGCGGCGAGTGACATCTAATTATTAAGGAGAATATTATGGCGAAAGACAAAGGATACACCTTATACACGTGTGATAGGTGCGGGACTCAAAAATATTTGAAAGATGGAGATACAGGGGTATCGGATTTTACGACGACACTGTATTTACGTATGGGGTCAAGTGAGCCTACTTTACTTGTGCTTGATACAAAGTGTGCGAAGCAGTTCAACGAAGACCAATATAAGCGTGATTATGGGTTCGACCAGTATCTGGCGAAGTATTCGTTGAAGAAGCCGACGGAAGCGAATAAAGCGGCGGCGGAGCGCGTCAAGCAGTATGAGCAGACTAATCAGCCTACCATAGCAGGGGAGGAGTAGATTATGGTTATTGAGCTTATTACAGGTCATGCGGATGCGAAGCATGTATCTGCGTTAGATGCCGCCAATTTTAATATTGGAGTTTTTGGCGCGGATATTTATCAGCTGGTTGATAAGGCTAATGAGTGGAAGCAGCCGCGCGTTAAGAACGCGAATACTATTATTATTCCTTCAGGCAACTGGCTTATTCACGGTCGTCATGTGCGTATTGATACGGAGATGGAAGTCACTATCGAGTCGGGACAGTCTGGCTATAAGCGTATCGACTTGATTGTCTTCCACTACACGCAGGATGCTCAAGGTATAGAAAAGGTTACGTTAGAAGTTGTTAAAGGTACCGCAACTACGGGTAATCCTACTGTGCCGTCTATAACATCTCCTGCTTGGTCGGATGAGCAGACGACCGATTCTCGCTTCGCTTACGCGAAAGTCGTCTTGAACGGATTGACGCCAAGCGTATCCACAGATATTAGCCAGGTGCATAATTCTTATCTGTTAACGAAGAATACGATTAAATTGCAGGAAAATGTTACAGGCTTGCAGTCGCAGATTACATCAACAGGTAACCGTGTAACAAACGTGGATAATCGGATAACCAGCGTGAATGATATTCTAACGTCTAATTTACGTAATGTGGAATCTCAGGTAACTAGCCTACAGGCAACGAAAAGTACTACTGTGCGTTTGCCGTATCAGACTGGCGGCGCGTATACGCTTACTCGCGAAGGTAATATTGTAACCTTGGGCGGGCAAGGTACGTGCGATAACGTTCAAAATGCGGGTAATGTCACAGTGAATGAGACTATCCCAACTGGTTATTGTCCAACCGCCACTACCGCTGTCTCGTGGGGTGGCAATCAAAAAATGGATATGCTTATCAAACCTGACGGAACGATAACTTTACTTGGAAATGCTTACGGGTGGGTACATATCGGCGCATCGTGGATTACGCATGATCTTATGCCGAGCTAAACCGCGTATACAAGCAAGCTAAAGTTCACGCTACCGCAAACAATCGGCGTATTCACGTTTGTAGGACTATATCCTGCAGGAATAGTCTCATTAGCTGTGGAATAATTCTGCTGCCCGCTCTGCGTAAATTTCATATTACCGTTCGCTAAAACCATATTGCCTACGCGCGTGAGCGTGATAACCTCACCAAGGTATGGAACTGCTATAACCTTCACGTGTACCGGCATAGCATTACTCACCCGATAATCGAGGTTACGCTTCTTGTGTCTAAGAATTTATCCCATTTGTCCAAGTTTTTATCCGTGTTTTGTCCCATTCGTCCCAAAGTGTCCCAGACTGTCCCATATAAAAATTTTAGGAGGTGTATTATATGGTGTTTCCCTTAGCACCTATTGCGCTCGACAATATCATCGTCGCATTGATTACCGGAATTGTCTCATTCGCGGTCGCCTACAGTACTGCGCGAGCCACACAAGCGAACAATGCTGCGTCTGCCGAAAAAATACAAGCAGAGTTAGAAGGTGAGCTGCGTAAACAGCTCGCAGAAACGGACAAACATGTGGGCGAGTTGAGCCATTTAGTATCAGCTGAACAACGCCAGCGCAGACACGTAGAATCTAAGCTTTATGAGTTAGAGCAAAGCGACAACGTAAAAACCGCTTACGTGCGTGCTATCGGTCATTGGCTTGGCGGCTTATGTGGCGTACTTGATGAATCATGGATGGACGAACATCCGAAACCGAAACTTCCTGATGAGATTAGGACTGCTATCGAACGGACAGCAGAGAGGGAGGGGTTGAGCGTGGACAAAGGATAAAGGCACGCTCAACGCGTATATGCAAGCATTATCAACCAAAGAATAGTTTAGGAGAAAAGTTATGAAGAATCATTTCACACGCGAGTTTATGTATGACACTATCGAACGTGCTATTAAGACGGCAGCACAGGCTGCTATCGGTGTGCTCGGTACGGGGGCTGTGGGCTTGCTTACGGTGGATTGGGTAAACGTGTTGTCAGTTACTGCTATGGCAGCCCTGATTAGTGTGCTTACCAGTATTGCGAGCATGGGTGCGACCGACACGTTAACCCCCGCAAGTGTTGTACCATCTATCACTCGTGAGGGTAAGCATGTGGCAAACGTAACT
>NZ_KE383977.1:0-1226 GCF_000423085.1 Granulicoccus phenolivorans DSM 17626 = NBRC 107789 = JCM 15570 | reverse complement strand
TGCTCAGGGATTGACAACGCATGGCAAAGTGAATTTCGACATTTACAATATGCTGATTTCGCAGGCTTGGCAACGCCATAACGATTTCTTGACAGCTATGGGTAAGGAAGTTGCGGAGAGTGTCGAGGAAGCTACACAGCGTATCGTGGACGCGACCAAAAGGTAAGTGAGATTATTGAACTGTTGGAATTTTTCTAATAGTTCGTGTACCCCCCCTCATATTGCTCTATCCTAGAGTGATGTGAGGGGGATTTTTTGTTTGTGGAGTCAGGCAGTCCCCGGTTAACCGCCGTAAGATAGGGGAAGATGTAGGGGAAGAAAATTCTTCACTTGCCTGTAAACCTTATTTTATAAGGTGTGGCGGGTAGTTACGGTTAATTCCCTTATCATCCGCTTTTGTCATGTCTCACGACATAGTTTCGCTGGCTGTGTCGTGAGATTTTTGTTTTCATGTGTTGTGGTGTGAGGTTTTGTTTATTTTCCTCCATGCTATATCGTGTGTTGAAGTAATTTCAGAGCTGTACTATCTCTTGCAGGAACGATGTTATGGGACTGGTATTAGGGTATTCCTTGGGGATCGTGTGCTTGTTTTTAATCCGGCTACTGGGGTGGAAGAAGAAAAGGGCCTTGCAGACCTTAAAAATGGTGTAGAGATTAAAACGCTCACTATGGCTGCGTCAAGAAATACAGTAGACTCTTATCTAAGAAATACATCGAAAAAGCTTGATGCTACAACAGTTATCTTCGACAACGTTGATAATCATGGTGCTTCAGATGATGAAATTATTCAGTGGATTCGACGTAGTCAGAGATTTAAAAGAGGGAAAATCTATATCCTTTCGCAAGGAAGCGCTCTAATCAGAATTAGGTGAGAACCCCCGCATCACCCAGCTTCGCTGTTTAATCATGGTGTTACGATAGTTCCCACCTAATCAAGCCAATCGTCTCATTTGTTGCCGTGATAGTCAAGTGGTCAAAAATGCCAGATTGTAAAACCGAAGCAACTATTACTACGCAAGTTCGGTTCTTGCTCACGCTACTTGTAAAAACATTCTCCGCTACGAGATATGGTCTGTTCATCTGTATGGCAGAGTGGTCAATAAAAATAGGGAAGACCACAAAATGACCGAACAAGAACCACCAATTCCACAAGATAACCGATGATGTTTCAGTCTCAATAAGTTCCTTGTAACAACGTTAAAAACAGTTAAATCGATGAAAAGTTA
>NZ_AUHH01000053.1 GCF_000423085.1 Granulicoccus phenolivorans DSM 17626 = NBRC 107789 = JCM 15570 | reverse complement strand
CCCGGCGACCGTGTCCAGTGCGCCACCGGCAGCACGCCGCTCAACGTAACGCTTCACCGTGTGGTGCGAACAACCGGCCAGCTCCCCGGCATCACGTAACGACCCGGTCAGGTCGTAGGCATCCAAGATTTCCATGATTTCCTCGGCAGACTTCAAGTTGTCCCTCCTCAGGGCGACGGGCGCTTCAGCACCGCCGATCGCACCTGAGGAGGGGCCTCAACCGTGGGAACCGGTGAGGCATACGACTTCGTGTCGGGCAGATCTCGTGACCGTCAGCGGGCAATCCTCATGTCCGCTACCAGGCAGCTTCGTGACCGTCTCCGGGCAGTCTCTCGTGGCCGCCGACACGCGCTTGAAAGTGAGGCCGATCCAGCGGTCCTCGCACGAGGTCGCGGTGCCCGTCGCAGCACCTGAAAACTGTCAGTGACCGTGGCTAGCGTGTGGGTTATGGGACTTGATGCCTACGTGGCCTGTACCTGCTTCCGCGACGGCGTCACGAGTGAGCCGCCCATACCGCGCAGCCTGATCGTGGTGGGCCCGACCGGGCGTCCGGAGACGGTGTGGGACCAGGACCCTGACGAACTCGTCTCGGACGCCCAACTCGACGTGAGCGTGCTGTTCCACGACTGGACCGACTCGGCATGCGCGCACCCGTTCATGGAGCTTGTCTCCGAGCGGATCGGGAACGTCATGGGGGTGGCGTGGCTGCGCGCGGTCGCCTCCGGGCTCGACCCTGGGCGGTTCGGACGCCTCACCGAGATTCTGGAGGGGCTCAGCGGGATGATGGATGACCTCCTGCCGGCCGACGAAGCACGTGCCGCGCTGCCGGAACTGGAGGCACTGCTCCGGGAGAGCGTGATCGGGTCCACGCGGGTCCTTCACGAGCTCGACGGTAGCGTCATCGACGATGAGCTTGATTCCCGGCCGATCGACTATGTGGCGTTTCGGTCGTTGGGGCCGTCACCCGGATTCAGGTCCGAGTTCGATGAACTCGTCGAGCTGGGTGTGGAGGGTTATGACTTTGTGGTGCGGAGCCGCGGCGCTGTGCCGGGGGAGTTGTTCCGGGCGCGTCTGGTGAATCAGGTCTGGGACCACGCCAGCGCCTCGGGCCCGGTCACGAAGTACGACGATCCGATCGGTCTGGTGACGTTCACGAACGTGGAGACCGGTGAGGAGATCACGGTGCGCTCGTTCGGGGTGAGAACGCGTATGCGGTGGCCGGACGGCTCGTTGTGGGATGAGGAGAAGGGCGCGTGGCTCCACTACCCGGAGGGGTTCATGGTGGGGGAACGCAAGCGCATGGTGCCCGAGCTGTGGTGGGTCCTGAGCAGCTTGCACCGGCTGTTCCTGGCGGCTGATCAGACCGGCAACCCGGTCGTCTGGTGCTGAGGTGCTGTCGACCTGACCGACGCAGCACCGGCCGAGCGGGGCGCGATTGAAGGCCGTTGGCTGCAGGGCGTACTGGGCCTGGGTTCCGGGATACACCGCGACGACCGTCGCGCGGGATCACGTGGACATCGGTGTGCCCTTCGTCGTCCTGGATCGCGACAACCTCGGCGATCGCGGCCCAGGGAAGGCGGGCGGCGGGGGAGTGGACGCCGCCGTCGTCGATGCTCCAGCCGGGCGCGGGCACGGGCCAACCGCTCGCCGGGGCGGGCTCGGGCAGTGGGGGGGCACCCCCCACTGTCCCAGTTGCCGGGGCCGCCCACCATGGCACCGACCGCACGGGCGCAGCGACTCTCAAGGTCTGGCGCGACTAGTCTCGCCGGTCGAAAGCTGCCCCAGCTGCGGCCAGTTCAGCCAGACTATTCAGGTATCGAAGCTCCCCGCTCGCCCAGTTGTACTAGTCGGGGGCATTGCTTGACCCGCCCGACGGACCCCTCGTGTCTGGGGGCGAGAGCGCGTCGACCAGCATTTTCATCGCGGATCGGGCGGGCTCGCTCACTGTCGGCCCGACTGCGGCCAGGCTGCTGATCAGGGCGGCGATCTCCGCGACGTCGAGCCGCAGGGGCAGTGGCTCCGTGGCGGCCGCGAGCACTGCCCCACCGGCGCGTCCTGGTGTGACGCTGATGGGGACCCCCGAGTGGCGCAACCGCTGGATGTCGCGAGCGACCGTGCGCGGAGTCACACCCAGCTCGTGAGCAAGTTCTTGGAACGTGCGACGGCGGCCTTGGCGGCACAAGATCGTGATGAGGTACTGTTGTCTCTCGACCCGCCTGAGCGTCAAGTGGGCATCTCGGGAGGCAGCAGCTGCGCTGCTCGAAGCTTGCATGCCGCAGATGGTAACCATGACGCTAGCCTGTCCTGGTTGATGATTATCGTGAGCGGCATGACAGAACACTTCAATGCGGAGCAGGTAGCCGGCTCCTTCTTCACGACCTACGCAGAGGCGTTGATGCGGCGAGACACGGCCGTCATCGCCGACCACTACGCGGTGCCTGCCCTGATCGAATTCCCCGAAGCTGCAATCTCCGTGAGCCAGCGGACGCAGACGCGGGCCTTCTTCGAGTCAGCCCTTCCGCAATACCACGACGTGACGGAACTGGACCACACCGTCAGGGTTGCTGCCTCCGGGCCCCACAGCATCTGGGCCGACGTGAGCTGGGACTACCACGGAGGAGCGCCAGCCGAACGCAACATGTATCAGCTGACCCAGCACGATGGGGTCTGGCGGATCGCGGTGCTCACCCCCTTGGCCAGCTGAGGCGTACGCAGGGAACGCCCCCATGGCAGCTTGCACGAACAAGATGATCAGCGACTTGACCACGAAGCGGGACCCACGCTCACTGCGAAGCGATCGATGCCTTTGTTCAGGGGCTCGGCTGGTCACCAGGATTGCCCTGGCCCGGGTCAGCAACGCCGTGAACCGGATGTTCCTCGGGCGGTGGGCCGACGAGAAGACGGCGGACGGCACCCTGTATCTGAACCTGACCCTCGAGCGTCCAGAACGCGGGCCGGGAGTGCGCAAGACCACTCAGGTCAGCACCCAATCGGTGGAATCACCACGTCGAGGTGAGTCCAGCCCTCACCGCGCAAAATGCCGCCCTCGCCCCCAACGACACCGCCTCATAGTCGCTCGCCTGATCGTCAATGACGGTGGCCGATCAGCGAGGTCGCGGCCCGCTTCCAGGTCTCCTGGCCGACGGTGGCTGTCGAGCCGACAAATCCGCTCCGTCTGATCGCTCACCCACGTACGACGGGACGTCTGCCTGCTCTGCCGGCCTGTTCGCGCAGTTCCCGCAGACGGTGGGCGCGGACCTCGGCGAGCAGCCGCGCCTTGTGGGCCTCGACGCGCTCCCGGTCCACGGGATGCGCGGCCAGGAAGTCCTGCAAAGACATGGCCATGACACTCATCTCTCCAGGTCCTACGGCGCTCACCGAACCCGTCCAGCATGGCACAACGCCCGCTCCGGGTTCAGCGCAGCGGGGTCGCACGGGCGTGCCTGCTCGCCCGGTCAGCTCAACGGTTTCCGGATCACGTAGACGGCGTAGACGCCGTCGTCGGGCCGGTGGATGTCGAGGTGGCCGCGCAGCCCGGCCGCGGCGAACAGCGCGAGCATGTCGTCGCTGGAGCGGGGCTGGATGTGGGGCCATTGGATGACGTTCAGGGTGAAGCCGAGCTGTGGGTGGCTGGTGAGCATGTTGCCGACCAGGAGGAGTCCGCCGGGTTTGACGCAGGCGAAGGCGTTGCGCAGGAAGGTGACCGCGCCGGCGAGCACCCGGCGGGTGGTGAGGATGCCGCGGTAGGTGTAGGTCCAGTCCTCTGGTTTCAGGTATTCGAGGATGCCGACCGCGTCGACGGCGTCGAACGTCTCCAGCCAGCCCGAGGGGCGGGTGAGTCCGGGCACCGGCCGGGGGAGCCGGGCGAAGCCGTCCCGGGTGAGGACGTTCGTCCGCACCGGGTGGGTGTGCTCGGTCAGGCCGTGGGCGGCCGCATAGGTGGTGGCGAGTCGGAGGGCGTTCTGGTCCAGGTCGGCCAGGGTGACGTGCGGCACCGGACCGCCGGCGGCGGCCAGGCTCTCCAGGGTGTGGAACACGGGCTGGGCGGCGCCGCAGGCGAGGGAGAGCCATCGGCCCGGTGCGGCGCCGGTGGCTTCCCGGGTGAGGACGTCCTGCATGACCGCGGCCCGGGAGCGGATGCCGCGGGCGTCGGCGATGTTGCGGAACCAGTCGCGGGTCTCGGCGTCGATCGGGGTGCCCGAGGGGAGCGCGGGGTCCTCGGGGTGGTAGAGCGGGTGCAGGGCGGCTGCCGTCGGGACCGTGGCCAGCCACGCGGCCGAGGCCGGCAACCGGTCCAGGATGGCCCGGGTGGCCGGGTTGGTGTGGTCGATCCGGGAGCGGCGGGTGCGGCCGTGTCCTGCGTCGGTGCCGTAGAACTGCGCGGCGGTGGCCTCCAGCAGGGCGATCTCCTGGCCGATCTCGGCGAGCCGGGCATTCGCGTACGGATCGGGCCGGTCGAACGGCACCTCGCGCACCGTGAAGTCGGACCCTTCGGGCGTGACGACGGTGCCAGTCATGGATCCCCTCACCTGAGGTAAGCGCGCTATTACCGTCAGTCTTGCGGGCCGCTTCCCAGAGTGGCAAATCGGGCGTGCCGATCCTCGACGGCTGCTGCCTCGGTGCGTCGCATGCTGGATGTGGAGCTGCTGTTTCGACCTGTCGAGGCGGCCTCCGACCCGCCGATTATCGCTAAATAAATGCTACTTTCGAGTACCGTGGCTTTTGGGTAGTTGTGAGAACTTTCTCGATCTGAATTCTTTCTGAACAGCCTCGGTCGGCGCTGCGGGTCCACTAGGTTCGCTGCTGGATCGTCGGGGGACGCGTACTGACTCTGCCCCGAGATGGTCCCAGGACTTCTACGGGGGGACGAGGAATGAAAACAACCGTGGTACGCCGGGGCATCGCCCGGCTGGCACCACTTCTGCTGATCGTAGGCGTGCTCACCGCGACACCGGTCACTCCGGCCCAAGCGGCAGGTGAGTGGACCGTGAGTGACCTTGGGGGCCTCGTAGGTTTCGGAAAGAGTGAAGCCCGTGCCGTCTCCGGATCCATCGTCGTGGGGCAGGGGGACGACGAGGCCTTCGCTTATGATCTCGCGAACCCTGCGGGTGGTGCCACGAAGCTGGGCGTGCTTGGCGACAGTGGCGAAGGGAAGACGAGTCGGGGTTCGGCTATTTCCGGTCAGACTGTGGTCGGCGGGTCCTCCACAAGTCTCGGTTCCCGCCCGTTTGCTTACAATCTCGCCGATCCGTCACCGAGTATGCAAGAGTTGGGTTCGCTGGGTGACGATATGTACGCCTTCGGAACAGGAGTTTCCGGCGACCTCGTGGTCGGGACTTCGACGCCTGATGCCCGCTCGCCAAGCAGGCCGTTTCTGATTGATCTGACTGACCCCACACGAAGGGTCACGGATCTGAGAGAGCAGCCTGGATTTCCTCAAGTCCTGTTTGGAACTGGAGTTTCTGGGATCTCTGGGAAATTGATTTCCGGAACGACGTATGTGAGCGTTCCTGATTCAGATCACATCGAGTTGAGGGGGTTCGCCTACGACCTGGATTCGCAGAAGAGTCACGATCTTGGTCTGTTGCACAGTAGCGGGGAACCTGGGCAGAACCACAGCGAGGCGACGGCAGTGTCCGGGCGGATTGTCGTGGGGCAGTCGAATGATCGTGCCTTCGTCTATGACTTGAATGATTCAACCGGCATGAAGGATATTGCCCCGGCTGGCCAGAATTACTCGAAGGCCACAGCGATCATGGATCGCTGGGTGGTCGGCGTGACTGGTGGTGACTTGTATGCAGGTACGTCGCGTTCGCAAGCCTTCGTCTACGACAGAACAAAGTCCACGGATGGCTTCGAGTACCTGGAAGTGCCTGTCGGGTTTGTCGGCTCGGAGGCCACCGGAGTGGCTGCGACCCGCACCGCAGTCCACGTCGTGGGCACTTCAACCAAGGCTGACGGCACCCTCCAGGCAACCGTCTGGACCAAGCGGCTGGCTCCCGCTCCCGCGCCGACCATCACGGGGATCGACCCAGCTTCCGGCCCCGCGGCAGGCGGGACCCAGGCCACGATCGCGGGCACGGGCTTCCGCCAGGGTGCCAAGGTCACGATCGGCGGGGCCGACGCGACCGTGTCGTCGGTCACGGACACGTCGATCACGGTCACGGTGCCCGCGGGCACCGCTGGTGCCCGCGATGTCGTGGTCACCAACCCGGACGGCCAGGGCGTCACCAGGACCGGCGGCTTCACCTACGAACAGGCCCAGGCTCCGGCGCCGACGGTCACCGGGATCGGCCCGGCCTCCGGGTCGGTCGCCGGCGGCACCCTTGCGACGATCGACGGAACGGGATTCCAGCAGGGAGCGAAGGTCACGATCGGCGGTGCCGAGGCGACGCATTCCTCGATGGGGGACACATGGATCCAGGTGAGGATACCCGCCGGCACGGCGGGTGCGCGCGATGTCGTGGTGACCAATCCGGACGGCCAGAAGGCCACACTGGCCGGCGGGTTCACCTACCAGCCGATGGCTCCCGCCCCCACGATCACGCGGATCTCACCCGACAACGGGCCCATCGGGGGAATGAGCGCCACCATCACCGGGACCGGCTTCGACCAGTACGCATCGGTGACCATCGGCGGGATCACCGCCAACAGGCTAGGGACGCCGACCAGCACCGAGATCCGGATCGCGGTGCCGCCGGGCATGGGTGGTCCCCAGGATGTGGTGGTGACCAACAGTGACGGACAGTCGGCCACGTTGAAGCAGGGCTTCACCTATTGGGTGACCCCGCCGCCGCAGCCGCCGGGACCGAATTTCGCGGTGACCGGGGCGATCGGGGAGAAGTGGCGGGCCACCGGGGGGCTGGACGGCCCGTTGGGGCAGCCGCTCGACCGGGAGCACGACGGCCTGGTCCGCGGTGGCTGGTACCAGATGTTCACCGGCGGCACGATCACCTGGGCTCCGGGCGTTCCGGCCTCGATCACCAAGAACGCGATCCGGGGCAAGTGGATGTCCCTGGGGGCGGAGAACGGACGGCTGGGCTACCCGGTCACCGATGAGATCTGCGGCATCAAGGACGGCGGCTGCTACCAGGGCTTCCAGGGCGGCTACCTGGTCTGGAGCCCGCAGACCGGCACGCACGTGTCCTGGGGCGGGATCCGGTCGGTGTGGATGGCCAACCGGGCCGAGAACGGACGCCTGGGGTATGCGACCTCCGATGAGATCGCGCTGACCAACGGCGGCTTCCGGCAGGACTTCCAGGGCGGCAGTGTCTATTGGTCCCCGGCCGGCGGGGGGCACCCGGTCTGGGGTGGCATCGGCAGTTTCTGGAAGGCCCGGGGCGCGGAGACCAGCTCGTACGGCTATCCGACCAGCGGGGAGCAGTGCGGCCAGGTGAATGGCGTCGAACAGTGCGTGCAGTACTTCCAGCGGGGTTCGATCTCCTGGAACGCGCGGGTCGGGATCTTCTGACCGCGGTCCTGCCTGACACACCTGCAGTGGGCGTCCTCCGAACGGGGGCGTCCACTGCTGTTCTATCCAGGAGCGATCCTGGGTCGAGCAGGGTGTTTCCCTCCGTGCTGATGTGCCAGTTACCGAGAAGACAACCGGTGGTTCTCGCCGTGACGGTGCATGGCATTGGGTACGGCGATGCCGTCAGGCTGCTCGGGGTGCATGGGTCCGGCTCCCCTGGCTGTACCGCAGCGGCGGCGCCACGACCCTGGATCGGTCGGCTCAGATCTCACTCGCCGAATCGGTTGACACCCCTGTCTGGCTACTCGATCCTGATTATATCGGGATAAGGGGAATGGTCCCATCGCAACGCCCGACGCACAGCCGCCATTCGGCCGTTTTGTTCAGCAGTCAATCCCGTTCCGGCAGACCGTCCTGTCGGCCACTCATTCACACCCAAGGAGTACCCGTGAAACGCAGCACTCCAGCCATCGCAGCAGTTCTCGCCCTCGCCTTTCCCTTCCTCGTGTCGTCTCCCGCCTTTGCGGAGGACGCACCCAGCATCGAAGCCACCGCGGTGCAGGCATCTGACAGGTCGGTAGCGGCCATCAACACGTGGCTGCCTATCGACGGCACGGTCCAATCCGTCACCGGACCGGTCATCGTGACGGGGACCGTCCACGTGGTCGTCAAGGAGTATCCTCCGGGCCCGATCCGTCCCATCAGAATTTCGACGAATCTCGCCGGGGTCACCGCCACCACCGCCCAGAGCAGCACACCGGTGACCGGGGCCCGGGTCACCTCGGTGGAGAACCTTGATACGCCCGTCCTCGTCAGCTACCCGCCCGGCCCGATCCGTGGCATTCTCCCGGCCGGGCTCACCCTCGAGTACCGGGTGTACAGGAACGCCGACACGGGGAACCTGGACGTCACGGCCCGCGTGGTGGATGCTCCCCTCGAGTAGGTCAGCAGCGTTGGGGTCCTGCGGGTTCGGTTGCAATCCAACGGGACCCGCAGTCCTCTGAGCGGCTGAACGGGTCTGGCCGTGAACCGGCCACCCTCACCCGGGGCTCGCGTGCTGGAACGCTTCCCGGGGTCCTGGGGTCGCGCCGCCGAGTCTGCGGTGCTCCCGAGAGACCGCCGGTCCTCAGTGGTGTGCGGTCCGCTCGCGGACGTAGGCGTCCAGGGCAGGCAGCCGGTACTCGGGATCGCGCCCGGGCAGGGCGACGTGCTGGACGCCGGTCGGTACCGTGGTCCGGAGGCTGCAGGCACGTGACGGGCCCCGGCAATGGTGGGCGAAGCCGACGACGTCGCGGAGGGGGATGCGGCGCGGGGGCCGCAGGGGCGTACGCAGGACGACCTCCTGGTCGGTGATGGTCGCGGTCACCCAGCCCGCGCGCAGCATGAGTGCGGCCACCCCGCCGGTGATGGCTGCCATCGGGAGAAAGAACAGCGCCATGAACGCCGCCCCGGACACGGCCGAGTACATGGTCACCGCCACGAGGAGCCCCGTGAGCGCGGCGAGCACGGTCACACCGATCGCAGCGCCCACCCGGGTGCCGGTCTCGGTGCGCAACTGCACGGGGAAGGCCAGCTCGGAGGGCCGCCGGCGCGCGGCGGCGACGGCGTTCAGGGCCCGGAGCTGAGCGGCGCCGTCCTGGTGGGCGTACTGGGCCGGGGTCCGGGTGAGGCCGGGGATCCGGCGCGACCGGCCGTCACGGGTGATCACCCGAACATCGGTGTAGCCCTCCTCGTCCTGGATCGCGACGAACTCGGCGATCTCGGCCCAGGGAAGGCGCGCATCGGGGGAGTGGACCCCGGCCTCGTCGATGCTCCAACCGGGCGCGGGTGCGGGCCACCCGCTGGCCGGGGCTGGCTCGGGCAGTGGGGGTGCGGTCACACCGCCACTGTCCCAGCTGCCGGGGCCGCCCACCATGGCACCGACCGCACGATGGGGTCTGGCGGATCGCGGTGCTCACCCCTTTGGCCAACTGAGGCGTACGCAGGGAAGGCCCCCTTTGACAGCTTGCACGAACAAGATGATCAGCGGCTTCACCACGAAGTCCGGGACCCACGCTCACTGCGAAGCGATCGATGCCTTTGGTCAGGGGCTCGGCCGGTCACCAGGATTGCCCTGGCCCAGGTCAGCTACGCCGTGAACCGGAAGTTCCTCTGGCTGTGGGCCTACGGGAAGACGGCGGACGGCACCCTGTATCTGAACGTGACCCTCGACCGTTCAGACCACCGGGCGGGAGTGCACGAGGCCGCGTAATGGCCGACGTGAGGATTCCTCCGAGCAATGCGACGCGACATGCCCATGTCACTCACCTCCAAGTCCGACGGCGCTCACCGAACACATCCAGCATGGCACAACGCCCGCTCCCGTTTGAGCGGAGCCGTCCGTCGACGCTCGCCGGAGGTCGTCGGTTCGGGGTCCCCTGATCCTCGCGCCGGAGGTCAGTGGGCCAGTGCCGGAAGGGCGACTCCGGCGGCGGTCGCCAGGGCTCGCAGTCCGGCGATGATGGCGGCAACTGCCTCCACTTCCGCGGCCGTGACCGCGGCTGCCGCCGCGACCTCGGCCAGGGCGATCAGGATCGCGAGCAGGCCTGCGGTCAGCCGCACCCGATTGAAGTATTCGACGTAGTCGCCCTTGAGGCACAGGGTCCAGAAGATCAGTCCTCGTACCGGCCGGCGCAGTTCGAGGACCGGCTGGATGTGCTCGCCGGCCGGCCCGACCATGGGGGTCAGCGGAATCTCGCGGCTGGGGGTGTACCGACGCCCCGGGACGTAGGGGAGCCCGGTGGCCGCGTAGTCGTCCAGGATGCTGATCAGCTTTCGGGTCGCCGCACTCGCTCCGCTGACACTCGCCGGCTTGATCTCGTACCACTCGGACTGGGCCCCCGCGTGACGCAGGATGTCGGGGCGTCGATTCCCCTGCAGGCGCGTCACCTGGGCGGGCGTGAGCGCGGGGTGCTCCTGCTGCAGGAACGTCGCGTACGGTGTCGAGCTCTTGGAATCGTCGAAGAAATCGGTCGGGCCCGAGGGCGCCATGAGCGTGCGGAAGTCCGCGAAGACCAGGGGCTCCACGATGGTTTCGCCGAACCACCCGGCAATGAGCGGACCCAGGTCCATGGACAGCCGAAAACAGATCCGGTCGCGCAGCTCGAACAGGTCCAATACCTTCTGTCCGATCGAGACGTCGCCCAGCACGAGCTCGGCGATCCCTGCCTTGTAGGGATCGAGGGCCAGGATGCCCGCCTTGGTGGGCACGGGGGAGGCCAGCCTGTCGTCCTGGAGGAAGCCGATCTCGGCATCGAGCGCCGACGCCGTCCCCACACCCACGACGGGGTCGTTCGGCACCAGGCCCCGGTCGGTCTTGTAGGTGACGATGGCGTCGGCGGTCTCGCCGCCGATCGAGAGAATGCCGTCGATATCGGTGGTGGGCAGCTCGTATCCGATCGCCACGAGCGCTGTCTGCAGGAGTTCCACCGCATCGGAGGTCTCCGGGGCCATGATCCGCCGCTGACCTGCCGCGACGGCCTGAAGCTCGGCATTCGAGCCCAGCAAGGGTGAGTCGAGCATCTGTCCTGCCTTGGAACGAGGGCCGCACTCGGCACCAGGAGGGTCCGGAAATCGGTCCGGTCCTCCCGGGAAGCTCACCGGGGTCACCGCGGGTATGTCTCAGAGGTCGGGGTTGGTTCAGGAGGCTCGATGAGGGCCTGGTTCAGGCGCCGGAATCCCACCGCGTCAGGGGCCCGGGGAAACCGGGTCATGTCGGAACTAGAGCTACCGCTCACTCTAGAAGAACGGGCATGCAAAATCCATTACGGGCAGGCCGGGGTGCCGTGAAGGGTTTTCGCCCGGTGAGCCTGCGAAATTTCCGCAACGAAACGCATGACCGTCATGGGATCGCGGTGTTGTCGTCGAAATACAGTACTTCCCGCGGGCTCGGACACGGTGAAAGCATTTCTTCAGGTGGAGCCGATGAAGTCGCCTGCACGTCCGCCGACTTCCGGCCTTCTGAGCGTCTTGCCGAGGAGGCAGGCCGTAGCCGCATGCCCGTCGACCGCGTAGCAATCATGGTCCCCGCCGGAAGAGTTCGGGGCTCCCTTTCGCCGACAACGATTCTCGAAGAATGGGGCAGCTGTGCACGACATGGTGCTGACGAATTGGTTGCGTTTCAACGAACCGTTGGAGGGCATCGTCCATTTCATGTATCAGGACGTCAAAGGCTGGGTGAGTACCGGCGTCGGGAACAAGATCGATGAAACGGCCCAACCCAACTCGGCGCCGACGGCTGCCGAACGGGCGGCTTCCCTGCAGTTGGCCACCCAGTTGGACTGGCACGATCAGAACACCCAGGCGTCCGCATCCGCCGACGAGGTGGCGGCGGCCTGGGATGCGGTCAAGGCTCGTCTGGACCTGGCGCCGCAGGGGCACCGCGCCTTCGAGCCGCTCACCCAATTGCGACTGTCCGACGGCGAGATCGACCGCATCGTCCAGCAGAAGGCGCTGGAGATGGAGCAGACCCTGACCTCGCGTCCGGAGTTCGGCGACTTCGCCAGTTGGCCGGCGAACGCCCAGTTCGGCACGCTGAGCATGTCGTGGGGGATGGGGCCGATGTTTCGCTTCCCCAGGTTCCAGGGATTCGTGGCGGCCGGCCAGTGGGCCGCTGCCGCGGAGGAGTGCAGGTTCACTCCCGATGAGGGAACCATCAAGCTGCGCAACAAGCTCGATCGGATGCACTTCCAGCTCGCCCAGACGGTGGCCGACCGGCAACTTCCCGTGGAGAGTCCGGCCCTCGGGCTCGACTCGGTGCTCGGTGTGCAGCACGCGCTGTGGATGCTGGGATTCGATCCCGGCGCGCAGGACGGCGGCGACGGCCCGCGGACCCAGGCCGGTGTCCGGTCCTTCCAGAACGGGGTCGGAGTGACCCCCAACGGCGCCTGGAACGACCCGGATACCCAGGCACAACTGGCTGATTCCCTGACCGGGAACGGCTGGACCGTCGTCTGAGCCGTCCGGACGCACCCTCAACGAACGGAGTGGACCCATGTCTTTCGACATCGCGATGTCCCATCCCCTCGGAGCCTCCGCCGGCCAGGGCGGATACGGCGGACCGGGAATGGGTGGTCATCAGGGACCGAACTGGTACATCGCCTACGGGATGGACCTCGCCGCGCCCGCCGGCACCGACGTCTACGCAGCCTTCGATGCGCACCTGACCAAGGTGCAGCCCCACGTCGCGGCGACCGACTCCGGCAGTGTCTACGGGGCGCAACTGTTCATGCGCGCGCCCAACGACATGATGGGCGCCTTCTACACCCACATCACCGACGTGCCCGACGGCCTCGCGGCGGGATCCCAGGTTTCCCGGGGTGACTTTCTGGGCCGGATCCTCGTGTTCGGCGGGATTCCCGCGCACCTGCACATGGCCCTGGTCGAGATCATCGGCGGTGCCCCGAACGGCCGGTACCTGGGTGTCGATCTCTACAACACGTTCCTGACCACCCCGGGGCCCTGGACGGTCACGTTCGCCCAGGACGGCACCCCGCCCACCGTGGCCGACGGAGACGGCGGGCCGGCCGCGATCGACGTGTCGACGTTGCGGGGTGTCCAACAGGGATTGGCCGCCCTCGGGTACGACCCGGGGCCGATCGACGGGATCGACGGGCCGCGGACCCGGGCGGCGGTGGCGGGCTTCCAGAGCCAGGTGATGCAGATCGGGGCGCCCCCGGGGGTCGTCGACGACGCGACCCGTGCGGCGGTGGCCGACGCGCTGCGTGCCGCCGGGTACGCCGTGGTGGGTGCCTGAGGACGTCCGAGCGCGACACCGGAAAGGCAGGGGACATGGCACTCGATCCCGGACGGGAATTGCTCGCGTTCCTCCAACGTGAGGTCGTCACCGCCTTCCGCGACGCGGTGCGGCAGGCGGTGAGCGGACTCGGAGCGTTGGAACCGGACCCGACGGTGGCCGGAACCCCGTTCGCGGGCAAGATCCTGACCCCGGTCGACAGTCCCGATCCGGTGCTGGCGGCCCTCGGCCTGCTGACCGGCCGCGACGGATCGACCACGGGCGAACTGCGGTTCTGGCGCGACCCGGGGGACCCCGGCCCGCCGGACGGGATCGCCTATCTGCTGCGCTCCGGCAGCACCCTGGTGGCTCTGGTGGTCCGGCCCGACGCGCCCGCGCCGCTGGCGTTGCGGCTGGCCGGGGTCGCCGGCGGACGGACGCTGAGCCTTCCCCTGACGGCCGGCGTCACGCTGCGGCTGTCCACGATGGGGGACGCCGACGAGATCGCGGTCGCCCTGCCGGTGGACGGCCCGCCCCAGGTGGAACGCCTGGACAGCGCCAGCCGCGTCGACGTCGCGGTGGGACGCACCGCGGGCACCACCGAACTGGGCATCCCCGGCGGCCCCTCGGTGCAGATCGGAGCCTTCGAGGTCGGCGGTCACCTCGCCGCAACCCTGGCCGATCCGTTCGAGCGCACCGCGCATCTGGAGATCGTCGGGGGCCGGGTGACCCTGGCGCCGTCCTTCGTCGGGTCCCTGCTGCCGGTCGATCTGTCGTTCCCGCTCGATCTCCGGCTCCGGGCCGCGCCCGAGAGCGGGCTCCAGCTCAACGGCAGCAGCGCCCTGCGCACCCGGCTGTCCGGCGGCGCGGCCGCCCCGGACCTCGGCACGAGCACCGGCCGTTGGCTGGATGTGGCCGTGCAGGGGATCGACCAGGCCGGCTCGTCGGTGACCGTCGCGTTCGCAAGCGCCCTCGAGGCCTCCCTGCCCGGCCTGCCCGTCGACATCCGGATCGACGGTCTCGGGATCCGGGTCCCGGTCGGTCTGCGTCCGGGGGCCGGGTTCCTGCCGGCCGCCGATGCGCTCGGGGTCGACGAGCCGCGGGGGATCGACCTCGCGCTCACGCTTCCCCTGGTGAGCGGGGCCGGCGGCCTGACCCGGAGCGGAGACGATCTGGTCGGCGTCCTGGGCGTGCGCATCCCGCCGGTGCAGGCGACCGCGTTCGGCGTCCTGACCCCGGCCGCGCCGGGCCGCCCGTTGTCGCTGCTGGTCAGTGTCGGAGCCACCTTCCCCCCGCCGGGCATCCAGATTGGCTTCGGATTCGCGATCTCGGGGGTCGGCGGCATGGTCGGCATCAACCGGCGCATCGACCGGGACGCGCTCGTGCGGGCGATCACCGACGGTTCCGCGGCGCAGCTGCTCTTCCCGGCCGACCCGGGCGCGGCGGGACGGACCGCGATCGACGCGCTGCCCCGGTTGTTCCCCGTGGCGCGCGGGTCCCTGCTGGTCGGGCCGATGTTCCAACTCAGTTGGGGTGGACGCCTGGTCACCGCGTCGGTGGCGGTGCTGGTGGAATCCGCCGCCCAGGTCCGGCTGACCATTCTCGGCACGGTGGTCGTCGCGATCCCCGACCCGGCGGTACCCCTCATCCTCCTGCAGGCCACCTTCGCCGGGTTCATCGACCCGGCCGAACCGAGTGTGATGTTCGTGGCCAGCCTCACCGGCTCGCACATCGTGGGCGTCGCCCTGTCGGGGGACCTGCTGCTGCTGGCCCGCGGCGGTGACGACCCGACCTTCGTGCTGAGCGCCGGCGGGTTCCACCCGGCGTTCACCCCGCCGCGCGGCGTCCCGGCCCTGCGCCGGCTGGCCATGGACCTGTCACCGGTCTCGTGGCTGGACCTGCGCTGCGAGGCCTATGTCGCGATCACCTCCAACACCATCCAGCTGGGCGCCCGCCTCGAGCTGCGCGCAGAAGTCGCCGGATGCGGGCTGCGCGGCTGGCTGGCCTTCGACGCGATGGTCCAGTTCGAGCCGTTCCGATTCGTTGCCGACATGTCGGGCGGGATCGCGTTGCGTGCGTTCGGCAGGAACCTGGTCGGGATCGCGCTCTCGTTGCACCTGGAAGGGCCGGCGCCCTACCTGGCCCGCGGTCGCGGTTCGATCGACCTGTTCCTGTTCGAGGTATCGCTCGACTTCGAGATCGGCTGGGGCTCTCCGGCCCCGGCCCTGGCCGCACCGTTCGACATCGGCCAACGCCTCCGCGATGCGCTGGCCGGCCCGTCCGCCTGGCGCGCCCGAGGCACACCCCCGGCGGGGGTGCGGCTCACCGCGGCCGCCCAGCAGGCGCTCAACGACGCCCTGCTGGTCGACACTGGCGGCGCCGTCGGCGTCCGCCAGGAGGTGGTCCCGCTGGGGGTCTCGATCGAACGGATCAACGGGGTGCCGATTCCCGCGCAGACCTGGAACATCTCCGCGGGTGAGTTCGGGCCGGGGCAGCCTGCGGGGCGGACCGTCGAGATCACCGCCCCGTTCGCGCCCGGGCTGTTCCTGCCCAGCCGCACCGACGACGAGGCGCTCACCCGGCCCGCGTACGTGGCCCTGCGTGCCGGGGTCGAACTGCACCCCGACGCCGAAACCGGCCCCGACGAGCGAGCGGTCGCCTTCGACTGGGAGGAACGCGTGATCGCCCGCGACGTCCCGCGGCCGGTCACGGCATCGGCCGGCCACCTGCTCGACCTGAGCACCCTGTGGACTCTCGCCGAGAGCGTCGGGGACCAGGACCCGGGCTGGTGGCAGCCACCCGAGCAGGTCGTGACCGTGGCCGAACAGCCGCCGCTGTCCCTTGCCTACAGCTGGTCGATGGCGCCGGCGGGCCCGGTGGATGCCGCCACGGCGCTGGGCCTGGCACAGTCGCCGTCCGGCGAGCTGCGGACCCTGGAAGCGTGGGAGGTGACCGGCGGATGAGTGACCTGACCTTCGCGTCCTACCTGCAGGGCCCGCTGGGCGCGGCCATCCGGGCCCAGGACGACGGCGGGCCGCTGCCGCCGCCGGCGTTCGCGCCGGCGGTCACCCTGACCAGCACCGTGGCGCCCCCCGTGCAGGTGACCGGACCGGCGATGGGCCTGCTCGGCCCCGGCCACGCGGCCGGACTGCCGGCCGGGGCCGTGGTGCGCTGTGACCCGCCGGACGGGGTCGCCGACGTCGAACCGAACTATTTGGCGGCCGTCGAGCTGGTCCCGCCCGACCTGCCCTGGCTGCTCACCCCCGCACGCCCGGCCGGCGGCCGGCTGCGACCCTGGCTGGTGCTCGTGGTCGTGGACGAGGTCCCGGTGCGTCCGGGCGACCCGCTGCCCACGATCGAAGCCCCACTCGACCAGCTGCCGGACCTGCGCGACTCCTGGGGCTGGGCCCACGTCCAACGCGTTCGGGGAACCGGCCTCCTGCCGGGCGGCGGGCAGGCCACGGCCGGCACCGTGGCGCGCCTGCTGTGCCCGCGCCGGCTGAGCGAGGGGCATCGCTACCGGGCCTGCCTGGTCCCGGCCTTCGCCTCGGGCGTCGCGGCGGGACTCGGCGACCCCGGGGCCGACCGGGTGCCGCACGACCTCGCCTGGCGCATCGACGGGCCCACCCCCGTGCTGCTGCCCGTCTACCACACGTGGACGTTCGCGACCGGGCGCAGCGGGGACTTCGAACAGCTGGTGACCCGGTTGCATCCGGCCGACCCCGCACAGCTCCGGCAGGCGTCGGTCCGCCCGATCGACATCCGGGCTCCCTGGCCCGGCGACCGGCCGCTCGCCCCGGACTCCCAACTGGTCGGCGTGCAGGGCGCGCTGGTCCCGTTCGGGGACGTGCCCCCGCCGGTGCCGACCGCCGGTACCGAGACGCTCGACGCCTTCGACACCCGGATCCGGGCCCACCTGAACGCCCGGGCCGACCAGCTGGCCGGGGCCGTTCCCGGCGACACCGTCGGTGCGGTCACGCCGCCGATGTACGCAGCTCGCCACGTGCTGCAGGAGCGGGTCTCCGGCCCCTCCTGGTTCGTGGAACTCAACACGGCGGTGGCCCGGCGCGTCGCCGCCGGGATCGGTACGCAGTACGTGCGGGACCACCAGGAAGATCTGATGGCGAAGGCCTGGGACCAGGTCGGGGCGATCCGTTCCGCCAATCGGCTCCGTGGGATCGCCGAGCTGACCACCGCGGTCGCCGAGGGCGTCCACCGCCGGCACGTGGCCACCCTCGCTCCGGGGGAACTCCTCGCGTTCGCCGTGCCCGCCGACACCCGGACGACGACCGGCCCCGAGGTCACCCTGGCACAGGAGACGGCGATGAGCCGGATGGCCGGCGGCACCGGGACCACCGGGTTCATGCGCCGGCTGCGCCCCGACGGCAAACTGGCGCGCCGGTCCCGGGTCTCGGTCGGGGACCTGCTGCCGCGGGCGCTGCGCGGGGACGTGACGATCCCCGGCGCGGCGGCGGTCGTGCCGGACACCCCGACCGTGACCGCCGACGGAGTGGCGGCGGTCGCGGCGGTCGCCGCTGCCGACCAACTGGTCGCGGTGGCGACGCTGGCCCGGGTGGCCCGGCTGAACGAGTCCGCGGACGCCGGGGACCACCTGGACCGGCGGCTGGCCGAGGTCCGGCTCGGCCCCGACGCACTCACCGCGATGCAGCTCGGGGCCCCGTCCCGGGTGGCCCCGGCCATCGTGGCCGACCTGGCCACCGTCACCACCATGACCACCCAGTTGCTCAGTGATCTGGTCACCGATCGGGCCGGATTCGGCACGGTGGACCGGCTCGGGGTCCAGATCTCGGCGAGCGCCCTGGCCGATCGCGTGGTGACGGCGCTGCACCCGGGGCGCCGCCACCATGCCCGACTCGATTCGATGCTGGAACTCCCCGGACAGGTCACGGCCGCCGGGCCGGACGGGCCGGTGATGGCGTACCCGGTCTTCCCGGTACCGACGGCACTGACTCTGCTGGACTCCGATCCCGAGTGGTTCATGCCCGGACTCGGGGCGGTGGCCACCGACACCGTCGCCCTGCTGCGTCCCAACAACGCGTTCGTCGAGGCCTACCTGGCCGGGATCAACCAGGAGATGATGGCCGAGCTGCTGTGGCGGGAGTACCCGACCGATCAGCGCGGGACCCCGTTCCGACAGTTCTGGCCGCGACCCGACGCGACCGCCGACATCCCACCCCTGAACGAATGGACCGACGACGTCCCCCTCGGGAGTCATGCCACCTTCGGGGACGGCCTGACCGTCCTGCTGGTCCGCGGCGACGTGGTCCGACGCTATCCCGGGATGACGGTGACCGCCGCCCGATCCGGACCTCCCGATCAGGCCGGCCGGGTCCGGCCCGATCCGACCCAGGACGCGGTCCCACCCCTGTTCGCGATCCGGATCGACGACGCCACGGTGGCCTACGGCTTCCCGCTGCCGTCGACCGAGGTGGACGCGTGGTTCTTCGTGTTCGCCGAGCACGGACACCGGCTCCGCTTCGGATTCGACGAGCCGCCCGGCCCGGGTGAGGCCCACGACTACACCGGCTGGTACGACCTGACCTGGCCCGCCGACGAGCAGAATCCCGGGCCTGGCACCGTTCCGCAGGGCCGCGGGCACGCCCTCGCCGGGACTGCCCTCGATCCGCCGGCCGCGCCCGGCCCGGACGCACCGGCGTGGAACCGGGACGCCGCCGACATCGCCCGGATCGCGCTGCAGCGACCGTTCCGGGTGGCCATCCAGGCCGCCGTACTGCTCGGGCCGGGAGCACCGGGATGACCGATCTGACCGAACTCCGCCTCCGTGTCCGGGCCACCCGCAGTGCCCGGGAGGCCGCCCGCCGCGCGTTGCGGGACGTCGAGGCCCGGGCCTCGAGCTGGCGCACCCCGGACGGGGTCTGGACGGAGGTCGATCAGGCCCTCAACCGGGAGCTGTTCGCCCGGATCGAGCAGCTCAAACAGGAGTTGCCCGCGTGCACCCAGACCGAGGACGAGGCCCGACGCGCCCATGAGGACGCGGTCGCCGCCTACGACGAGGCCGCCCGGGCGGCGCCGCAGGTGGCCGGTGACGAGCCGCTGCTGCTGCTCCCGCTGCGGGTCGAGGCCCTCTATGCCGAGCGGAACGCCGCACCGGTCCTGCAGGTCCGGGTCTACCCCGACGACATCCATGTGGACAGTCACGAAGAGGCCCTGACCGCCGGCGAGGAGGCGGCCGGGCGGGCCTATTGGCAGTCGGTGCATGCCGCCGGCGGGGACCCGGTGCTGCGCGAGGCGGCCTGGCGTGACCTGGTCCGGGCCTGTACGGGCGCCCGGGCGGCGTGGGTCGCCCGGGTGCTCACGCCGGGGAACACACCGCCGGCCCCGCCGGAGTTTCCCGTCGTGGCCCGGCGGGACGCCGCCTGGACCCGGGCCGCCGAGACGACCCTGCTGCCCGACCACCTCGACGTCTCGGCCTACCGGGACGGCGCGCTCATCTGGCGCCTGTCCGGTGCCCAGATCCCGCATCCGCTGCCGCTGGGGATGGCTCCCGCCCCCGACGACCCGCCGGCCGGGGAGGAGGACACCGTTCAGTTCGACCCGGCCAGCCGCTGGCTGATCGACTTCGATGCCGCCGTGGCGTGCGGCATGGCGGTGGTGGCACCCCTGACCGACCCGGCGGAGACGTTCGACCTGCTGACCGTGGTCGGGGTGAGCACCGCGGACGCCGCCACGGGGGCCGCCCGGGTGCAGCAGATGCTCACCGCCCACGCCTACCTGGACGGACTGGCGGCCCTGCCCCAGGGAACCCCGACGAACAACACCCCGGGGAGCCGCAGCGGGTGGCGGTCCCGCACCGCACCCCCGGACCCGGCCACCGCCGCGGCCCGCACGGCGGCCTATCGGGCCGACGGCGACCAGGACGCCGCGCGGCTGGCTCGGGCTCTCGGCGTGGACGGCCGTGAGGTCCTCGCGACGGTGTTCGAGGCCGAGAGCGGGGACGCGGCGCTGCTGCGCCGGCTGCACCGGCTGGAGGCCAACTGGTTCTCCTGGTCCCGAGCGTTCCGGCCGCTCACCGATGACCGGGCCGCGCCGGCCCCGATCGACGAACCGTGGTTCGCCCCGGTCGCGGCCCATTTCAGCGAGCAGGTGCGGGCCCGGGGACCCCTGCCGGTGCTGCGTGTGGGCCGGCAACCCTACGGTCCGATTCCGGTCAGTACGATCGACCTGTGGCGCGGGGATGACCTCCCGACCGGGATGGCCGATGTCGTCACCTCGCTGCTCACCGAGTTCGAGCTGGCGCTGCCCGGTGCCCTGCGGGTCGGGGAGGGCGTCGATCAGGATGCCGTGCTGCTCGACCTGTTGGGCCGCGACGGCAGCCCCGGCCGTCTGGTCACTGGCTTCGATGTCAACCAGCGTGACCTGAACCAGGGGCCACCGCCGGCCGCGTTCGGCGCGCTGCCCGCGGATCGGCGGCTCGCCTGGCAGTCCGTCGACACCGGGCCCGGCCCGGACGAGCCCGGCGGGGATCCGTCCCGACGGATCGAGGAGTTCCCCGCCACCGTGCCGGAGGAGGTGCGCGCCCTGCTGGCCGAGCGGCCGCTCACCCAACTGCTCGTGCTGTTCGACGAGGCACTCCAGACCATGCGTGACACGGGGATCGCCCCCCGGGCCGACGCCTTTGCCGCACGCTACGCGCCGCTGGCCCGGCGTCTCGCGCAGGTGCTGGCGGCGCCCACCCAGAGCGTGTTCTACCAGCAGGCCGAGTGGGCCTACAACGCCCTCAACAACATCTGCTCGGCCGGACCGGTGCCGGCCGCCGAGATTGCGGCACGGGTCGTCGAGGGTGCTCGGTTCCGGGCCCTGCTGGCCCGTTATGTGGCATTGGAGGACACGGCCGCAGCCGATCTGCCGAGGCTGGAGCGGCTGCTGCGCGAGGTGCTCCAGACCCTCGCGTCGCGGATCGATGCCTGGGTCACCTCGCTGGCGACCGCCCGCCTGACCGCGATCCGGGCCCAGACCCCGGACGGAATCCGGGTGGGGGGCTACGGGTGGCTCACCGCGATCGATCCCTCGACCCCGAACGCCCCGGCCGAGGGCTTCATCCTGACCCCGTCCCTGCACCACGCGACCACCGCCGCGGTGCTGCGGTCCGGGTGGCAGGCGCACAGCGACGGCGAGGCGTTCGCCGTCGACATCCAGTCCACCCGGGTCCGACGGGCCCAGGCGATGCTCGACGGTGTCCGGGAGGGGCAGACGGTGTCGGCGTTGCTCGGCTACCAGTTCGAGCGAGCCCTCCACGACGCGCGGCTGGACCGGTTCATCGCCGGCTTCCGGGCGAGCTATCCCTTGGCGCCCCTGGTCGAGCCGGACACTGCCGACGCCGCCGGGGCCCGGATCGCGATCGGGGCCCGCAACGTCGTCGACGGCCAGGCACTGCGCTCGGATCCGCGACTGCGCACCGACGACGCCGCGTTGGCGGCGGCTGCGGGCGCCGCGCTCGACGAGGACGCGGCCCGGCTCCGGCGCCTGCTCGGGGAGCTGGATGAGACCTTCGATGCCGTGGGGGACCTCCTGCTGGCCGAGAGCGTCCATCAACTGGTGGGCGGAAATCCGGTCCGGGCCGGTCTGGCCGCGGACGCGCTCGGCCGCGGGCTGGCGCTGCCCACCGAGTTCGACGTGCTGGCCACGCCGCGCGGGGGAGTGGCGGCCACGCATCATGTCGCGGTCGGGTTCCCGGCGGCCCCGGGGCCGGGATGGACCGACGATCGGCCCCTGGCCGTCCTCGACCCGGGTCTGGAAGGGTGGGTACGGGACCGCCTCGGACCCGCCGAGTCCTGGCCGTTCGGTGCCGCGTTCGCCGGGTGGTGCGCCCTGGACGTGCTGGCCGCGAGCCCGGAACGGCTCCGGGCCGTGGCCGGTGCGGTGCCACCGGACGGAGCGCTGGAAGACTTCGTGCTCCTGTGCGACGGGTTGCGCGCGACGCTGGCGGGGGCCACACCGCTGCTGCCGGTGCACTTCGATGCCGCGACTTCCTCGCCCGCGGCCGGGGTCGACCTGACCGACCTGCACGCCAGGGTCGTGCCCTGGCTCGCGGCCGTGCGCGCGGCGCGGGCCGAGCTGGGCGACGCCGCCACCGTGGCGACGGCGCTCACCCGGCTGGACGCCCTCGGTGTCCCGGCCGGCGACGACCCGGGGGCCGGCGCCCGGGTGCGGGCCCACCTGGCGGCCGCGGTCCTGGAGGATCCCGGCGTCCCGCCCGACCCCGCCACCGGGCCGGCGGAGGCCGCGGCCTGGCTCACCACCACCCTGCGGCAGGTGGGCCAGCTTGTTCCCCCGTGGCTGGTGGTGGCGCCGGTGCTGACGGCGGTGCCCGGCGCCCCCGACCCGGTGCCCGGACCGGACGAGATCGCCGCCTGGCGGCGCGACCTGGGCCAGGTCAGACCACGACTCGACCGGCTCGACCAGGTGATGCTCGCCAGCGAGCTGCTCGCCGGGCGGGCACCGGCCCCGGACACGGTGCGGCAGGTACCGGGCGCCGGGGGCACCGGACCGTGGATCGCCACCGCAGGGGTGGACGCCCTCGGCCGCGGGCCGAGTGCGGTCCTGCTGACGGGTGCACTCGAGGGGCGTCCCGCGGGGGTGGTGATCGACTCGTGGACCGAGGTGATCGGCCGAGGGCCGACTCCGCCGCCCGCCGCGCCGGCCGACGCGGTCGAGGCGGTCGAGGCGGTCGAGGAGGTGGCGGGGCTGGCCTTCGAGTTCGACCGGCCGGGCGCCCGACCGCCGCAGGCGCTCCTCATCGCCGTGCCGCCGGACCGCAGCCGCGGCTGGTGCCTCGAGGACGTCCACGCCTGCGTCGAGGACACGCTGACCCTGGCGCAGGTGCGGACCCTCGACCTGGCCGACCTGCCCTCGTTGCGCGGGGTCCTTCCACTCCCCGATGGGCAGGGCTGACATGCAGTACGACTTCCCGACCCGGGGCCGCAGCATCGAGGACGGCCTGGCGGCCCGGATCCGCGACCCGCTGTGGCTGCTGGCGCGACAGTGGCAGTTCGGCGAATACGTGCACGAGAACGTGGGCTCACCGGCCTGGGTCGAGGTCGTCAGTGAACACCACCGGATCGACCAGTGGCGACGCGACGACGTTGCCCCGTGGCACCCGTACCAGGTGAGCGCCGAACCCTTGGAACGGATGGTGGAGGAGCATCAGGGTGGGCCGACCCCGCGGCTGCGCCTCGACGGCGGGGTGCGCTGGGCGCGGGCGGTGGGGGCCGACCTGCCGGCGTTCGTGTCCCGCTGCGGCTTCCCGGACGCCGACCTGGTCGATCCGCTCGATCGCCGCCTGCGCCGCGCGGTGCCGGACGGGGCCGTTCTGGCGGACACCCTGCGGCGGCTCGCGGACCCGGCCGCCGCCGAGGCCGAGCTGGCGGCACTGCGGCTCGCGGCGCCGATCGCCGCGACCGCAGAGGCCCTGGCCGGGCCGGCCGGGGCCTGGCTGGCCTGGTGGGACGCCCAGGTCCCGCGGATGATCGCGGAGGACGAGGACTGCTGGGACGAGCATCGGATGGAGCACACCGTGGCGCTGCGCGCCTCCAGCCTGCCCTCGGTCGAGTTGCGGTCGGCCGGCTATGCGGACGGGCGACTCGACTGGTCGTCGTTCGACGCGGTCACCCTCCCGGCCGACCGGGACCCGACCCCGCAGGTGCACCGGCAGTTCGCCATTCCCGCCCCGGCCCGCTTCGGGGGCATGCCCGCGCCGCGCCTGTGGGAAATGGAGGACGCCCGCTTCGACCCGGGGGCGATCGACGCGGGCCCGATCGACCTCGGCCGGTTGATGCTGGTGGGGTATGCCACCGTGTACGGCAACGACTGGTTCGCCCTGCCGGTCCGGGTTCCGGTCGGGAGCCTGAACCGGGTGACCGCGTGCACCGTGCACGACGTGTTCGACCGGACCCGGACCCTGCCGGAGCTGACCGTCGACGTGGACGGCTGGAACCTGTTCGGGCACACCAGGCTCGAGGTCGACCTGCTGCCCGGCCAGGAGCGACCCACCAGCCCGTGGTTGTTGCACGCGCCGGTGCTGCCCGGGGCGTTGGAGGGGCCCCCGACCGACATCGTGATGCTGGTGCGCGACGAGATGGCCAACCTGTCCTGGGCGGTGGAGGCGGTGATCGCCGACGGGCACGGCCGGGCGTTGGACCGTTTCGAACGGTGGGCCGCGCGCGAACCGGAGCCGCCGGTCGCCCGGGAGCACCCGCAGTACGTGGTCGCGACCGAGGTCCCCGATCACTGGTTCCCGCTCGCCCCCGAACAACTCGCCGACCTGGAGTCGATCCGGCTGCGGCTGGTCCCGCTGAGCCGCCTGGTCGACGGGGAACCGGTGGCGCAACGCCCCGGGGGCACCCTGCTCCCTGCGGGCGACGCCTGGCTCTACGAGGAAGAGGTGCCCCGGGCCGGCGCCCAGGTGGTCCGCGGGTGGCGGGCGGCGACCTGGTACGACGGGCGGCGCCACGTCTGGCAGGCGCGGCGCAAACGCACCGGCCGCGGCGAAGGGTCGAGCGGACTGCGCTTCGACCACGTGATCGGCACCGACCCGGCATAACGCCGGCCGAGGAGAGGCGGAGAGATGGACGTACAGCTGGGCTGGCGCGCGTGCAGCCGCTGCCAGGGATTCATCAACGTGACCGGTGCGGGCGGAACCTGCCTGGGCAACCAGATGCACGAGTTCTCGGCCAGCGCGGAGTACCGGGCGCTGTGGAGCACGTTTCCCGCGAACGTCCAGTCGGGCTGGGGCTCGTGCACCCGGTGCGGACGGATGGCGTTCCGCGGCGCACCCGGCGTGTGCTGGGACGGGGCCCCACACGAGTACGACCAGTTCGCACCCGATTACGGAGTCCCGTTCGGTCCCGACCACCCCGGCACCGAGGCCGGGTGGCGCTGGTGCGCCCGCTGCCAGTGCCTGAACGACATGAACAATCCCTCGCACGCGTGCTTCGCGGGCGGAGACCACGACCTGTCGGGAAGCGCCGAGTATGTCGTCCAACGGATCGCCACCGGCATGCAGGGCTGGTGGGGGTGGTGTCGACGCTGCCAGGGCCTGGTCAGCGGAGAAGGGCAGGGCGTCTGCCACGGGGGCGAGGCACACGACTACGACACCGGAACCCTGTTCACCCTCCCGTTCGGCAGCACCACGGTGGGCGCCCAGAGCGGGTGGCGCCGCTGTGCGCGCTGCGCGATGCTCGCCTTCGCCCCGGACGGACCGGGCGTCTGCTACGCCGGGGGTGACCACGACCTCCGCGGCCCGTACGACTACGGGGTCCTGGTGGACACGGTGCCGACCAGTGCCCAACCCGGATGGCGCCGGTGCAGCAAGTGCCAGGTGCTCAGCTACACCGGCTTCGAGATCGGGACGTGTCCCGCCGGCGGGACGCACGATCACGCGGCCAGCCCCGTCCACGGTCTGTGGCCGAGCTATGCCAAAGACGGCCAGCCGGGGTTCCGCGCCTGCGCCCGGTGCGAGGCCCTGGTGTCGATCGTCGTGGCCCGGGGAGAGTGCCGCGGGGGCGGGCTGCACGACGTGCGGGCCAGTGCCGCCTACGTCGTGACCGAAGGCTTCGTCCCACCCGGGGGCGACGGCTGGCGGCGCTGCGCCCGCTGCCAGGTGTTGGTCTTCGGGGGCTTCGAGACCGGCGGCCTCTGTTTCGACGGCGGCGGACACGACCTGACCGACTCGATGCTGTACGGGGCGTTCGTCAGCGACCCGCCGGAGAATGCCGAGCCCGGGTGGCGCCGGTGCCGGGTCTGCCAGGAACTGGTCCGCACCACCGGTGCCCCGGGAGCCTGCCACGCCGGTCAACCCCACGACGTCACCGACAGCGCGGAGTACCTGGTCGCGGTCGAGCTGCCGCCGGTGCCGCCGCCCCCGGCCGGGCCCCGGCTGACGGTGACCGAGAGCGCCGACCGGGTGACGCTGACCGGGACCGGATTCACCGCCGGGGCCACGGTGGAACTGGCCATCCGGCTGGGCGCGGCCGCCGTGACCCAGCAGGTGACCAGCGATCCGACCGGTGGATTCAGCCACGTCATCACGGAGGTGGTTCCCGCTCCGGCGGACGCCACGGTCCTGGCGAGCACACCGGAGGGGGAGCTGGCGACCGGGCGCCTGACGTCCTTCGTGCCCGCCGCCCTGGTGCCGCACTGAGTCCTGGGCCGAGCCGGATCTTCGGCTCAGGACCGCCCGTCCTGGACGCGCCATTCGTAGGCCCGGTGCGTGTCGACGGTCAGGCGGGTGCTCGTGACGCGTCCCGATACCGGTCGAAGGCATCGGGAGCAGGGTGGCCCCGATCGGGGCGACCTCACGCGCCTCGGGATCGCGGGCCAAGGGGAGGCTGTGGCACCTGCGTCGTTCGTGGCGAGCCCGACTGCGGCGGACCGGCAGGGTCTGCGATCGGGCAACCGTTGCACTGCCCGCCCTGCGATGCTCGGTTCCGCACCGGGCCCTGAGATTGGGACGGCGGCTGGACAGAGACGCGACCGGAGGGGGCGAGGCCGACGTGGGCCCCCGGGCGGCTCGGGGGCGTGATGCTCAGGACCTCGGGAGGTAGCCGGCCTTCGTGATGGCGGCACGGACCTCGTCGGGATCCACCGGACCGGTCACGGTGACCGTGGAGACGCCGCCGGAGGTCAGGTCGACCTCCACCGCCG
>NZ_AUHH01000052.1 GCF_000423085.1 Granulicoccus phenolivorans DSM 17626 = NBRC 107789 = JCM 15570 | reverse complement strand
GGGTACCCGACCAGCGATGAGATCTGTGGGCTGACCGGCGGCGGCTGCTACCAGCTGTTCACCGGCGGGGCAGTGCTGTGGTCCCCGGCCACCGGCGCGGAGCCCTCCTGGGGCGCGATTCGGGAGACCTGGGCCTGGCTGGGGGCCGAGAACGGCCGGCTGGGGTACCCGACCACGCCCGAGTACTGCGGGCTGGCCGACGGTGGCTGCTGGCAGGGCTTCACCGGCGGTGCGATCATCTGGTCGGCCGCCACCGGGGCCCAGCCGTCCTGGGGTGCGATCCGCTCCGCCTGGCTCGACGCCGGCGCCGAGAACGGACGCTACGGGTACCCGCTGGATTCCGAATCCTGCAGCAGTCCCGGCGGCGTCCTGACCTGCAGCCAGCCGTTCCAGGGCGGTTCGATCAATTGGTCGGCCACCGGGGGCATCTACTGAGGCAGGGAATAGATTTGAGCGCGGACCGGTTTCGGTAAATGATTGAAATCGAAACTACTTAGGAGGCGGTCATGGAGATCGGAATCTTCAGCGTCAGCGATGTGACTCCCGATCCCACCACCGGGATCGAGCCCACCGAGAACGATCGGATTCGCGGCATCGTCGAAATCGCGAAACACGCCGAAGAGGTCGGCCTCGACGTGGTTGCTCTGGGCGAGCATCACAACCCGCCGTTCTTCTCCTCCTCGCCGACCACCACCCTGGCCTGGATCGGGGCGCAGACCGAGCGGATCAAGCTCTCCACGGCCACCACGCTGATCACCACCGACGATCCGGTGAAGATCGCCGAGGACTTCGCCATGCTGCAGCACCTGGCCAACGGACGCGTCGACATCATGCTCGGCCGCGGCAACACCGGCCCGGTCTATCCCTGGTTCGGCAAGGACATCCGCGAGGGGCTGAACCTGGCGGTGGAGAACTACGCCCTGCTGCACCGGCTGTGGCGCGAGGACGTGGTCGACTGGGAGGGCAAGTTCCGCACGCCGCTGCAGGGCTTCACCTCGACCCCGCGGCCGCTGGACGGGGTGCCCCCGTTCGTGTGGCACGGCTCGATCCGCTCCCCGGAGATCGCCGAGCAGGCCGCGTACTACGGCAACGGCTTCTTCCACAACAACATCTTCTGGCCGATGCGGCACACCAAGCAGATGGTGCAGTTGTACCGGCGGCGCTTCGAGTACCACGGTCACGGCCGCGCCGACCAGGCGATCGTCGGCCTCGGCGGACAGTTCTTCATGCGCAAGAACTCCCAGGACGCCGTGCGCGAGTTCCGGCCCTACTTCGATGTCGCGCCGGTCTACGGCCACGGCCCGTCGATGGAGGACTTCACCGCGCAGACCCCGCTGACCGTCGGGTCCCCGCAGCAGGTCCTCGAGCGCTACCTCGGCATGGTCGACGACGTCGGCTACTACCAGCGCCAGCTGTTCCTGGTCGACCACGCCGGCCTGCCGACCAAGACCGTGCTGGAACAGCTCGACCTGCTCGGGGAGATCCTGCCCGACCTGCGGGCCGGGTACGCCGCCGCGCGGACCTCCGACGACATCCCCGAAACCGCGCCGCAGCACCCCCGCGTGCTCGCCACCCCCACCGACCAGGAGCCCGTCCATGCGTGAGGTCGTCGTCGTCACCGCCGGAGTCGGCAGCCCGTCGTCGACCAAGATGCTGGGGGAGCGCCTCGGGCAGGCGGTCACCAAGCATCTGGAGGCCGCCGGCGATCAGGTGCACCTGGTCTCGATCGACCTGCGCGACCTGGCCACCGACCTGGTCCAGCACATGGTCACCCACGTGCCCAGCGTGGCCCTGGAGGAGGCCTTTGCCGCCGTCGCCCGGGCCGAAGCGATGATCGCGGTCTCCCCGGTGTTCAGCGCCTCCTACTCGGGGCTGTTCAAGATGTTCTTCGACGCGCTGGAGCAGGGCGTGCTGAACGAGAAGCTGGTGCTGCTGGGGGCGACCGGCGGGTCCCCCCGACACAGCCTGGCGATCGACCAGGCCATGGTGCCGCTGATGTTCTATCTGCGCGCCAAGGTCATCCCGGTGCCGATCTTCGCCGCCACCGACGACTGGGGTCGCGATGCCGGGCTGAGCCACCGGATCGACCAGTCCGGGGCCGCGCTCGCCGATTCGCTGTGCGGGCGTACGCCGGTCACCCGGGTCGACGAGGAGGAGGTCATCAACTTCGAGGATCTGCTCAAGCAGGTCTCGGAGTAAGGTTTCCCCTTCCTGCCCGCCGTGGGGATTTGCCCGATCCCACGGCGGGCAACTAGTTTGGGTGAGTCCATTGCGCTCTTCGCTGCAGCTTCGGGATGAAGGCAGCGGATGCGTCCGAAAGATTTTTCTCGACCGGTGGCCGATCACAACTGCCTCGTGACGGCCGCAGGAGCGCAACAGAATGACAGATCACCTTGAGGTGCCCGGCTGGGTCTGGGCGCTGACCGTTGCGGGCATCATCGGCCTGCTGCTGTACGACTACTTCTTCCATGTCCGCAAGGCCCACATCCCGACCATCCAGGAATCCGCCAAATGGTCGGCGGTCTACGTCGGGATCGCGATCCTGTTCGGGGTCGGGGTCTGGGTCATCGCCGGTCATCAGTGGGGCCAGCAGTACTTCGCCGGGTACATCACCGAGAAGGCGTTGTCGGTGGACAACCTGTTCGTCTTCCTGATCATCATGAGTTCGTTCAAGGTGCCACGGGCGGACCAGCAGAAGGTCCTGCTGTTCGGGATCACATTCTCCCTGATCGCCCGCACCGCCTTCATCTTCGTCGGGGCGGCGTTGATCAACCAGTTCGCCTGGGTCTTCTACATCTTCGGCGCCATCCTGATCTTCATGGCCGGCAAGCAGGTATCGGAGGAGTTCTCCTCCGACTCCGGCGACGACGACGCCGACAATGTGATGACCAGGTTCTTCCGCAAGTACCTGCGCACCTCCGAGCACTATGACGGCGACAAGATGGTCACCACCGTCAACGGCAAGCGGATGCTGACCCCGATGCTGCTGGTGATGCTGTCGATCGGCGGCACCGACCTGCTGTTCGCGCTGGACTCCATTCCGGCCATCTTCGGCCTGACCCAGGAGACCTACCTGGTCTTCACCGCCGTGGTCTTCTCCCTGCTGGGGCTGCGTCAGCTCTACTTCCTGATCGACGGCCTGCTGGATCGCCTGGTCTACCTGACCTGGGGCCTCGCCGCGATCCTGGCGTTCATCGGGGTGAAGCTGATCCTGCATGCCCTGCACGAGAACAACGTCCCCTTCATCAACGGCGGGGAGCCGGTGCAGGTGGTCGAGATCAGCACCGGACTGTCGCTGGCGGTCATCATCGGGGTGCTGGTCATCACCGTGATCGCCTCGCTGATCAGTCCGCGGGGCCGGATCCAGAGCTACGTCGCCAATGCCCGACGCCACGCCCGGCTCTACCTGGACACCAACTCCGATGAGGAGCCCGCCGTCAAGGCCGAGGCCTTCCGGTCGCTGCTGGCCGAGGAGCGCCAGATCAAGGAGCTCGATGACAAGAAGCGTGCGCTGATCCGCGAGGAGTCCGAACTGATGGACCTGATCCGTCGGGCCCACGAGGAGCACGCCCATTACATCGAGACCGGGCGGGTCCGGCCGGACAGCGGCTACGACCCGTTCTGGGAGGAGAGCAGCATCCTCGAGGAGCCCACGGAGCGACGCGAGCGCTGAGCCAACGCAGGCCCCCCTGTTGCGCGGGGTGGTCGGAGGACTAGCGTGGATTGGTCGGGCCGGTATACCCGGCCCGACCTGTCTGCAAAGGAACTCCAATGACGGAAACCTCAGCACCGGCGCGGATCAGTGTGGTCCGGATCGCCGCGGCAGCCGCGATGGGCGGCCTCCTGTTCGGCTACGACTCCGCGGTGATCAACGGCGCGGTCAGCGGCATCAATCAGCAACTCACCGGGAACGCGGCCGTGCTCGGCTTCGCCGTCGCCGCGGCTCTGCTCGGTGCCGCGGTCGGGGCGTTCTTCGGCGGCCGGATCGCCGATCGCACCGGCCGATTGCCGGTGATGCGAGTGGCCGCGCTGCTGTTCCTGATCTCCGCGATCGGGGCCGGGCTGTCCTATCACGTCGCGGTGCTGGTCGTCTTCCGGGTGATCGGCGGGATCGGGGTGGGGGTCGCCTCGGTGATCGCCCCGGCCTACATCGCCGAGGTCGCCCCGGCCCGGATCCGCGGCCGGCTGGGCTCGATGCAGCAGTTGGCGATCGTGCTCGGCATCTTCCTCTCCCTGCTCGTCGACGCGCTCTTGGCCCGGCTCGCCGGGGGGTCGGTGCAGCCGCTGTGGTGGGGGCTGGAGGCCTGGCGGTGGATGTTCCTGGTGATGGCGATCCCGGCGATCGTGTACGGCATCAGTGCCTTCACCATTCCGGAGTCGCCGCGCTTTCTGGTGGCGCAGGGGCGTACCGACGAGGCCCGGGCGATCCTGGCCGGGGTCGATCCCTCCGCCGACGTGGACGGCCAACTCGCCCGGATCCAGGAATCGGTGCGCTCGGAGACCAAGCCGTCGCTGCGCGACCTGCGCGGCCCGGTAATGGGTCTGTTGCCGGTGGTCTGGGTGGGGCTGGCGATCGCGGTGCTGCAGCAGTTCGTCGGGATCAACGTGATCTTCTACTACTCCAACGTGCTCTGGGAGTCGGTCGGGTTCTCCGAGTCGGACTCCTTCACCATCTCGGTGGCCACCTCGATCGTGAATGTCGCGGTGACCGTCGTCGCGATCGCGCTGATCGACCGGGTCGGTCGCAAGCCGCTGCTGCTGGTCGGTTCGGCCGGGATGGCCGTCACCCTGGGCACCCTGGCGGTGATCTTCGGTACCGCCAGCAAGGTCCTGGTCAATGGCGAGCTGACGCCCCAGCTGACCGGTGCTGCCGGTCCGATCGCCCTGGTCGCGGCGAATCTGTTCGTGGTCTTCTTCGGGGTCTCCTGGGGGCCGGTGATGTGGGTGATGCTCGGCGAGATGTTCCCCAACCGCATCCGGGGTGCCGCCCTGGCGCTGGCCGGCGCCGCCCAGTGGATCGCGAACTGGCTGGTCACGGTCACCTTCCCGCCGCTGAAGGAGTTCAACCTGGGGGTGGCTTACGGGGCGTACGCGGTGTTTGCGATCATCTCCTTCATCGTGGTCGCGAAGGTCGTCCGGGAGACCCGTGGGGTCGAGTTGGAGGACATGGTCGACGGCAGCACCCGCTAGAGAGGACACGGGCATGGGCCTGACCATCGGGGTGGACGTGGGCGGCACCAAGATCGCCGCCGGGGTGGTCGATGCCGACGGCACTCTGCTCGCCGAGGTACGCCGGGCGACCCCGGCCGATGATCCGGCGGGGGTCGGCGAGTCGATCGCGGCGGCGATCACCGAAGTGCGCGCCGCGCATCCGGTCACCGCGGTCGGCATCGGCGCGGCCGGGATGATCGATCGGGCCCGGGCGAGGGTGATGTTCGCCCCGAATGTGGCCTGGCGCGATTTCCCGCTCAAGGACCTGATCGAGACCCGGACCGGGCTGCCGACGGTGCTCGAGAACGACGCGAATGCCGCGGCCTGGGCGGAGTACCGGTTCGGTGCGGGGCAGGGGGTGGACGACCTGGTCGTGGTGACCCTCGGTACCGGGATCGGCGGTGGCATCATCGTGGACCGGCAGTTGCTCCGCGGGGCCCACGGGTTCGCCGCCGAGATCGGGCACATCGAGATGCAGGCCAACGGTCGCCGCTGCGGCTGCGGCCGGCGGGGCTGCTGGGAACGCTACGGCTCCGGCACCGCGCTGGTGCAGGAGGCCCGGGAACTGGCCCGGTTCCGGCCGGGCAGCGCCGCCCGGCTATTGGAATTGGCCGGCGGGGATCCCGACGCCGTCCAGGGCCACCAGGTCACCCGGGCCGCCCGGGAGGGGGACCCGGCCGCGCGGGAGATCTACCACACCGTCGGGACCTGGGTCGGGCGGGGCCTGGCCGACCTGGCCGCGATCTTCGACCCGGGCCGGTTCGTGCTGGCCGGCGGCCTCGGCGAGGTCGGGGACCTGCTGTGGGACCCGGCCGCCGCGGCCTTCGCCGAGAACCTCACCGGCCGGGACTACCGGCCGCTGCCGGAGATCCGGATCGCCCGCCTGGGCGGCGGCGCCGGGATGATCGGCGCCGCCGACCTGGCGCGTGCGGCGAACCCTCAGGCGGGCTCGGCGGTCCGGACCGCGTCGGCGATCGTGGCCGAACCCTCGGGGCTCAACACGATCGTGTAATGGTTGAGCTCGGGGACGAAAATGATCCGGACGCCCTCCAGCTGCGGGCGCCACTGCTCCAGGTAGTCCTTCGGGTAGAGCCCGTCCGGCTGATCGAACATGCCGCGCTCGGCGACCAGCCAGGTCGCGTGGCCCAGGTTCTGCACCCCGTCGAGCAGCAGCTGCGAGCCGAGCATGTCGATCGAGTCCCCGGTCATCGCCTCGATGCTGGTCGAGGGACGCAGCAGCGGCGGCGTACCGGTCAGGTCGTAGTCGACATAATCCTCGACCTGCTTGGTCCAGGTGGTGAACGCCGGGTGCTGCTTGAACCAGTTGCGGTACGCCTGCACCGAGTCGAAGGTCATCTTGAGCCGGTCGGCGGCCGGGCCCAGGGTGGCGTTCAGCGCCGCCTGCGGGTCGACCCCCTCGGGCATCTGCAGCGGGATCCCACCGTCGACCAGGATCAGCTTGTTGACGCGCTCGGGCTGCAGTTGGTGGAAGGCGACCGCGACGAACGCGCCCATGGAGTGCCCGACCACGTCCACCCGGTCCAGCCCCAGATGGTCCAGGACCGCGACCAGATCCTTGACGTGCTGTTCCATCCCGTACGGGCCGGGCAGCCCGCAGGAGCCGGCGCGACCGCGCAGGTCCGGGGCGACGATCCGATAGTCCGGCAGGGCGGCGGCCAGGAACGGCCAGGACAGGTGATTGGCGGTGATCCCGTGGATGGCCAGGACAGTGCCCGTGGGGTCGGCGGGCTCCCAGATGCCCACGTGCAGGTCGCCCCCGGTGACGGGGACGGCCAGGGCACGGTAGGTCTCGTTGACAGTGTTCTGCTGAGATGTCATGTCACCAGGTTGCCGCAGAAAGCTTCTGCGCGTACGCCATGGCCGTATTCGCGTCGTCCTGCGAGGCGCTGGCCCGCTCGAGCTCCCGCTGATAGAGCACCCCGTAGGTGAACGTCGATTCACCGGCGGCGGCCGCGGCGGCGGCCAGTTCGACCAGGCGTTCCCCGGTGACCACCGCGTCCTGCACGGTGCCCAGCGACTCGGTCACCTGGGTCCACGCCCCGGCCAGCTTGCCGGCGTCGGGGAAGACCGAGGCCACCGCCTCGCAGGCGTACCGGGCGGCCTTGGCCCGTTTGCGGGTCTCGTGCAGCCGGTGCAGCCGCGGCGATCCGGTGGCCTTCTGCGCCTTGTGCCACTGCCGGACCACCCGCTTCGTGGTTGCCTCCAGCAGCGGCGGGAGGACGCCCTTGGCCCGGGCATCGGCGGCCTCGGAGGTGATCGGGGACACCGCCGCGCCGACCAGGGCCTCGGCCAGATTCCGATAACGCGGCGAATCCAACCCTTCGACCAGATCGCGATGGGCCCGGTCATGGGCCCCGTTCAGTTCGCTGGTCAGCCGTTCGGCGACCGGCCCGACCACCGATGCCTCGGGCAATTCGGGCAGCAGACCGAGCAGGTGATCGCGCATCACCTCGGCATCCCGGGGCCCGCCGAGCAGACCGGCCAGCCACTTCAGGTCCAGCCGCAGCGGTCGGGCCGCGTCGGGGCGCAGCAGCGGGGAGAAGGTCTGCAGGGCACTGCGCAACCGCCGGGTGGCGACCCGCATCTTGTGCACCGCGTCCGGTTCGTCGGCGCGCACCTCCGCCGCGCGGCCCTGGATCACCCCGATCTGCTCGACCAAGTAGGCCTGCAGCACCGCGCCGGCGCTGGACTTGCGGGACAGTTCCCGCTTCTCCTCCGCCGCGGGCAGCAGCGGACCGAGCGCCTGCACCAGCTTGGACGGGGAGTCGGCCGGGTGGATGCCGTGCTCGGCGAACGCTGCGGCGACCCCGTCGAGGAGCGCCGGCGCGCCGGCGCCGGTCAGTTCGACCTCGAGCTCGCGCCAGGACCGGCGCCCGCCGTTGCTCACCGCGGTCACGTGATCGTCGCACAGCAGGGCCACCGGGGCATTGGCGCCGAGCAGGTCGCGCTCGATGCGCCGAGTGAGCAGTTGGGCGACCGGGACCAGCACGGCGTACCCGATCAGGTCACTGACCCGGCCGCGCAACGCTGCCGGGACCAGCAGCGGGGAGGAATCGGCGAGAATCGGTTCGTGCACCTCCAGCCGGGCACCGTCGGCCTGGGGCAGCTTCAGGTGCCACCCGGCATCGGTCCCCCCGGTGCGGCGGCGCAGGGTGATCCGGTTGCGGGCCAGCAGCAGGTCGGGGGTGTCGAAATACGTCGCCGACAGCTGATGCTCCCGCGGATCGCCGACCTGCTCGATCCCGGCCACGCCGGCCAGATCGGGCAACGACTGTTCCGCAGTGATGGCGAACTTGCGTTCGATCTCGATAGCCACGAGCGCACCTTCCGGTCACGGAGAATTTCTTCCGGTCAAGGACCGTCAGCCTATCGGTAACCTTGCCGCCCTACCTTTCATCCGGTGACGACTCCTTCTCTGTCCCGCCGACTCGGTCTCGGCGATGCGATCTTCATCGGTCTCGGCTCCATGATCGGGGCCGGCGTCTTCGCGGTCTGGTCCCCGGCCGCCGGGGTCGCCGGGGCCTGGCTGCTCCTCGGGCTGGCCCTGGCGCTCGTGGTCGCCTTCGCCAACGCGACCTCCTCGGCCCAGCTCGCGGCCCAGTTCCCAACCTCGGGCGGCACCTACGTGTACGGCCGGGAGATGCTCGGCGAATGGCCCGGCTTCCTGGCCGGGTGGGGGTTCGTGATCGGCAAGACCGCCAGTTGCGCGGCGATCGCGCTTACCGTCGGGGCCTACCTGGCCCCCGAGCAGCCGCTGCTGCAGCGGATCATCGCGATCGCGACGGTGCTGATCCTGGCGACGGTGAACGCCTTCGGGGTGACCCGGACCGCGCGGCTGACCCGGATCATCGTGGTGATCGTGCTGGCGGTGCTGGCGTACGTGGTGGTGGTGACCCTGCTGGCGCCGCAGTTGCCGACCGCCGACGCCGGGGCACCGATCGGCCCGGTCGGTCCGTACCAGGTCCTGCAGTCGGCGGGCCTGCTGTTCTTCGCCTTCGCCGGGTACGCCCGGATCGCGACGATGGGCGAGGAGGTGATCGAGCCCCGGCGGACCATTCCGCGGGCCATCGTGATCGCGCTGCTGGGGGCCGCGGTGGTCTATGCCGTGGTCGCGGTGGTGCTGCTGACCCAGTTGGGCCCGCAGCTGCTGGCCTCGACCACCGCGCCGCTGGAACTGGCCGTCCGGCTGGCCGGGCTGAGCGGCGGCTGGCCGGTGCTGGTCGCGATCGGGGCGGCGATCGCCGCGGCCGGGGCGCTGTTGAACCTGATGACCGGGATCGGGCGGACGAGTCTGGCGATGGCCCGCAACGGGGACCTACCGCAGGTGCTGGCGCACGTGGATCCGAAGTATCAGGTGCCCCGGCGGGCCGAACTGCTGCTTGCGGTGGTGCTGTGTGTGCTGGTCGCGTTCACCGATCTGCGGTCGGTGATCGGCTTCTCCAGTTTCGGGGTGCTGCTCTACTACACCGTGGCGAATCTGGCGGCGTACCGGCAGTCCGGCGAGCATCGCCGGTACCCGCGCTGGGTGCAGGTCGGCGGTGCGGCGCTGTGCGGGCTGCTGGTGGTGACCCTGCCCTGGCAGTCGGTGCTCGCCGGGATCGTGATGTACGCCGTCGGCGTCGGCTACCGGCTGGTGCGCCGACGGGGCACCGCGTCCTGAGGGTCAGAGGGCCTTGATGATGTCCTGAACCCGCTCGCGGGCATCCCCGAACAGCATCCGGGTGTTGTCGCGGAAGAACAGCGGGTTCTGCACCCCGGCGTACCCGGCGGCCATCGAGCGTTTGAACACGATCACCTCGCGGGCGTGCCAGACCTCCAGCACCGGCATCCCGGCGATCGGGGAGTGCGGTTCCTCCAGCGCGGCCGGGTTGACGGTGTCGTTGGCGCCGATCACCAGTACGACATCGGTGTCGGCAAAGTCGTCGTTGACCTCGTCCATCTCCAGCACGATGTCGTAGGGCACCTTCGCCTCGGCGAGCAGCACGTTCATGTGGCCGGGCAGCCGTCCGGCGACCGGGTGGATGCCGAAGCGTACGCTCACCCCGCGATCGCGGAGCAGTTGGGTGAGCTGGGCGACCGGTCCCTGGGCCTTGGCGACCGCCATCCCGTAGCCCGGGGTGATCACCACGGTGCGCGCCCGCTCCAGCAGACCGGCGACCTCGGGCGCGCTGGTCTCGCGGTATTCGCCGTAGTCGCGATCCTCCTGGACCCCGCCGGTGCCCTCCCCGAAGCCGCCGAGGATGACCGAGACGAAGGACCGATTCATTCCCTGGCACATCAGGTAGGACAGGATCGCGCCGGAGGACCCGACCAGGGCGCCGGTGATGATCAGCAGGTCGTTGCCGAGCATGAACCCGGCGGCCGCCGCGGCCCAGCCGGAGTAGGAGTTCAGCATCGACACCACCACCGGCATGTCCCCGCCGCCGATCGAGGCAACCATGTGCCAGCCCAGCGCGAACCCGAGCAGCGCGATCGCCAGCAGCGCGATCAGACCGAAGGGGAACTGCGGGGCGAGCGCGAACCAGACGGTGCACCCGATCGCGGCGATCAGCGCGAGCAGATTGAGCACGTGCCGGCCCGGCAGCATCAGCGCCTTCGACTTCATCCGGCCGGAGAGTTTGGCGAAGGCGACCAGCGACCCGGTGAAGGTGTAGGCCCCGATCAGGACGCCGATCGCGACCTCGATCCGGTGCGCCAGGTCGCTGTGGGCGGTGTCCAGGAAGGACCCGACCCCGACCAGGACCGCGGCCAGGCCGACGAAGGAGTGCAGCATCGCGATCAGCTGCGGCATCCCGGTCATCTCGACGGTCCGGGAGCGCCACAGCCCGATCGTGGCGCCGATCAGCACCGCGACCAGGATCAGCACCCCGGTGACCACCGGTCCGCGTTCGGCCGACCGCAACGCCTCGGCCACGGTCGCGGCGATCGCGATCACCATGCCGACCATGCCGGCGGCATTGCCGAGTTTTGCGGTTTCGTGCCGGGACAGTCCGGCCAGGGCGAGCACGAACAGTACCGCCGCGATGATGTACGCGGTCTGCACCAGCGATGGGAGCATCAGCGATCGCCCTTCTGGAACATCGTCAGCATCCGCCGGGTGACCGCGAAGCCGCCGAAGACGTTGATCGAGGCGATCAGGATCGCCGCGAACGCCATGATCGTGACCGACAGCTTCCCCGACCCGATCTGCAGCAGGGCGCCGACCATGATGATCCCGGAGATCGCATTGGTCTCGGCCATCAGCGGGGTGTGCAGGGAGTGGGACACGCTGGAGATCACATAGAAGCCGACGAATACCGCGAGGATGAACACCGTGGCATGTCCCAGCAGCGAGGCCGGGGAGAAGCTGCCGATCAGCAGGAACAGCACCCCGGCCAGGGCAGCGGCCCACAGCGTACGCCGGCGGCGCCGGGCGGCGGTCTCGGCCGGGTCCTCGGCAGGTTCGGCCGGGGCCGCAACGGGGGCGGGTGGGGGAGCCGCGGAGACCTGCACCGGTGGCGGCGGCCAGGTCACCTCCCCGGCCTTCACCACGGTCATCCCGCGCTGCACCGGGTCGGCGCTGTCCAGGACGAACTCACCGTCGGCGGCCGGGGTGGTCAGCTTCATCAGGTTGACCACGTTGCGGCCGAACAGTTTCGAGGACTGCGTGGGCAGTCGTCCGGCCAGGTCGGTCCAGCCGAGAATGATCACCCCGTTCTCGGTGATCACCTGCTCCCCGGGCACGGTCAGGGCGCAGTTGCCGCCGGTGGTGGCGGCCATGTCGACGATGACGCTGCCCGGATTCATCGCCGCGACCATTTCGGCGGTGATCAGTTTCGGCGCCGGGCGGCCGGGCACCAGCGCGGTGGTGATCACGATGTTGGCCCGGGCGACCTGCTCGGCGTACAGCCCGGCGGTCAACGCCTCCTGCCGGGCGGTCATTTCGGTGGCGTACCCGTCGGTGGAGGCCTGTTCGTCGACGGCCTCGGGCAGGTGCACGAAACTCGCACCCATCGATTCGACCTGTTCGGCGACCTCGGGCCGCACGTCGAAGGCGCGGACCTCGGCCCCCAGACTGACCGCGGTCCCGATCGCGGCCAGCCCGGCGACCCCGGCACCGATCACGAACACCTGCGCCGGGGAGACCTTGCCGGCCGCGGTGACCTGTCCGTTCATCAGGCCGCCGTAGACCCCGGCCGCCTCGATCACCGCCCGGTACCCGGCCACGTTGGCCTGGGAGGACAGCACGTCCAACGCCTGCGCCCGGGAGATCCGCGGGACGGCGTCCAGGGCCAGCGCGGTGACCTGCTGGGTGGCCAGTTGCTCGACCAGTTCGGGGGAGCGGGCCGGGGCCAACGGGGCGACCAGCGTGCTGCCCGGGCGCAGCGCGGCGACCTGCTCGGGCTCGGGTGGGTACGCCGTGACCACCACATCGCAGTCCCAGGCGTCCTCGCCCGGCACGATCTGGGCCCCGACATCGGCGTACTGGTTGTCCGGAAAGTGGGCCCGATCCCCGGCGCCGGAAGCGATCGCGACCCGATAGCCGAGCTTGATCAGCTGCCCGACACTTTTGGGTGTGGCTGCCACGATCGCCTGGTCATCCCCGGTCCGCCGAGGTATTCCGATCCGCATTCCCACTCCTGAGTCGTGCCCTGCTCAGCACCTTAGTCTTGCGTGGGGACCCGGTTCCGGGCAGGCCGGGTCAGTCCTCCCAGCCGTTGCGGCGGACGGTGCCGAGGCGGTCCCAGTCGGCCCTGATGCGGGCCTGCAGCGCGGGGTCGGCCAGCCATTCGGGCCCGCGGACCGATTGCCTGCTCTCCATGAACTTGGCCGCCACGTCGACGTCCTCCACGGCCAGAGCCAGCACGCGGTCCATCAGTTCGGACTCCGGCGTCGGTCCCATGTCCTCGGCCTCCACCCCATTCACTTTCACGCCGCGAATCTGGCGGTCGGCTCCGGTGGAGGAGCTCCAACTGCTCTGGATCAAGGTGTCCAGCCGCTTCTGGAACAGCTCGGCGAAACCCTGCGCGTAACTGCCGCGGGAGTCGGCCTGCCACTCGGTCAGCACCTCCCCCAGGATGCTGGCTCCGATGGCGGCGGTGGCCATGCCCATCCCGTAGATCGGATTGAACGCTGCGACGGCATCGCCCAGCACGATGAACGACTCCGGGCGCCGCGTCAGCGCGGCGAAGTCGCGCAGCCGATTCGCCGTGTTGCGCCAGGCCTGCACCGGTGAGACCAACTCGCCGCGGTCCATCAGGGTGACGATCTCATCTGCGCCGATGGAGACGAACCACTCCCGAATCCCCTGCTCATCGGAGGGGGGAAGATCTCCCGCGCAGCCCTGGGCGGTGATGCCCCAGATCCCGCCCTCCTGCTTCCAGGTGGCGCCGCCGCGGGTTGCCGCGGGGTCGCTGCCGGTGAAGGTCGGCAGCACGTACAGGGCGCCGTAGTCGGGGGAAAAGGCCGGTTCCGGGCGTACATAGGCAGTGGAGTAGCCCCAGCGCGCGTTGATGACCGTCTCCACCGGAGCCGAGTAGCCCACCTCCTCCAGCCATTTCGGAGCCTGCGAGGCGCGACCGCTGGCGTCCACGACCAGGGCCGCCTCGAGCAGACCGGCAGAGTCAGCGCCCCGGTAATGCACTCCGTGTACGGTCCCGTCGGTGGCTGCCAGGCCCTCGACCGCGGTGTTGGCCCACAACTCCACAGTGTCGATCTTCTTGGTCTCCCGGCGGGTGATTGCCTCCAGCAGGGGCCGGGAGGCGGTCAGGGTTCGCATCGAGGACGGCTGGCGCGGCAGGAAGCCACACTTGGTGGCGAACCGGGTTTCGGCGGAGGTGTCGAACAGGGGTGCGCCCTCGGCGACCGCGGCGTCGGTGAATCCGGGGAGCAGGGCCTCCATGGCCAACCGGCCACCCACACTCAGCCCATGGAACTGGTACCCGTGGGGCACACCGGAGCGGTACTTCTTGGATTCGGGGAGTTCGTCGCGGTCGAGGACGACCACGCGGGCGAAATGCGGTGCCAGCGCGGCCGCTGCCAGCAGGCCGGCGATGCTGCCGCCGATCACGATCGCGGTGGTCTCCGGGATGGATGCTTCGTCAACGCTCATGCATGTCTCGATTCATGGGGGAGCACGACGGTGTGCTCGGGGAGGGTGACTGACGTCGAACCTAGCCGAAGCCTCACGGTATGTCACGAAATTACGGAAGAAATCTTTGCTGCACACGGTGCAGTATCTAGCCGAGGTATCGGACTTTAATACGAAATAACGGTTGACCCGGCGGTTTGGCCGCTGCTAGCTTCCAAGGACACCAGTCATGGTCGATCCGGCAAGGAGGCCGGCGACCGAAAAGTCGTATTCGGTATGTCGTTGTACGTCCCGAAAAATTGCAATCTTTGCGATGGCTGGTTCGTTTCACGATCTCAAGGAGAGAGCACGTGTCCGAGTCGAAATTCACCCTCAATCCCTATGACCTCGACCCGAACGAGGATCTGGTCCACACCCCGGTCGACGTGGAGAACTGGACCGAAGGCTTCTTCTTCTTCGGGCACGATGGTGCCCGCGGAATCAGCTTCGTCATCCACTTCGCCATGGTGATCGGCGCGCCCGGCCTGTGGCAGGCGTCGGTGGAGGTGGGGCTGCCCAACGATCAGGTGCTGGTCACCCACACCCGCGGTCGTTCGGCGACCAAGACGGGCCCCGGCACCGGCCCGCTGCAGGTGACCAGCATCGAGCCGATGCGGTCCTGGCGGATCGAGTTCGACGGCGCCCTGGAGCTGACCACCCGGACCGCGCTGCTGGAGGGGCTGCATCAGCCCGGTCAGCCGGTGCCGGTTCGCTTCGAGTTCACCACCACGGCGGCCGGACCCTTCTGGTCCACCACCGCCGGCGGCGCCTCGCTGGCCAAGGAAGTGACTGATCCCCGCCTGGCGCGAGAGTTCTACATCCAGTCCACCCGCTACGACGGTCACCTGGCCTGGGGCGATCAGGAAACCGATTTCAACGGGGTCGGTATCCGCGACCGGTCGTACGGATCGCGGACGCACGCGGTGCTGGAGACCGCTACCTGGGTCAACTGCATCTTCGACGACGGCCGGGCGCTGATGCTGATGGCGGCCCGGATCGCCGGAAATTCCTCGACCGGTGGCTATTTCGTGCACAACGACGGTACGGACTTCGAGCCGCTGGTCGTCACCGAGGGCATGCTGATGCCCGGTGACGCGAGTGAGCCGGGCAGTATCGACGTCGACCCCATGGCGGATCCGGAGTGGAAGACCTTCCGCGTGCGCTTCCAGGGACCGCGGTCGGGTGAGCAGGAGATCGTCGGTGAGGTCCTGCACTCGCTCACCACGACGTACGTGCCGCCGATCGACGAGTTGCTGGGAACCGCGCCCGAGTGGCCCGATCGCGCCCTGCAGTCCAACGAGTGCCCCGTCCGCTACACCATGAACGGCGAGGTCGCGGCCGGTCACTTGGAGCGGATCAATCAGTTGCGCCACCTCCGGCGTTGATCCCGGTACTCCGGGCGCCGATCGGCCGATTCGGTCGATCGGCGCTCGGGGGACGACCGTCGCCGACCCGACCGAGGAGGACGTGGGCTAGGTTGGCGCAATGAGCGAGACCGAGATTGTCTGGCGGGGCATGCTGGAGCCGATCGTGGAACGCTGCCGGGTCACCGAGGACGCCGAGGGTGTCCGGGTCCACAGCGAGATCGAGGCCGACGCATTCGGCACCTGCAGGTACATCCTGACCGCAACTCCCGGCTGGGAGTTCCGGACCCTGTCGCTGACCGTGGGCGGCCTGGGGCTGGAGGTGGAACGCCGCGACGGGACCTGGTGGATCGACGGGACCGAGCGGCCCGACCTGGTCGAGGCGCAGGACCTCGATCTGACCGCCTCCCCGCTGACCAATTCCCTCCCGATCCGACGGTTGCGGCTGCTGCCCGGGCAGAGCGCGGAGATCGTCACCGCGTACGTGAGTGTCCCGGACCTGGCGGTGACCCCCGATCCGCAGCGCTACACCCGGCTCAGCCTGGACCGGTACCGCTATGAATCGCTGTCCTCGGACTTCCACCGCGTCCTGACGGTGGATATGAAGGGCCTGGTGCGGGAGTACCCCGGCATTTTCGTGCGGAGCAAGGCCTAGCCGATAGGGTTTGGAGTGCGCCGGTGAATATCCGGTAACCAGGCCTCGACAGTCAGGACGCACCATGCTCGACCGCACCGCACAGCTCGATCTCGGCATCTGGGGGGCGGGCATCACCGGCCTGACCCTGGGGCTGCTGCAGGCGCGATCGGGTCGCAAGGTGGCGGTGATCGACCCGATCCTGCCGCTGGGTCAGCAGGAAGGGCTGCCGGCCGGGGTGCTGACGATGAACCAGGAACTGCAGTACCACCACATCACCCGGTGGCGCAGTGCCGCGGCGGCGGCGACCTATGCCGAGCAGAACCGCCGCGGGATCGAGTTCGTCCTGGGTGAGGTGGCGCAGGCCGGGGTCGCGATCGAGCGGATGCCGATGGCGACCTACACCGCCGACGGGCACGAGGCGTTCTGGCTGCGCTACGAGGCCCGGGCGATGCGCGCCTGCGGGCTGGAGCCGGAGTTCGACGATACGCCGGTGCTGAAGTACGACATCCGCCCGGAACTGGTGCTCGACGATCAGGCGGTGATCGACCTGGTTGCCTACCGCGACCATCTGGCCCAGTCCTTCACCGATGCCGGCGGCATTCTGGAGACCAAGCCGGTGCCCGCCCGGACGCTGGTCAGCACCACGGCGTACCCGCCGGCGCAGGACCGTCTCGGCCTGCGGCACCGGATCGATCCGGCCACCTGGAACTGGCTGCGGGTCGAGGTCGAGGAACTGCCGGACCGGATGCGGTTCGACCTGGATGACAGCGGCCGGCTGCTGGTGCCCTGGCAGGGCAAGCTGCTGGTCGGCTCGCGGCGGGATTCCGGGGTCGAGTGGGTGGCGTCCCATTTCCCGGGCTCGAAGATCGTCGGGCACTGGCAGGCCAAGGCGGCCGCCTCCCTGGAGGCGCTCCCGCTGGTCGGGGTGAACGGGACGCCGGACCTGCTGGCCGCCACCGGTTTCGACGTCTGGGAACTGTCGGCCGGCACCGCGGGCGCCCTGCAACTGCACGACCATCTCACCGGCACCGGAGTCGGTCACCTGCCGTGGAGCCCGATCCGCTTCCCGCGCGCCTCGGCGGTCTTCCGCGCGGTGTGGGGGCGGACCCGCTACCAGCTCGACCTGAACCGGATCACCCCCTTCCCCAAGCGCGGCTGAGCCGTCACTTCATCGTGCCGACGTTCTCCCAGACGATGTCGGCCAGCCCGCGCGAACCGTACCCGGACAGCCGCGACTTGGTCGCGGTCAGTTCGGGGGTCTGGTATAGCGGGATCTGCGGCAGGATCGTCCACAACTGCTGGTCGATCTGGTTCGCCAGTTGCTCCCGCTGGTTCTGCTCGGAGGTCGTCGCGATCCGGTCCAGCAGCGCGTCGATCTCGGGGTTGCTGAACCGGGCGTAGTTCTGCTTGGCGTCGGTGTGCCAGGTCTGGGTCAGGTCGGCGTACGGGGAACCGGTCTGGGTCCGGGCCACCACGATCATGTCGTACTGGCCCGCACTGAGCGCGGAGCCGTCGTTGTACTGGGCGGCGGTCACGTCGTCGATGGTGACCACGATGCCGACCGCGGACAGCTGCCGCTGGATCTCGTTGGCCTCCAGCTCGGAGACCTGGTTGCCGCTGACCCGGGTCAGCCGGAGCTCGAGGCGACGGCCGTCCTTGGCCCGGGCGCCGTCGCCCTGCCGCTTCCAGCCGGCGTCCTCCAAGGCCTTGCGGGCGGTATCCAGATTGCGTTCGATCTTCTGCGCGGCGGCATTGTCGACGTAGCCGGACTGGCCGTTCAGGAACACGTTGCTGTTCAGCGGGGCGGCGGTGAAGCCCAGATCGGGGTTGGCCACGGTGCCGACCTGGGAGCGGTCCAACGTCCGGGCGATCGCCGAACGGACGGCGGGGTCGCTGCCCGGGCTGGTCGACTGCAGGTTGAACAGCAGCGAGCGGGAGGTGGTGGAGGTGGCCCGGCGCACCACGGTGTCGGGCACCTTGGTGGCCGTGGCGTACGCGTCGCGACTCGCGATCCGCAGGGCGTCGATCTGGAAGCGCTGATACGCCGAGGCCCGGTTCTCCGCCTCGACCTTGCGTACGCCCAGGCGGGTGAGCAGCGGCTTCTGACCCCACCAGATCGGGTTCGCCGACGCCGACAGGCTCGAGGCGGAGGCGGCCCAGTCATCGGCCACGAACGGGCCGGCGCTCCAGGCCTTGGGCAGCGTGGTCCAGCCGGTGTTGAACGTGGCGGCGTCCTTGACCGAGTCCTGGCGCAGCATCGGGATCTCGGCCAGCATCCGCCGCCAGTCGGGCTGGGTGTCGCTGAAGGTCAGGGTGACCTCGGTGGCCGAGGCGGCCTTGGCCGAGGCGACCTTGTTCAGCGGCAGGTCGGTGCGGCAGCTGTAGCCGGACTGGGTGCAGGCCTGCAGGGTGGCGGCGACGTCGTTGGCGGACAGTTGGGCGCCGTCGCCCCACTTCGCGTTCGGGTTCAGTTTCAACGTGACCGTGGTCGGGTTGTCGGTGGTCTCGCTGGCCGACTCCAGGAACGCGTTGTTCGGCTGCGGCAGGCCGGCGTTGTCGCTGCGGAAGAGGAAGGGCAGCACCGCCTGGCGGACCTCGTCCAGCTCGGTGTTGCGGTTGGGCGCCAGCGGGTTCAGGGTGGCCCCGAACGCGGTCACCGCCAGCCGCAGCTCACCGCCGGTCTGCAGGGCATCTCGGTCCCGAGCGTTCACGTCCACCGCAGGCAGGGGAGTCGTGTTCGTTTCGCCCTGGTCCGCGGCACTGGTGCAACCGGTCGCCAGCAGGCTCGCGACCAGCGGCAGCGCCAGCAAGCTGCGCAACTTCAATGTCACCGGGTTCCCCCTCTAGTCGATCCTCATCTGCCAACCTAAAGGATCAGACCCAGGATGCGAACCACATCCGCATCCGCCACTGCGAATAGGTGAGCAACTGGTCGGTGAGGATCGGGTAAATGAAGGCGAAGTTCAGCATCACCAGCGCCAGCACCACCCCGGCGGTGATCGCGCCGGCCACCCGTCGGGGCCCGCCGGGTCTGCCGATCAGTGCCCCCAGACACAGGGCTATCGCGATGCAGGTGAACGGGATCATCATGATCGCGTAGAAGAAGAACACCGGCCGCTCGGAGTTCGGGAACCACGGCAGCCAGGCGGCGAACAGGCCCACCACCGGCACTGCGAAGCGCCAGTCCCGGTTCAGCAGCCACAGCACGATCGCCGCGGCCAGGGCGAACACCCCGATCCACCACAGCACCGGGGTGCCCATGCCGGTGATCACCCGCAGGCAGTTCTCCCCGCCGGGTGGGCAGCCGTCGGTGCCGGGCTGGATGTCGTTGACCGCGTCGATGCCGATCGGGCGGGCCATCACCAGCCAGCCGATCGGTTTCGCGTCGTAGGTGTGGGTCGCGCCGCGAATGAAGTCGCCGTTGTGGAAGGCCCAGATCTCCCCGTGGTACTTGAGCAGCGCCAGCAGGGGGTTCGCGTTGGTGTGGCGGTCGTAGCCGCCGCTGGTGGTCAGCCAGCTCCACCAGGTGAGCACGTAGACCACGACGGCGACCAGCACCTGGTGCACGAAGGCGATTGCCGCGTCGATCAGGGCGCCGGGCCAGGCCTGGATCCGGGCTCCGGCGAGCCGACGCGCCCCGTAGTCCCACAGCACCGACAGCACCGAGAACGCCGCCAGCAGGACCGCGGTGTTCCATTTCACGCCGATGGCCAGACCGAAGGTGATCCCGACCGCCAGGCGCCAGGGGCGGAACCAGAAGATCGGGCCGAGCTGCCCGTTCAGACTGTGCAGTCCGTGGTCGCGCAGGTAGTTGGCGAGCCTGGTTCGGTACCAGTCGCGATCCATCAACAGGAACCAGACCGCGAGCATCGTCAGCGAGGCCTGGAAGATGTCCAGCAGCGCGATCCGCGACATCACGAAGGCCAGGCCGTCGAAGGTCAGCAGCAGCCCGGCGATCGCGCCGATCAGCGTCGAGCGGGACAACCGGCGGGTGACCCGGATGGTGAACAGGATCAGCAGGCAGCCGAAGACCAGGGGCATGAACCGCCAGCCGAAGGAGTTCATCCCGAACAGGGCCTCGCCGGCGGCGATCAGCCATTTGCCGAGCTGGGGGTGGACGATGAAGGACGGATCGGGGGAGAGGCCGCTCAGGTCCCCGTTCAGAATGCGGGCGTTGGAGTCGTCGGCCCAACTGCCCTCATAGCCGTACTGGAGCAGCGACCAGGCGTCCTTGGCGTAATAGGTCTCGTCGAAGACCAGGTTGGCGGGGCGGCCGAGGTTGACCAGCCGCAGGATGAACGCGAAGCCGACAATGCCGATGGTGACCAGCCAGGAGTTCAGCTCACTGCCCATAGTCTTGGGCCGCAACGCGGTCTCGGGTGGCGGCGTGGTTGTCGGGGCGCTCATCACGGGGGCCATCCTAACCACGGTGCGGATTACCTCCCGGACTCGAAATCAGCACACGGGAAGGATCGCCGGATGCAGCACACGGTTCCCCAGGAGCCCGGCGGGGTCCTGATTCTGGCCGGGACCCCGATCGGGGACGTCGCGGATGCCTCACCCCGATTGCGGCAGACGCTGCGCGAGGCGGACCTGATCGCGGCCGAGGACACCCGCCGGTTGCAGGGATTGTTGCAGCGGCTGGAACTGGTCACCACCGCGCGGGTGGTGTCCTACTTCGAGGGCAACGAGGCCGCGCGTACGCCCGAACTGCTCGCCGAACTCGGCGCGGGGCAGCGCGTGGTGCTGGTCACCGATGCCGGGATGCCGTCGGTATCGGATCCGGGGTATCGGCTGGTGGCCGCGTGCGTGGCCGCGGGCATCCGGGTGACCGCGGTGCCGGGGCCCTCGGCGGTACTGACCGCGCTGGCGGTCTCCGGGCTGCCGGTGGATCGGTTCACCTTCGAAGGGTTTCTGCCGCGCAAGGGCGGCGAACGGAGCCGGCGGCTGCGGAAGCTGGCGACCGAGGAACGCACGATGGTGTTCTTCGAGGCGCCGCACCGCCTCGCCGAGTTCCTCACCGATGCCGCGGCCGCGCTGGGGGCCGACCGGCCCGCGGCGGTGTGCCGGGAACTGACCAAGACCTATGAGGAGGTACGCCGGGGCGGGCTCGCGGAGTTGGCCGGCTGGGCGGTGGGCGGAGCCCGCGGCGAAATCACCGTGGTCATCGCCGGGGCCACGCCGCTCGAGGCGGATCCCGCCGCCGCGGTCGAGGAGGTGCAGGAACTGATCGCCGCCGGGACGAAACTGAAACCGGCGGTCGCCGAGGTGGCCGAACGCACCGGGGTGGCCCGCAACGCCCTGTACCAGGCCGTGCTGGACGCCCGGCGCGGCTGAGTCACCTAGGCTGTGCGCGTGAGTGAGAAGGAACTGCCGCCGCTGCCCGAGCCGTTGCCGCATCCGGTGATCGATTCCCACACCCATCTCGATTCGGTCACCGAAATGACCGGGCTGCCGGCCACCGACGCGATCGCGCAGGCGAGTCGGGTCAACGTGACCGGGCTGGTCCAGGTCGGCTGTGACCTGCCCTCGGCGCGCTGGGCGGTCGAGGTGGCCCAGGCCCATCCGGAGGTCGTCGCGACCGTGGCGATCCACCCGAACGAGGTGGCCCGGCTCGGCGCGCTTGAGCTGGCCGATGCCCTCGATCACATCGATCACCTGGCCACCGCGCCGCGGGTCCGGGCGGTCGGGGAGACCGGGCTGGACTACTACCGGACCCCGGACCCGGCGGCGCAACAGCGCCAACGCGATGCCTTCGGCGCGCACATTGCGATCGCCCGCGAGCGGGGCCTGGCGCTGGTGATCCACGACCGGGACGCGCACGCCGACATCCTGACCGTCCTGGATGCCGCCGGGGTGCCCGATCGGGTGGTGATGCACTGCTTCTCCGGGGACGCCGAGTTCGCGCGACAGTGTCTGGATCGCAACGCCTGGCTCAGTTTCGCCGGGCCGATCACCTACAAGGCCAATGAACACCTGCGGGAGGCGCTGCGGATCGCGCCGCTGGATCGGATCCTGGTCGAGACCGACGCGCCCTATCTGGTGCCGGTGCCGTGGCGGGGGCGACCCAACGCGCCGCACCTGATTCCGCACACCGCCCGGTTCATCGCCGAAACCCGGGGCGAGGACCTCGAGACCGTCTGCGCCGCGTTGTACGTCAACGCGCACGCCGCCTTCGGGGGTGCCTGGTGAACCTGTCGGATCCGGACGGGCTGGCGGCCCTGATCCGGCGGCGGCGGATGGTACGCCGGTTCACCGCGGATCCGGTGCCGGCGGCGGAGGTGGCCGCGCTGGTGGATCTGGGCCGGTACACACCGTCGGCCGGATTCACCCAGGGGACGAGCTTTCTGCTGCTGTCGGACGCGCAGGTGGACGCCTTCTGGACGGTGAGTGCGGAGCCGGGGGCGAGCAACCCGTGGCTGGACGGGATGCGGACCGCGCCCTGGCTGATCCTGGTGTGGACCTCGGAGCAGGCGTACCGACAGCGGTACGCCGAACCCGACAAGTCCGCTCCCGGCCGTGGCTGGGACGGTGAGGAACAGCCGTGGAGCGCGCCGTACTGGTGGGTCGATGCCGGGATGGCGGTGCAGAATGTGGTGCTCGCGGCGACCGCGTCCGGGTTGGGGGCCTGCTTCTTCGGGATTCCGCCGCAGCGGCAGGATGCGGTTCGGGAGCGTTTCGGGGTGCCGGCGCAGCAGCTCAGCGTCGGGGTGATCGCGCTCGGTCGGCCCGGGGACGACGGTCCCAGTGGGTCCGGGCGGCGCCGGGAACGCCGGGCGTACGCGGATCAGGTCCGGCTGGGGCAGTGGGAGAACCGATGAGTGGCTTGCTGGACCCGCGGGCGGTGCGGGCGTACGCCGAGCGGATCGATCTGCGCCCGACCAAGCAGAAGGGGCAGAACTTCGTCACCGACGCGAACACGGTTCGGCGGATCGTGGCGTTGGCGCAGTTGCAGCCGACGGATGTGGCGCTGGAGATCGGGCCCGGGCTCGGGTCGCTGACCCTGGGGCTGCTGGAGGCGGTCTCGGCGGTGACCGCGATCGAGATCGATCCGGCGTTGGCGCGGCAGTTGCCGATCACCGTGGCCGAGCGGGCGCCGCAGGCGGCGGACCGGTTGACGGTGATCGAGTCGGATGCGTTGACGGTGACCGAGTTGCCCGAGCCGCTGCCGAACGCGTTGGTGGCGAATCTGCCGTACAACGTGTCGGTGCCGGTGCTGCTGCACCTGTTGGGGTCCTTCGACAGTCTGCGGACCGGGCTGGTCATGGTGCAGCTGGAGGTCGCCGACCGGTTGGTGGCCCGGCCGGGGTCGAAGGTGTACGGCGTACCGTCGGTGAAGTTGGCCTGGTACGCCGAGGCGCGCCGGGTCGGGACCGTGCCGCCGTCGGTGTTCTGGCCGGTACCGAATGTGGATTCGGGGTTGGTGTATCTGGCGCGGCGGGAGCCGCCGGCGACGACGGCGAGCCGGGCTCAGGTGTTCGCGGTGATCGATGCCGCCTTCGCGCAGCGACGCAAGATGCTCCGGGCGGCACTGGCCGGGCTGTTCGGGTCCTCGGCCGCGGCCAGCGAGGCGCTGACCGCAGCCGGGGTGGACCCGCAGGCGCGCGGGGAGACGCTGGAGGTCACCGCGTACGCGCGAATCGCCGAGCAGTTGCCCGGCTGAGGCTCATTCCGCGGCCTTCTCCTTGGCGATGTCGGCGCGGACCTCGTCCATGTCGAGCTCACGGACGGCGTCGATCAGCTGCTCCAGCGCCGGGCCGGGCAGGGCGCCGGCCTCGCGGTAGACGAGGATGCCGTCGCGGAAGGCCATCAGGGTCGGGATCGAGGTGATCTGCGCCTGGCCGGCGAGCAGCTGCTCGGCCTCGGTGTCGATCTTGCCGAAGGTGATGTCCTCGTGCTTCTCGGAGGCCTTGTCGAAGACCGGGGCGAACTGGCGACAGGGGCCACACCAGGCGGCCCACCAGTCGACGAGCACGATCCCGTCCTTGTTGACCTTCTCCTCGAACGTCTGCGCGGTCAGATCCACGGTTGCCATCGGTCCTCCTGGTTCGTTGGCGTACGCGGGCGATGGGAATGCGTACGCCGAGCAGAACACCCCGGGCGGGGTTGGTATTCCCGAGGGTGCACTAGGTTGGCCCCGTGGACAAGCCGATCAGTACCGTCCGGGTCAGGGTGCCGGCCAAGATCAACCTGCACCTGGGTGTAGGGGCGCTCGGCGACGACGGGTACCACCGGCTGACCACCGTGTTTCAGGCGGTGTCGCTGTACGACGAACTCACCGCCGAGGCAGCCGAGCCGGGTGTGTGCGAGTTGACGATGACCGGCGAGGGGGCGCAGGAGCTGCCGACCGACGATCGGAACCTCGCCGTCCGGGCGGCCCGCCTGGTGTCGCAGCGGTTCGCCGGCGGGGAGCCGCTGGGGGTCCGGATGACGATCAAGAAGGCCATCCCGATCGCCGGCGGGATGGCGGGCGGGTCGGCCGACGCGGCGGCGGCGCTGTTGGCCTGTTCGGTGCTGTGGGACCTGGATGCCGATGTGGCCGAACTGACCGAGGTGGCCGCGGAGTTGGGCAGCGATGTGCCGTTCTCGGTGCTCGGCGGGACCGCGATCGGGACCGGGCGGGGTGCCGATGTGGTGCCGGCGCTGAGCCGTGGGGGACTGCACTGGGTGCTGGCGATCTCCGCGGGCGGGCTGTCGACGCCGGCGGTGTACCGGCGCTTCGATGAGTTGGAACCGGCCGGGTGTGACCTGGCGATGCCGACCGGATTGCTGAATGCGCTGGCCGGGGGAGACCCCGTCGCGGTCGCCCCGCACCTGCGCAACGACCTGACCGCAGCGGCGGTCAGCCTGGATCCCGCGCTGCAGCAGACGCTGGATGCCGGGTTGGAGCACGGCGCCCTGGCGGCGCTGGTGTCCGGGTCCGGGCCCACCTGTGCATTCCTGAGTCGCAATGAGGACGATGCGGTCGAGTTGGCCGCCCGGCTGCGCGCCGATGCGGTCGCCGGATCCGTGCGCCGAGTCAAGGGCCCGGTTCCCGGGGCGCGCCTGCTGACCTGAGTTGAAGGAGATGGCTTCATGAGCATTACGCCGCACTACGTGACGGTCAAAGGTCTGCTGCAGACGAGGTCGTTCGCGATCGATGAGTATCAGCGCGAGTACAAATGGGAACGCGCCAACGTCGAGGAGCTGATCACCGACCTGCTCTCGAAGTTCGCCGCCTTTCATCGGCCCGGAGACCTCCCGAAAGCCGCGAGCGAATACGGCGACTACTTCCTCGGGTCGATCATCGTGACGCAACGTGGCACCAAGAACTACCTGGTGGACGGTCAGCAGCGAGTCACCTCGTTGACGCTGCTGCTCATCTACCTGTACCGCGAAGCGCGCAAACGCGAGTTGCCGGTGACCGCCACGATCGAGCCACTGATCTTCTCCGACGACTATGGCGAACGAAAGTTCAACCTCGACATCACCGAACGGGTACCGGTCCTGCGAGCCCTTTTCAACGGGGAGGAGTACGACGCGACCGGGAAGGATGAGTCGATCCAAACCATCGTGTCTCGCTACCAGGACATAGTGGATCTCGACCCGGCCGAGGAACTCGGGGAGGGTCTGGAAACCTTCATCTACTGGCTGATCGGCAATGTCGGGCTGATCGAGATCTCGACGGCAAGTGACGCGCACGCCTACGCGATCTTCGAGACGATGAACGACCGGGGCAAGCCACTAAGCCCCGTGGACATGCTCAAGGCGTACCTCCTGGCCACCATTGACGATTCCGCGGACCGGGCGAACGCAAACCGAGTGTGGAAGAGGACCGTTCTGGACCTGATCTCGTGGGGTCCGGAGCCGGACCGCGAGCGAGATGCCACCTTCGTGAAGGCTTGGCTTCGGGCGAAGTACGCAAACTCGATCCGGGACCGCCGGGCCGGTGCCACCGATCGCGACTGGGAACTGATCGGCTCGGCTTTCCATCGCTGGGTTCGAGACAATGCCGAATCGATCGGAGTCGGTGACGCCGACCGGAATCTGAATCTAATGACGAGCGAAGTCCCGTTCTTTGCCCGCGCCTACCGCTTGATCCAGGACGCCAGTCGCACCTATCAGCCCGGTCTGGAACCAGTCTTCTACAACGCTCACAACGACTTCACGTGGCAGAGCACCGTCTTGTTGGCGCCACTCAACGTCGGTGATGATGAAGAAACGGTTCGTCGCAAGCTTGCGGCCACCGCAACCTATCTCGACATCTGGGTGATGCGACGGACGGTGAACTACATCAGGGTCGGCTACTCCAATGTGAGTTATGCCATGTGGTCACTGTGTCGCGACATCCGCGGCAAGTCACTGCCGGCACTCATCGACACCCTGCGAGCCAAGCTTGATCTCGACGAGACCGACGTGTCGCTGGACGGCAGTCCCAGTCGTCGGCGCGAGGGCATCAAGGATCTGCGCCTCAATCAGTTCAGCAGGCGCTACATCTACCATTTGCTCGCGCGTCTGACTGCGTATACCGAGCGAGAATCGGGCCGGCCCGACCCCTTTGAGGGACTGGTGGATCGCTCGTTGAGCAACCCGTGGGACATCGAACACATCTGGGCCAACCGCTATGACCGGTACGCCGACCAGTGCCCGACACGCCAGGACTTCGAAGAGTGGCGCAACCACATCGGCGGACTGTTGCTGCTCCCGGCCGACGTCAACCGTAGTTATCAGGACCTGCCGTTCGACAAGAAGGCCCCGCACTACGCCAAGCAGAATCTGTACGCGGCCAGCCTGACCGAGGCGGCCTATCACCATCAGCCCCAGTTCGCGGCTTTCATCGAGCGCGAACACCTGGGGTTCCGCCCTTACCACGAGTTCGGGAAGGCAGAGCAGCAAGAGCGGCGCGGCCTCGTGCTCGAACTTGCCCGCCGAGTCTGGGATCCCGCACGCCTGGAGGCCTACCGCGGTTAGGCCGGACCGAGGCAGCCTGCGGGCCCCGCTGGCGGGTGCCGGCGGGGTGTGGGCTCGTGGGGTGTGGTCAGGCGGCTGCTTGCTGGTCCCGCGTGGGGGCCGGGTGGGCGATGGTGCCGTGGGGGGTGACGGTGTATTCGAAGCCGGCCGGTGATTGCCAGCGGTAGATGCCGGGTTCGGGTTGGTCGAGCTGCCAGCCGGCGTGGGTTTTGGCGCGGTGGGCTTTGCGGCTGAGCGGTGCGGTGTTGGCGAGGCTGGTCTGCCCGGCCCCGGGTGGGGCCTGGTGATCGAACGGGATCGTGTGGTCCAGGTCGCAGTACCGGCTGGAGATCCCGGAGTAGGGGAACACACAGTTCGGGTTGCGTGCCTCCTGGATCTGGCGCATCCGGTCCGGAATCTGGTAGCTGTCCACGGGTACGACGTCGGCGGTGTCGAGGATCGGGTTCACCCGGGCCCGACACCCCGCCAATATTCCCGCCAAGTGTTCGGTGAGGACGGCGCCGTAGCGGTCGATCCGGGCGACCGGACTCAACTCGATCCCGGCCCCTGCCTGCGTGGCTCCTGTCCCGGCCTGTTGTTCGTCTCCGGTGGTCTGTTGGCAGGAGCACCCGGTCACGGTGCCGGTCAGGTGGATGACGAGTTCGGCGCTGCGCCCACCCCGCAGCCGACGGCCTTGTCCGAGCACCTGCTGTGTGGCGGCGGCTTCGAGTCGGTCGAACGCCTCATCATCACCCAGCGGGAGGTAGTCGGGAACGGTTTCGCCGTTCGCGTTCCGCGCGAGCCAGCCGAGCGCTTTCGCGCGCCGTTGTCCGTGGTCACCTTCGGATACGGGGATGGCTGACGCGATCCGGGCGAGGGCTTCGTCCAGCGCGACACCGTCGCCGGGGTCGAGGCGGCCCCACACGTCGGTGTGACCATCGATGATCCCGAACACACGGACGTCCCGGGCCCGCGCGGCCTGGCGGGCTTTCTGTTCAGCGAGGTCGGGATCGGCGGCCAGCACCAGCCGATCCACGGTCAGCAGAGCCCGTTGCGGGTTCTGGTGCGCGAGCGCGGCCGCCAATTGTCGGTCCAGGCCCCGGCATTTCTCCGCGGACAGCTCTTTGGTTTTCCAGGTGACCTGGCGGGCGGGCCAGGACCGGACCCGGCCGGCCAGGACCGCCTCCCACAACAACGGGTGGCGGTGCCGCAGGTTCAGGGTTTCGGCGATCAGGGTGCCGGCGGTCTTGTCGCTGATCTGGAGGATCCCCGCGACTTCCAGGGACAGGAACGCGCCCAGGGCGGGGGTGCCGTCGGCGCCGTAGACCATGGTCTCTTCACACCCCTCCACAATCACGGAGTCATCGACCTGATACCGATCACACATCGCGGCGACCGCGATCAGCTTCGCGACCTCGATCGCGGTCTCCTGCTCATGAACATGCCGCAGCGCCGCCGCGGCCTCGGCGTACCCGGGTGGAGCTTATATCGAACTCATGTTCCCATTCAAACCGACCCCACTGACACTTTTTGCACTCCCGGGCAAGCTCGAGAACTCCGCGCAGCGCCCGGAGTCC
>NZ_AUHH01000051.1 GCF_000423085.1 Granulicoccus phenolivorans DSM 17626 = NBRC 107789 = JCM 15570 | reverse complement strand
CGCCGGGGCGCTGGCCGGGTTCATCCCTCGCAGATGGGGGGATTCGCGCAAGTCCCGACACTTCGGCCGCCGCGGTGCGCCTGCGTTTCGGGGTCTGTCGATGGGGCGAAGGAAGGTGGCGGGTGGCGAGGGTCCGTGGGCTCGCTGCCCGGGGTCGGTCTTCGCTGCATGTGAGTGTCCTTCGCTGCCCGGACGCCCCGGGACGCTGGAGGGAGGTCAGCCTTCGCTCCCTGGGCGCTGCCACTCGCTGCAGGGACCCCCTCCTTCGCTGCACACGGCCCGCCCGGAACGGCGGCAACCCCAGCGGACAAATCCTGTCCGCCATGCCGAGGATGCTGGAGTCATCGACAACCGGGAGGCAGCACCATGTCATTCAATCCGCATCACTTCGAGACCGAGCAGCAGGGGTACGCGACCTTTCTGGCGCACCAGCAGGATGGCGTCCGAGCCCTGGTTCACGGCCTCGATGACCGGCAGATCCACGCCGCGCCCAGTGCCAGCGCACTGTCCCTGGCCTGGGTGCTGAAGCATCTGACCGTGGTCCAGCAGAACTGGCTCGACGGCGTACTCGCCGCCCCCGAACCGCTGACCGAGGCGCAGAACACCGCGATCAGGGCCCGCAACGGCAACCCGACCGGGCAGGAGACCGCGGCCGAACTGCTGGCAGGGTTCGACGAGGTCTGCGCCGGGGTGGTCGATGCGGCTCGGACGAAAGACCCGGCCATCCCGCTGCCGATCCCGGCCGCCCCGTGGTTCCAGCAGGGCGACGACCACTGGTCGGTGCGCTGGGTCTGGCTGCACCTGTTGCAGGAGATCGCCCGGCACGCCGGCCACGGCGACATCATCCGCGAGACCCTCGACGGCGGCACCGCCTTCGAACTGGTGGCCGCCCACCAGGGCCACACCGAAACCGTCTTCGGGATGCTGCAGCCGTGGACCCCGAAACCGGCACCGTTCACCCGCGGAATCAGTACGGTGGTGCTGGCCGCCGACGACCTGCCTGCGGCCGAGTCCTGGTACGCCGACCTGTTCGGCATCGAGGCCTACTATCACAACCCCGCCTACGTGGAGTTCCGGATCGGGCCCCACGACCACGAGTTCGGCATCCTCAACCGGGCGTACGCGGGGCGGAACTGGGCCGGCGAACCCACCGCGGAACAGCCCGGGGGAGTGGTCGTTCATTTGTGGGTACCCGATGCCGACGCCGCCCTGGCCCACCTGATCGCCAAGGGGGCCACGCCCCAACAGCCGGCCCGCGACTTCAGCGAACCGGGCGTCGGCTATCGCGGCGGATCGGTGGTCGATCCCTTCGGCAACGTCGTCGGGGTCATGGAGCGCCCCTACTGACAAGTTCGCGATCACGAATCAGTAACGGCGGCGTATCTGCCCCCAATGTGAGGGGCACCCACGCAAAGCTTTCCGAAACAGAGTTTCCGGTCGCGACAGAGATGGGTGCCATGAAGAAGCTGACCACGTTACTGCTGACCGGATTACTCGGTCTGACCCTGGCGAGCGCCGCGATGGGCTCGGCCCCCGCGGAACCGCGGTCCGTCCCGGAGGCCGAGTCGAAGTCCTCGCCGGCCGCCGAGTCCCCGGGTGCCGAGCCCCGGGCCGCGGTGCCCGGGGGCGAACTCGCCCGCCGGGCCGCGACCGCGGAGCGGATCAACACCGGCCCGGTGACGTCGCTGACCGTCAGCGGCGCGGACCTGACGCCGGCCTTCGAGGCCGGAATCGTCAACTACGCGTTGTGGTGCCAGGCCTCGGTCAACCCGATGACGGTGACCATCAACGGTGAATCGACCGCGGTCGAACTGGTCGAGGGGCAGCCGCTGATCGTCTCCGGGGGCGGCTCCGAGTACTGGCTGCGCTGCCTGCCGCGGGACTTCCCGCGCCCGGAGGTCACCACCAAGGCGCAGGTCTCCGACGGCTGGTACGTCTCCAGCAGCCACTACACCTGGGTCGGCGCCGAGATGGGGGCCAGCTACGCCTTCGTGATGGACTCCCACGGCACCCCGGTGTGGTACGTGAATGCCCCGTCGGGGGCGATCAACGTCCAGAAGCTGGCCGACGGCCGGCTGAACTGGGCCCAGGGCACCAATCCGCGCGGGGTCAACGACGACAACCCCCGCGACTGGTTCCGCAACTACGACCTCAGCAACGCCACCACCACCCTGCACGGGCCCCCGGACGGCCTGGTCGACGAGCACGAGTACCTCGAGCTGGCCAACGGCAACGTGATGTGGATGAAGTACTGGACCCGGCCGTACGACACCTCCGAGCACCCCGACACCAAGCAGCACGGGTACACCACCGTCATCGACCAGGTCTTCGAGGAGTACACCCCCGGTGGGCAGCTGGTGCACAGCTGGCTGGCCTCGGAGCACCTGGACTACCGCGAGTCGATCCTCAATCCCAAGGTCGCCAACCCCAAGTGGAACGCGCTGGATCCGTACCACTGCAACGCGGTCGGTGAGGACCCCGACGCCAACCAGTTCGGTCAGTACAACATCATCATCTCCTGCCGCAACACCAGCGCGGTCTACCTCGTCGAGCGCAACGCCGACGGGTCGATGGGCCGTGTGCTGTGGAAGCTCGGCAGCGGCCAGCGGCCGCCGCTGGATCCGCAGACCAAGCATGCGGTGATCCAGGGCACGCCCGATGCCACCGGGGTCAAGAACGAGTCCTTCAGCGCCCAGCACGATGCCCGGATCATCCCCGACGGCAGCGCCACCGACGACCGGGTCACCGTCACCCTGTTCGACAACCACACCCAGATGCCGAATGGCCGCGCCCGCGGGGCGCAGTACCAACTCGACCTGGCGGCCGGGACCGCGACCCTGGAGCAGACCTGGGAGGATCCCGACGCCCAGGCCCCCGGGTCCGACGGCAACATGCGGTACATGGGCAGCTTCCGACGCTCGCCGATCGGGGTGCCGAATGAGAACCTGCTCTCCTTCGGCGGCGATCCCGGCTCGCACGGCTACACCGAACTCAACGACGCCGGCGAGGTGCTGCGCACCCTGCGCTGGGTGCCGACCGCGCACCGGGCCCGGACCGACTTCCCGAACTATCGCTGGTACAAGTACGCCCCCGACGCCTTCGACCTGAAGCAACTGCGGGCCTCGGCGAACCAGCCGATGCTGGAGTGCAACGCGCCGTTGCTGGACACCGAGGCCGCGCTGGCCGAGAAGCTGGGGGCACGCTCCCTGGAGATGACCACCGCCCTGGTCGACAACGGCTGCGCCCGGCCGTTCCAGCGCGGCACCATCTTCTATTCACCCAAGGTCGGCCACGCGTACGCGACGGTGAACGGCATCGATGCCCTCTACCGCTCGATGCGCGCGGAGAACAGCCGACTGGGCTACCCGACCGGGAACGAGGTGTGCCGCACCGACGGCTGCCGGCAGACCTTCGAACATGGCGAGATCCACTGGAGCGCGGCCGGCACCTACTCGGTCTACGGCGAGTTCGCCCAGTTGTACGCCCGACTCGGCGGTCCGGAAACCCTGGGATATGCCCGCAGCGCCGAGGCCTGCGGACTCACCCGCGGTGGCTGCTGGCAGGCCGTGGGCGCCGGGTTCCTGGTCTGGTCGCCCGGCAACGGCGCCCATCTGACCAAGAATGCGATCCGGGCCCGCTGGGTCCAGCTCGGGGCCGAGAACGGCCAGCTGGGCTATCCGACCACCGAGGAGCAGTGCACCCTGGTGCGCGGCGGTTGCTGGCAGGGCTTCGAGGGCGGCGCGATCGTCTGGTCGCCGCAGACCGGGGCGTACGAGTCCCAGGGGGCGATCCGGGGCCGCTGGCTGCAACTGGGCGCCGAGAACGGTCGCCTGGGGTACCCGAGCGGTCCGGAGCAATGTGGGCTGACCGGCGGCGGGTGCTGGCAGGCGTACCAGGGCGGCGTGATCGTCTGGGCCCCGGGGGCCGGCGCCTGGGAATCGGTCAACGCGATCCGCGCGGCCTGGCTGCAGGAGGGGGCCGAGAACGGGCGCCTGGGGTATCCGACCTCGGGGGAGACCTGCAGCGAGTCCGGCTGCGTGCAGTGGTTCCAGCGCGGCTGGATCATGTGGACCCCGAGCGGCGGCACCACCGTGGGGACCTCCGGCGAGCCTCGCGCGGCGACCGTACCGCGCGCCGGTACGCCGTCGTCCGCGACTCCGCCGGCGGTCACTCCGCGGGCCGGCGGTACGCCGCAGCCCGGCACCCCGCAGCCCGCCCCGACGGCGGCGCCCGGGGCGGCGCGCTCGGCCGGACCCACGACCGGGTCCACCGCCGAACCCACGGTGACCCCGACCCGAACCGCCGGCAGTACGCCGTCGGCCCGGGTCTCCTGACCCGTTCCCCCGGCCCGGTCTCCTGAGCCGGGGGAGAGGAGGAGCTGTCGGCCTGCGTTGACCGTTCGAACACTCCCACCTAGAATCGAACATAAGTTCGAGAGGCGGGTTGTGATGAATCGAGTGGCGCAGGCCCGACAGCGCAGACAACGAGAGCAGGAATCCGGCCCCGAGCAGATCTACGTGCCGCCGGGCTGGCCCGAGGAGGTACGCCCGCCCGGCGCGCCGGACTGGGAGACCACCGCGGTCGGATTCCTGCTCGACTGCTGCCCGGCCGACTATCGGGGCTATCCGGTGCTGCGGCGGCATCCGCTGGTGCTGGCCCAGTTCGCCAAGGAGTTCGTCGAGGGGCAGTGTGCCGCCAGTCGGACCGGGCTGGCGGGCGTACGCCGGAGCCTGGCGGGGCTGGTTCCGCCGCATGCGGTCGAACAGGCGGCCGAGGCGTGGCAGGAGCAGCAGGCCCAGCTGCTGCGGGTCCGGCGTGGGGTGAGCCTGGTGGAGGAGGCCCTGCGCGGTCAGGAGTTCGTCCGCAAATTGTAGGTATCGTTGCCGATCAGCGACCGTGGGGTGACCCGCCGGAGTGGCTCGGCGACCTAGACTGAAGTTCATGCGCTTGTTGGATCAGATCGATAGCCCCCAGGATGTGCGCGCGCTGGATGCCGCACAGTTGGGGCAATTGGCCGACGAAGTCCGATCCTTCCTGATTCGCCAGGTCAGTCGCACCGGCGGCCACCTCGGGCCCAACCTGGGCGTGGTGGAGTTGAGCATCGCGTTGCACCGGGTGTTCGACTCCCCGCGCGATCCGATCATCTTCGACACCGGTCACCAGAGCTACGTGCACAAGATCCTGACCGGACGCCGCGACGACTTCGGCACCCTGCGCCAGCAGGGCGGTCTGTCCGGCTATCCGTCCCGGGCGGAGTCCGAGCACGACTGGGTGGAGAACTCCCATGCCTCGGTCAGCCTCTCCTGGGCCGAAGGGATGGCCCGCGGCCTGCAACTGCGCGGGGAGACCGACCGCAGCGTGGTCGCCGTGGTCGGTGACGGGGCGCTGACCGGCGGGATGGCCTGGGAGGCGATCAACAACATCGTGGTCGATCAGGATCTGCCGCTGATCATCATCGCCAATGACAACGGTCGTTCCTACACCCCGACCGTCGGCGGGATGGCCCATCACCTCAGCGCCCTGCGTACCGACCGGCGCTATGAGAAGACCCTGGATGTGATCAAGCGCAGTGTCACCGGGGCGCCGTTCTTCGGCAAGCAGATGTATGAATGGCTGCACGGGCTGAAGATCGGCCTCAAGGACGTGCTGGCGCCGCAGGGCCTGTTCGGCGATCTCGGACTGAAGTACGTCGGCCCGATCGACGGACACAACATCGCCGATCTGGAACGTGCCCTGCAGCAGGCCAAGGGCTTCGGCGGCCCGGTCATCGTGCACGTGCTCACCGAGAAGGGCCACGGCTACGACCCGGCGCTGGCCCACGAGCAGGATCGCTTCCACTCAATCGGTCAGATCGACGAGATCACCGGTGAACCGCTCAAGAATGCCAAGCGCACCTGGACCGACGCCTTCTCCGAGGAACTGCTGGCGATCGGCCGGGAACGCGGCGATGTGGTCGCGATCACCGCCGCGATGCTGCATCCCACCGGCCTGCAGCGCTTCGCCGAGGCCTTCCCCGAACGCACCATCGACGTCGGGATCGCCGAGCAGCACGCGACCACCTCGGCGGCCGGCCTGGCCACCGCGGGCCTGCATCCGGTGGTGGCGATCTATTCGACCTTCCTGAACCGCGCCTTCGACCAGCTCCTGATGGACGTGGCGCTGCACCACTGCGGCGTCACCTTCGTGCTGGACCGCGCCGGGGTGACCGGCTCCGACGGCGCCTCGCACAACGGCATGTGGGATCTGTCGCTGCTGCAGATCGTGCCCGGGCTGCGGCTGGCCGCGCCGCGCGACGAGGTACGCCTGCGGCGCTGTCTGCGGGAGGCGGTCGCGGTCAACGACGCACCGACGGTGCTGCGCTACTCCAAGGAACCGATCGTCGCCGAGATTCCCGCGATCGAGCAGATCGGCACCCTCGATGTGCTGGCCCGCGCCGAGGACGCCAAGGTGCTGGTGGTGGCGTACGGCCAGTTCGCCGGGATGGGGATCGAGGTGGCCGAGCGGCTGGGGCAGCAGGGGATCGGCGTCACCGTGGTCGATCCGGTCTGGGCCCTGCCGATCAGCGATGATCTGGTGGACCTGGCCCGCAACCATGACCTGGTGCTCACCCTGGAGGATTCCGGCGAGGTCGGCGGGATGGGCTCCCACCTTTCGCAGTACCTGCGCAAGCACGAGGTCTGGACCCCGCTGCGGGAGTTCGGCATTGCCCAGGAGTTCCTGGCGCACGCCTCCCGCGCCCAGGTGCTGGAGCAGGTGGGGCTGACCCCGCAGGAGATCGCCCGCTACGCCGTGGAGTTCGTCGCCCGGACCACCGATCACGCTCCGGGTCCGTCCGGGCCGGATCCGCACAGCATCAGTCGCTGAGTCCGGCGTGCTCCGCCCGGCGTCCCCGCCCGGCGTCCGGAGCTGACCGGCCTAGCCGGCAAGGGCGGCGCGGATCGCGTCGATCTCCTGCTCGACCCCCGCGACGCGGGTGGGCCGACCGGCGCTCGCGTACGCCTCGGCGGCCTCTTCGCGCTCGGTGATCTCGAGCTGGACGACCCGGCGTACGTCGTCGTCGGTCAACTCCCGGCGGCCGACATCGGCACGCCCGATCCCACGCCCGGAGGCCTCGAGCGCGCCGGCCCGGGGTGCGGGGATCCCGGTGGATTCGGCATTGTCCAGCGCTCCCAGCACCGAGCGCAGGGCGCTCACCGCCGGGATGTCGCGGTTCCGCATGGCCCGCAGCAGGGCCGTACGCAACTTGTCCCGCACCGATTTCTGTGCATTCGTGGGGTTTGCGTTCATGTTTCTGAAGCGTACGTGGGTGTCGTCGCCGGGGATATCCGATTTTTCCCGGACACAACCCGTAACGACGACACCCACGAAACCCCGGCTCAGGCGGGCAGGCTGGCGACCCCCTGCGGCAGGAACCGCCTCCCGAGCACCCGTTCGGAGGCGCCGCGACGATCCAGGTACGGGGTGATCCCGCCGGTGTGGAACGGCCAGCCGGCTCCCAGGATCAGGCACAGGTCGATGTCCATCGGCGCCCGGACGACCCCCTCGGCCAGCATCCGGCCGATCTCATCGGCCAGTGCGTCCTCGGCCCGGGTCAGCACCTGCTCCGGGGTGCTGGCGACATCGCCCTGGACCAGCAACGCCCGGGCCTCGTCGGGCACGAACGGGCGGCCCTTCTCGTCGAGCTCGTAGAAGCCCGGCCGCTTCGCCGCGACCAGCGCCTGCAGGCTCTTCGAGACCGGGAACCGGTCCGCTCCGAAGGCCTCGTTCAGGGTCTCGGCCACGTGCAGGGCGACGCCCGGCCCGACCAACTGGAGCAGGGCCATCGGCGTCATCGGCAGCCCGATCGGGCGCAGCGCGGTGTCGGCGACCTCCAGCGGGGTGCCCTCCTCGACACAGGCCAGCACCGATCCCATCAGCCGGGTCAGTATCCGGTTCACCACGAAGGCGGGGGAGTCCAGCACCAGCACGGCGTTCTTCTTCAGCTGCTTGGCGACCCCGAAGGCGGTGGCCAGGGCTGCGTCGCCGGTGGCCGCACCGCGCACGATCTCCAGCAGCGGCAGCACCGCGACCGGGTTGAAGAAGTGGAAGCCGACCACCCGTTCGGGATGTTGCAGGCCGGCGGCCATCGCGCTGACCGACAGTGAGGACGTGTTGGTGGCCAGGATGCAGTCGGGGCGGACGTGCTGCTCCAGACCGGCGAAGACCTGCTGCTTCACCCCGAGTTCCTCGAACACGGCCTCGATCACGAAGTCGCAATCGGCGAAGTCGGCCTGGTCGGTGGTGCCCGAGACCAGCGCGCGCAGCCCGTTCGCCTTGTCCGGGGAGATCCGCTGCTTGGCCAGCAGCTTCTCGATCTCGCTGGTGACGTACCCGACGCCGCGCTCGACCCGGGCCTGATCCAGGTCGCTCATCACGACCGGGCAGCCCAGTCGGCGGGCGAACAGCAGCGCCAGCTGGGAGGCCATCAGGCCCGCGCCGACGATGCCGACCTTGGTCACCTTGCCGGCCAGCGCCGGATCCGGTGCCCCGGCCGGCTTCTTGGCCCGCTTGTTGACCAGGTCGAAGGCGTACAGGCTGGCGCGGTGCTCGTCGGTCATCACCAGATCGGCCAGGCCCTGGTCCTCGCGGAGGTAGCCCTCCTCCCGGGTGGCGGTCCGCGCGGCGGCCAGGCAGTCCAGGGCCCGGTACGGGGCCGGGGCGGCACCGGCCACCTTGCTGTCGGCAACCCGGCGGCCGGCCTTGATCGCGGCGGACCAGGTCTCCTCGGAGCGGTCGATCTCGGGGCGCTCGACGGTGATCTGCCCGGCGATCACCCGGGCCATCCAGTCGATCGAGCGGGCCAGGTAGTCCGCGCCGTCGAACATCGCGTCGGCCAGTCCCAGCTGGTACGCCTCGGCGCCGGAGAGCACCTTGTTCTGGTTCATCGGGTTCTCGATGATCAGCTTCACCGCGTTCTGGATGCCGACCAGGTTCGGGGTGATCCAGGTCCCACCCCAGCCGGGCAGGATGCCGAGGAAGACCTCGGGGAAGCCGAGGCCGGCCGCGGTGGTGCACACGGTGCGGTACTGGCAGTTCAGCACCACCTCCAGGCCACCACCCAGGGCCAGTCCGTTGATGAACGCGAAGGTCGGGATCCTGGAGGTGGCCAGCTTGTGGAAGGTGCCGTGCCCGAGTTGGGCGACCAGCCGGGCCTGCTCGTGGGTGGTGATCTTGGCGATCTGGCCCAGATCGGCGCCGGCGGCGGTGATGAACGGCTTGCCGGTGATCGCGATGGCGACGATGTCCTCGCGGGCCTGCACCTGGTCCAGGGTGCGGGACAGGGCATGCAGGGTGCCGGGGCCGAAGGTGTTCGGGCGCCGATGATCCAGCCCGTTGTCCAGGCTGATCAGGACCGCGGTGCCGGCGCCGTGGGGGAGGTGGATGTCCCGCGCGATCGCCCGGGTGATCACTTCCCCCTCGGCCATCGCCAGCCCTTGCTCGAGCCGCGCGTCGAAGTCGTCATACAGGGGCGTCGCCGCCACGGTGTTCTCGGAGGTGCTCATTTCAGTTGTCCTTCCCACTCCAGTGCGGGTTCTCCCAGATGACGGTGCCGCCCATGCCCAGGCCGATGCACATGGTGGTGATGCCGTAACGGACCTCGGGGCGGTCGCGGAACTGCCGGGCGAGCTGGATCATCAGTCGCACCCCCGAGCTGGCCAGCGGATGGCCGTACGCGATGGCGCCGCCGTAGGGATTGACCCGCGGGTCGTCCTGGGCGATGCCGAAGTGGTCGAGGAAGGCGAGCACCTGGACCGCGAAGGCCTCGTTGATCTCGAAGGCCTGGATGTCGTCGATGGTGAGCCCGGCGCGCTGCAGCGCCTTCTCGGTGGCCGGCACCGGGCCGACCCCCATCACCGCCGGGTCGACGCCGGCGAAGGCGAACCCGACCAGCGTCATCGCGACCGGGAGGTCGAACTCGGCGGCGGCCTCGGCACTGGCGAGCAGGCAGGCGGTGGCGCCGTCGTTCAGCCCGGCCGCGTTGCCCGGGGTGACATGGCCGTGCGGCCGGAACGGGGTCTTCAGCCCGGCGAGGGCCTCCAGGGTGGTGTCCGGGCGCGGCGGCTCGTCGACGGTGGCCAGGCCCCAACCGAGTTCGGTGCTGCGGACGCCGACCGGGACCAGGGCCTCCTGGATCACCCCGTTCGCGTACGCCTGCGCCGCCCGCTGCTGGGAGAGCAAGGCGTACTCGTCGGCGCGCTGCTTGGTGATCGCGGGAAAGCGGTCGTGCAGGTTCTCCGCGGTCTTGCCCATCACCAGGGCCGAGTCGTCGACGATCCGTTCGGCCAGGAACCGCGGATTCGGGTCGGCGCCCTCGCCCATCGGGTGATGGCCCATGTGCTCCACCCCGCCGGCGATGGCGATGTCGTAGGCGCCGAAGCCGATCCCGGACGCAGTGGTGGTGACCGCGGTCATCGCCCCGGCACACATCCGGTCGATGGCGTACCCCGGAACCGACTTCGGCAGGCCGGACAGCAGCGCGGCGCTGCGGCCGATGGTCAGGCCCTGGTCCCCGATCTGCGTCGTGGCGGCGATGGCCACCTCGTCGATACGTTCGGGCGGCAGTTGATCATGGCGGCGCAGGAGTTCGCGGATGCAGTGCACCACGAGATCGTCGGCGCGGGTCTCGGCATACAGCGAGCCGGCCTTCCCGAACGGAGTGCGCACCCCGTCGACAAACACAACATCGTGTGAGGTAGGTCTCATGGCGATGATGTTACTTCAAAGTAACCAGGATGGGAAGTGGGACTTCCCGCTGTGGGCTATTCCCCGTGCGCGCTGCGCCAGGCGGCCCAGATCTCGGCACGCAGTTGCCCTCGGTCGGGCACGTTGATGCCCGAGCGCCGGGCCCAGTCGCGTACCTCTGCAGTGGACGGAGCCGCGGTGGCGGTCGCCTCGGCTCCCGGCAGGATCCGGTCCCGGGCCGCGTCCTCGATCCCCGCCCAGGCGTGGGCCGCGGCAAGGAAGCGATAGGTCCACTCCTCGGCAAGTTGGCGGGTCTCGCAGAACACCAGCGGCACGCTCGGGTATCGGACCTGGAGTTCGGCCAATCCGTCGGCGACCACAGCCGGCCGGATCCGTTCGAGCTTGTACACCTCGGAGTAGCGATCCTCGATCACCACCGCGGCCCGGGGCAGGGCGGCCAACTCCGCCAGGGCGAAGCGAAGTCTGCCGCCGGTGAGACTGCTGACCAGATCAGCCAATGACTTGCGTTCCACCGCGGCGACCAGCGCTTCCCCGTGGAAGACGCCGTAGTCGCCGCACCGCAGCGCCGCGATGCTGGTGCTCACCTGCTGTCCGGGGAACTTGTAGCGGTACTTCTCGTGGGCATCGACCACGATCGCCAGGTCGGCGATTCCGGCTGCCCGGGCGGTGGGGGTACGCACGTTCGGCCGGGCCTGCTTGCGGGTCCGCGGTGACTGCCAGAACACCGCATCGCGCCCCCGGGCCCGGGTGTAGACGATCTGGGACCGGTTCTCCCGCCCCCGCTCGAGGATGAGGTCGATGGCGGCGCCGCGTCGGACACAGGAGCGCAGGGGCACCTGCTCGACGACCTCGGGCTCGGCCGGCCACTCCTCGACGGGGACCGGATAGCAGAACAGGGCCTTGGTTCGCGGCCAGGTGTCGGAGGTCCGGAACACCAACCCCTCGGCCAGCGGAAGCCGCATCAGGTACGGCAGCCGGGAGTCCGGATCAGGATTGCGCGCGATCACCAGGTCCACCGGATCAACCTCCGCTCGGGCCACCCTGCTCGGCAATGATCCGGGTCAGCGGGCCGACGACGATCTCGCGCTGCCACGGCCGTGCTCCCAGGGCGGCCAGAAAATCGTCCACGGCCGGCTCGGTGGCCTCCGGCGGCTGCCAGGCCAGGCGCCGCCAGTAGTCCGGGGTCAGCAGGTTCTCCGGCGGCAACTGCAGTTCGGTGGCCAGTTCGCCCATCGTCGCCCGCATCGGTACGAACCGGGCGTAGGCGGCGGGATCCTTGCTCTCCCAACTGCGCGGTGGCGGCGGGCCGTCCGGCGGCAGGTGGACCGGCGGCAGCTCGGCGCGGGGCAGCCGTTGGGCCCGCTCAAGCGCGTCCAGCCATTCGGTCTCGTAGCGTTTCGCGGTCCGGCGGTGAAAGCCGGCCACGTCGCGCAGTTCGGTACGCCCCGGCTTCGGCTTCCCGGCGAGCTCGGTGATCGCCACATCCTGCAGCACCCGGCCCGGCGCCCGGTCCAGCCGGCGGGCGATCTCGTCACGGGTCTGCCACAGTTCCCGGACGATGGCCAGGCCGACCCCGGTGCGGACCGAGTGGATGCCGGAGGTGCGTCGCCACGGATCCTGGCGTACCTGGGGCGGGCGGGCGGCCAGGGCGGCCAGATGGGCGAACTCCTGCCGGGCCCATTCGTCCTTGCTGGCGCCGGTGAGTTCCTCGGCCAGCCGGTCCCGCAGCTCGACCAGCAGTTCCACGTCGAGGCTGGCGTAGTTGAGCCAGTCGTGCGGCAGCGGCCGGGAGGACCAGTCCGCGGCCGAGTGTTCCTTCAGCAGGCGTACCCCGAAGAACCGTTCGATCAACGCCCCCAGGCCGACCTTCGGATACCCGAGCAGGCGCCCGGCCAGCTCGGTGTCGAACAGGCTGGTGGGCACCAGGCCCACCTCGGCCAGGCAGGGCGTGTCCTGGGTGGCGGCATGGATGATCCACTGCGCGTCCTGGATGGCCGAGCCCAGCGGGGCCAGATCGGCCAGCGCGGGGTCGTCGACGTCCTTGGGTTCGGGCGCCAGGGCATCGGGATCGATCAGGTGCGTCCCGGCTCCGGCGCGGCGCAGCTGGATCAGATAGGCCCGCGCGGAGTAGCGGAATCCCTGGGCCCGTTCGGCGTCGATGGCCACCGGCCCCGAGCCCGCCGCGAGGGCCTCGATGGAGTCGGCCAGCGCATCGGCGGTCGCGACCACCGGGGGGACGCCGTCGGCCGGTTCGGCCAGGACGGGCAGCTCGACCTCGGCGGAGGTACCCTCGCTCGGGTCGTGTGCGCTCACCGGACCAGAGTAGACCGAGCCAGCCGGTTCCCGCGGCAGGACCGCGGACCCGGTCGCGGGGGCTAGCGGGCCCGCGGCAGCAGCGGCGTGACGCCCTGGGGCAGCGGGGGCAGCCCGGCGACCTGACAGAGCAGGTCGCCCCAGGCGTTCAGGTGGGCGGTCAGGTCCCCGGGGGCGTGGATCAGCGGGGTCCAGGAGGAACGGATCTCCACTTCGGCCCGCGTCGGGTCCTCGGCCAGGGCGCCGAAGCCGCGACTGGCCACCGAGGTGACCGTGCCGCTCGCGGCGGTGTGGGCGGCCTCGTGGTCGCGCAGCGCATCCAGCATCCAGGACCAGCCGACCTCCGGCAGCAGCGGATCGGTCACCATTTCGATGTCCACGTCGGCGTGGACGAAACTGACCAGGCGATAGGTGCCCGCCCAGGCGTCGTTCCCGGCGGGGTCGTGCAACAGCACCAGCCGACCGTTACCCATTTCGGCGTCCTCGATGAGCACGTCGGCGGCGACGGCGCACGAGTACGGTGCGATCCGGGCCGGAGCCGGGATCTGATCCACCTCGATCTCGGGACGCCACGGATGGGCCAGCATCAGCCGCTCTGCCTGCTGGTACACCGAGGAACCGGTCGGGCTCGGTCGAGAAATACCCACCCAAAAAGGGTAAGTAATCTCGGCGCGCCGAACGAGTCGACGCGCCGGGGCCGGGAACGGTTCTCGCGGACCGCGCCCGGGATTTGGTGGGGGTGTGGGAGGATCGCAGACATGTCCGCTTCTGCCTTCCTCAACGCTGCGACCCGGCAGCAGCACGACGACCGGGTCCCGGTGTGGTTCATGCGCCAGGCGGGCCGCTCCCTGCCGGAGTACCGCGAGGTACGCGCCGGCACCTCGATGCTGGAGTCCTGTCACGACCCCGCGCTGGTCTGCGAGATCACCATGCAGCCGGTGCGTCGCCATGACGTGGACGCGGCCATCTTCTTCTCCGACATCATGGTGCCGCTGCAGCCGGCCGGGGTGGCGGTCGACATCGTGGCCGGGCGCGGCCCGGTCATCGCCGAACCGATCCGCGACGCCGCGGGGGTGGACCGGTTGCGGTCGGTGACCGAGGACGACTTCGCCGACATCGCCGAGGCCGCCGGGCTGGTCGTCGCCGAGTTGGCCGGGTACGCCGACGACAAACCGCTGATCGGCTTCGCCGGCGCCCCGTTCACCCTGGCCAGCTACCTGATCGAGGGCGGGCCCTCCAAGGACTACGCCCGGACCAAGTCCCTGATGGTCGGCGACCCGCAGCTGTGGCACCGGCTGTGCGAGCGACTGGCGCAGATCTCCACCACCTTCCTGAGTGCCCAGGTGCACGCCGGCGCCCGTGCGGTCCAGCTGTTCGACTCCTGGGCCGGCAGCCTGCCGCTGGCCGACTACCAGGAATTCGTCCAGCCGCACTCGGCCGCGGTGCTGGCCGCCCTCGGCGAGTTGGACGTTCCGCGCATTCACTTCGGGGTCGGCACCGGTGAACTCCTGCTGGCCATGGGTCAGGCCGGGGCCGATGTCGTCGGCGTCGATTGGCGGATCCCGCTGGCCGAGGCGAATCGCCGGCTCGGTGGGGCGTACGTGCTGCAGGGGAACCTGGACCCGGCGCTGTTGGGGGCGCCCTGGCCGGTGCTGGCCGAGCGGGTCCGTGCGGTGATCCGCTCCGGGGCCGCGGCCCCGGCCCACATCTTCAATCTGGGCCACGGGGTGCCGCCGACGGCCGACCCCGATGTGCTCGGCCGTATCGTCGAATTGGTACACACCGAAGGCCCGGCTTTGCGGGCCGAAGCCCGGGAAGGACGCCCATGAGTGAGCAGACCGCCAGCCAACCCACCACGACCCCGCAGGCCGATGGCGAGCCGAGGAAGCTGAGCGCACGCGAGATCAACGAGATGACCCGCTACACCATGTGGTCGGTCTTCTGTCGCACCGAGATCGTCGATCCGGCGCTGGCCCAGCCGGCCCTCGATGCGATCGCCGCGGCGGGGGAGGGCAAGGACCTGGTGGTACGCGGGTTCTATGACGTCGCCGGGCTGCGCGCCGATGCCGACCTGATGATCTGGTGGCACGCCCCGGCGTACGAGACCCTGCAGGCGGCCTACCACGCCTTCCGGGCCACCGAACTGGGGCAGACCCTGGTGCCGGTGTGGTCGCAGCTGGCGGCGCACCGACCGGCGGAGTTCAACAAGTCGCACGTGCCCGCCTTCATGGCCGACGAGCAGGTCCGCGACCATCTGTGCGTCTACCCCTTCGTTCGCTCCCACGAGTGGTACCTGCTGCCCGATCCCGAGCGGCGCGCCCTGCTGGCCGAGCACGGGATGCTGGCCCGCGGGTACCCCGACGTGCGGGCGAACACGATGCCGGCGTTCGCCCTGGGCGACTACGAGTGGATCCTCGCCTTCGAGGCCGACGAGATGGGCCGCATCCTGGATCTGATGCGTACGCTGCGCGCCTCGGAGACCCGGCGCCACGTCCGGATCGAGACGCCGTTCTACTCCGGACGCCGGCGCGAGCTCGCCGAGATCCTGACCCTGTGGCAGGGCGCGGCGACCGGTCACTGACTGCCTGACAGGATGGACCGGCCGGCCGGATCAGCCGGCCACCCCACCCGGCGGGCCGCTGGCTGGGGATTCGTGCGACGGGAGGACTGGGAAATGCGTGCTGTGGTGATCGATCGTTTCGGTGGGCCGGAGGAACTGCATGAAGTCACCGACCGAGCAGTCCCGCAACCGCGGTCGGGCCAGCTGCAGGTGAAGGTGATCGCGACCGGGCTGAATCCGTTGGATTACAAGCAGCGCGACGGTTCCTCCAAGTCGATGGCCCACCTCACCGCCGGGGACTTCCCGATCGCCCTGGGTCGCGAATGCAGTGGCACGATCAGCGCCCTGGGCCCCGGGGTCACCGGCTGGGAGGTAGGCGAGGAGGTCATGGCCTTCTGCAACGACGTGACCGACGGCTCCTACGCCGAATACGTCTGTACGCCGGCCGACATGACCACCCGCATTCCCGCTGGCGGCGACCCGGTCAAACTGGCCGGGCTGCCGATCGCGGGCTTCACCGCGTGGACCTCGGTGCACGAGCGGGCGCGGGTGCAGGCGGGGGAGAAGGTGCTGATCCACGGTGGCAGCGGTGGCGTCGGGCAATTCCTGGTTCAACTGTGTGTCCGGGCCGGGGCCGAGGTCTGGGCCACCGCGTCGACCCGGAACCAGGACCGGCTGCGCGAACTCGGCGTCCACCACCCGATCGACTACCGGACCCAGGACTGGCAGACCTTGGTGCCGCAGGTGGATGTGGTGCTGGACACCGTCTACTTCGGGACCTTCGAGCCCAGCCTGGATCACCTGCGGCCCGGCGGCCGGATCGTCGTCCTGCCCAGCCTCGCCGACCTGACCCCGGCGACCAAGCGGGGGATCGAGGCGTCCATTCCCGGTCTGCACCCGATGCCGGCGGTAATGGACGAACTGGCCCGCGATGTGACCTCCGGTGCGCTGGACCTCGAGATCGCCGAGGTGCTGCCGCTGAGTGAGGTGGCCCGGGCGCATCGGATGCTGGAGGAGGGACACACCCGCGGGAAGCTCATCGCGACGCTGTGAGCCCCGAGCCGGCGCGGTCGGGGCTCAGGCCTCGGGCGCGGGGGTCAGGGTCATCGCGATCGAGTTGATGCAGTACCGCAGGTCGGTCGGGGTGTCATAGCCCTCGCCGGAGAACACGTGGCCCAGGTGCGAGTCGCAGGTGGCGCAGCGTACCTCGGTGCGCGGATAACCCAGCAGATGGTCGGTGTGGTACACCACGGTGTCCTTGGCCAGCGGCGCAAAGAAGCTGGGCCAGCCGCAGTGGGATTCGAACTTCTCCGTCGAGCGGAACAACTCGGCACCGCAGGCCTTGCAGGAGTAGACGCCCTCGGTGGTGGTGTCGGTGTACTCGCCCACGTGCGGCGGCTCCGTCGCGGCCTGGCGCAGCACCCGGAACTCCATCGGCGTCAGCTGGATCTTCCATTCCTGTTCGGACTTGATGACCTTCGCCGGGCGGGCGGGGGACGGGGACGATGTCTGCTCACTCACCCCGCCAGCCTACTCCGTGCGGCAAGTACGCCGGGCTGCTCAAAATTGCCGACCGCCCGTCGCGGCGCCCGGAGCCTGCCAGACTGACGCAATGGGTAAGCAGAAGCAGGACACGTTGTCGTTGCGGGACACGCTGCGGGTATCGCCGGAGCTGACCGACCTGGCCGAGCTGGATCCGGACGCCGATCCCGACTTCCCCGGTGACGGCAAGGGGGATGCCGACGATCACACCGCCGAACTCGCCGAGGAACTTTCCGACCTGCAGGAACGCCTGTACGCGGCCGGTCGCAGCACCCCGGAGCAGGCCCCGAGCATTCTGCTGATCCTGCAGGGGCTGGACACCTCCGGCAAGGGCGGGGTGATCCGCAAGGCGGTCGGCCTGGTCGACCCGCAGGGGATCCAGCTGCGCGCGTTCAAGGCGCCCACCCCGGAGGAGCTGGCGCACCATTTCCTGTGGCGGATCGAACAGGCCCTGCCGACTCCGGGCATGATCGGCATCTTCGATCGCTCCCAGTACGAGGACGTGCTGATCAGCCGGGTGGAGAACCTGGTGCCGGAGGAGGTCTGGCAGGCGCGCTACGACGAGATCAACGCGTTCGAGGCGAAGGTGGCGGCCGCCGGCACCCGGATCATCAAGTGTTTCCTCAACGTCTCCCGCGCGGAGCAGAAGAAGCGCCTGCTGGAGCGGCTGGACAACCCGGAGAAGCACTGGAAGTACAACCCCGGGGACGTCGACACCCGGCTGCGCTGGGACGACTACCAGGCGGCGTACCTGGCGGCCCTGACCCGGTGCAACACCGATGTCGCCCCGTGGTACGCCATCCCGGCCGACAAGAAGTGGTACCGCAACTGGGCGGTCGCCCGGCTGCTGCTGGAGGAACTGCGATCCCTGGAGCTGGGCTGGCCCGCCGCCGATTTCGATGTCGCCGACGAGCGGGCCCAGGTCGAGGCGTCGTGACCCGACGCCTCGCCCGGGCAGGCCTCAGACGGCCTCTGCCCGGAGGGCAGGCCTCAGACAGCTTCGTCCAGCCCTTCGGCGACGGCCTGCTCGACGAAACCGAAGTCGAGCAGATCCATCGCGCCGACGCAGTAGCGGGCGTGGACCAGGTCGACCACTTCGGGCTCACAGCCCAGGGGAGCGCCGACCGCGATCGCGCCGGCGGCCAGGGCCTGGGCGCGCTCGTGCTGGTACGCCTCGTCGGGGGTCAGGAACAGCGAGCCGACCGCGATGTGCCGGCGTCCCTGGCTGCGCAGCGTACGCACCGCGGCACCGGCGCCCTGATCGGGTTCGGTCGCGAAGGCGGTGACCACCGGCAGTTTGTGGTGCACCGACCACTGCCGGGTCCGGCGGGCGATCAGCGACAGGCTGCGCTGATCGTGGGTGCCCTCGACCGCGAGGACCAGGCCGTCCAGCTCGGTGGCGCGGGTCCGCGAGAGTGCGGCGCGCAGTCGGCGGTCGACCAGCGGCAGCAGCTGCGGCGAGGGGCCGATCGGGGCGGCGGCGTGGTACTTCAGCTCCGGATGAGAGTTGCGGACCCTGTCCAGGATGGTCTGCATGGTGTCGTCGGCACCGAAGGCATTGGACAGGTTCAGCGGAACGAAAACGACCTCGGTGGTGTGGGTCCGGGCGATCCGGCTGACCACCTGCGGCCCCGACGGCGGGCAGTGGTCGAGGAAGGCGGAATAGGTCGGGACCTCTGATCGCATCGACTGCATGGCTACACGTAACTGATGGGCAACATCGACCACTCGGGGGTCGGTGCTGCCGTGAGCCAACAGGACCAATGCGGGTGCAGTCATACTCAACTCTCTTCACGAGAAGGCGGCGCCGGATTCCCGGCCCGCGCGCAGCTGGTTCGCCTGCCGTGGCGGCCCGAACCGGTGCGGATCGGGCGTCGCGGACGAACCCCGGCGCATACTCAACCGTTCCGAAAAGGAAACCTCAAGTTAACCAACCACTATGTGAGATTATATCTCATATAGTGGGATTTCAAGCCCTTTGGGCCCCGTATTTTGCAGGGTTGCTGGCCCCGAGGGTCGGTTAGGATCGGCTTCATGGCGAGCAAGCACACCGAAGCACTGCGGACGTCGGCGTTGGACGAATTCGACAAGCAGGCGCCCCTGTTCGTGGCCCGGCTGGCGATGACGGGCTATGTGAAGATGATGCAGACTTGGCACCAGGACCAGTGGCAGGAACAACTCATCATGATCGAGTCGGCCGGTTGGCGGCTGGACTCCTGGCAGATCGGCGCCGACGGTTCGCCGTACTGTGTCTTCCGCCGGGCACCGGAAAATCGCCCGGACGTCGAACTGCGCTGATCGGCCGGGTTGCCGGGTGCGGAACCCGGTGCGGGGTGGGGGACTACTGCTGGACGTAGCTGACCAGTTGGTCGCGTTCGTCGGTGAGCTGGTCGATCCGAGACTTGACGACGTCACCGATGCTGACGATGCCGACCAACCGATCCCCCTTGAGGACGGGGAGGTGACGGATTCGCAATTCGGTCATCCGGCCGGCCAGGCTGACCGTGTCATCTTCGAGCAGGCAGGTCTCGGGGTCGGCGGTCATCAATGTCCGCACGCTCACCTCGCCGATGTTCGGGCCCTGGCCGGCCAGTGCCACCACGATGTCCCGCTCGCTGACGATGCCGACGACCCGGTTGTCATCGACCACGACGGCGGCGCCGATGCGCTGGCTCACCAGCAGCTCCACCAAGCTGCGGACGGACTCATCAGATCGGACGGTGACTACGCGGTCACCCTTGACCCGGAGGATGTCGTGCACCTTCATGGGGTGATTCTAGGCTCTCGCCCCGCCCCGGGGAAGAGGCCGGGTGGGCCCGATCAGCGCGCATCGGGCGGCGGTACGGCACAGCTGGAACCCGGAAAACGATGGCGATTGTCGGCCACCAGACGGTAGCCCAGCCGGGCCACGGGAGCGATCAGCGGCGCCCCCAGGGCCGCGCCGGCCAGGCGTACCGGCGCGCTCGCGGAACTGCCCAGGGCCGCGGCAATCGCCGCGACCCCATAGCTGACGCGCCGATCTGGGGCGACCGCAGGAATCTCCCGATCGGCGCGCGCGGGGTCGATCCCGTTCGCCGGGAGATCCACCGACTGCAGCGGGTGGACCTGATAGGCGAGCCGGAGCCGCTGCAGCAGACCGGCGGCCCGGGTGCAGATGCCGCAGTCGGCGTCGTACAGCAGCAGGCCCGTGGGCGGCATCACTCCGCGTCGACCTTGTGATGATGGTGGTGATAGTCGGCCGGCTCCATGATTCGCGAGCAGAGGTAGCCCACGACCAGGCCCCAGAACGCGGAGCTGATGCCGAAGAAACTGACCCCGGACACGGTCACCACGAAGGTCAGCAGGGCACCCCACACGTATTTGCCCCGGAACGAGGTGGTGAACGCCGACAGCAGGCTGGGCAGCATCGCCATCCCACCCAGGGCCAGCAGGTAGGTCTGCGGGGCGGCCAGCATCAGTTGGGTGAAGGTGGGGGCGAGGATGCCGAAGGCGAGCATGAAGAAGCCGAGGGTGATCGCGGCGGTGTACTGGCGCTCCTTGCGTCCGGAACTGATCAGGATCGCGTTGGTCGCCCCGGTCAGGCAGGACGGATGGGCCCCGACGGTGGCCGCGGCCAGGGTGCCCAGACCGCTCAGCATCGCGGCGGTGTTGACCGGCGGCTCGAACTCGCCCTTCCGGAGAATGGCCGTCCCCTGGCCGTTCTGCACCACCAGCACGGTGATGGTCATCGGGATGACCAGTTCGATCATGGCCGGCAGCGACCACTGCGGGACGGTGAACTCGGGCCGGGCGAAGAACGAGTCGAGTTGGATCGACTGCTGGTCGAACTTTCCGGTTGCGGCAATGATCGCCGCGCCGACCAGCAGCGCGCCGATCACCGGGGGAAGGTATTTGCCGAGCCGGGTGATCCGGGTCAGCAGCAGGAAGACCAGCACCATGCCACCGGCCAGCACGGCATCGGTGCGGACCGACTGGACCAGGTCGGTGCCGAACTTCAGGAAGACCCCGGCGACCATCGCCATCACGATCGGCATCGGGATCAGGTCCATCACCTTGCGGACCATGCCGGTCAGGCTGAGGATCAGGATCAGGATGCCGGTGGCATAGAACGTGCCGACCACCTCGGCCCAGGTGTAGCGCCCCGACGCCAGCACCGGCCCCAGCAGCACGGTGCCCGGAATCGTCCAGGCGAAGGCCAACGGTCGGCGATAGATCACCGTGGCCACCACGGTGATGATCCCGGCGACCACGAAGATGCCGAACAGCCACGAGGCGAGTTGGGAGGCGGTCAACCCGCCGCCCTGGCCGACGGTCAGGATCACCGCCACCGGGCCGGAGGCGGAGAAGATCAGGGCCACGATCGCGTTGCTCAGCGAGGACAGGTTCATGTCCCGGAGGTAGTCGCGGGGGGTGACCGGGCGTACGCCGGGGCGCTCGAACAGCGGTTCCCGGGTGCGGGTCGGAGTCGTCATGGGGCTCCTTGAACGGTGATGGGCAGGCTGCGGTGACTGGACCGATGACTCGGTGCTATGCAATCACGTCCGGTCCATCGAATCATTCCGGCGGGCGCCCGAACCGAACCGAGCCGTACCCAGTCCTGCCTGGGTATGCCATACCCAGGCAGGACAGGGCTCTGCCCAGGACTGGGCAGGGTGTCGATCGGTTGCCAGACTGGACCCATGACAGACAACGCACAGACTCCCGTCAGCAATGAGACCACCGGCAAGCTGCGTGCCGTGGTGACCGGCGCCAGCACCGGCATCGGCGACGCGACCGTACGCCGGCTGCTCGCCGAGGGCTGGTCGGTGCTGGCCGTGGCCCGCCGCGAGGATCGGCTGGCGAAGCTGGCCGCCGAGACCGGCTGCGACTACGTGGCCGCCGACATCACCTCCGATGAGGACGTGGCCCGGATCGTCGAGGCCGCCGGGCCCACCCATGCCCTGGTCAACAATGCCGGCGGTGCCCGGGGTGTGGACCGGGTCGACGCGGCCGACCTGGACAACTACCGCTGGATGTATGAGACCAACGTGCTCGGCACGGTGCGCCTGACCAAGGCGATGCTGCCGCAGATGATCCCGACCGGCCGGGCCGACGTCCTGCTGCTCACCTCGGTGGCCGCGCACGGGGCGTACGAGGGCGGCGGCGGCTACACCGCCGCCAAGAATGCCGAGCGGATCATCGGGGAGACCCTGCGGCTGGAACTCAACGGGCAGCCGGTCCGGGTGATCGAGATCGCCCCGGGCATGGTGCAGACCGAGGAGTTTTCGCTGCGTCGACTCGGCAACGATCAGGCCAAGGCCGACGCGGTGTACGAGGGGGTGCCGAACCCGCTGGTGGCCGAGGACATCGCCGATGCGATCGTCTGGACGCTCACCCGCCCGCATCACGTGAACATCGACCTGATGGTGATCAAGCCGCTCGCCCAGGCCGCCTTCCACAAGGTGTACAAGGAGGCATGATGCCGCCGAACGAGCTCGGCGAGTTCCTCCGGGCCCGGCGGGCGATGGTGGCCCCGGACCTGATTGCTCTGGGCGATGCCCGGCCGCGGCGGGTACCGGGGCTGCGCCGCGAGGAAGTCGCCCGGCTGGCGGGCCTGAGCACCGACTACTACACCCGGCTGGAGCAGGGGCGGCACCGCTCGCCGTCCGACGGGGTGCTGGCCGGGCTGGCCGAGGCGCTGCAACTGGATCCCAGCGCCCGGCAGCATCTGTTCTCGCTGGCCCGGGCGGCGGCCGGGGACGTGCGGGGGCAGCGCTCGGCCGCGGCCGTGCAGCGCGTCCGGCCCTCGCTGTACCAACTCCTCGATGCCGTCGACCTGCCCGCGTTCGTCCGGGGGCGGCGGACCGAGGTGCTGGCGATGAATCCGCTCGGTGCGGAGGTGCTGCACGACTTTCTGGCCGAACCGGTCCGGCAGCGCCAACTGGTCCGCTGGGCCCTGCTGGACCCGGAGGCGCGGTCACGTTACCGGGACTGGGAGAGCGTGGTGAGCGGCATGGTCGGCACGCTGCGGATGGACGCCGGACGGCATCCCGACGACCCGTTGCTCAAGGAACTGGTCGGCGACCTCGCGGTCAACTCGCCGGAGTTCCGGACCTGGTGGGCCGAGCAGCGGGTGGTCGAGCGTACGGCCGGAATCAAGAATCTGCACCATCCGGTGGTGGGGGACCTGACCGTCGACTACGAGGCACTCGACGTGGCCGGCGAGGAGGACCAGACCCTGTTCATCTACACCGCGCGGCCCGGGTCGCCCACCCATGATCGCCTGGCGCAACTGCGGGAACTGTTGCTCGAACGGCAGACCCGCCGGGAAACAGCAGGCCGGACCCCGAAAGGAGTGGACACCGGGGCGATTGCAGGTAAGGTAAGCCTTACCTAAGCAATCAGGAGGCTTGATGTCCGACCTCGCCATTCGTGCCCGCACGGTGCTGATGACCTCGTCCCATGTCGAAGTGGGCACGCCCGGGACCAGAAGGTTGGCCGGCGCTCACGTGGTCGACCGGGCCGGGGCGGTGCTGTTCGATCCGTACGCCTGCTTCGGTGGCGCCGCCGACGGCCTGCTGGGTGGGGAACTCTGTCCCCGGGTGGAACTGGTTGCCACCGATGTCACCGCGGTGCCCCAGCCGGACCGGGTGCGGGCTCGGGTCCGGATGGCCGGGATCGCCCACCCGGTAGAGGTGCCCAGCCATCCGGCGGTGCTGCGTCACCTGGGTGTCTCGGTGGGGGACCCGGTGGTCCGGTTCGTGCCCGATCAGGTGAGTATCGAGGTCCGGGACGGCGCTGGGCTCGAGCGATGGGCCGAACTGGACGTGGCCGACTATACCGGCGCCGGGTTCGATCCCTTGGTCGGTTGGGAATCGATGTGGATCGCTCACCTTGCGACCGGACATGCCCTCACCCTCCGTGCGCTCGCCGCCCAGCGGATCACGCTGGCCGACCATGACCAGGTGTGTCCGTTGGGTGCGGACGCCAGCGGGATCACGCTACGGATTCACGGCGAGGCCCGGCCCCGGGATCTGCACGTCCCCTTCCCGCAGCCCGCCGCCTGTGGCTGTGCCGCCGTGGCCGGATTCCGGGAACTGCAGGGCTTGCTGGGGTGAGAGGGCCTGCGAAAGGACTGCCGGGGTGAGCAGGACCGTTCGGGTGAAACGCCACACCGGGAGCGATCCGTGCGGATCGCTCCCGGTGCGGTGAGCTGCGCCGGCTCAGCGAGCCAGCTTCTTGAGATCGACGGTGGGATCAGCCAGCTTCTCCCGATCGGGGATGATGCCCCGGTCGATCATCCGCCGGATGGCCCGAATCGCATTGCCGCCGTCGATGGCCGCCGCCCCGAGGACGTGACCGTCACCGGCCAGCATCACCGCGATCGCGGGTACGCCGTCCCGGTACCGCACGACGAGTTCACCCTCCTCGCGCATGGTGCCCACCGCCTCGACGTGGAGCCCGTACCGATCGGTCCACATCCAGGGCGCCGGGTGCACCGGCAGGTCCTGCCCGAGCAGCGCCGCGGCTGCGGTCTGCCCGGAGTGGGTGGCCGATTCCCAGTGCTCGTGTCGGACGCCGAGCGTGCCGTCGGCGTGCCGCAACCGGGCGATGTCGCCGATGGCGTACACCTTCGGATGCGACGTGCGCTGACTCTCGTCGACCAGCACGCCCCGATCCATGTCCAGGCCCATGTCCCGGGCCAGGTGGATGTCGGGGATGATGCCGATCGCGACCAGGACCGCGTCGGCAACCACCTCGGTGCCGCCCTCGTCCGGGCCACCGTCGACCTCGACGACGAACTTGCCGTCCCGCTCGGCGAAGGCCGTGGTCTGGGCCACCAGGGTGTGTACGCCATGCGCCTCGTGCAACTTGTGCAGGTGCAGCGCGATGGTCTCACCCATGCCGGCCACGCCCGGGATCGGCACCGGATCGATCAGGGTGACCTCGGCCCCGGCATGGACCGCGGTGGAGGCCACCTCGGCGCCGATCAGACCGGCCCCGATGATCGCCAGGTGCTTGCCCGGCACCAGGACCTCACGCAGGGCATCCGCGTCGGCCTTGGTCCGCAGGTACCGCAACCCGGGCAGATCGCCGCCGGGGATGGGCAACGAGCGGGCGTGCCCACCGGTGGCCAGCACCACCTCGTCGGCCGGCAGGGTGGTGCCCGAGGCGAGGCTCACCTCCAACGTATCGGGGTCGATCGCGGTGACGGTGTCGGTGACCAGGGTTACGTTGTTCTCGGTGAACCACGATTCGTCGGAGAAGGGCAACTTGTCGGCCGGCTGGCGGCCGTCGAGGTACTCCTTGCTCAGCGGGGGCCGGTCGTAGGGCAGGCCCTCGGGATCGACGATCGTGATGGCGCCGCCGAAGCCGCGCTTGCGCAGTTCCTGGGCCATTGAGAAGCCGGCGAGACCGCCGCCCACGATGACCAGGTTTTCCGGAATGGACATCAGCCCTCCTGCCCGTCCGCGGGCACCCCGACGTACAGCCAGATCTCGTCGTTGCGGATCTCGACCTTGTGCGTACGCACCGGGTGGCTCGCCGGAAGACACAGGGCTGCACCGGTGCACAGCGAGAACTTCGCCGAGTGGATCGGGCACTCGACCTCGTCGCCTTCGATCCAGCCGTCGCCCAGGGAGGCGTCCTCGTGCGAGCAGGTGTCGTTGAGGGCGTAGTACTTGCCGTCGGAGAAGAAGACGGCGATGTCGTCATCCCAACCGGCGGTGTCGGCCGGGACGATGAGCGCCTCTTCGTCCTCGATGTCGCCCGCGGCACCAACCTTGATCGGTTCAGCCATGTGAATTCCTTTCGCGGGGATCAGTAGAAGATGGTCAGGTTCTTGATCAGCAGGCCGGCCATGTCGAACAGAATGCGGCGTTCCTTGATCAGGTAGCCCCACTCCGACTCCGGGGCCCGGACGATCTTGTCCGAACGCTCACCGGTGATCATGTCCTGGGATCGCTGGCCCATCGAACGATACGCGAGGAAGTTCGACTTGACCGCGAATTCGCCCTCCGCCTCGCCGGCGCTGACCCGGACATTGGAGACCAGGTGGCGGGCCCGCGACGGGGGTGCCTCGCCCCAGGCCTGATCGGTCAGCAGGCGGTCCACGCGTTGCTTGAGCTGAACCTTGTTCTCCTCGAAGTACACCGAGGTACCGAACGCCGAGATGCGCTTGGCGCGCTCGCGCGGGTAGCGGTCGGTCTGGGTCGGTGCCCAGTACATGGTGTCGTCGTGGAAGAAGTCCAGCCACTTGGCGAACTGCCAGTCGTCGAGGACCTGGACCTCTTCGAACAGGAAGCGGGTGATGGCGCGCTCGTCGGCGGGGTCGACGGCCGCGAGCAGGTTGGTCACGTTGTCAGTCATGTCAGTTGCTCCTGGTTCCCGGCCGGCCTCAGTTGGACTTTCCCATGCGGTGCTTCTCGCGAAGCTGCTTCAGTTCGTCCCAGTTCTCGGCATTCATCATGTCCACGTAGTTGCTGTACATGTTGATCGCCGCGTTGTCGGAGAACACGTGCTTGGTGGACCCGCCGGGGTAGGGGCCTTCGTCCCACTGGATAGGGGCACCGGTCATCTGGTAGGTGAAGCCGGAATCGCGGGCGATGCGGCCGTGCAGCACCTCCTGCATCTCCTCCCAGTTCAGCGCGTCGTCGCCCTCGAACATGCCGCCGGGGGTGAAGGTACGCATCACGTCGCGGCGGATCGAGTCCTTGGTGGCATCGTCGGCGTCCTTCGGGACGAAGGTCCAGGCCCAGATCTCCTGATGGCCCGGGCCGCGCGGGTGGGTCACCCGAATGGTGTAGTTGCCCAGCACCATGAAGGTCGGCCAGATGTTCAGGTGGCCGCGGATCTCCCGGTTGTCACCGAGGCGCTTGGCGATCTGCTCGGCGATCTCCGGCTGGGCCTCCCACTTCTGCATGGCCTGACCGGTGTTGGGGACCTCGGAGCCCTTCTCGCCGTACCAGGCACCGCCGTGGCCGTAGTCGGAGAAGAACTGACGACCGGTTGGGTTGTCACCGCGCAGGGTGCGGTCGGCGGCATCGGAGCCCTTGTTGAGCACCTGGCCGGCCGAGACGTGGGTGATCTCGGAATGCTGCATGTCCGAGGTGGGCTGCTCGGCCATGAACTTCCAGTTGTTCGGCAGGGTCCACTTGTGGAAGGCGATCGGCTCCATGCCGCCGTCCCAGCGGTCGATGTAGCCGTCGAGGTAGTACTTGGCGCTGCCGAGGTACTCCTCGAACTCCGGGGCTTCCTCGTCCCAGGTGCCGAACCAGAAACCCTTGTAGTTGGTCAGGCGGGGGATCGGGCGGGCGGGGTAGTTCGCCTTGTCGAAGTCGTCGGGGTAGGCGTCGCCCTCCCGGGGGACCTGGATCAGGCTGCCGTCCAGACCGTAGGACCAGCCGTGGAAGGAACAGGTGAACGCCTTGGCCGCACCCTGGTCGACGCGGCAGATGCGCATACCACGGTGACGGCACTGGTTCAGGAAGGCCTTCACCGAGCCGTCCTTCTGGCGGACGATCAGCACCGGGTCCTCACCGATGAAGTTCTGGAGGAAGTCACCCTTCTTCGGGATCATCGAGTCGTGGGCGAGGAAGCACCAGGCGCGCCGCCAAACCTTGTCCAGCTCCTGTTGGTAGATGTCTTCGTCGGTGAACATGTGGCCCTTGAGGCTGCCCTTGTCGAGATCGACGAGATCATTGATGTCGGTCACAGAGACTCCCTTGTCGTGTGGCTGGGCGTGCATCGGACCTGCCGCCCGTACTTGAGCAGGCGCTCAAGATGCGTCAAAGATAACCCACCACGACTTCTTGAGCAAGTGTTCAAGTGCGGCGTAGGGTGACAAGTCCTAGGCTGATCCCAGCACAATGACGAGCGGAGGGGAACCCATGGCGGGAAACCGGGGTGACACCAGACAGCGAATTCTCGAAGCCGCCCGGACGGTCGCCCGCGAACATGGGTATGGCGGCACCACCATGGCCATGATCCAGAAGGCCGCCGGCGTCCACCCGGGCTCGCTCTACTGGCACTTCAAGGATAAGGACTCCCTGTTCACCGGGATGATCCAGGACGCCTACGAGTCCGCGACGTCGTCGTACGCCGGCATCGCCACCACGGGGAATCCGAATCCGGTGCTCGCGGCGCTGTCGGGGATCGTGGACAATCCGGCCCGGTTCGGACTCTGGCGATTCAACGTCCAGTTGATGTTGGATACCAGCATGGCCGAATCCGCGACCGCCGGCGCGATCCGCGAGTTGCGCGTACGCACCAAGGCGCAGGTGGTCCAGGAGTACTTCGACGGACTCGACCCCGCGGTCGTCGAACGCTATCCGCAGTTGCCCGCGCAACTGGCGGAGTATGCCCTCACCGTGATCGAAGGCTGTGCCCTGGCCCGGGTCGCCGGTCAGCCGGCCGATGAGGAGCGCGTCACCGCGGCCGGCTCCTCGGTGATCGACGCCTGTGTTGCCGAGGCCTGTGAGACCGTCGGCGTACCGGTGCCGGCGGCGATCCGGCGGCGGCTGTCCGGTGCCGGTGCGGGGCATCTGCTGCTGCAGGCCCCCGTGGTTTCCCCCGCTGAGAAGGTTTCCCCCGCCAAGAATAGGAATGCTTCATGAACTGGTTGTCCGAACAGATCATCGCCCTCACCGGTGGGGGGTCCGGCCTGGGCCGCGCCCTGGTCGACACTTTGCAGGAGGAGGGGGCCCGGGTCGCGGTCCTGGAGTACAGCCCGGAGAAGGCCGCCGCGCTGCGGGCCGAGACCGATCCGGACCGGGTGCAGGTGATCGAGGGCGACGCCGGTTCGTACGCCGACAACGAGGCGCTCGTGGCGACTGCGGTGGGCACCTGGGGGAAGCTGGACTCTTTCATCGCCAATGCCGGTCTGTGGGACTTCAACCGCGGGGTGGCCCAACTGAGCGCCCAGGAACTCTCCGACGGGTTCGATGCGATGTTCCGGCTGAACGTCAAGGCGCCGCTGCTGGGGGTCAAGGCCGCCCTGGAGCCGCTGCGGGCCAGCGGCGGGTCGGTCATTCTGACCCTGTCGAACTCGGCGCTGTACCCCGGTGGTGGGGGACCGCTCTACATCGCCAGCAAGCATGCCGGGGTCGGGCTGGTGAAGCAGTTGGCGTACGAGTTGGCGCCGGACATCCGGGTGAACGCGGTAGCTCCGGCGGGGATGAACACCGACCTGCGCGGCCCGGCCGAGCTGGGGCTGGCCGACAATGCGGTCGGCAATGACGACTTCGCCGCGGCGGTTGCGCGCAAGTCGGCGCTGCAGCGGTGCCCGGAGCCGGACGACTACACCGGGGCGTACGTGCTGTTGGCCTCGCGCCGCTTCGGGAAGACCACCTCGGGCTCGGTGCTGGATATCGCCAATGGCAAGGGGCTGGTCGGCCGGGTGCTGGACGACCTGCTCGCCTGATCTGTGGCGGTCCGGGGGAGGTCGCTCTGTCACGGAGTGGCCCCACCGGGCGCGGGCAAAGGAAAAGCACCCGGTCGCTGTGCTGCGACCGGGTGCTGATCTGGTGGGCGGTACTGGGTTCGAACCAGCGACCTCTTCCGTGTCAGGGAAGCGCGCTACCGCTGCGCCAACCGCCCGAGGTGGGTACGGGATTTGAACCCGTGTACACGGATTTGCAGTCCGTTGCCTCGCCTCTCGGCCAACCCACCATGAACCGGGGTAACACCCCTTGGTGGTGGCCCCACGCTCCGAGCGGACGACGGGATTCGAACCCGCGACCCTCACCTTGGCAAGGTGATGCTCTACCAGCTGAGCCACGTCCGCATG
>NZ_KE383976.1:23564-30064 GCF_000423085.1 Granulicoccus phenolivorans DSM 17626 = NBRC 107789 = JCM 15570 | reverse complement strand
CAAGCCATACCTGGCAGGCGCAGCATAAGACTTTTGCCGGCTGGGATTCCACTCTTATCACGAACAGGCTCATCGTCGCTCTGATTGATGAGATTCGCGCCGTCGAATACTTGTACGCGTCCGCGCATAGCAAAAAAGGTTCGAATGTGCGTAAGCCGAAACCGTTCCCGAGCCCATGGGCGAAACCAGATAAGGGTGAGAAGCATTTCGGCAAGGGGGCGATACCTCGTAAAGATTTCATGGCTTGGTACTACTCGACTGACTAGTGAAAGGCGTTTTTCATGGCTGAAAGTGGCGTAACTGTTGCTAACGCGTTCGTACAGGTGATGCCGTCCGCGAATGGTATTGAGGGCAACCTTACTAAAGAGCTGAGTTCAGCCATGGAAACTGCTGCCACGAGTTCCGGTAAGAGTGGTGGTGAAACTCTTGGCTCTAGCCTGCTTGACCAGCTTAAAGGCTTGGGCGGTAGTATTGCTGGCGTTGGCGGCGAGGTTGGTACGAGCCTGTATTCAGGTGCTGAAGCAGTACTTAGTGGTGCTGGTGTTGCCGCGTTAACTGCTGCGGGTGTTGCTCTTGCAGGCGCTGTGCTTGGCGGTTTGGAAGACATCGGCTCAGAGTTCGACGGAATGACCGATAGCATTGTTGTCGGCACAGGCGCATCAGGCAAAGCATTAGACAGTTTGACAGCTTCCGCTACCGAAGTCGGCAATAGCGTGCCGATTAGTTTTGAAAAGGCTGGCGGTATCGTCGCTGATTTCAACACCCGCATGGGATTAACCGGTAGCACGTTGACTGACGTGTCGAAGAAAACCGCAGCATTAGGCGAAATCCTCGGCAAGGACATCAATATCAACCAGTTGACCGGAGCCATGAACGCTTTCGGCATTTCTGGTAAAGATGTCGGCAAAAACATGGACTACCTGTTTGGTGTCAGCCAGGCGACCGGTATCGGATTCGACCAGTTAACCGGCATCGTTAAAAATGCTGGCCCAGCCATGCAGTCCCTCGGTTTTAGCTTCAAGGATACGGCTGACCTTGCCGGCCAGTTAGACAAGGCTGGTATTGACGCGAACGCTGTCATGGGCAGCATGAAGAAAGCTTTAACAGCTGTAGCCGAAAACGGTGGCGATGTTAAAAAGACCTTCAACGACAGTGTGAAGTCGATTGAAGATTTTATTAAGGCTGGTAATGATGCGGCTGCTATTGACGCGGCTAAGGATATTTTTGGTGCGCGTAACGCTCCGCAGTTTGTTGCAGCGTTGAAGAGTGGCGCCGTGAACATGGAAGAGCTTGGTAAGAATGCTCTTGGCGCTAAGGGTGATATTGAGGGGACTGAGGAGGCTACCAAGGATTGGCCTGAAACATGGGAGCTACTGCAGAATCGTATCAAGAGTGCTCTCGAACCTTTAGGCACTGCAGTATTTAGTACTGCTACTGCGGCCATGGAAATACTGTTTACTGTTGTCACTTCGCTTATTAGTGGTTTTCAACAGTTTGGTGGTCTTGTTGGTAATGTTTTCGCACCATTGACGGCTAGTGTGCAGGGTGTTTCTGGCATACTGTCTGGCGTTTTTATGCCAATATGGCAGACTCTACAAGACTTGTTTAATACTGCTTACAGTATTATTGCCGCACAAGTTGCACCAGCTTTCGATAGTATTCAAGCGGCGGTAAGTCGTGTGGCAGGCGTGTTTACGAGCACGTTCCTACCGGCGTTGCAGCCTGTTATCGTGCTTGTCGGTGCGATCGTGGGAACTCTTATCACGGTACTGATACCAGCATTGGGCGCTGTAGTCGGCTTCCTTGTGGCTCAGTTTGGTACAGCGTTTACGATGGTGGCTAATCTTGTAACTTCGGCGATGCAAGTCGTATCAGGCGTGGTCCAAACCGTTGTCGGTGTTATCGAAGCTATTGTTGGCACGTTTGTTGGTATTTTTACTGGTAACTGGCAGATGGCCGCTGACGGTATGCAGCGTATTCTTGGCGGTCTTGCAGGTATTGCGAATGGCGCTTTGAATGCTGTGCTTGCCGTTGTGCAAGGCGTCTTGTCTACTATCAGTAACGTTTTTACGAGCATTTTCAACGGTTTGACGGGTATTGTTAGTGGCGTTTTTAGTGCTATTGCGAATACGATTAGCGGCACGATGAATGGTGCAAAGAGTACGATTAGTGGCGCTTTGAATGCTATTGCTGGTTTCTTCCGCAACCTGCATTTGCAGCTGCCGCCTATTAAGCTTCCTCATTTTAAGGTGAGCGGTAGTTTCAATCTTGACCCTGCACATTTTAGTTTGCCGTCTATTGGCGTGGACTGGTATGCGAAGGGTGGTATTGCTACTCGCGCTGCAGTGTTGGGTGAAGCTGGTGCGGAAGCCATCGTCCCATACACTAACTCGAACATTAAACCATGGGCAACAGCCCTATCGAACGCTGCAGGCTTAACGAACAACAGTGATGAGGCGACTGGCCAGCTTGTGAACATGCTCGCCTACTATCTGCCGGTCATTGTGCGCGGACAAGAAACAGACCTGACGAAACGTGACCTGCAACGGCTCATGCTCGCCAACAACATTCTCTAAGGTGGTTTTTGTTATGTTTAACCGGTTCACGTATTTTAGTGGAACACTGCAGAAAAAATACTCGTTGGATAGTCCAATCATATCGAGTGGCGTGGGTAATGATATTCGCGACAGCGTATGGAATTACTCACTGTCAACACATAACATTACTGGCGTAACTCGCGTGGCTCGTGAAGCATCGTTCACCGTGACTACGACTGATTACGATCTGCTAAATGAGCTTCAACAGGCGTATACGGTTGATGTGGAGAACGGTACTCCAGGTGTATTGTATGTGGATGATTGGCAACAGTCGGCATATTTGGTAAAAACGCAGGCTGACGCTATCCGCCGAGGAACACTTATCGTAAAAAATTACTGCTGTTCTGCTTGATGGTAAGTGGCATCGTGACACTGTAACAAGTTTCAAAACCTCTTACACGAGCGTGGATGACGATGAGTGGTTGAACTATCCACACGATTACTCGTATAACTTCGGTAAACAGTTCGATTATGCGACATCGTTGAGCGTGGAAACGTTAAGCAGCGCACCAATTAGCCTAACTGTTTACGGGCAGGCAACGAATCCAAGTATCACTATTGGGGGTAACGTTTACAATGTGAACGTTACTGTGCCTACTGGCGGAATCCTGAAAGTTAACGGGTTGGATAGGACTGTACGCTTGTTTGATGCGACGGGGCAAGAGTCGAACGTGTTTAGTAAAGCAGCTCGCAAGCCTGGCATGGATGTATTCGGCGAGCTTACGACTGGCGCGAACACGGTTTCTTGGTCACGTGGTTTTGAATTTGATGTTACTGTTCACGAGATTTCAGGGGGTCCATTATGGCAAGAAACACAGTTCAACGCGTAACACTCTACAAGGGGAATAGTTTTGAACCGTATGCGCAGACAGAGAATTTCCAACTCGACTACGCGTATGGGGATACGGAGAATAGTTTCGAACTGATTATTGAGCAGGCGGACATTGTTGATGTGACAATGTCCGCTTTTCGCTTGGAAGATTCCACTGATATTGCCGGCTTCGTGGATGGAGTGGAAAGCGTGTATAAGAATGGTTATTATACGATTACTTTCCATGGTACGAGCATGCAAGGCGTGCTTGATAAGCGTATCGTGCAACCATACTCTGGACAGGACTATTACACAGTCAAGGGCACACTCTCTGACTGTCTAACTAAGGTGCTTGCTGACACTGGTCTGACTGGTAGTGTTCTGCTTGACAGTATTCCGCCGGTGAATATCGACTACCAGTTTGAACGATACTGCACTCTCTGGCAGGGTTTACGCAAACTCGCTAAGCAGAATCATATGATTATCCGCTTAACATTTGACGATAATGCTCGTATCCTGTTGAGTTTCATCCCGTCGGATGATATGACAATCAATAGCGCGAATATTAGTTATGATGCGACGAAATACAGTAAGTTTATTACTCATGCCATCGCTTTGGGTGCTGGTGAGCTGCGTAACCGTGCTGTCGGGCACGCATATTGGGATGGTAAACAGGTTACTACCTCGAAGCCTTCTAATTTTGTTGAATCTTACATGATGACTTTCGAGGCAAGCAGTACAGAACAAGACAAAATCGCTCAGTATGCTGCGGATAAGCTCACCGACGAGTTGAAGAATCGGCAGATTTTGCAGGTGAAAGAACCTGACGGAGAGTATCCTCTCGATTCAAGTTTTTCGATTACCGACATGCCAACCGGCATGACGGTGTCGGCAAGTATTAACAAGCTCATCATCAAAATCAGTAGGGGTGTGAAAACCCTTTCTATGGAGGTAGGTTAAAAATGGGTATCCAAACAGGCTTAACACAGTACGAGTGCGACCGGTGCGGTATTAAACAGATTATCGGCCCGAAGCAGGCTGCAGAAGAAAAGTGGTCGGAAAAGAAGTTTATTCGCGCTAACCAGTCAGACGTGAACGTTGTCCTATGCCGGTACTGTTCGGAAGACTGGTTGAAACTCATGGCTAAGGCTGACACATTTTTCGATAATTTCATGGACAAGAAATAAAAGGAGCTTACAATGACTATCCACATGATCACGAGCCGCCAAAACATGGCTCACGTAACAGCTGACGATGCTGCACATTTGAACGCACGCATTATGGGCGACGGACAATACCTGCTGACGAAAAACTGGACACCAACACTAGCTTCCGCATCCACAGTAAACCTGCCTGTCGGCGAATGGTTGTGGAATGGCCGCTACGTGCAGATTAGTGTCCAGGAAAGCATCAACATTGGTAACGGTGTACCGTCAGGTTCCACGCGCGACGACCTCATCTGCTTACATTATTCCAGGAATACGGGTACTGGCGTAGAAACTGTCTCCGCGGCGGTTATTAAGGGTGTCATCAATCAGGGTATTGGTGTACCTCCTATTACCACGAGTCTGCTGAATACGCCGTCTGAAACGTATATGATTATTGCTGTTGTGCATTGGAATGGCTTGACCCCAACAGTGCAGGCGTTTGAGAATACTGAATATTTGCAGCCTTTCTCGCAGACGAATGAAACTCTCCGTAATCTTGATTATCGTCTTACACATGCTACAAGCACTACTGCGCGTCTACCGTATATGGATAGACCGGTGACTTTGCGTAAAACGGGTAATTTGGTTGTGGTGTCTGAGCAGGTGCTCACGTCTGCCAGTGGTGCGAATGCGCATTTTAACGCGTCGGAGACGATTCCTGATGGCTATCGTCCTGCTGGTCAAGGTGTTATCACGTGTAGCGATAATTCGAGTACGGTCGCGAGCCTGCTTGTGAATAGTCGCGGTGGTATCGAGATTAACGGTAACTTCTCACAGTCGCGATATCTACAAGTGTTGGGCGTGTGGTTTACTGCTTGACGGGTGCTTTAGGCGAAAAATTTTTTAGGAGACCACATGTTGTGTGGTCTTTTTTATTTTTAAGGAGAAAAAAGAATTGTGATTCCTATGAGTCCCTTCGACGTGGATAACGTGCTTGTCGCGCTCATCACAGGCCTTATTAGTTTCGCTGTCGCATTCATCACGAGTAGAACGCAAGCGAAGAGTAATGAGCAGAATGCGGATAAGACGCGTGCTGAAACTGAGTCACTGCTCCGTCAACAGTTAGAAGATACAGACAAAAGACTAAATAGCTTATCTCATGCTGTGTCGGATGAGATGAGGCAACGCCGTCAAGCAGAAGCAAATCTCTATGACGCTGAGCAGCAACTATCTTCTTCTATCGCGTATGTGCGAGCGCTCGGGCATTGGCTGAATGCTATGTGCAAAATGCTTGATAAGGATTGGTTAGACGAGCATCCGAAACCTCGCTTGCCTGATGAAATCAGGAGCGGAGTAGAGAGGACGGCAAGTGAGCTCGGTTTAAACGTAGACAAATTCGATATTCAAGAATAAAAGGAAGGAGAAAAAATTGTGAGTGTAATACAAGAAAAGATTGTGAATAATGGTCACGGTAGTCTTAATGCTTCGTATTTTTGCGTGCATTCCACTGCAAACGTGGGCGCGACCGCCGCGAATCATGTCAGCTTATGGAGTCGTAACTACTTGTATGCTGTGCACCTCGTGTCTGACTGGGCGGAAGCGTTTCACACAGTACCTTACAACCGTTTATGTTTCCAAGTTGGCGACGGTAATCCGTACGTTGAAGGTCTTGAGATTTGCGAGGCGACTAACGAGGAAGACTTCCGTAAAGGTATCGAGATAGCTATCCAGGTCGTACGTGAACGTCTTGCCGCGCATGGTTGGGGCGTTGACCGTCTTATCTGTCATCAGGAAGCTACTCAACAGTGGGGTGGTTCCGACCACACCGACCCGATCCCATATTTCACACGTTGGGGTTATTCGTGGGAACAATTCAAAAATGATGTCGCTAACGGCACTATGTCGCTAGTCTCGAACAGTCAAACAGTACAAGCTAAGGAAGGT
>NZ_KE383976.1:21895-23554 GCF_000423085.1 Granulicoccus phenolivorans DSM 17626 = NBRC 107789 = JCM 15570 | reverse complement strand
GTATGCGCTGATTACTGAGCTTTCAGGAGCTCAAGCATTACAAGATATCGAAGCATTATCCTACGCGAACGGACTTGGTTCCACCGGCAAAGTGAACTGGGATATGTATAATCTGCTTATTTCGCAGGCGTGGCAGCGTTATAACACGTTCATGGAAGCGGTGGGCAAGACCGTGAATGAAAGTGTGGAAGAGGCTACTAAGCGCGTAACCGAAGCAACAAAAACTACTAAAGATGGAGAATAAAATGGGAGAACATGTCCAGGATAATCATGCTAGTGAAGATTTGAAAAGCTATGTGCCAGTGTTTAGCGCGCGAGTGCGCACAATCATCTATGTAGCGGGTCTTGTCGCTTCAGTGATTGGGCTTGGTTTTATGACGTTCGGCTACGCTGATATCGGCGGTTTCATTAGTACTGCTGCTGGTATTCTCGCGGGCGGTTTCGGCGTAGCGTATAATCCGCTACGCTCGAACATGTAACGTTGATAGAGTCCTTCCACAATCTTTTGCGGTTGTGGGAGGACTCTTTTGCATTTTCTACTGTTTTCGAGGTCTGCCGCCGTGTCCTGGACGATTAGCATTCCACTGCTCGATAGTAGATTTCTTCCATCCACGTGTGCGCCCAATAAGAGCGTCGGGTTCTGGCAGATTGTAGTTTGCTAGAGCGCCTTTAGCTATTCCTAGATATTCAGCAATCTCGGTAAAACTCATATAGATTTCGGTCATTGTGTCTTGTCTTTCTTTAGTACTGCAGCAATTATCCAAACAATGCAGATGGCTGTCCATATGATTGTTTTTGGAGTGCTGCGCATGATAAATGCCTCATACAGTGCAGTAATTCCGGTTAAAACCGCAATGATGCTGTAAAACAATTTTGCGCTCATACTTTTATGATTTAGACTGAAAGGGGTAGCCCCGCTGAGGGGCTACCGTGAAGCTATTTCCTATGCTTAGGTTTTCGCTTCTTTTCTTTGAGAGCTATTGCTATGCCTACGATGCTTGCGATTGTATCTATTAGGTGGAGCAGTAGCTCTGCTATTTCAGTCCATTTCATTCTCACCTCCTTTCGTTTTCCTTATATTTATATAATAACACAGCAACTATATAAATACGAGTAAGACACGCCGAAGATAGGGGAACAAAATAAAAAAATACAGAATACTGTTGAAAACAAAGGTGTTCGGAATAGTATTTGTCGAATCTCCTCGTCTCCGCTCCTAGGGTTTTCAGAAAAATCTGAAAACCCTTTTTTCATGCCGTTTTCGGCGTATTTTCAACGATTTCACGCCATTCACTTAAAAATAATTGAAGTACATTGAAGTACATAGAAGAGCATAAAATAGCATGTCACATAGGGGACGAGATAAGGGGAACAAAACAGCCACAAATGTTCCCCTATCTGACAAGGAGAAACAATGCGCAGATTCGGATACATACGCCCAATAACAAAACGCGGCAAAGCATACCTAGAAGCTTCCTACCAGCCACCACTTGAACTGCTCGCCAAATATCCCAATCTCAAAAAACGATACACAAAAACGATGCAACCCGAATATCGTCCAGAACTCGAAGCATGGTTGTACGAAAACGAGCAAGCGATTAAACAAGGTATATGGACGCCACCGGTACGCCTTAACCGCAAAGACCTCCTCAAAGATGC
>NZ_KE383976.1:20041-21415 GCF_000423085.1 Granulicoccus phenolivorans DSM 17626 = NBRC 107789 = JCM 15570 | reverse complement strand
AGATTTGTGCACTCACACGTAAAGATATTGACCTTGACTCGATGAACGTGAACGTGGACAAGGCTGTAAAACAGGTGAACGAACTAGGGAAGCCACGCCAACTTATCGTGGGCGACCCTAAGAGTGCAAACAGTGTACGTAAAGTGCCTATCCCCGTATGGCTTAAAGATACTCTTGAAGAGCATCTTATAAAATACGTGGAAGATGAAGCGGATGCGCTCATTATTAAAGCCCCACGCACACGCACAGTGCTCGCACCTCAACAGTTGCGTGCAAACTGGTATAAAGCGCTCAAACATGTGCCACGATTAGAAGGTATGCATTTTCATGATTTACGGCATACGGCTTTGACTCATTATGGTGAGGCTGGAGCGAGCTTGGCGGAGCTTATGGAGATTGCGGGCCACTCGGATATTAAGACGGTGACAGTGTATCAGAATATTAGCCGTGAGCAGCGTGAGCGGACTGCTGAACGGCTTGATAGTCAAATGCAAGCAAGTATCAGCAGTCAGAGCGTGGAACCGTTAGAGGTGGCAAAAACTAGCACTAGTGACCCTCTTATCAGTGTGCTCGGCAATCTGCCAGTTAGTGCGCAGGTGGATGTGTTGAAGAGTCTTGATAAAGACAGACAGGCTCGTATTATTGCTGGGTTGCCGCAGGATAGGCAAGTGGAATTGTTGCCATTGCTGTTGTAAATCTTGCGAAAATAAGTAGGGGGCTAACACCGTATAGTGTTAGCCCCCTACTTTTGTTTTATTTTAATTTTTTGAGAATATCCCAAATACTAAATGTTGTACGCTTATAGATCCTATTTTTAATACTGCGCTTCGGGTTACGAATGAACCCCATACCTTTACGACCATAGAACGGGTTAACCGCTTTCTTCAATGCTCGTTTCGCCCTACCGGTCGTGCGGGCTTTTAAACTCTTCTTTAAGCTTGGCTTTCTTAAACCTACACGCATATTAACGCCTCCTACGAGCTTAGTATACGCTGTACTATTCACGGTCGAGTCGTATCGTGTCCGAGTCAACACTCCAATACTGGCCGCCAATCTTCAATCCGCGAATTGTCCGGTTGCGGATAAGCTGACGTACCTGGCTAGATGTGAAGCTTGTCTCGTTTACCATGTTTACAATCTGTGTCAACTGTTTCAAACTACCGTACAAGCTGCGGTTCTTGAGTAATTGTTCGCGCTGATTTTTTAATTCTGCGCGCAGAGTGGTTAAATCGTTGAGCATGCCACAATATTCACAGTGCGTTTCCAGGTCGTGTTTTGCAGCGTAGACTTCGCGCCCGCATTTCACACATTTGCCTGCTAGTATGCGGTCTTCTGGCCGTGCGAGCGCCTTACACAGTTTCGCGTTCAAAAGAA
>NZ_KE383976.1:0-18770 GCF_000423085.1 Granulicoccus phenolivorans DSM 17626 = NBRC 107789 = JCM 15570 | reverse complement strand
ACACCTCATACACACCACCACTCGTGGTAGAGCCTGCACCAATCACATAACCCAATCCGTCCACACGCAAATCAATGTTGTGTCCACCGGCTTTCACCTTGTTGAGTATGTGACCAGATAAGCCTTGCGGCATCTTATAGTACGCGTGCACACCGCCGCTAGGCGTGGTGACGAGGTAGGTGCGTGGGAACTCGCTACTGCCGTATTGTCCGACTGATAATTGGAGTGACTGCCAGCCATCCTGCTCACCCTCAGCCTTCGCCTTGTCCATGTCGATAACCATGTACCCAGCTTGTGGGATAACCGCATATGCTGCAGTGTCCGGAATACGACTTGTATCAATTGCTGGATTTTCGGCTTGCTTCTTCCAATTCAACGCACTCTTATCCTGACGTGCAGGAACATAATCCGCATGGAAACCAAACTCGGACAGGCTGATACGACCCGTGCTTTCGATAGGCCCAGGGACGGGGAGTGGCTTCGATGCTTCTTCAAGCTGTTTCTGGTCTTTCTCCCAGGCTTCACGGTATGGTTTGAAACGACGCTCATCAGCAACGACAAGAACACGGATGGAAGAGTTATCCTTCCATCTATATCCGCTTTTAAGTCCGAGTTTGCTGATACTGCTCTTATGCTCACGAGCCGACTCACTATAAGGATTATCACGCGAAACCGCATAACCCTGCTCGCAAATCATATCGACAAGCCACTGCTCAGCCTCCGACAAATCCGATGCCGAACCGACCGAAACATCATAATAAGGGTCATCACCATGCTGCAACCATGTCAAGCATGACGCCATCAAAAATGGTGCGACACCATACTGGCGTCGGAACTCTAACAGGCTCGCAAACTCGGACGGCTTCCTACCGTCCTTCATACGTACATAAACGAAACGGCGAGCAATAGCATTACTCATTGTTGTGATCACAGGATTGTTCGTCGCTACGATAAACGTGCAGCGAGGAGCAAAAGAGACTGCATTCTCCTGAATACGACGAGCAGTCACACTATCACCTGTCGAAATTTTCTTCAGAGCGGTCAACTGCTCCAAACTAATAGTGTCCGCATCCTCATCAAACGCCCACAACGCGCCAATAAGCTTACCCATCTCCTGCTGAGTATCAAAACCACCACTACCACGGCGACCACCCAATATTTTCTGCGAATCAACCGACGCCGTCAGACCAGGCAACGATGCAGCCAACGTATTCAACAAAATACCCTTACCATTACCACCATCACCATAAAGCACGTATGTCAAATGCTTGTATGGTTCCAACAATGGGGTGGCGAACATGCGGCACAAGTTCATTCCACTCTTATCGTCAACAGTCACATCGCGAAGGAACTGGACTGCCTGACCGGCAAGACCATCATCAAAACGCACATCCAACGTCACCTCAAACGGTTCACTAAAATATGGCGAAGAAGAGTCAATGTCAGCCATCTGACCGTTGAAACGAATGAACGCACGATCAGTAAACTTCACACCATGACGCACACGCTCAGTCTTTTTCGCACACTCCACACGTAACTGGTCATTCCACGGAGAGTACGCGTCACGCCCTGGAACATGGTACTCGTTTTCTAGATTGCTGATTGCATGCCACGAATCAAGACGCATGTTCGCCCCACTACGGTCAACGCGCACATTATTGTATACACGTTCAACATTTTGCGGCCCATCTGGAATCCGACTAAAAGTGTAACTAGTATCAGCCTGCCGCACGATACACTCCTAAAAAAGAAATAAAAAAATAGGGTAAAAGGATTAGAAAAAGGGGTGGGGTAGAGGAGGAAGAAAAGAGCCTCTACCCCAAAAATATGCGAGTTTAGAATACTGGGTTACCGTCTTGCCCCATAGTAGGAGGCAACACAGCCTCCACCTGAGCAACAGTCACTCCAAGGAATCCGGCAATATCCTGCACAGTTTTACCCATGTTCAGCATGGACTGCACTTGGCTAGCACTAATAGCAGGAGCCTGCTGTACTGGTTGTTGTGCTACTGGCGTCTGCGCCTGTACTGGAGCCTGCTGAACTGGCTGAGCTTGCTGTGCCTGTTGTGGCATTGCCTGCTGCTGAGACGCTACAGGCTCGTCCAGTAAACCGGACACTGCAGCCTGAGACTGCGGAATAATACGATACTCATACATTTTAGGAGGCTGAGGAGCATTACCACGCTCACCATACCCCGCAAAACGAGCAGCAAACACATCACCCTTAGCAGGTTCCTTCACACCAGCCTGACGGCAAGCCTCACGCAAAGCCTTCAACTGAACACCCCAACCCTTAATCCAAAGGGAACGACGACCATCATCCTCATCATCAATAGGCGGAAGAGACGTCTGTAACACAATATGAATCTGCTGTTTTGCCTGACCGTCCTGCCATGTTGCAGGCATCTTAGTCTGAAAATCACGCATCTGTGACACTTCAACACTAACAATCTCACCCTCAACCATGTCGCCAGGCTTACTATCAGCAGTGAAAAACGCTTTTGCGCCACCGCCTTGAATCAGCGAGCCAAGAGATGCTAAGCCTGTAGCCGGTGCGGCAGCCTGCTGCACACCAGAATTACCAAAACCATTACTGTTAAAACCAGTGTTATTAAACCCAGTATTAGTCTGACCAAAAACCATCATAAACTCCTTAAAAAATATTGGAAAATGAAAAAATGAAAACTATGCGAGCATGGGAGCAGTAGAAGGAATCAAATCAATAAAACCCTCATACTGTTCAGGCACGCTCACATTGTTTGAATTGAACTCTTGAGCCAAGCCACTGTCTGGCCATGTGGAACAGTCAAAACAGTGAGATTCAGAGCGTGGCAGCATACTAATCCACGCGTCACGCACAGCCACACCACTATTCAGCTCAATCGTGTCCAACAGTGTGACCAGTAGTTGGGCTCGCTGCAACGCCCACTGTCCAAGCTCAGGCTGGAACTCATGCTCCCAAATAAAAGCATCATTCAAACTCATCGACGTGCGAGGAAGATAGAATACGCAGCTACGTTCAACCGTCTCACCCTCAGCCACCAGTCCAAGCCCATACAAGGAGGCTTGCACCTGATACTGTTGTGATGGTGAATGTACGCGAGCAGAACGTAATGTTGTCGAACCGACAACCTTCCAATCAACCGTCGCACGTTCACTCTTATCCCACAAATCAATCGAACCGGACACGTCATAACCGTCAGACAACCCCTGAAGCCGGCCAACAGTGACACGTTTCTCCGTCTCAAACCTGTTTTCAAACGGCGACCCCACCGTCTCAGATAGTTCAGTGAAATAGTGTTCGAAATGCTCATGCACACACGTGCCAATAAACGGCAACCATGCCACGCCCTGCGACCGCTGCCAGCCCGCCAGTTTCGCAGCTAAACAGTGCACGCAATCCGTACCAAGCTCACTCGGCCCAATACGTTTCTGTAATGAGCGTGGAGCATTCACAATACTGTTTTCAATAATCTGCCGAATCTGTGGCCACACTGTCAAAACCGGCTCGGTAGAAGCAACGGTAGGCGTATCATCATGTTTACTGTTTTGCCCGTTCAACACGGCGAGAACATCATCAGACACGATCACCACCAGCCTCAGCGAGCGCACGCCGATACTCGGCAACTAGCGCATGTTTCTTCACACGGTCGCGTTCACGCTTATCCTCAACCCTGGCACGCAGCACACGCTCATCCAAAGCAACATATTGAGGATGTTTCTCTAAGTTCAACCTGTTCAAGCGAGCCAAATGAACAAACCTGACAAGGTCGGGCTGAGTGCGAATGAAGTCAAACAAGCCAGTGTTGAGCTGGACTCTCATTTAACCACCACCGACCTAGCGCCAACAGTCTGATAATCCTCCAACTGGAGCGGACTGAAATGAGCTTTCACAGCCTTCGAATCCAACGCGACCTTATACAAGTCAGGATGCTCAGCAGCAGGATAATCATGCTGCAACTTCGCCGAATCCAAACGACGCACACCAGCCCTCACAACAACCTTCACACCATCAGCCGGATATGTGCCAGGCTCATGCGTGTCAAGAATCTGCTGTTTAATCTGTTCCGCTTCCAACTCCATAGACTGGATAGTATCCTGCAAGTCAACAAGACGCTTCGCCTGCAAGATAAGCAGATTCTGCTTACTACGCTCATCAACATCCACAGGCACAGGCTCAGTAACCGTAGGCATAGCAACAGTATTTTTTGTTTGAGTAACCATAACAAACTCCAAAAAAAGAAAAATAAGGGGAAAATTTTAGAAAGGTAAACTAGGCGGAGGAACAGGAACATAAAACACACGCTTCACATGCCCCGGCATGCTACGCTTATGTGAATCCATAACCTGTAAAGCCATCTCCACATCACACGCAGGAGCCAAAGGCCCGCACGTACGACACTTCGGCAAACACCAACGAAACTTATAAGACACTTACGCCTCCTCGCCATCATCAGCGACGAGAATAATATCCGTATGCGGATCATAAGGCTCACCAGTGTCCGGGTGAGTCAACACGTCACCGCTACGGCGGTAACGAAGACGACCATTCCGCCCTGGCACCATGCGAGACGGGTGAACCTTACACGCCATCAGACGCGTAATCTGCGAATCATCAACAAACGCGACACCATTCAAAGCATCCTGCACCAGTTTCGCCAGATTATCCACATCCACACGCCTAAAATCACCCAGGTAGAACGACATGAGAATCTGCACATTGCCCGAAAATGGGACAGCATCCGGAAACTCTGCAAGATACGCGTCACGAACAGTCTGCTCGTTCACTACATTCTCTTTCGGGTTCACACCCCTGCCGTGAAATACTTTTGGACGTTTCTTCGGCCTCGGCTCACCCGCAACAGTAAACTCACGAACCGTCACAATGTATCCTCCATCGCAAACTTCTTCAACGATGAATAATTCACACGAAAAGTCCGTCCAACATTCTTTGCACGAAGCTTCCCCTGCCGAATAAGCCCACGCACAGTACGCGTATCACAATGTAATAATTCAGCAGCTTCAGGAGTAGACACCATCAACGGTTCACGAAAACAACGCTCACTCACCATCATCATCCTTCCCTGAACGTTCAGCAGGCGGCATGGCGACCACGAGCATGATAAACGCAAAACTTGCAGCAATATACACGAAAAAAGCAAAGATACTATTCAACGGATGATCCATCGCATTACCGGTCAATAGGTAAAAGAACGAGCCAAGACTCATAACCCCACACACGATAAGCCCAACGAGGCTCCCAATATGCTTGTAACGATTATCCTGCAACTCTTTACGAGCCTGAAGAGTATCAACAAACACGATTTACTCCTCTCCCTTATCAACGGCAACAGGCATGTAATCACGTTGAAAAATCTGCCCCGTCGCCGTACTGTTTTCACCAGTCGAAAGATTATGAAGAACATAATCAAACGGTTCAGCTTGACACACGGAGCTCGCAGAATTATCAACCTGGATAGAATCCACGCCAACATGGCGGAGGCGCCCCGTGCGCATCAAATCCAACAACCAGTCAGGGTAACTATCAAACTCAAAATCACCCTTGTATTTGACCGCGTCAACAGTACGCGGCTTACACATAAAAACAGCCACAATAAAACTCCTTAAAAAAATAAAAGTAGAATAAATAGAATGAATAATTTGAACATGGTCGACTGGCTAAATCACTACTCAGGACTCGTAGAAACAATTTTGACCGTTCTTGGCGGAATAGTAGGTTCACTCATCACATTCTTCATTCAAAAGAATGGAGAAAAGAAAAAGATTAGCCAAGTCAAGAAAGAACTTGAAATTAAGGAACAACAATTACGGGTACTACAAGAACAAACAGAAGTACAACGTAAACAGTTATCTCTCATCCAAGTAAGAGAAGAAATCCCACATTGGACTATTAACCTCAGCCAAGGAACCACGTATACGTTATATAGCGAGAATGCGTTTACAGCATTAAACGTCACTATCACATACGATGGAATAGATCTAGGTCAAGGTCTTACAATCCAGTTGGGAGATTTTACCGCAGGAAGTTCAAAGAGTTTCGAGCTAAGAGCTGCAGCAATATGGGGCGGATTATCTAGTAACGATGTCACCATAAGCTGGACAATCGAAGAAAACCCGATAGTCCAAGAACAGACAATTACTCTTCCTCCTCGCCCACGTAAGAGCTAAGAACGTCCAGAACATCATGACGGCTTACAACCGCACACTTAGTATAGGTAACAAGCACTCTATCATCAGTAATTTCAATCTTGATAGGAGTGTCGTAACTGATAAGCGCGGTGTCATCCTCACCAAGAAGCTTTAAAATCTTTAATAGGGCACTTCGCGTAAGTTTATCTTGATAAATACTAATCATCACCTACTCCTTCCCCTGCTGCTGTGCGCGCTTTTCACGCTCCTCAGCAAGAGCGGTTAATTCATAAAAATTAAGATTTAAAAAAGTCGCCACAGTTCGTAATTCGGCAATCGTGAAGCTAGAAGTGCCATTCAACTTTCTGTTGACAGTCGATATATTCACTCCAAGTGCTTTTGCTAAATCCATTTGCGTTAAATTAAATGCAGTTAGCTCTGCTTTAATAGTTCTTTCTAATGAGTGCATACTCACCTCCTTAATGTCATATATGCGATAAATTGAAGTAATATATAAGAAATTCACTATTTATTTTTCAAGCAACACAGGTATTTAAACCTTCGGTAGATAGCACACATTCTAGTATCATATTGGCGACAATGCAAACAAGATAGGCGAAAACACACAAAACTATGCGTTCTTTCGGCGTGTCATATAGGCGATAAAGCGTTAATAAATATATGCTTTGTATATGGTTAAAGACTCTGATTTGCGTAGAGTACGCGATGTTACTATAGAAACGTCTGAATTTTTGCAATATAAATTAAAGCAAAAAGATTTTACAGTACAAGATGTCCAAAAATGGCTAGACAGAAGCTATGGATATACATACAATCGGATAACAGGTAAAAATTCGATTAATATTGATGAGCTAGAAATTATTGCTAAGCATATTGGATATTACAGCATTCTCGATTTCTTCAATGCTCAATATGAATACTTCTACCCACCTCGTTATACAGTCACCGATTTCAAGGAAGAAACACTCTACGATATCAACGACGATACCACCCCAAACACAAGCGAAATACAGCTCGCAGCACACCACGACAAAAACAAACATAACGAGCAAGAACTAGACAACTACGGAGCATAAGGAAAACAATAATGACAGACTTCAGCGACTACATCGTATTCGTAGATGAATCAGGAGACCAAAGCCTCGACTCAATATCACGTGAATATCCAATCTTCGTTCTCGCCTTCTGCATCATTGAGAAGAAACACTATTACGAATACATAGTTCCACGAGTGGAAAAACTTAAATTCGATACATTTGGAACCGATATACCCATTTTCCATGAACGAGAAATTAGAAAACAGCGTGGATTCTTTAAACCACTCATTGATGATGCCCTACGCGCAAAATTCTTCACCGAACTTAACGACATCATGGATCAATCAAAATACGAAATAATCACAAGCATAATAGACAAAAGAAAATACGTGCATCTCCCTAAGCCACGTAACGTTTATTCCCTAGCCGTTGAATTTGGTATAGAACGTGTATTCCTCAGTATGCAAGAGAAGAAACAAAGAGGTAAGAAAGTTCCAATTATCTTTGAATCACGCGGGAAAGCCGAAGATAGGACACTGCAGCAGGAATTTGACCGTATTGTTGACGAATGCTCATACAGCGGCATAAACGGAATGTTTGATTTCCATTGCGTCAGTAAGCAAGCAAATCTTGCAGGATTACAGTTTGCTGATTTAATAGCACGTCCTATAGGAATACACTATCTGCACAACACGAAGAATGATACATCATATAATATTTTGCGTAAGAAGTTCAGGCGAAGCCGCGAAGGGAATATTCTGCATTATGGAGTCAAAGTCTACCCAGAGTAAAACAAAAGCGGCAGAAATAACTCCTGCCGCCGACCGAGTACCCCAGTCCATTTGTATTTACAATATACTACACTTTTAGTACTAAAAGCGCAAGAGTATTCGGTGTGTCTATAAGTAATTAGCCATTTTCTTATATAAAATCAAGGGACGCCGCAGCGTCCCAAGTGCTCCTTCTACAACTAGGCAGACGAGTAATATTATTCTATCGCATTGTCCTCCATATCTGTCATTCTGAAATGCTCACCCTCAAAAAAATAGGGGAGGTGAAACGGTGGGCATAACACTCAACCAGCTATACCAAATAGCCGAAAACGCAGGACTCAACATCATAGAAACCCCACTCAACGATGACGAAATGGGATACTACGACGACTCCACACACACCATCCTGCTCGACAACACACTTAACGACCGGCAAAAGAAATGCACCCTCGCACACGAACTCATCCACGCCAAGCACCACGACAATATGCACGATAAGCGTACAGAAAAACGCACAATACGAGAAACAGCCAACTGGCTCATAGACCCACTCGAATACGCAACCGTAGAACAACTCTACGAAGGCAATGGCACACTTATGGCGCTCGAACTCGACATTACCATGCAAGTACTCGATGACTACCAACACATACTCGCAAGCAAGTTCTAAACCAAACCCCTCGAAATCGAGGGGTTTAAAAACATCAACACCCTCACACCTCTCACACGTCCTCACGTCAGTGGTGTGAGGACGTAAACCATTGAAAATATTAGCCTTAAATACTATTCCTCACACCATCACACCACTTTTCAGAAAATACGTGTAATCAAAAGAGGGAGGAAAGTAAAAAGGTGTGAGGAATTAAAAACAACACCGCTCAAAACCAATAATTCCAACCCCTTACGCACCTCACACCTATATGTGAGGAAAGGAGTGAGGAACAATAAAAATTCCTCACTCCTCCTGCTTGACAAAATCCAGCCCAACAGGTACATTAGTAAAGTAGCCATTCGAATACCGAATGGCATTATTCATATCTACAGTCTTAAAAAGCAACTATTAAGAAATACCTTTAATAGTTCAATCGTGCTTGCAAATTCCAAAGAAGGACAACAAAAATGAGTAACACTCTCAAACCAGCAGTAGTCCTCTCAAACCAGCAGTAGTCGAACTCCACGTCGACACCACACGAGTACGAAAACTCCTCGCCGACATCATTCACTTGCTCGACGAATACGACGAGGAGATTAAACAAGTTAACCAAAATTAATCTTGATTCATGCACTCGATGTGTACAGCAACAGTGCCTTCAGGATTATTCGACTGGTCTAACGGTTTGCCACAAACAGGGCAAGTGTTGTGAAGTGACTTAGCGTAATTCTTACGCACCTCATCTTCCAACTGCTTCAACCCTGCCTCGTTAATCTTAATATTCGTTAAATGTCCCATACTTGAATCACCTCCTCACCATTGAGACAATTCAAGTATAAAACCCGTTTTTCAAAAAAGGCTCAATCAATCATGCCCGCAAAAGACTTATGGGCAAGCAGTCAAGGCAAAAACCTTAGAAAAGCCTGCTACCAGCGAGACGCCCACAGCAACCAACCCTGCTGGATCTGCCACCTACCCATCGACTACACACTCGGCATGTACAAGCCAGGCAAAAGCACAAACTGCTATGAGCCAGACCACGTCAAACCACGAGCAAAATACCCCGAACTCACCCTCGACCCCACAAACATTAGAGCATCACACGCCCACTGCAACAGGTCAAGAGGCAAAAAAGCAGGAAAAAACGAGCTCGGAACCCCCACAAGACAATGGTTCTAAACAAAAATAGTATAAAACCACAAAACCCCGGCATAAAATCGTGCAAAATCGTAGAAAAGTTAGGGGAGGGGCTTCAAAAAGTTGACGAAAAGGTCTCTTCTCTTGCTACGCATTCCCACTGGCAGTGTTTTCTCATTCGACACGAATTTGAGGGGTACCTCACTGTAGAACCACAATATTTTAGATTTTGAACCGTCAAAACGATTGTTTTGGCGGTTTTACTGTTAAAGGAGCGTGAAATATGGCTGTACGAAGTGTGAAAGAGCCTGAAAGTATGCTCGAAGCGGTCAACATGAGCGTAACCGAAGCAGTAAAAACGGGCAAACTTGACCGGAAGAAGCATGCTGCAGCAATTAGAGCACTCCGACTGCTTGCCCAGACAGCTGATGAAGGTCGTCCGAATGACAATGTGACTCTTCCCACGATGCTGAAGTTCCTTACTACGTTGAATCTTGTTCCTGCACCTGAAGTGGTGGATAAGAAGCCGGCGGTGAAAGTCTCATCTTTGGATGAGATGCGCGCGAAGTTGAAGGTACATTCGCATGCTTAAAGGTTCGACAACCCCGCGCATTTATACTGCAGCTAAACGAGACCTCACTCCCGAGACTTCGCTTGGCTTCGCAGTCGTAGAGTTCGCTAAAACCGTGCTGAAAGAACCTTTATTGCCTTGGCAGGAGTGGCTTGCTATTCACGCTCTTGAAATTGAGGGTGACTTGCAAGGCTCGTGGCGGTTCCGCTACCGCACCGTTCTCGTGCTTGTGGCACGTCAACAGGGCAAAACGCACTTGTCGAAAGTTATCGCCTCATTCTTCCTGTGGATGCTGGGCGTGAACCTTGTGATTGGCACGTCTACGAACTTGGAGGCTGCTGAAGAAGTTTGGGAGGGTGTGGTCGCGCTCGCTGAGGATGTTCCTGAACTGTCGGAAGAAGTTGAACGTGTTTACCGTAGTGCGGGCAATAAGACTCTCACGTTGACTGACCGTCGCCGGTATAAAGTGACGACGTCGAATCGTAAAGGTGCTCGTGGTAAGTCTGGTGATCTTGTGTTGCTTGATGAGCTGCGTGAGCATCAGACGTGGGAAGCGTGGAGTGCTGTTAGTAAGACGACGATGGCTCGGCCTAACGCGCTTATCTGGTGCATGTCGAATGCGGGTGACGCGTCTAGTGTGGTGCTTCGCTCGCTTCGTGCAAAGGCTCATGCGCAGCTTGGTGACCCTGATGGGGTTGCTAAAGAGGCTGGCATGCTGGGTAATCCTGGCGATGATGATGTTGATGATGATAGTCTCGGCATTTTCGAGTGGAGTGCGCCGGTTAATGCGGATATTCATGACCATTCCGCGTGGGCTCAGGCTAACCCGTCGCTTGGCTATGGGTTTGTTACTGAGCGTGCTCTTGCTTCTGCGTGTGCGACTGACCCTGAGGATGTGTTTAAAACTGAGTGCTTGTGTCAGTGGGTGACGGCTGCGATTCAGCCGCCTTTCGCTGAGGGTGCTTGGGAGGCTGGTATTCGTGCGGATAGCAAGATTGCTCCTGACTCGGTTTTGACTTTTGGTGTGGACGTGAGTGCTGACCGTCAGCATGCTTCGATTGCTGTATGCGGGCAACGTGCTGACGGTAATTGGCATGGAGAGGTTATTGCTTACCGCAACGGTTTGGGTTGGCTTCCTGACGCTATTAGTGTTCTTGCGTCGAAGCAGCCGGCTGACGTGCCTCTTCGTGTGGCTTTACAGGCTAAGGGTGCTCCAGTTTCGAGTGTTCTTGATGGTATTGCTGCTGTTGATGGTGTGGAGATTATTCCGTGCCAGGGGCGTGATGTTGCTGGCTGGTGTGGCAGGCTGTGGGATGCGGTTGACGCGTCTAATCCGAACGCTGTGGAACCGTCTGATAGCGTGAAGCTTTTTCATATTTCTCAGCCTCGCCTTGATATTGCTGCGAATACTGCTGTTACTCGTCCTATGGGTGATGGTGCGTGGGCGTGGGACAGGGTGAAGAGTACGGAGGAGATTAGCCCGCTTGTAGCGTTGACGATGGCTTTTGGCGCGGCCACGCAGGTGGAGGAGCCTGAGGAGCCTGTGAAGGTCTCGGCTTACGCGTCGCATGATGTGATGTTTATTTAAAATTTTTCGCTTTTGAGGGAGTTGACAGTATGAGTTTTCTCGACCGTCTTTTTGGGCGCCCCGTGTACGTGCAGAGGGGTGGTGTTGCTGCTACTGCCGTATTGGGGAAGAGTCCGGCTGACTTGTATCGTGAACAGCCTGAGGTGCGTGCGGTAGTCAGTTTTATTCAGGATGCTGTCGCTTCCACCCCATTGAAAGTGTATAAGCGTGTTGATGAGAATGACCGTCAGCGTGACCGCACTAGTGTTGCTGCCCGCCTGTTGGCGTCTCCGTCGGATGGAGTGACAACGTTCGAGTCAATAAGTCGCCTTGTGGGTGACTTGTGTTTGTATGGTGCGTGCTTGTGGCATGTGGCGCCGAACGTGCAGCGTGACACGGGTTGGACTATCACGTATATTCCTTACGCGTGGGTGCGAGATGTATACACGTTGGATGGTTTCACCCCGTCAGCTTACGTGGTGCAAAATCCTGTGTCTGGTCGTGCGCCTGTGACTATTCCTGCGTCGGATACGGTGCGTTTTGCTGCGTATAATCCGACTGGTGGAGTGGAAGCTGTCAGTCCTATTGACTCGTTGAAAAGTATTCTTGCTGAACGAGTCAGTGCGCTTGATTTTCGTAATAAGAATTGGCGCAATGGTGGCTGGGTGAACCGGTGGATTAGTCGCCCTGCTGGCGCTGTGTGGGATGATCAGCAGCGTCAACGTTTCGCTGCTTCTTGGAGAGCACGCTTCGCAGGAAGTGAGGGCACTGATAGTGGCGGCACGCCAATTCTTGAAGATGGCATGCAATTGCATGACAGTACGTTTAACGCTCGTGAAGCACAGTTCGCAGAAGTCACACAGCTAACTCGTGAAGATGTATGCGCAGCATATCACTTGAATCCGTCGCTTATCTATCACACAAGCACACAAACGTACGCGTCGGCAAAGGACAATGCTCGCGCATTGTATTCGGAGACTCTCACTCCGCTCATGGATTTAATCGTCGAACGTATCAACAAGGTTCTGCTGCCTATGCTTGGCGTGGACGCGGACACTTATGTTGAGTTTGACCTGTCTGCGAAAGTGAGCGCGAGCTTCGAAGAACAGGCACAAATGTTGACGAGTGCTGTGGGTGCTCCGTGGATGCTTGTTGATGAGGCGCGCGCGATCATGAACCGTCCAGCATTAGGCGGTAGCGCTTCTAAGCTCGTCCAACCGTTGAATCTTGCTTACGGTGATGAGGGTGAGCCAAGCAACACGCTTAATAGTGGTGTTTCGGCCGTGAAATCGGGCGAACCGCATTTCAAGTCTCATCAAACGCCGAACGATGCGGATAGTGAGCTTGTTGCGAAACAGTTAGCGAAGTTTTTCACACGGCAGAAACGTAGCGTGCTCGCTGAGATCACTAAGCAAGCGAAAAACGGTACACTCCGTGTAAAAGCTGACGACGGTAATGATTATCCAGACTGGTGGGATGGGAAACGGTGGAGCAAAGAGCTCGCTGACGACCTCACCCCATTATTCCTCCAACTGAGTGAGAAGCATGCGAAAGAAACGTTGAAAGACGTACGTTTGAAACCGAACCCTTACGACGTGGAACGCACGCAAGCGTACATTCGCACTATGGCAGAAGGCAAAGCTACAGCGTTAAACAATGTGACTTTACGTCAGTTACAGGAAGCTCTCGAACGGCAAAACTCAGACGATAACGAGGATACGGATGACAGTATCCTGGCGAACTCGCCTGACGGAGTCTTCGAAAAAGCTGAATCATCGCGCTCGCTGTCGGCTGGTCTCGCATTCTCTACTGCTTGTGCCGTGTTCGGCAGTATGGAGGCGGTAAGGCAGCAAGCGCCGTCTAGCGTTTTTAAGCGTTATAAGACGTGGGTTCATGGGGGAAGTTCGAATCCGCGCAGTGAGCATTTGGCTATGGATGGGGAGCGAGTCGAAATGGATGCTGAATTTTCCAACGGTTCGCAATATCCGCATGATCATGGCATGACTCCTGATGAATCCTGTAATTGCACGTGTTCTGTCGAAATTGAAATTTGGAAGGAATAAAAATGACACTCTACAAGAGTTTTCATGTTAAGGCTGAGGATGCTGGTGAAGGCATTATCGAGGGGTATGCGTCCACGTGGGATAAAGAGCCTGATTCGTATGGTGACATTGTTGCTAAAGGTGCTTTTACTCGCACGTTGAAAGAGCGTGGCGATAATCCTATCCCGTTCCTTTTTGGGCATCGTACTGATACGCCTGAAATGAACCTCGGCGCAGCTACGGCTGTAGAAGATGATAAGGGGTTGAAGTTCACTGCGAAGCTTGACCTTGATAATCCGAATGCAGCATATACTTATAAGCTTTTCAAAGAAGGTCGTATCAACCAGTTTTCGTTTGCGTACGCTGTGCGTGATGCGGGTGAGGTTGAACTTGACGAGGGTGTGAAAGCGAATGAGCTTCGTGACCTTGACCTCTTTGAGATTAGTGCTGTTCCTATTCCTGCTAATCAGCATGCTGTTGTGACTGATGTGAAAGCTGGGCGTAGGAATAGTAAAGCGGATGCGGATATTCTCGACCAGATTCGAGAATTCGCTCAGAACATTCTTGACTCTATTGACAAGCTCAATGGGGACAACACTGATGATGAACATGCGGACGAACCGTCCCAGGATAAGCCAACAGCGCCAGAGAGCGATGATGGTTCGGATTCTGGTGATGAGGGTAAGGCAGCGTTCCTCGAAATGAAGAAACAAGCAATTCTATCTACTTTAGAAAGGTAAAAGATAATGAATTTGAAGGAAATGTTGGAGGCTGCTAAGTCTCGTATCGCACAGGCTGACTCTGTTGAAGAGCTGAAGGCAGCCCAGGAAGAGTACAACAAGATCAGTGAGCAGATTAAGCTTGCTGAGCAGAAGGGTGCTATCCTGGACGGTCTCAAGCCTGCAAAGGAAACGCAGGTAGAGAAGAAGGAGACTCCAGCTTCTCTTGGTGCTTTCGCTGTTAAGGAGCTTGACACTCGCTCGCTTAAGTCTGCTCGTGGCGCTGTAGGTACTGGATTCGGTTTCAAGGCGAACACTGACCTGCACACCACTCCAACCATCAACGTTACCGATACGAAGGTTGTTGACGTTCAGCCACGCCCTCTCTACGTTCGTGACTTGTTCGGCTCTGAGGCCATTTCTGGCAACTCTTTGACCTACTTCGTACTCCAGCCTACTGAGGGTAAGCCTGCAAAGACTGCCGAGGGTGCGAAGAAGCCACAAATTCACGTTGGCTACGATTCTAAGACTGTTGCTTTGGAAAAGATTGCAAGCTTCTTCAAGGAATCTGATGAGCTTCTCGAAGATGCAGCATTCATGGAGTCTGCGATTAACAATCGTGGTATTTATGAGCATAATCTTGCTGTAGAAAACGAGCTTGTTTCTACTCTGCTTGGCACTTCTGGTATTCAGACTGTCGCGTTTAAGGATAATGCTCAGGACACTCTCTACACTGCGATGACGAACATTCAGACTGCAACTGGTTACACTGCTGACGCCATCGTTATTAACCCTGCCGATTATCAGACTTTGCGCTTGGCAAAGGACGCTAATGGCCAGTACATGGGTGGCGGCTTCTTCTACGGTGAATATGGTAACGGTTCTCTTGTTCAGCAGCCTGGCATTTGGGGTCTTCCAACTGTTGTTACTACTGCTGTGGAAAAGGGTACTGCGATCGTTGGCGCGTTCAAGATTGCAGGTAGTGTCGTTACTAAGGCTGGTTCTGGTCTTCGCGTTGAAGTTTCCAACGCTAACGAGGATGATTTCATCACTAACCGTGTAACTGTTCGTGTGGAGGAGCGTCTCCTGCTCGCTACTCGTGTTCCTGCAGCATTCGCTAAGGTCACTCTCGCAGGCGCTGCAGCATAACCCTGTAACGTGTTTTTTTAAAGGACAGTAAAACTGCTCATATGGTGGGATGGTTTTTACTGTCCTTTTCTTATGCGTGAAAGGTTTTTTGATGCTTAAAATTTACGAGTTTAATGGTTTAACATTCCAATGGCATGAGGGTGACCAGCCCGACGAAGCAACTCTTATAGATAAGCCTGAGCTTGGTGTGAAACGTCAGCCTGCTGTGAATAAGCGTCGAACCGTGAAAAATAAGACGGGTGATGCTCATGCTGGCGACTAACTGGGGCTACAGCATCGACGTTGACAAGCTTCCACTGTTGCTTACAGTTGACGAATTCGACAGTATGGGTGGCTCTTCCATGAGCTCCGGCTATGAGGCGAAGCAAGCAACGTTGAACGGTGTCTCGCAAGCTATTCGTGACTATTGTGGCTGGCATGTAGCGCCAAAACTCACTTGCAAGGCTGTTGTTCCTGATTCGGCTCACGTGATACTTCCAAGCATGGGCGTCACTGAGCTTACCGAGACTGTGTCAACAGTGGAACCACGTCATGCGAACTCGTATGGTGTGATTGATATGCGCCGTCAAGCGTTGCTTGAGGTGACGTATGTGGCTGGTTTTGACATGGTTGACGCGTTGAAACAGGCTGCGTATCAGATTGCCGCGAATCATCTTGTTGCTACTGCAGGTCTTCGTGAAGAACATGCAGGACAGGTGGGTGCAACTTACAATCAGACCGATAATGGCGTATCTGGTGGCGTCCGTTTGCTTGCCTCGGATAAGGCTATGCTCGCACCGTACAAGCTTGTAGGAGTGTGATTTGCATGGGTTTGCCTACGTGGTGTAATGACACTCTCATGGTGTCGCGCCCTGGCGTGAAACAGTCTCGTGGTGTGAACGTGAAAGATTGGGAACATCCAGTCACTCACATGATCACTGGCTGTAGCGTGCAGCCGCAAGCGGAGAGTACTGATTATTCTCAACCTGCTCAGCCTACGAGAGTGACGTGTGTTGCTTATGTGCCGTCTGGTGCGGATATTCAGCGTGGTGACAAGGTGACTTTTGAGGGTGCTGATTTTCGTGTTGAGACTATTCCTGTTGGCTGGCGTAGCCCGTTTGGGCGTGCGTCGCATATGACGGTGAATTTAACGGAATGGGAGGCATAGTATGTCTCGAAAAGGTTTTCGTATTGAACTTAATTCTGCTGGAGTCCAACAACTGTTGAATGATAGCGGTTTATCTGCCGTGTGTGCTTCTAACGCGCAGCGTATCGCTAGTAAAGCTGGTAAAGGTTTTCGTGTATCTCGCCAGTGGCAGGCAGGATATGGTGGTGGTCGTACCGCTGTATCAGTGCGTACTGCAACACCTGGAGCACGTGAAGCTGAAGCGGTGAATAAGACTCTTACACTGGCGGTGCAATCATGCAGAGCCTAACCAGACCGCAGGATGCTGAATGGTTGCTCGCTCAAGAAATCACCCGTCTTGCTCACGTGGATGCGAGCGCGAACCAGTCCACCAATATCTCCGGTAAAAAACCATACGTGTGGGTATTCCAGACAGGGTGTACTCCGGTGACATCTGTGAGCTGGCAGCATGATTTCAGTATTGATATTTGGGCGGGTAAGGATGATGACTATTCGCAGGTTACCGACGTTGCGCGCACTATTGCTGGCTATCTTGCAAGTTTGAGTTTGCAAAGTGGCGAATATGCGTGGCATGCGCCTGATGTGATGAACATGTATCCGAATCCTGACCCTCAACGTCCACACGTTCCACGCGTAACACTTACTTACAGTGTCCAGTTGCGCGGTGAATCGATTGATTTTTAGAAAACATTAAAGTGAAAGGTTAAATTATGGCAGAAGTAACGCAGGGTATTGATGCTAATAAAGTTTATTTGCCGTCTCCTGACCAGTCTGCTACCACTGGCGCAGTACAGATTGCGAAAGTCGGTGTAGCGAAGCCTGCGGATGCTCGCACGGTCATGCCTTCTAACGAGTGGGGTACCTCTCTCGGCTATATTGGCGAGGATGGTCTCACAATTAGTGGCGTGATGAGTGCTGGTGACAAGATTAAGGAATGGGGTGGCAGTGCTGTGCGCGTTACTAATGGTGACGCCGAGCCTACCATTAGCATTCCTAGCATTCAGGTTGATGAGACTCTCGCTAAGCTCATCGTTGGCGATGAGAATGTGAAGACTGTTGATGCTAATAGTGATCATGGCCGCCAGCTGGAGATTGCTTTTAACGGTAAGGTTGGGGAGCCTCGCGCTTGGGTGTTTAACATGAAGGACGGTAATCGTCGTATTCGTGCTTTCGCTCCGAATGCGCAGGTGTCTGAGCTTGACGATTTGCAGTTTGTTCCTACCGCGGCTAATTCTTACGCTTTGACATTGAGTCTGAACGTTGACACGGCAGGTAACTTCCTTTACTTGTTCTATGACGACGGCAAGGTCGAAGCTGTCGCATAAACGACAGGGGCAAAGGGGATTTTTATTCTTGCTACCGGTTTCCATGTTGAGTGTATTCATGAAGTTTTCCATCCTCCTTATCTTCATGGCTCACCGTGAAAACTGGCAGCAGTTTTTCAATTAAAGGAGAAAAAATATTATGGCTTTCGTACTCGAAAACGATGCTAAGAAGACTTTCGATTTCAAGATTGGTAAGCAGGGAAAAATGTATCATCTTCCACTGCTTATGGATTTACCATTAACAGCGCAAGTAAAGATTGCCGCATTGACACGTAAGAATGAGACTGAAGAGCTTATCAAGCTGCTTATTGACGTGTTTGAAAAGTATGCTCCAGGCTCGACGAAAGAGTTGACAGCGGGCATGTTTACGCAGCTTATTACTGCATGGCGTGAAGCTTCCCCATTAGCGGGGGAATAATAGCCCTACTCAACGTTAACGAGGACACGAGTAGGGCGTTTGAAGCGGATATTATAGACCGTTTCCATATGAGTTTAAGTCAGG
>NZ_AUHH01000047.1 GCF_000423085.1 Granulicoccus phenolivorans DSM 17626 = NBRC 107789 = JCM 15570 | reverse complement strand
GGGCCGGGGAGGGGCCGGCGGGGATGGAGCGAAGGTTGGTGGCGGGCAGCGAGGTCAGGAGGGTTCGCTGCTCGGGGTGGGCTTCGCTCCTCGGAACCCCCGCCTCGCCGCCCGGAACCCCGGGCTCGCTGCTCGGAACCGCCCGGCTCGCTGCTTGGAACCCCCTGCTCGCCGCCCGAAACCGATACATGGCGCCCCCGCGTACCCACCCCGGAATGACCAAGGGACGCGGCAACAGCCGCGCCCCTGGAGCGACGAGCCCGGACCGGGCCCGATCAGTGCGTCACCACATGCCCTGGATGGAGGCCTCGTTCACGTGGTAGTTGTCGGTGATGGTCCCCAGCGTGGTGGTCATGTGCTGGATGATCGAAATCATCTCGTTCAGATCCTGGGTCCAGGAGGCCTGGGCGGCGTTGTACGCCTCGCGGGACGCGCCGGTCCAACCCTGCTCGGCGGCACCCGGATCGCCGGAACCCATGATGTTCATGATCTTTCCGGTCAGACCGTCCAGATTCTCCTGAACCTTGCGGCGGGCCACCGAGAGGTCGCTCAGGGCCTCGGCCATCGCGGTGCTGTTGACTTGGCTGTAGGTCTCGCTCATGGTGATGTCTCCTCAGTGCGTTTCGGGGGTGGGGTCGGACTCAGCCGTTGATGACAGCGTTCATGGCGGCGGCCGCGTCGGACTGCTCGGCCTCGTTGCGGTCGTACTGGATGCTGGTGTCCACGAGCTTCTCGTGCAGCGTGTTCAGCGTGTTCTGGACCTCACCGAACTTGGCGTCGTAGTTCTTGAACGCGTTCAGGAAGGCACGGGCGGCCGGACCCTGCCAGCCGGAGCCGATGATCGCGTTGATCTCGCCGTACAGCTGGGTCTGGACGGTCTCGATCTGCCCATACGTCGTCTCGACCTCGGTGGCAACCTGCGAGAGCTTTACCGGATCATTTCCATCGATAGCCATGGTTGATTCCTCCGCGAATCAGGGGGTGGGGGTGTCGATGGCCCCGACGCTAGGGGGATCCGGGGTCAGCGGTCATGCGGAAATCGACCCCCCGTGCGCAGTTGAGTAGTTCCTGAGTAGCAGGACTCAGCTGACCCGGATCGCGTCCTCTATGGACAGCGACCGGCCCGGAGCCAGCCCCTCGGGAACCAGCCGCAGCAGGTTGGCCGGGATCGTCACCGGGGTGACCTCGCCGTAGCCCAGCGCGTTCTTCGCGGCCTGATCGGCCAGGCCGTAACGCTTGCCGCCGGTGATCAGGGTGCCCGGATCGTCGGGCCCCAGGGAACCTTCCACCTTCACCAACGCCCCCCGCAGCGCCGGCATGTGCACCGCGTCGGCGACCTGGGAATCGGGATTGCGGGCCGAGACCGCAGGAGCGGGTACGCCGACCGCGATCCGCGGGAGTTGCCCGGCGGCGGGCCAGGTGGCGCAGACCGACTGATCGGCGAGCCCCGGCAGATGGCTCCGGGTCGGCATCGTGGCCGGCAGGGCGGGGTCCGACAGTCGTGGCGTCTGCCGGCTGAGTGCCGCGCCGGCCTGCTGGGCGGTCAGCGTACCGACCTCCCGGGCCCGGTCGCGCGCCTGCAGGACCGCGGCGTCCAGCGGGGCGATCTCGCTGAGGCCGTCGGACAGCAGCACGTAGTAGACCCCGCCGGAGCCGTCGCTGCCGGGCACCCGGAAGACCGTCCCGACCACCCCGCTCCGCCCGCCGACCGGGACCGCGGCCGGGCTGCCGACATTCGGGATGCGGACCGGCTCCAGCGCCGGCCCCTTGGGCAGCGCATCCAACCAGGCGTCCCCCGGGGTGATGGCCTGTTCGGCGAAGCCGAGCTGGATCGCGATCGCATGATCCGGCATCGGGTACGCCCGACCCTCCGCGATCAGGTACTCCGCACCCGCCGCCGACCGGGCCACCAACGACACCGACCCCGCCGGCACCGCCCCCTCGGCGATCTGCAGCGTGGTCAGCCGTTGCGGCGACGCGGCCCCCGCCGCCGGCACCACCGAACACGTCCGGATCGGATAGCCGCCGAGATCCTTGGCCTCCGGCAACTCGCCGGGCGCCCCGGGGATCCCGATCGTCGCCTCCCGCGGATAGTCCTTCATCGCCGCGGCCTTCACCGTCATCACCCGGTCGCTGCTGCCGGCCGCCAGCTTGGCCGAGGTGATGTTGCGGGTCGGATAGAGCTTGCCGCCCAGGTACACCAGCACGCCCCCGGAGGTGGAGTCGATGATCACGGTCTTGTCGGTCCGCCAGGCGGTGGAGTTGCCCGGCCGGATCAGCCCGACCAGACCGAATCCCGCCAGCACCACGATCGCGATCATCACCCCCACGAACATGCCGACGTTGAGCCGACGCAGCGGCGCCTCGGGGTTGTCGGGGTCGTGGGAGACCAGTGCGGCGATCAGTCGCTGGGTGATGAACGAGTGTGCCTTCAGCAGGTCCTTGCGGGTGGCCATGGGTCCTTCGCTCCGGGAACGCGGGGTCGGTGACTGCGGAGCCGGTCGGTGTCTGCCGACCCGAGGTCGCCCCTAGAGTAGTGCCGCGTCGGCCGAGCCAGGCCGGTCCGAATCCGGAGGGAGGGCGCCATGACGGGCAGTGGTGGCTACACCGTGCAAGCGCCCCGCCGACCCTGGCTGCTGCGGCAGGCCCCCCGGCTGGTCGCGCTGGAACTGGCGGTCCTGCTGGCCCTGCTGTTGCTGCTACGCGGCTCATTCACGGGCGTGATCGTTGGGAGCGCCCTGGTCCTGCTGCTCCTGCTGTCGGCCCTACCGCTGTTCGCCGGGCGCTCCGCGGCCGACCAATTCCGACTCTGGCTGGCCTATCACCGTCGGCAACCGGCGGAAGTTTCCGCTTTCGACGTGCCGGTCGACCTGGTGCCCCTGGCCGAATGGGTCCCCGAGCTGGCGGTGACCGCGACCACCACCGGCCGGGGGGAGGAGATCGGGGTGGCCGCCGACGGCACCGGCTGGATCGCGGTACTGGCGCTGACCGGCGACGACGACCTCATCGCCGACACCGGTGACGAACTCGATCTCGCCGCCCTCGGCGCCCTGACCCGCTGCGACGACATCGTCTTCGCCGGGATCCAGGTCGTCACCTATACCGTGCCCGCGCCGACCCGGGTGCTGCTGGGGCCCGGTTCCGCGGCCGCGGCGGCGTACGCGGAGATCGTGCCGCGGCTCCCACCGGCGGTGCGCCGCACCTGGTTGTGCGTACGCCTGGACCCCACGCTGTGCCTGACGGCGGTGACCCGACGCGGCGCCGGTCAGACCGGGATCGAGGCCACCCTGCGCTTCGGGCTGCACCGGATCCAGTCGCACCTGAAACGCGCAGGCGTACGCACCCGGGCGCTGAGCGCCGGGGAACTGTACGACGTGCTCGCGCTGACCACCGGCGCCTCCCCCGACGGCGCCGCGGCCGAACGCACCGACGAGTTCTGGGAGCACTGGACCTGCGACGGGTTGGTGCACACCGGCCTGAACGTTCGCGGGTGGGGTCGCGATCCCTCCGGGGCGTACGCCGACCTGCTCGCCGCGGTCACCTCGGCACCGGTGCTGTTCGCGCTGACCAGCTTCACCCTGGATGCCGCCGCCGAAGCCTCCGGCGCGATCCGGCTGGTCACCCCCGACGAGGCCTCCGCCCGGGCCGCGGAGGACAAGGTGGCCGCCCTGGTCGGTACCGAGGTCCTGCTCGGGGGCGCCGGCGGCGTCCAGGTGCCCACGCTGTTGGCGACCGTCCCGCTCGGCCGGGGAGTCGACCTGTGACCGCGCCGACCCACGGGGCCCTCGATCACCCGTACGCCCCGGCCCCCGTCGTGCAGACCGGGCCCAGCGGCCTGATCGTGGGCATGGGTCCGCGTGGGCCGGTCACCATCCGGCTGTTCCGGTCGCGCCCGACCCGGCTGGTGGCGGCCGCGCCGCCCTATGTGACCTGGCTGCTGGCGTACCGGACCGTCAGCCTGGGCGCTTACGTCTCGCTGCTCACCGGCCGGCCCCGGGACTGGGAAGGGCTGCGGAACCACATCCAGGCCTCCGGCGGGACCGCGGATCTGGTGCCGACCGCGCACGGACTGCCCGAGGCCGGGCGCCCCTACCGGCCCTCGCTGATCGTCGACGACGGGGGCACCTTCGACCCGGCCACGCCACTGGGCCCTTGGCAGGCCCTGCTCACCACCACCACGGTGACCGGCCCCGCGGCCATTCAGCACCTGCGCTCGGCCGACATGGGGCTGATCGCCCCACACGGCGAGGAGTCGGTGATCGAGGCAATGCGGCGGGCCTACTTCCTCAATCCGGGGCAGGTCCGGGCCTGCCACCTGCTCGCCGAGGGCGAAGTGGTGCTGGCCATGCCCCGCCGGCTGGTCCGGATCGCGGTACGCCCGACCCCCGGAGAACACCGGCTACTCTTCGGTAGCTGACCGGCGGGGCCGCATGCGAGAATTTGGGGCATGACCCAGCATCCCGACCTGCTCGTCGAACAGAAGCGCGCCGCGCTCTATGTCACCCTGAACCGCCCCGACAAGCGCAACGCGCAGACCCCGTCGCTGTGGATGGCCCTGCACGAGGTGGCCCGCACCCTGGATCCCTCCGTCCGGGTCGTCGTGCTGCAGGGCGCCGGTGACGACTTCTCCGCGGGCCTGGATCTGCACATCATGTCGCCCGAGGGGCTCCCGGGGGAGCCGAAGCTGCCCGCGATCGCCCGGGCCCGGGGGGAGCAGGAGACCGCGAATCTGATCGGCACCTTCCAGGAGGCCTTCAGTGCGTGGCGGGAGGTCGACGCGATCGTGATCGCCGCGGTCCAGGGTCACGCGATCGGGGCCGGCTTCCAGCTGGCGCTGGCCGCCGACCTGCGGATCGTGACCGATGACAGCAAGCTGGCGCTGAAGGAGACCTCCCTCGGCCTGGTGCCCGATCTCGGGGGGATTCAGCCGCTGGTGGACGCGGTCGGTTACTCCCGCGCCCTGGAGATCGCCCTGACCGGCCGCTGGGTCACCGCCCAGGAAGCGGTCAACTCCGGGATCGCCTGCCTCGGGGTCCCGCGGTCCGAACTGAAGCTGGCCACCGGGCAGGTGGTCGATGCGATCTGTGAGAACTCCGACCTGGCGGTCCGGGAACTGAAGAAGCTGATGGTCGGCGCGTCCCGGCGGACCACCGCCGAGCAGTTGCAGGCCGAACGGGAGGCCCAGGGCCGACTCCTGGTCGACCTGGTCACCCCGGCCGGCTTCGACCGCAGCAAGACGCACTCGCACGATCACCACCACGAGCACTGAGGATCCGGCGCCGCCGGGTTGACCGGGTTCAGGCTCCGCCGAGGTCGAACAGGCGGAAGCCGACCGCATACTCACTCCCGGCGGCCCGACCGTCCTCCCGCAGGAGTTCGGGGATGAACTCCGCGGGATCGGGGTGGTCGCCGATGTGGCGCAGGTAGGCCTCGTGGCTGTTCAGTGAGGCGATCGCCGCCGTCACTGCCGGTGGCCCCACGGCCAGCGCGTGCGTGGGGGCGGGGTGCCCGGCGACCAGCAGGGCACGGGTGTGCCAGGGCGTCAGGCCCTCCTGCTCGATCTGCTCCCGGAACACCCACCGATTGTCGGCATCGCGGACCGCGTCGGCCACCGCGAGCCCGGCCGCGCGGTGATCGGCCTGGTTGAGTCCGCCGTAGGCCTCCTGGTCGAAGTTGGCGGTCACCACCAGGTCCGGGCGGAACCGGCGGATCTCGCGGGCGATATCGCGGCGCAGCGGCAGCCCGTATTCGATCATCCCGTCGGGATGCCCGAGGATGGTCAGTTCGCTCACCCCGACGCAGGCGCAGGCCTGTCGCTGCTCCCGTTCCCGGATCGGCGCCACCGTCTGCGGATCCTCGGCCATCCCGGCCTCCCCGGCAGTCACCAGGAGGTAGGCCACCTCGACCCCGCGCGCGGTCCAGGTCGCCACCGCGGCGGAGGTGCCGTATTCCATGTCGTCGGGGTGCGCCACCACGCACAGCAACCGGGAAACGTCGCTGGGTGGCGCCGGAAGTTCGCTCATCGCCGTCTCCTCACGGGTTGGTTCGACGATCTGTGCGGATTGTGCTTCTCGATGCCCGCAAACCACCCCAAACGAGCCGATACCGCAAAGTAGCAACACGATCCGCACAGCCGGAGCCGGGTACCTAGCTTCCGGCGAGTCCGTAGGCCCACATGAACAGGTTCAGCGTCCACAGCGTGAACGGCACGATGCACATGATCGCCACCCATTCCAGGATGTCGCCGCACCGCCCCCAGACCGGGGAGAGCACCTTGTTGTACATCGTCGCGGCATACTGCACCAGCAGCCAGACCGCGATCAGCACGACCAGCACCCCGACGGTGAGCCGCACCACCGGGTCGGGGATCATCAGCACCCAGCGCACCAGCGCCGCCACGCCCAACAGGGTCCCGGCGGCCAGCAGCACGAACCGGTGCGGACGCCCGCTGAAGGCCCGGGAACGCAGCGCCAGTGCCACCGCGGCCGCCGAGACCAGCGCCACCGGCCCGGGCCCCTCACCCCACAGCAGCAGCGGGATCGACAGCACCGTCGCACTCAGCCCGGTGCAGGTCAGGAAGGCCGCCAGGAACCGGTCGGCGGAGATCGCCCGTTGCACGATGTCGGTCTGCACCGGCTGCCGGTCGGCCATCAGCGCCTCGGCGGTGGTCGGCAGATTGGGCAGCGCCACATTCGCGACCCGGTAGCTCAGCATCGGCAGCAGCGCGGTCAGCCCCAGCACCACCGCCAGCGCCACCGCGCACACCTGGACCAGCGAACCGCCCAGCAGGACCGCCACCATCGCGGTGAGTGCCAGCACCAGACCGGTGAGCGCCACCCCCAGAAATTGGTACGCCGAGACCCGCGTGCCGAGGGCCATGGCGACCGCGAACACCAGCAGCAGGGCGCTCCCGGTCAGCGCCTGGACCGGCAGATCCGCCACCCGCAGCGGGAACCGCCCCGCGATCAAATAGCTGCCACCCAGGCCGGCCATGATCACCGAGACCCAGCCGAGCACCCCGGCCACCGTCCGCTGCCCGAACGCGCGGGCAAGCAGGATCGCGACGAAACCGGCCGCGGTCGCCAGCGCCAGCGCGCCCAGCGCCGCAGACAGACTCGGCGACAGCACGGTCGCCGCCCCGGGCAGCAGCACTGCGAACACAGCCGCGGTCAGCAGCGCGAACCGTTGCGAATCCTGCGGCGACCAGGCCTCCTGGGCCCGTTGGGTGGTGGTCGAGACCGCATCCACGACGTCATCGAAGGCGGCATCGGGCAGGGCCGCTTCCTGCTGGCGCAGGTGCAGGGTCTCCCCGTCGCGAATCTGCAGGTCCGCGATGAGCGCGTTCGGATCCAGCGGATCCTCCCCGAACCGCTGCAACGCCCAGGTGGTCACCGCATCCTGGGCGCCGCCGCCCTCGTAGCCGGCGAACCGGACGATATTGGGCAGTAGCTCACCCAGCGTGGTGGTCCCCGGCAGGGCGAGATCGATGCGCCGGTTCGGCGAGATCACCGTCACCCGGGCCAGATCGTCCCCGATGTCGGCGGTCATGCCGGCCCCGCGGCAGTCGGCACCTGCTTTGCTCCGGTGGTCATGGGGGGCAGCGTACCGGCGCGGGGTGCAGTTCCGGCTCCCTCCGACGGCGGGTGGCCCCCTGCGGTGGCTAGTCTTCGACGCCGTGGGCACCATCACCTTCACTCGGCCGAAACGCGCCGGCGGTCCGCGGATGCCCCGCGGCGATCTGCTGCTGGAGGCACCCCCGGAGATCCCGCCGCCGCAGGGCAAGGCCAACTTCGGCGTGATTCTGCGGATGCTGCCGATGGTCGCCGGCGCCGGCGCGATGGCCATGATGATGATGTCCAACTCGGGTTCCCGCGGTCCGCTGGGGGCGGTGATGGGCGGCCTGTTCGGCGTCTCGATGCTGGGCATGATGCTCACCCAGACCGGCCGCAGCAATGACGACCAGGCCCAGGAACTCGATGCCGCCCGGCGGGACTACTTCCGCTACCTGGGCCAGATGCGCAAGCGGATCCGGGGCACCGCCGACGAGCAGCGCCGCGCCACCTTGTGGATCCACCCCGACCCGGCCGGCCTGTGGACCGTCGCCGGGACCCGACGGATGTGGGAACGGCGCGCCACTGAGGACGACTTCGGCTCGATCCGGGTCGGGCTGGGCATGCAGAACTTCGTGCAGCGGATCACCCCACCGGAATCCAAACCCGTGGAGGATCTGGAACCGCTCACCGTCGGCGCGCTGCGCCGGTTCATGGCGACCCACCGCCGGGTCCGCTCGATGCCGATCTCGCTGGATCTGCCCAGCTATCACACCATCTCCCTGATCGGCGAGGACGGTCCCGGGGGCGGCTCCGCGCGGCGGCTGGCGTACGCGATGGTGGCCCAGCTGACCACCTGGCACGCACCGACCGACCTGCGCCTGCTGGTCTGCTGCTCCCCGGAGAACGCGCACTGGTGGGAATGGGCCAAGTGGCTGCCCCACCTGCAGCATCCCGAGCACACCGATGGGGTCGGCCCGGTCCGGCTGTTCGCGACCGGCCCGCAGGACCTGGCCCGGGCCGCCGACGGGCTGGGCACCGCCGGGGAGACGGCGCGCCAGATCGTGCTGATCACCGACGGCGTCGACGGCCTCGCCGCGACCCAGTTCGCCGGCCCGGGCAGCACCGCCACCACGCTGGACATCTCCCGGCTGACCGAGGTACCCCGCCGGGTGGAGCCGGGCTCGGTCGTGCTGGCCGTACGCGCGGGCGAACTCACCGTGCACCTCCGCCACGGCGCGCAGACCGAGGCCCGCCGGATCGGCCCGGCCGACCAACTGCCGATGGTGCAGGCCGAACTGCTCGCCCGGGAACTCGCCCCCTACCGGATGCCCACCGGCGCCGCGGTCACCCCCGAGGAGGACGAGGAGGAGGTCGAGGCGCCGGCCTTCGAGGCGCCCAAGGACTATCCGACGATGCTCGGGATCGGCGACCCGGCCGCCCTGGACCCCGGTCGGTCCTGGAAGCCGCGGGCGCTCGCCCATCGACTGCGGATCCCGGTCGGCAACGGCGTCGACGGCCACCCGGTCGAACTCGACATCAAGGAGGCGGCGATGAACGGGATGGGCCCGCACGGGCTCTGCATCGGCGCCACCGGTTCGGGCAAGTCGGAGTTCCTGCGGACCCTGGTGATGGGCCTGGCCGCCACCCACCCGCCGGATCAGCTCAACTACGTCCTGGTCGACTTCAAGGGCGGCGCGACCTTCGCCGGGCTGGAGGAACTCCCGCACGTGTCGGCGGTGATCACCAACCTGGAGGGCGAGCTCACCCTGGTCGACCGGATGCAGGACGCGATCGGCGGTGAACTGGACCGGCGGATGGAGGTGCTGTCGCGGACCAACGCGCTGCTGAAGAACCGCGACATCAAGAACCGCGAGGAGTACGACGCCGCCCGCCGCGACGGCGCCGACATCCCGCCGATGCCGAGCCTGTTCATCGTGGTCGACGAGTTCTCCGAACTGCTCACCGCCCGCCCGGAGTTCATCGACCTGTTCATCCAGATCGGTCGCATCGGCCGCTCCATCGGGGTCCACCTGCTGTTGGCCTCCCAGCGCCTGGAGGAGAGCAAACTGCGCGGCCTGGACACCTTCTTGTCCTACCGGATCGCGCTGCGGACCTTCTCCCCGCAGGAATCCCGCACGGTGATCGGCGTCCCCGATGCCTACGAGTTGCCCAGCGCGCCCGGCAACGGCTACCTCAAGTACGACACCACCCACCTGGTGCAGTTCAAGGCCGCCTACGTCTCCGGCCCATGGAAGGGGTACGCCGCCCCGGCCCGCAGCAGCGCCGGCGGGGGACCGGCCGATGCCGGCGCCGGTCTGGACGAGGGGCCGAGCGCGACCTGGATCCCGCCGGTGCTGCAGTTCACCGCGTACCCGGTCGCCCCGGTCGAGCCGCCCGCACCCGTCCTGCTCGCGCGTGGACCCGTTGCGCCGGCCGACGGCGCTCGACCGGGCGCCGAGCCGGCCGTCGAACCCGCGCCTGCGCTTGCCCCCGAGAAGGACGAGGAAACCCTGCTCGCCCTGGTGGTGGACCGGCTGCGCGGGCACGGCTGGCCGGCCCATCAGGTGTGGCTGCCGCCGCTGGATGAACCCGACACGCTCGATCTGCTGCTGCACAACCAGTTCGGCGAGGCCGGCGACCTGGTCGAGGTCCCCGGCCGCGGCCTGACCACCGCCGATCCCCGGATCCACGGCCGACTCCGGGTCACCCCGGCCCTGGTCGACCGGCCCCGCCAGCAGCGCCGCGACCCGCTCTGGCTCGACCTGTCCGGAGCCGCCGGGCACCTCGGCATCGCCGGCGGTCCGCAGGCGGGCAAGTCGACCGCGTTGCGCGCCACCGTGTGCGGGCTGGCGCTCACCCATACCCCGGCCGAGGTGGCCTTCTACTGTCTGGACTTCGGCGGCGGCGCGCTGGCCTCCCTGCGCGACCTGCCGCACGTCGGCTCGGTCTGCGGCCGCCTCGACGTCGACCGGGTCAAGCGGACCGTCGCCGAACTGACCTCCCTGCTCACCGCCCGCGAAATCGCGTTCGCCGAACACGGGGTGGAATCGATGGCGGCGTACCGGCGTGGCCGGGCCACCGGGCAGATCCCGGCCGACCGGTTCGCCACCGACGTGTTCCTGGTCGTCGACGGGTGGATGACCCTGCGCCAGGAGTTCGACGAACTCGAACAGACGATCACCCAGCTCGCCCAGCGCGGCCTCAGCTTCGGCATCCACGTGATGGCGGCGGCCGGCAAGTGGTCGGAATTCCGGCTCGCGATCCGCGACCTGTTCCAGTCCCGCCTCGAACTCAAACTGGGCGACCATTTTGAATCCGAGATCAACCGCAAGCTCGCGGTCAATGTCCCCAGCGGGCGACCCGGCCGCGGCCTGTCGCCCGACGGGCTGCACATGATGGTCGCGCTGCCCCGGATCGACGGCTCCCGCGACGTGGAGACCCTGCCCGACGGGGTCCGCGCCCTGGTCGGCCGGATCCGGGCCGCCTGGCCCGGCCCGAAGGCCGCCGAGGTCCGGATGCTGCCGGATTCGCTGGCGCCCGAACTGCTGCCGCAGATCACCTACGACGGGGTGCACCGGTCCTGGCCGCTGGGGGTGGACGAACTCGAACTGGCCCCGGTCTGGTACGACGCGGCCGCCGAACAGCACCTGGTCACCTTCGGGGCGCCGGAGTCGGGCAAGTCGACGGTGATCCGGACGATGCTGCAGGGCATCATGGCGCGCTACCGGCCGAACGAGGCGAAGGTGCTGCTGCTGGACTACCGCCGCTCCCATCTCGGCCTGCTGCCCGAGGAGTACCTGCTCGGCTACTGCGCCTCCTCCGAGGCGGCCACCGAGACCGCCAAGAACGTGGCTGCCGCGGTTCGCTCCCGGCTGCCCGGACCGAAGGTCACCCAGGAGGAACTGCGCAACCGGTCCTGGTGGAAGGGGATCGAGGTGTTCGTGGTCGTCGACGACTACGAACTGGTCGCCACCTCCCTGGGCAACCCGCTGCAGCCGTTCTACGACATGGTCTCCCAGGCCAACGACATCGGCCTGCACATCTACCTCGCCCGCGCGATGGGTGGCGCCGGCCGCAGCGGCTTCAGCGACCAGATCATCGCCCGGGCCCGGGACAACCAGCAGCCGGCCCTGATCCTGTCCGGCACCCGCGACGAGGGCGCGCTGTGGAGCGGGGTCAAGGCCTCCCCGCAGCCGCCGGGGCGCGGCACCCTGGTCACCCGCGGCGGGGCGGTGCTCGTGCAGACCGTGCACACCCCCGAGGAGGCGTACTGATGCGGCTGCGGTCGCTGCTGCGTACGCTGGCGGTCCTGCTGGGCGTGGCGACCCTGACCGCGACCTTCCAGCACCCCGCGTACGCCGTGGGCGAGGGGGAGGCCTTCGACCCGAGCACCTGCGCGGCATTCCGGAAGAACACCCCGAGCCAGGCGTGGCAGGTGAGCCGGCTGCACCCCGAACGGGCCTGGCCGATCGCGACCGGCAAGGGAGTCCGGATCGCGGTGATCGACACCGGGATCGACACCGTCGAGAATCCCGCCCTCACCCGCAACAACCGGCCGCTGATCACCGAGAGCCACAACTTCGCCGGGTACGACAAGGTCAAGGGCCAGGGCACCAGGGTGAGCACCGACTGCCAGCACGGGACCCAGGTCGCCTCGCTGATCGTCGGGCACACCGATGACCGGGCGACCAACTTCTCCGGGATCGCCCCGGACGCGACGGTGATCTCCCTGCGGGCCCTGCAGCAGACCAAAGCCGAGCAACCCGAACCGCTCGAGCCGACGGTGAAGGCGATCCAGAAGGCGATCGAGCTGCGGGTCAACGTCATCAACATCTCCCAGCAGGGCTCGGACACCCCCGAGTACCGGCAGGCGATCCGCAGCGCGATCAACGCCGGGATCGTCGTGGTCGCCGCCGCGGGAAACCTCGGCGGGCAGAACGTGCCACCGCCGTTTCCGGCCGCCTATCCGGGCGTGATCGCGGTCGGCATGAGCACCGTCAACGACGTCGCCGAACCCCGCTCGCAGTACCACCGCGACCTGCAGGTCAGCGTCGCCGCGCCCGGCGAACAGGTGCTGCTGGCCAACCCGTCGGAGCAGCACAACCAGTCCTGGCAGGCCGACACCGGCACCTCCTACGCAGCCCCGATCGTGTCCGCGGTGGTCGCGCTGATCCTGGAGAAGTACCCCGACCTGACCCCCGCCCAGGTGCGCCAGCGCCTGGAGTCCTCCGCCGATCCGCCGCGCGCCGCGGTCCCGGACCGGCAACTCGGCTACGGGATCGTGAACCCGTACGCCGCCCTCACCGTCATCTCCGGAAACTCCACGCCCGGCCCGTCCCCGGTGCCGACCGGGTCCGCGCCGCACCCGATGGCCGCCCAGCGGGACAGCCTCGGGCCGCGGCTCGGCGCCCTCGGGATCGGGGTGGTCGCGATCGGGCTGACCGCCGTCGCGATCGCGGTGAGCATGGCCTACCCTTTCGGGCAGAAGCGCTCCTGGAAGGCCTGATATGCCCACCGAGTCTGCCCCCCACACCGTTCCCCTCGAAGTCGTCGCCCATCGGGGCTGGTCGGGTACCGAACCCGAGCAGACCCGCGCGGCGTACACCACCGCCATCGCCCGTGCCGCGGCCGCCGGCCGCCCGCTCACCCTGGAGTGCGACGTGCACTTCAGCGCCGACGGCGAACTCATCTGCCTGCACGACCTGACCCTGCAACGGACCGCCGGCCGGCCCGAGCAGCTGGTCGACCTGCCGCTGGCCCAGCTGCGGGAGATCGATTTCGGCTCCTGGAAGGTGACCGACCCGACCCCGGACCAGGCCGCGGTGATGGCGCTGACCGACCTGTTCGACCTCACCGCCGCCGCCCGCGCGCGGGGCGAGCAGATCTCCCTGGCGGTGGAGACCAAGCATCCCAACCCGCGCGGGGGAGCCGTCGAGGAGGCCCTGGCCCGGCTGCTCACCGACTACGGCTGGTACCACCCGGACTCGCCGGTCCGGATGATCTCCTTCGCCCCCGAGGCGGTCGCCGCCATCGGCCCGCGGCTGAAGCGTTCCCTGCTGCTGGCCGAGCTGGGGCCGTACGCGTCCGGCGAACTGCCCCCCGGCGTCGACACCGCCGGGATCTGGCTGAAGACGCTGCGGGCCGACCCGGACTTCGTCGCCCGGGCCGCCGCCCACGGCAATCAGGTCCACGTCTGGACCGTCAACGAGCCCGCCGACATCGAGTTCTGCCTGGCCGCCGGGGTCACCGCGATCACCAGCGATCACCCGGATCGGGTCTGGAGCGCGATCGCCGGATAGCTGCGGCGCAGCTAGGCTGGTGCGGCTACCGAGGAGAGGGGTGGTGGGTGAGCGCCACTACACAGGAGGCCGCCGAGACCGAACCGACCCAGGGATCGGGCCGGGTGCCGTGGCACCGCAATCCGCGGTTCGCGATGATCGGCATGGTCTGTTTCACCGTGCTCGCCCTGGTGTTGGGCGGCATGGGGGCCAGTGGGGTCGCTCTCGATGTCGGCACCGGACCGGGTCTGCTGCCGCCCTATCAGCTCGACCGGCGCATCCCCGACATCGTGGTCGCCCCGTTCGGCTGGGCGCTGATGATCTTCGGTGGGGTGTGCTGGCTGGTCGCGCTGCGGGCCCTGGCGTACGGCTGGCGGCCGAACCTGCGCCGACTGTTCGTCGGCGGGCTGCTGATGAACCTGGCCGCGGTGCTGGTCCCGCCGATGACCAGCGCCGATGTGACCATGTACGCCTCCTACGGGCGACTGTTCAACCTCGGCATCGACCCGTACACCACCACTCCGGCCGAGGTCTTCCGGACCCAGTTCGATCCGATCCTGGCCGTCACCGAGCAGCCCTGGCAGGACGCGCTGAGCGTCTACGGGCCGATCCTGCTGTGGATCCAGTCCCTGGCCAACCATCTCGGCCAGAACAACCCGCACAACGTGATTGCCTGGCTGCAACTGTCGTGTGTGCTGGCCCTCATCGCCCTCTCGGTGGTCGTGGTCCGGATGGCCGGGAGCGATCCGCAGGTCAAGGCCCGGGCGATGCTGCTGACCATCGCGTCCCCGGCGATGGCCTGGGCGATCTCGTTCGGCGCGCACAACGAGGCGGTCGCGGTCGCCCTGGTGATGGTCGGCTTCTTCTTCCTGCGCAAGAATCCCTGGCTGGCCGGGCTGTTCGTCGGACTCGGCGGGTCGGCCAAGGTGACGGTGGTGCTGTTCGGGCTCGGCATGCTCTGGGCGTACCGGCATCAGCCCCGCAAACTCATCGCCGCGGTGATCGGCGCCGCGATCCCGATCACGATCAGTTATGTGGTCCTGTTTCCGCAGGCGTTGCTGACCGCGACCCAGAACTCCGGCTACCTGCTGTCGACCACTTGGACCGCCGGGATCAGCTACCTGCTCGACCCGTTCCTGCGCTGGCAGGACCTGCACCCGACGCTGACGGTGCTGTCGTACCTGCTGATGGTGCTGCTGGTCTGGCTGTTCTCCCGGATGCTGCCCTGGAAGGGCGCCCCCGGGCTGGCGGCGGGGGAGGACCCGCGGGAGGATCCGCTCACCATCGCCTGCCGGACCACGGTGATCCTGGCCGCCGCGTGGGTGTTCTCCTCGATGTGGTCGCTGCCCTGGTACGACGTGATGGTGTACGCCCCGCTGGCCCTGCTCGGCTGGTCCCGCTTCGACATCCTGATGGCCGGGCGGACCGCGCTGCTCAACATGAGCTACATCCTGGCCCGGGATCTGCCGTACGCCCCGCTGGCCCAGGTCGCGCAGAACCGGATGCGCGATGTCGTGAGCACCCTGATCAGCGTCACCTTCATCGTGCTGATCGTGCTGTGGTGGCACCGCGGCGGGTTGCGCCGGGGCAATCACACCAAGCAGCCCGATCCCGCCGACGACCAGTCGATGGTCGAGGCGTACCGGATCCCCACCTCGTAGCACTTCGGCGACCCAGGAGGACCCGTGCCCGCCGCCCAGAAACTGCCGCCCCGCCCGGGCTGGTACGCCGACCCGGCCGACCCGGACGCGGGCTTTCGCTGGTGGGACGGGCAGGGCTGGACCGCGCTGTGCAGCCCGAGTGATGAGGCGGCCTGGCCGACCCGGCCGCTGCCGCACCAGGTGCCCGTACCGCAGCCGCGCCGGCTGCGCCGCCTGCTCCCGGCCGCGGTGACGGTGGTGGTGATCCTCGCCCTGGTCGCGATGTCGATCGCCGGGCAGCGGATGGGTACGCCGCCGGCGCCCGGCGAGGTCGGTCCACCGACGGTGATCAACCCGGCACCCCGGCAGTACAACCCGTTCAACACCTCCGACACCGAGACCATCGTGGTCTACGAGCAGATCGCCTTTCCGGTGCGTTTTCGGGACCTGAACCCGCTGCGCGGGCAGGATCTGCCCGGCGTCCTGCTGCCGGCCAAGGCGTACCGGGCGCCCACCTCGAAGCCGGGCACCGCGGCGGTGCTGGTCGGGATCATGCACGATGCAGTGGTCGCGCCCACCGCCGAGGAGAGCGCCCGGCTCGCCCTGAGCGCCGGCGTCCCCGCCCTGTACGCCGGGAACGTGACCGCCGGGGAGATCTCCGTCGCGGCGTACCCGCAGGTCCGCGGCGCGGTCATCGCCACCACCCGGCCGCAGAACAGCGTGAACCGGGACACCGTCACCCTGATCGCGGTGCCGTTCGAGGCCGGGGCGGTGACCGGCTACGGGGTCTGGCTCAGTGTGGTCAGCGACAACGCCGACCCGGCCGCGGTGGTCGAGGTCGAGGCCTCCCAGCGCGGAATCCGCCGCCTGTGACGCGGTGACCCGGGAGGCTCAGCCCGGCTGGGCCCAGTACGCCGCGATCGCCAGCGCCATGATCTCCTTCACCGGACGACCGAGCTCATCGGCGGCCCGGGCCACATCGCGATACTCCGGCTGCGCATTCACCGGGTAGCCGTGCAGGGACGCGATCTTCACCGCGATCAACTGACCCTCCACATCCACCCGGACCATGGTGCGCGGCAACTCGTGCTTGCGGACCACACTCAGTTCGCGCATCCCGATCGTGGTGGTCTCCCGCGCCATCACCGTCAGCACCGATTCCCGCTGGTCGTCGCGACACAGCACGGTCAGCATGTGCCCCGGGCGGCCCTTCTTCATCAGCACCGGGGTCAGCCAGGCATCGGCCACCCCGACATCGAACAGCTTGTCCAGCACCCCGGGCCACAGCCGCGGATCGAGGTCGTCGACATTGGTCTCGATCAGGATCGGGATGCCCAGCGGTTCACCGACCGCGAGCGCGGCGGTGTCCGGCTCGGCGGTGGGCAGCGGGGGCAGATGCAACTGCGCCGGGGTGCCCAGCACCAGCCGGCACACGTTCGCCAGTTCGGGCAGGTCCCGACTCCCGGCCCCGACCCCGATCCGGTCGATCACCATGGCGGGCATCGGCCCGAACCCGGTGCACCACGAGGCCACCAGCGCCGCCCCGGTCGGGGTGGTCATCTCGGCGGCGACCGGACCGCCCTGCACCGGGACATTCCCGTCGCGGACCAGTCGCAGCACCGCCGGACCGGGGATCGGGACCCGGCCGTGTTCGCCGGTCGCCTGGTCGCCCCAGCCGAGGGTCAGCGGGGAGCAGACCAGTTCGGCGATGCCCAGGTCGTGCAGCGCGGCCGCACAGCCGACGATGTCGCCGATCGCATCCAGGGCGCCGACCTCGTGGAAGTGCACCTCCTCGGGCCGTACGCCGTGCACGTCGGCCTCGGCCCGGGCCAGCGCGGCGAATACCTGGAGCGCCTTCTCCCGGACCTCCTCGACCAGGTCGGCGGCATCCAACAGTTCCCGAACCTGCGCCCAGGTCCGGTGGTGCTGGTGGTGGTGCGCGGCCGCGGGACTGTCCGCGGCGGCACCGGTGGCGGTGTCGAGCACGGTGGCCTTGACCGCCTGCAGCGAGTGGCGTTCGGTCGGCTCCACGGTCACCGCCAGCCGCGGGTCGACCGCGGCGACGGCCCGACGCACCACCGTCAGGTCCGCGCCGGCGTGCAGCAGCGCCCCCAGCAGCATGTCGCCGGCCACCCCGGCGCCGGCATCGATCCAGGCGATGGTCACCTCGGCCCCTTCCTCAGTTCCGCCCGCGCGCGGCCCGGGCGATCCGGGCGGCATGCACGGCAGCGGAGAAACCATTGTCAATATTGCTCACAACCACCCCGGGCGCGCAGGAGTTCAGCATTCCCAGCAACGCCGCCAGCCCCCCGAAGGAAGCCCCGTACCCGACCGAGGTGGGCACCGCGATCAGCGGCGTACCACTCAGGCCGCCGACCACCGACGGCAGCGCGCCCTCCATTCCGGCGATCACGATCAGCGCATCGGCGTCGACGAACTCGGGTCGGGCATCCAGGATCCGGTGCAGTCCGGCGACGCCGACGTCGGTGATCCGGCGTACGCCTGCGCCATACACCCGCAGGGTCGTGGCCGCCTCCTCGGCGACCGGCAGATCGGAGGTGCCCGCGGCGATCACCGCGACCGTGCCGACCGGGGCGGGCAACGGGCCGAGCACCGCGGTCCGGCCGACCTCGTCCAGGACGGCGTCGGGGAGCAACCCGGCCAGATGCTCCAGCGCCTGCGGGCTCAACCGGGTCGCCAAGATGGCCCGGTCGGGATGGGCGTCCTGCAACCGGACCAGCAGCTGCTCGATCTGGGCCGGGGTCTTCCCGGCGCCGTAGACCACCTCCGGGTCCCCGGTCCGCGCGAGCCGGGACAGGTCGGGCCGGGCCCAGTCCCCCTCGGGGGCCCGGGTCGGGTCCGGCTCGGTCTCGTCTGCCACGGCTGGGACTCTACTCGACCCGACGGGGCTAGAGTTGCGCCGTGTCCACACCTGCCGCAGCCGCCGCCGAACCGAGCCGTATCCCGACCCCGACCGAGCAGACGTTCGGGTATCTCGGACCGGCCGGAACCTTTTGTCACCAGGCGTTGCTGACGCTGGACACCGCCCACCACCTGCGGCCGTACGCCTCGGTGACGCTGGCCCTGGACGCGGTCCGGGCCGGTCAGGTGGCCGGGGCCCTGGTGCCGATCGAGAACTCCGTCGAGGGCGGGGTTTCGGCGACCATCGACAACCTCACCTACGGCGAACGGCTGATGATCACCCGCGAGGTGGTGATCCCGGTGCAGTTCAACCTGTGCGTCCGCCCCGGCACGAAGTTCGAGGACATCAAGCACGTCCTGACCCACCCCCATGCCGCCGCCCAGTGCCGGCTCTGGCTGGCCCGGGAACTGCCGCACGCGGCGCTGACCGAAGGCGGGTCCACCGCCGGGGCCGCCGAGGAGGTGGCCGACCCCAACTCCAAGTACGACGCGGCCATCTGCGCCGGGATCGCCGGCGACATGTATCACCTGGACGCGATCCGGACCGGGATCGCGGACAACCTGGAGGCCTCGACCCGGTTCGTCCTGGTCACCCGGGTGGGTGCTCCGCCGGCCCCCACCGGTGCGGACAAAACCACCCTGGTCGTCTTCATGCAGGCCGATCACTCCGGTGCGCTGCTGGACATCCTGCAGCAGTTCTCCACCCGCGGGGTGAACCTGACCCGACTCGAGTCGCGCCCGACCCGGACCACCCTGGGCAGCTATTCCTTCTCCTTCGATGCCGAGGGCCACATCGCCGACGCCCGGATCGCCGACACACTGATGGGGCTGCGGCGGACCAGCAAGGATGTGATCTTCCTCGGGTCCTACCCGCGGGCCGACCAGGTCTCGGTCGCGGTCGGTCGCGGGTTCACCGACGACGACTACGCCGATGCCCGGGCCTGGCTGGAGAGCCTGCGGCACCCGCGCTGGACGGTCCGCTGACCCCGGCTCACTCCATCCGCAGGGTGAGCGCCCCCGGCATGACTTCGGCGTCCAGTCGGGAGCCGGTCCCCTCGGTGTCGCCGTCGAGCTGGTAGGAATCGCTGCGGTCGGCGACGATGCTCACCCTGCGGCCGCTGAGCCGGTCCAGGCCGGGTTCGGAGCCCTTCTTGCGGGTCAGCACCCGGGAAGCCACCCGGGCCCAGTCCGCCGGCGTACGTGGGGAGGCGACCAGCAGATCCAACTCGCCGTCCTCGGCGCTGGCCCCGGACAGCAGTTCGATCCCACCGGTCACCGAGGACACGTTGCCGATCAGCACCACCGAGGCCTTGCGGCGGAACGGCTCCTCGTCATCGACGGTGATCGTGACCGGCAGCGGCGGATGATTCGCCTGCTGGGCCGCCGAGACGAAGTACGCCGCCGACCCGACGGCCTTCTTCAGGTTCGCGTCGGTGTTCTCCATGATCGCGGCGTCGATGCCGATCCCGGCCATCACCGCGAAGGTGTGGGTGTGCGCCCCGTTGTCGACGTCCAGGCGGATCAGGTCGATCTTGCGGTCGGTGCCCTCCAGCGCGACCCGCAGCGCCCGGGCCTGGTCCAGCGGGATGCCCAGGTTGCGGGCCAGCAGGTTGCCGGTCCCGGCCGGAATCAGACCGAACGGAATCCCGGTGCCGGCCAACTCCTCGCAGATCACCCGGACCGTGCCGTCCCCGCCGGCGCCCAGCACCAGATCGACCTTCTTGCGGATCGCCACCCGGGCCATCTGATGTCCGGGGTCCTGTTCGCTGGTCTCCAGCCAGATCGGCCGGTCGTACCCGTGGGAGTCCAGCTCGTACTCCACGTGCCGGCGGAAGGTGTCCATGTCGCCGACCTTGACCGGGTTGTAGATGATCGCGCAGCGCGGCTTGGGGGCGTCGGGAGCGATCTCGGGGGTGGCCGGGGCCGGCTCGAGGATGTTGTCCGGGAGGATCTTGACGTCGGCGACGATGAGCGCGATGGCGGCGGCAGTGGTGCCCCACAGCAGGCCCCCGACCAGATCGGAGAGCCAGTGCGCGTTCATCACCAGCCGGTCGGCGCCGACCAGCACGACCAGGGCGATCGCCCCGGCGATGGTCCAGCGCTGCACCAGACGCCGGCGCCGGGTGACGGTCACCAGGGCGACGACCATGATCCCGAGCACCGTGGCCGCGGTCAGATGACTCGACGGATAGGACGAGCCGGCATCGGTGATCACATCCAGCGGAGTGTGCGGCCGCGGGGTGCGCAGCAGCAGCTTTGCCAGCAGCACCCCGCCCCAGCCGATCACCACCGACAGCACCAGGGCCAGGGCCAGGTTCCGCAGCCGGCGGGAGTACGCCCAGGCCGCAATGATCAGCAGCGCCAGGTAGGGCAGGCCGGGCCAGGTGAGCAGCGCGAAGGCCGACCAGATCTGGGCGGCCGGGGAGTTCGGGACCAGACCGGGCGGTTGGGTGGCCCGGTCGAGTCCGGCGAGGACACCGGTCGCCGCGAGCACGGTCCAGAGCACGGTTGCGAGCGCTGCCAGCCCGACGATGAGCAGGGCAAAGCGAGAGGGGGCACGCCGGGAAGCCATGCGGGCGAGTCTAGTGTCGAGTAGCGCTCCCACTAGGGTGGGAACCGTGATTGATCCGAAGTTGGTACGCACCGATCCCGACACCATCCGCGACAACCTGAGCGCGCGCGGGGAGTCCCCGGACGTGGTCGACGAACTGCTGGCCGCCGACGCGGAACGGCGCGCCGCGATCGCGGAGTTCGAACGGGTCCGTGCCGAGCAGAAGGCGATGGGCAAGGAGGTCGCGAAGGCGCAGGGGGAGCAGAAACAGGCCCTGCTGGCCCGGACCAAGGAGCTGGCCGGGCAGGTCAAGGCCGGCCAGGAGTCCGCCAACGCCGCCGACGCCCGGTTCGAGGAACTGCTGCGGCGCCTGCCGAACCTGGTCTCCGCGGAGTCGCCGCGGGGCGGGGAGGACGACTTCACCGTCCTGGAGACGATCGGTACGCCGCGCGACTTCGCCGCCGAGGGGTTCACCCCGAAGGATCACCTGGAACTCGGCGAGCTCCTGGGCGCGATCGACATGGAGCGCGGGGCGAAGGTGTCGGGGTCGCGGTTCTACTTCCTCACCGGGGTGGGCGCCGAGCTCGAACTGGCGCTGATCAACCTGGCGATGACCAAGGCCCGTCAGTGGGGGCTGACCGCGATGATCCCGCCGGCGCTGGTGAAGCCGTCGGCGATGGAGGGCACCGGGTTCCTCGGCCAGGCGGCCCAGGACGTGTATCACCTGGACAACGACGATCTGTATCTGGTCGGTACCGCCGAGGTGCCGCTGGCGGCGTACCACTCCGAGGAGATCCTCGAGGCCGCGTCGCTGCCGCTGCACTATGCGGGCTACTCGCCGTGTTATCGGCGCGAGGCCGGGTCGTACGGCAAGGACACCCGGGGGATCTTCCGGGTGCACTGGTTCGACAAGGTGGAGATGTTCACCTACTGCGATCCCGCCGATGCCGAGGCCGAACATCAGCGCCTGCTGGAGCATGAGAAGGACTTCCTGCAGGCCCTGGAACTGCCCTTCCGGGTGATCGATGTGGCCACCGGCGATCTGGGCCTGTCGGCGGCCCGCAAGTTCGACTGCGAGGCGTGGGTGCCGACCCAGGACAAGTACCGGGAGGTCACCTCGACCTCGAACTGCACCGAGTTCCAGGCCCGCCGGCTGCAGATCCGGGGTCGCTTCGCCGATGGCGTACGCCCGGTCGCGACCCTGAACGGCACCCTGTGTGCGGTGACCCGGATCATTGTGGCGCTGTTGGAGAATCATCAGCAGGCCGACGGGTCGGTCCGGGTGCCGGCGGCCCTGCAGCCGTATCTGGCCGGTCGCGAGGTGCTGACCCCGCAGTGAGCGGGCAGCCACCGGATCACAGGCATGGTTGATCACAGGCATGGTTGATCACAGGCATGGTTGATCACACGCACGAGGCAGGGGATCGGAATGACGAGATGGTGATCAGGGCGGGCTCTGCCGAGGACGTGGTACCCGCCGGCTGGCGGCCCAAGCTGGTCGCGCTGGATATCGACGGGACGGTGATCGACCACGCCGGGCACTTGCCGCTGGCCGTGTTCGAGGCGGTCCAGCGGGCGCTGGCCGCGGGGGCCCGGGTGGTGCTGTCCACCGGGCGGGGCTGGCACGCCACCCGGCCGGTGCACGACGCGCTCCAGTTGCCCCCGGGGCCGGCGATCTCCTCCAACGGGGCGGTGATCGTACGCTATCCGCCGACCCGGATCGTGCGGGAGGTGACCTTCGACCCCCGCGACGTGATCTCCAAGGTGGCCGAGCTGGCCCCCCACGCGCTGATCGCGACCGAGGTGATCGGCACGGGCTACCGGGTCTCGGCCCCGTTCCCGCCGGGGGATCTGGAGGGCGAGTTGATCGAGGAGAGCCTGGAGGAGTTGATGAGTGTGCCGGTGACCCGCGTCATCGTGCGGGACCCGAACTCATCCGACCGGGACTTCCTGGCGCTGGCCGAGCGGCTCGGTCTGCACGGGGTGCAGTACTTCATCGGTTATTCCGCCTGGCTCGACATCGCGCCCGAAGGCGTACACAAGGGTTCGGCGGTGGGCGATGTCGCGGCCCGGCTGGGGATCGCCCAGGCCGATGTGCTCGCCATGGGGGACGGTCGCAATGACATCGAGATGCTGCGCTGGGCGGGTCGTGGGGTGGCCATGGGCGATGCCCCGGCCGAGGTGCAGCAGGCGGCGGATGTGGTGACCGAGCTGTTCGCGGAGAACGGGACCGCGAACGAACTCAATCGGTGGTTCGGGCCGGCCGCCCGGTAGCTCACCGCGGGCACGCCGGCCGGGCGGGGCCGGTCAGGCGGCGCGCCGCTGGTGGCTCGGGGCGACCATCGCCCGGTAGACCGCCAGCACCTCGGCCAGGGCGGGCTTGGCCGGCTTCTTCGGCGCGGGCTTGTCGGCCTCGGCCCGGTGCTTGCGCAGATGGCGCTTGACCGTGGACAGCGAGCAACCGAGGCGATGGGCCAGGGTCTCCAGGCTCTCGTGCGGGTTGGCGTGCCGCAGCCGGACGACCTCATCGTGATCGACCTGACGGTGTCGGGCGGTGACCCCGGCCAGCGTGTCGAAGTCTTCGGGAGCCACGGTGATGCCCAGCTTGGCGCGCATTTCCTTGCGCTGTTGCGGGGTGGTGCCGGCGACGAATCCGGCGACGTCATGGTTGACGACCGCGTCATACAGGCACTGGGTCATCAGGGGGCACTCCAGGCACAGGTTCTGCGCCTTGCGCGTCATCATCATGTACTGGCGGCGATCATCGGCGCACGCGGAGGAGGTCAGCGGTTCCTCGAGCAACGGATGCTGGTAAAGCGAAGCAAACTCCAGGCAACCCTGGGTCGAGGAGTTGGTCTCGGCGGCGATCGTCGTGGGGTGCATCGTGTGTTTCTCCCGAACTCGTTGTTGCGTCCGTTGGTGTGACTGTCGCCGGAGGCTCCGGGGTTCCCCGGATTTTTCTCCGATCTCACATTTCGCGGACTCAACAACGTTCCCATCCGGGCCCGGGCGGTCACTACCGATCAACTACCTGTTCGGCTTAGGTAGTGACCGCCCAGGTGACTGAGTACCGGTGCTCAGATGCACTGTGGCACCTGGGACTATGCACCTGCAATCAGAACATGACCGAGTGGTAACGAGGGTTCAACCCCGCGAACATTTACTAACGTAAATGGAAGGCGGATGTCGGTCAAGTTCGGGCGGACGCTGTTATCGAATGGCAATGCGGCTGTCCCTTATTGGGGGGACAGCCGCATTGGCAGGGGTGTTGTCGGGTCGGGTCACAGGTACATGCCCGAGGAGCCCGGCCGTCCGGGCGGCCCGGGCTCGGCGCCGGGGGCCTGCGGCAGGGCGCGGCGCATCTGCTCGAGCTGGGTCCGGGCCGCGACCTGCTGGGCGAACAGGGCGGTCTGGATCCCGGAGAACAGACCCTCCAGCCAACCGACCAGCTGGGCCTGGGCGATCCGGAGTTCGGCGTCGGTGGGGGTCGCGTCGGCCTCGAAGGGTTGGGTGATCCGGGCCAGCTCGTCGGCCAGCTCGGGGGAGAGGCCGCCCTTGAGCTCCTCGACCGAGGCGGCGTACACCTCCCGCAGGCGCTTGCGGGAGGGCTCGTCGAGGGGTGCGGACTTCACCTCGTCGAGCAGGTGCCGGATCATCTGACCGATGCGCATCACCTTGGCCGGTTCCTCGACCTGGTCGGCCACCGAGCTTGCGCTGGCGCCGCCTTCGGGGTCGGGCGCCGGCTGGATCGCCATGCCCTGCGGACTCACCACGAAGGTGCGTCCGTCCTCGGTCTCGCCGGCCAGAATCTTGGGTCCTTCGTTCTCTGTCTCGCTCACGCGGCCATCCTAGGCTTCACAGCAGAAACGGAATCACGACCACCTTGCTGAGCAGCCCGATCGCGAAGGTCCCGGCGTACCCACCGGCCACCCGGGGATCGCCGGAGCGGGCGGTGGCCGACGACAGCAGGCCCGGTTGACCGAACAGTCCGGCGACCGCGCCGGTGGTCCGGGCGGCGGACTGCCCGAGCAGGAAGCACATTCCGATCAGCAGGCCGCAGGCGATCAGGGTGACCAGCGCGCCGAGGGCCAGCGTACGCAGGCCCATCAGGGTGAATGCCGAGGTCACGAAGGCCGGGCCCGAGGCGATCCCGATGGCCGCCAGGAACAGCATCAGCCCGAATCGGCGCAGCGTCTGGTCGGTGGCCCGGGGCAGCCGCCAGTGCGGTCCGCCGGTACGCCGCAGCGCCCCCAGGAACATCCCGACGATCAGCGGGCCTCCGGCGGCGCCGAGGGCGAAGGTGCCGCCACCGGGCAGCGGCGCCTCGAACAGAGCCACCACGAACCCCAGGGCCAGGCCACCGGTGGCCACGATGATGGCCCGGTTGGTCGCCCGCTCGGTCCCCGGCGCGGTGACGTCGGCCGGCAGGACGTCCGCGGCCAGCGCGACTCCCGGATCCCGGCGGCCGGGCCAGGGGCGACGGATCAGTACCGCCACGATCGCCACCGCGAGCCCCATCCCGACCAGGGAGCCCAGCGCGAAACCCACCGCGGGCAACTGCGAGGCGGTCAGTTCCCGGGCCAGCGACAGTGCCGGGGCCGAGGCGAGCGAGCCGGCGTACGCCCCGAGCACCAGCGATCGACTCACCCCCAGCGCCCCGCCGAGCAGCGTGGCAGCGACCGCGGCCAGCCCCAGGGCCAGCACCGTCGCGGCAATCAGCGGCAGTTGCCGACGGAACCCCCGCAGCAGGGTCTCGCCCGCCTCCAGCCCGACCAGGTAGACGAACAGGCCCAGCCCGAGATCCTGGAACACGACCAGCCGGTAGGCCGGGATGTGCACGAACACCCCGTACGCCAGCCCCGCGATCAGCGTCCCTACCGCGGCCGGCCGCACCGCCCCGAACGGGATCGCGCCGACGACCGCCCCGGCCGCGAGCACCAGGAACAGGCTCAGCAGCAGGTGGTCGGCGAGGAAGGTGAACACGGCAGCTCGGGGTCAGGACACGCGCAGGACCAGCTTGCCCTGATGGTTGCCGGAGTCGAAGTACTCGTGCGCGGCGACCACGTCGTCGAGGTCGAAGACCTTGGTCGGCACCGTCCGGATCTGCCCGGATTCCAGCAGCGGCCAGACGGTGTCGCGGACGGCGTCGATCACCTCCGCCTTCTGGGCGACCGGGCGGGAGCGCAGCGAGGTCGCCATCACCGCACCGCGCTTGTTCAGCAGCTTGCCCAGGTCCAGTTCGGCCTTGCGGCCCCCCATCAGTCCGATGATGACCAGCCGGCCGTCCTTGTTCAGCACATCGACGTTCATCGCGAGGTAGCGGGCACCCTGATTGTCCAGGATCACGTCGGTGCCGCCGAAGTCGAGGACGGCGCGTACCCAGTCCTCACGATAGGAGACCGCCAGATCGGCGCCCAGCGTACGGCAGAACTCGAGCTTGTCCGGGCTGCTGGCAGTGGTGATCACCCGGGCGTCCAGATGTTTGGCGTACTGGATCGCGAACGAGCCGATGCCCCCGGCGCCACCGTGGACCAGGAAGGTCTCCCCGGCACTCAGATTGGCGATCCGCAGGTTCGACACCACGGTGCAGGAGACCTCCACCAGACCCGCGGCGGTGACCAGATCCACCCCCGGGGGCGGCGGCACGATCTGGGCGGCGTTGACCGCGACGTACTCGGCGTACCCGCCGCCGGCCAGCAGGGCCACGCACTCCTGACCGGGCGACCACTGAGTCACGTCCGCGCCGACCTCGGCGATGTGGCCGGAGACCTCCAGCCCGATGGTTTCCGGTTCCCCGGGGGGTGGGGGATAGAAGCCGCGGCGCTGCATCACATCGGCCCGGTTCACGCCGGCGGCGACCACCTTGATCAGGACCTGGTCCGCAGCGGGCCGGGGACGTTCGATCTCACCCACGGTGAGGACGTCGGGCTCGCCGGCTCCATTGGCGATCACGGCGCGCATCATCACATCACTGGACATACGTCCCACCTTAGGGCGCGCCCGCCGACGGCATGCCGCCGGGCAACCCCCGACGGCGACGGTACGATGAATCGACGTTCCGGTGTGTGCCGGACCGGGCGAGATCGCATAGTGGACTAGTGCAGCCGCCTTGAAAGCGGCCGAGCGGGTGACCGTTCCGTGGGTTCGAATCCCACTCTCGCCGCGTACCCCCGACGCCGATCAGCCAGGAGGGGCCGTGAGCGAGCCCAGCGAGTCCACCACCGACGTTGCCACCTATGTGCTGCGACCGGCGCCACCGATCAAGGCCTTCTTCATCGCGGCCGTGCTGATTATTCTTGGCGCGGTGTTCACCGTGACCTCCACCGCGCAGGGCTGGCATGTGGTGGTGACCGTGCTGGCGGTGATCGTGTTGATCGCCGGGGTCGCGCTGGCCGCGATGGCCGTGGTGGCCATGTTGCGCAGCCGGGTCAAGGCTGAGCTCCGCGGCGACGGCTTCCACATCGAGAGCGCCAACGGCATCATTGACGGGCGCTGGAACGACATCACCAAGGCGACCCGATCCGAATCCGGACATCGGATCACCTTGGTGATGCGGGATGACACCGAGCGTCATGTGCTCTCCCCGGTCGGGCGGGAGAACCCCGATATGGCTGCCTTCACCGAAGATCTGGTGGCGCGGCTGCGCAATCGGGACTGAGCGCTCCTGACCTCAGCGGGCGCCGGCCGGGGGATTGGCCAACGCCTGCGCGGCCTCCTCCGGCTTGTACGCACACACTGCCTTCAGATCGTCGGCGGCCGGGGCCGTCGACGTGGCGCCGGGTTGCGGGGTCGGTGCCCAGCTCGCGGCTCCCTCGTCCATCGTGTCGGCGGCGGTCCGGTTGGATGCCCCCGTGGCGCTCGGGGTGGCTGCCGCGCTCGGCCGGGTCGGACGCCAGGACGGCGCCGCCTCGGGGGTCGGGGTCGCGCCCGGCTTGCCGGCGGCGGTGTCGCTGATCGCCTGGGCCACCCGTTCGCGGACCATCGCATAGTTCGGGTTGGGGGAGTAGAACCCGTCCACCCCGTGCTTGAACACGATGCTGCGGGTCTTGCCCTTCTGGATCCGGGTGGACAGGTCCGCGAACGCGGGCAACATGTCGTGCGGAATGTCGGTGAGAATCGTGCCGACGGTCTGCCGGGCAATGTCCTCATAGCGGCTCAGCAGGTTGGCCACATTGGCCTGACTGACCGCTGCCTGGATCACACAGCGCTGCCGATCCATCCGCTGGAAGTCGTCGGCGCCGTACCGGCCGCGGGCGAACCAGAGGGCGTCCCAGCCGTTGAGGTGCTGGTTCGGTCCCGGCCTCAGCCAGCCGTCCGGCGGAATGCCGGCATCGGTCTGGCCGCCCTTGGCGACCCAGGTGTTGATGTTGACCGTGATCCCGCCCAGGGCATTGATCACCCGGGGGAAGGCGTCCAGCTCGATCAACAGGTAGTAGTCGATCGGGATGCCGAGGGCTTCACCGACGCCGAGCTTGAGGGCATCGGCGCCCAGGTTGCTGGTCGGCCCGAGAATGTCGGCGGGCACGCTCTGCGGCACGTTGTCGTAGATGCTGTTGACGAAGTACTCCTGGTCGTCGGCATTGCCGTTGTAGAAGCCGTTCGGGTAGTACTTGTGCAGCGGGGAGTTTTCCGGGAACGGGATCCGGGCCGTGTTGCGGGGCAGCCCGATCAGAACGGTGTCGCCGGTCTTGGTGTCGACCGAGGCGACCATGAGGGAGTCGGTACGGGTGCCGGTGCGGTCACTGCCTGCGTCGCCGCCGAGGAGCAAGATGTTCACTCGAGGCTTCGTCTTCCAGGGATCGCGGGCGTCAAGGTTGGCCTGGGTCGCGGTGTCGGAATTGCCGAACACCCGTTCCAGGACTCGGGCCTGATCGAAGGCGTACCGGCCGCCGACGGCCATCGGTGCGGCGATGGTGAGGCACAACACCCCGACCAGCACAGCTCCGAGCGCCCGACCGGGATTCGTCAGGTGGCGTGGTTTCAGATCGAGGTAGGTCGCCACGATCAGCGCGACCCACGCCAGTCCCACCACCGGGAGCGCAACCATCAGGATGCGCAGGTAGGTGAGATTGAAACCGATGGCGACCAGGGCACCTGGATTGGCGAACCAGGTGATCACCGTCGACAACACAATTACGGCGAACACTGACAGCACTATCGTGCCGATCAGGGGGCGTCTGCCACCCTTGATCAGCCCGAGTCCCGGCAAATACGTACCGAGTGCTGTCCAGCGTGCGCCGAAGCCAAAATCGTCCCGCGGGTCTTTTGACTCACTTGAGGACTCTGTGCTCATAGCACCTCCACTTGTCAGTTGGACTTCGCCATCGTACGCAGCGGGCGGAAATTTCAGCCCTTCGGATACTTGGCCAGGTAGTCGGCCATTTTGTCCTCACGCATTGCGGTGGCGAGTTCGGCCAGCTGCGGTTCGTCCACCAGGGCGATCGACTGGCCGTCGGCGGAGGTGCCGAATCCGGAGATGGGTGCTTGCAGCGAGTGGATCTGGTCCGGGTTGCGGATCTGGGTGCCGAAGGCGAGATCCCGGAACGCCTGGGGGGTCAGTTGCTGGTCGACGGTGATGTAGCGGGCCACCTCATCGACCATGGTGGCGTACTTGCCGGGGTTGGCCAGCACTTCGGGGCTCATCGCCTTGTTGGCGATGCCCTGGATCACCGCGCGCTGGCGCTCGGCCCGGTCCAGGTCGCCGTTGGGCAGTTCGTAGCGCTGTCGGACGTAGACCATGGCTTCATCGCCCTGAATGGTGATTTCGCCCTTGGGCCAGGTGTAGCCCCAGGCGCTGGAGGGCACCTGGTTGTAGACGGTCACTCCGCCGAGGGCGGTGGTGAGATTCATGAACCCACCCAGGTCGATCTCGGCGGCATGGTCGACCTTGACGTTGGTCAACTTCTCCATGGTCTGGGCGGCCAGGGGCGAGCCGCCCCAGGAATACGCGGCGTTGATCTTGGCCTTGGACTCGTGGTCGACCACCTTGTTGGCGGGGATGTCGACCCACATGTCGCGGGGGAAGGAGATCAGGTAGGCGTCCTTCTTGTCCCCGGACAGATGGAACATCATCAGCACGTCGGAGCGGCCGCCGCCGCCGTCGTACTGGTTGTCCGAGCCGATCAGCATGATGTTGAGCGCGGCGCCGGCCGCGGCGGGCTGGCCCGGGTACTGATTGGGCAGCAGGGTGTCGGCCCGCCGGACCTCCTGGAGGGCCTTGTCGATCCGGGAGACGTACCAGTAGGCGCCGAGGCCGGCGATCAGGGCCAGCGTCAGCAGGGCGCCCAGGGAGATCAGCAGCGCCTTGCGGGTGTTCTTGCGTCGGCGGCGTCGGCTGCCGGGCTTTTCCCGGGCCGGAGCCAGTTCGAAGGGTACTCGGGGTGACCGGCTGCTACGGCGCTCGGTGCTCGTGCTGGCGTGTTCGGAATCGCCCCCGCGACCCGGATCTGCCTGATCGGATGACATTGTTCCCCCAGTTTCTGCCGATCGGACCCGACCAGAGTATGCCAGCAGAACACCCGGCCCCAAGATGTGAGCGGGGTGATGAATGGATCAGGGGTGTCGACACTGGGGCGCGGGTGGGCGCCGGGGGCGGGCGCTCGGCCGGGGTGCGGGTTGTGTTCGGTGGCGCGGGTGCTGCAGGGGCCGCGGGCCGGATGTGGACCTGCGAGCGGCCAGGAGGGCCCGCGGGCAGCCAGGAGGACCCGTGAG
>NZ_AUHH01000046.1 GCF_000423085.1 Granulicoccus phenolivorans DSM 17626 = NBRC 107789 = JCM 15570 | reverse complement strand
GCTCGCAGGTCCGGATCCGGCCCGCGGCCCCTGCAGCACCCGCGCCACCGAACTCAACCCGCGCCACCGAACTCAACCCGCGCGATCGCCGGCAGTGGCGCCACGAGCGACCTGACACCCGCCGGACTTGACCCCGCCAATGACAGGCAGCACCAGTTTGCACAACAGCCCCATTTCGAGCCGTTTTGCGCAACGAATGTCATCTCCCTGTCAGGTTCGTCCTGATCGACTCCCCCACCCCGCCGCCGGCGACCCAGCCCCCACCGCACGGCGCCTCGGCCGAGCGCCCGCCCCGGGTCAAGTCCTGTGCGGTGATGGTCGCTGCGTCCTCACTCGCATCGCGGGACGGACCGCCAGCCGCCCGGATCAGGCGCCGGCACGGCCGGACTTGACCCCGGCGGACACCTGCCCGCGTCGGCAACGATGCCGACGCGACGGAGCCAGTCGCGACGCGACGGAAACAGCGTCCCGCGCGTGTTCCACCAGGTGCGAGATCACCTTTGGAGTCGCTGGGTCGCCGACGCCCTCGCAGGAAGCGGGTCCACCTCCCCAGCCATCGCGGGAAACGGTACGCCTACACCCGATCCAGCCAGTCCGCGGCGGCCTGATCCTCGATCTGGGCGACGATGTCGGCGATCCCCGGATCGGTCCGGTCGGGGTCCCGCTCGGCCCACGCGGTCGCCGCGTCCCGGGCGGTCTCGATCAGTTCGGTGTGGTCCAGCACCCGCAGCAGCCGCAGGCTGGAGCGACGCCCCGACTGGGTGGCGCCCAGCACGTCCCCCTCCCGCCGCTGCTCGAGGTCGGCGTCGGCCAGCGCGAAGCCGTCCCGGGTCGCGGCGACGGCGACCAGCCGATGCGCCGCCGGGCTGTCCCGGGCCTCGGCCGGCAGCTGGGTGAGCAGCATGCACACCCCCGGATGGGACCCACGCCCGATCCGGCCGCGCAACTGGTGCAACTGGGAGATCCCGAACCGCTCGGCGTCGCAGATCACCATCACCGACGCGTTCGGCACGTTGACCCCGACCTCGATCACCGTGGTCGCGACCAGCACCGCGGTCTCCCCGGCCGCGAACCGGGCCATCGTGGCGTCCTTGTCCTCGGCGGAGAGCTGCCCGTGCAGTTTCTCCATGCTGATCCCGGCCAGCGGTCCGGCAGCGAGTTCGGCGTACAGGTCCTCCACGGTGTGTGGGACGATCCCGGCGGTCTCCTCGGTCCCGGCCAGCGCCTCGGCACTGGTGTCCTTCTCCGCGATCCGCGAGCAGACGATGAACGCCTGCCGGCCCGCCGCGACCTCTTCGGCGACCCGTTCCCAGACCCGGCGCAACCAGGCCGGATTGTCCTCCGGCACCACGGTGGTGGTGACCTCCGAGCGCCCGGCCGGTACCTGGGCCAGGGTGGACACGTTCAGGTCCCCGAAGATCGTCATCGCGACCGTCCGCGGGATCGGGGTGGCGGTCATCGCCAGCAGGTGCGGGCGGGTGTCGGCCTTGGCGGCCAGCGCGGCCCGCTGTTCGACCCCGAAGCGGTGCTGCTCGTCGACCACGACCAGCCCCAGGTCGGCGAACTGCACCCGGTCGGCCAACAGGGCATGGGTGCCGATCACGATCCCGGCCTCCCCCGAGGCGATCTCCAGCAGCGCCTTCTTCTTGCGCACCGCCCCCATCGACCCCGACAGCAGGGTCACCCGGGTCGCGTCGGTCGCCGCATCGAGGGTCCCGGCGCCGGCCAGGTCCCCGAGCTGATCGACGATGGTCCGGTAGTGCTGGGCGGCGAGCACTTCGGTGGGGGCCAGCAGGGCAGCCTGGCCGCCGGTGTCGACCACGGCCAGCATGGCGCGCAGCGAGACCAGCGTCTTGCCCGAGCCCACCTCGCCCTGCAGCAGCCGGTGCATCGGATGGGACTGGGCCAGATCGGCGAAGATCTCCTCGCTGACCCGCTCCTGCCCCTCGGTCAGGGTGAACGGGAGCCGGGCATCGAAGGCCGCCATCATCCCGTCGGTCCGCCGCGGCCGTGGGGTGGCGGGCTGGGAGGCACTGCTCACCCGTCGGTACGCCATCGCCGCCTGCACCGCGAACGCCTCGTCGAACCGCAGCCGGCGTTGCCCGGCGGCCACGTCCTCGCGCCGGGAGGGCCGGTGCACCCCGCGCAGCGCGGTCTGAAAATCGACAACACCGGCGGCGTCCCGGATCGCTGCGGGCAGCGGATCGGGGACCTCGGCCAGCAGATCCAGCACCAGCGCGACCGACTCCGCGATGGCCCACGTCTTCAGCTTGCGGGTGGCGGGATAGACGCTGATCATGCCGGCCCGGGCGGTGCTGGCCATCGCCAAGTTCTTCTGCGCCCCGGCGAGGATCTCCCCTTCCGGTCCCAGGACGACGAAGTCGGGGTTGGTCAGTTGGGGCCGGCCGTCAAAAGAGGTGACCTTCCCGGCGAAGATGCCACGCCGGCCTTCCTGCAGCACCTGCTGCCACCAGGTGATGTTGTGCTGACGGCCGAAGAACACCACCGGGAGCACGGCCCGGCCGTCGGTGATCGTTCCGGTCAGCCGGGGGTGCGCGCCCCAGGCTACCGAGGTCCGGCCGACGAAGGCGACCACGGCGGCCTCTTCACCGATCTGCAGTTCGCCGAGGTTGGAGGACTCGGTGCCGCCGAAGTAGCGCCGCGGGAGGTGGCGGACGAGATCACCGACGGTGTAGACCCGCAGCGCCTCGAACTCGGTGGCCGTCTTGGCCCCCAGTACCTCCGCCAGCGGCCGGGTCAGCTCCTGGTACGCCGGGGTCCGATACATGAGCGAAACCCTAACCGGTGCCCGGGGAAGAAAAAAGGACCCGCCCACACGGGCGGGTCCTCGGACAGGCGTCTCGGGGCGGGGCTCAGCGGCCGACCTTACCGGCCTTGAGGCAGGAGGTGCACACGTTCATCCGCTTGGAGGTGCCACCCGCCACGACCTTCACACGCTGGATGTTCGGGTTCCAGCGCCGCTTGGTCTTCTTCTTCGACCAGGGGACGTTGTGGCCGAAGCCCGGTCCCTTGGCGCACACGTCGCATACGGCAGCCACTGGTGCTCTCCTGTTACTGATGGTGATGGTGACAATGCTGGTTCGAAGGACCGAACCGGCAACCGGAAAATCATATCCGAGCCCTCCCGATGCGCCAAATCGTTGGGCGGGTCGGGCTCCACCGCAGACCCAGCGTACCGCCGACGCCCCCGAGGGCACACTCCGGAAAGAACCTTTGCGACACCTTTGCAATATCCCTTATGTCCCCAGAATCATCTGCCAATGTTACCGATCAATGGACCATCAACCGGGGGATGGATACGACATGGTGCGTCGGGTCAAAGGTGTCACGAAGCTGCTGTTGATCATGGCCCTGTTCGTGCCGATCGGGGTGACAGCGCTGCCACGGGAGGCATCGGCCGCTGTCCCCGCGGGGTTCAGCGTCACGTCGCTGCCGACCGGTATCGGTCAATATGACCTGACCGATTTCGAGTTCACCCCGGAGGGCGGCTGGTTCAGCGCCGCAAAGTCCGGAAAGATCAATTGGACCTCAGCCACCGGCGCCGTTCGCACGGTGAAGGATCTGACGGCGGTGACACCCACCAACGGAGATTCCGGCCTGACCGCGGTGGCTCTGGCTGCCGATTACGCCACCTCCCCGGCGATCTACACCGTACGGGCGAACCGCGCGAACGGGATCGATGAGCACGTGGTCAGCCGCTGGCAGGTGCAACTCAACAACGCCGGGGAACCGGTCGGCCTGGGCGCGGAGACCCGGCTGGTGTCGGTGCCGATGCGCTACACCGTCCACGTGACCACCGACGTGTTGGTGGGTCCGGACGGGAGTCTGTGGATCACCGTCGGCGACTACACCAGCTATGAGCGGGCCGAACCACGGGGCTTCGACACCTACAACCCGGATCAGCCCTACGGGAAACTGCTGCGGATCAATTCCGACGGCTCCGGGGTCACCTCCAATCCCTACTACGACGCGCAGAATCCGCAGAGCTGGCGCAGCCGGGTCTACGCCACCGGCTTCCGCAGCCCGTTCCGGGTCCGGATGCATCCGACGCTGAATCTGCCGATCGTCGGTGACGTCGGCTGGAACACCACCGAGGAGATCGACGTGGTCCGCCCCGGCGGCAACTACGGCTGGCCCTGCTTCGAGGGCCCCAACCCGACGCCGGAATACCGGGACATGGCCGAGTGCGCCGGCGCCGGCACCGAACTCCCCCTGTTCTCCTACAACCGCAGCGCCGGCATCGGCACCTCGGTCACCGGCGGCATGGTCTACCAGGGCACGGACTATCCCCAGCAGTACCGCGGCACGTACTTCTGGGGGGACTATTCCGGCGGCAAGGTGATGACCCTGCGGATCAACGACACCGGTACCGACGTCTCCGAGCTGGCGCAGTTCTCCACCACCGACGGCGCACCGGTCTCGTTCAAACCGGCCCCCAACGGCGACGTCACCTTCGCCGACATTGCCTCCGGCAAGGTCAAGCGGATCCGATACGGCGCCGCCGCGCCCGACCTGAGCGTGCAGTACGCCACCACTCCCTCCGGTTCCGGCGGCCGGGTGGAATTCACCGCCACCTCCGCCGATCCCACCGAGGTGCCCGGGGCGTACCGCTGGGACTTCGGCGACGGCACCCCCGAGGTGACCGGCCCCGCGGCCACGGTCGCGCACGAGTACGCCGCAGCCGGGCCGTACGCCGCCCGGGTCACCGCCACCTACTTGGCCGCCGAGGTGACCCGGACCCTCACGGTGTACCCGGCGAACCACTCGCCCCGGCTGGACCTGACCACCCCACCCGACAGCACCCTGTTCGCGGTCGGGGATGAGATCCGCTTGCAGGCCACGGTGACCGATCCGGACGAGGCCGCTCCCCTGCCGGTGACCTGGACCACCACGCTGCGCCATTGCACCGGCGAGTTCTACTGCCACATGCATCCGGGCGCCAGTGCGACCGGGCCGCAGTACGTGGCCCCGTTCGTCGATCACGGCGACAGCACCACGATGATCATCCGGGCCGAGGCCACCGATTCGGTGGGGGCCACGGTGTCGCGCAGCTGGGTCGCCCGGCCGAAGCTGCGTACGCTGACTCTGACCAGCAACATGGACGTCCCGTTCTCGGTCAACGGGATGGTCGGGTCCACTCGCAGCATCACCGTCGGCAGCGACGCGGGCCTCTCCGTGCCGGCCCGGCTGGACGGGAATGCGACGTTCACCGGATGGAGCGACGGGGCGAGCGCCAATGTGCGAACCCTGCGGATGCCCGACGCCGACGTGACCCTCACCGCCACCTTCGAGTCCGAGATCACCCGGCGCTATGCGGCCGAGCCGGCGTTGCGCACGGTGCTGGGTGCTCCGATCGGACCCGAGATCGCCCTGGGTGACGGGCGGATGCAGGCGTACCAGCATGGCCAACTGCACTCCTCGGCCGGATCGGGGGTGCACGAGGTGCGCGGCGGAATCCTGGACACCTATCTGGCGCAGGGCGGCCGCGCGCGCCTGGGCGCCCCGACCAGCGACGAGACCCCCACCGCGGACGGCGCCGGGCGCTACAGCACCTTCGCCGGCACCGCCGGCGTGGCCGGGCCGCGGATCTTCTGGAGCCCGCAGACCCCGGCTTCGCTGGTGCTGGGTCCGATCGGCGATACCTACAGCGCGCTGGGCAGCGAACGCGGGACGCACGGCTACCCGACCAGCAATCAACTCACCACCCCCGACGGGCGGGCACTGTTCAACCGGTTCCAGAACGGCGCGATCTACCAGCGCGTGCCCGGCGGGCAGGCCCACAGCGTGCGCGGTGCGATCTACCAGCGCTGGGCGGGAACGGGCTGGGAGACCGGTCCGCTCGGCCTGCCGATCACCTCCGAGGCCCCGACCGCCCCGCGTCCGGGCTACTACAGCCACTTCGAGGGCGGCTCGGTCTTCTGGTCGGCGACCACCGGCGCGCACGAGACCCACGGCGGAATCGGCGATGCGTACCGCCGGCTGGGCTACGAACGCTCCGCCCTGGGTTTCCCGACCACCGACGAGGCCCCGACCGGGGACCGGTCCGGTTACTACAACCACTTCGAGACCGGCTCGATCTTCTGGTCCCCCACGACCGGCGCACACGAAACCCACGGCGCCATCGGGGCCAAGTACGCCGCCCTCGGCTACGAACGCTCACCCCTGGGGTATCCGGCCACCGACGAGGCCCCGACCGCAGGGAACACCGGCTACTACAACCACTTCCGCAGCGGCTCGATCTTCTGGTCCCCCACCACCGGGGCGCACGAAACCCACGGCGGGATCCGGGACACGTACGCAGGGCTCGGCTACGAGCGCTCCCGGCTCGGCTTTCCCATCAGCGACGAGTACGTCGTCCCCGGCGGGTGGCGCTCGGATTTCCAGGGCGGCTCCATCGAATACCGCGCTGACGGGCAGGTGATCATCGGCTGACACCCTCGGGTTCAGGCGAGCAGTTTCGCCACGGTGAAGTCGACCAGGCGGACCAGTTTCTCCTGGTCGGCGATCCGTTCGCGGAGCCCGTCGACCGCGGCCAGAACGACCTCGGCCCGCTCGGCGGGGTCGCTCACCCCGGCCTCGGTGAGCAGGATCGTCAGGTTCTCCTGGGCCAGCCGGTGCAGGTCGGTGATCGTCTCCGGGGCGATCCGAGCGAACTCGGCGTGCAGTTCGAGCGCATGCGGGGAATCCCCGAGCAGCGCCTCCATGGCCCGGTACTTGGTGCGCAGCGCGCTCCGGGCCCGCTCGACCGGGTCGCCGGGCTCGCGCAACGCAGCGGCGAAGGAGTCGCGCGCCTGGCTGACCACGCGCTCGCCGATCACCCGCAGCAGGGTCTCCTTGTCCGGGAACCGGGCGTACAGCGTCGGTTTGGCGACCCCGGCAGCGCGCGCGATCGCCTCCATCGTGGTCGCCCGGAACCCACGGGCGACGAACAGTTCCTGCGCGGCGGCGAGGATCGCCTCCGCGCGATCAGGCCTGGCCATCACACCCCCTTGCAATTGAACGAACTGAACGATTATCGTTCATATCGTAAGTCGTGGACACCCCCGAACTCCCCAGGAGACCTCATGTCCGACCTCATCGTAGTGACCGGGATCACCGGATTCCTCGGCAGCCACCTCGCCCGGACCGCCCTCGAGGCGGGGTATCGGGTCCGGGGATCGCTGCGCGATCTTGCCCGGGCCGACCGGATCCGCGCCGCCCTGGCCGACGCCGGGACGCCGGTGGACCGGCTGGAGTTCGTCGCCCTCGACCTGACCCGCGACGCGGGCTGGGCCGACGCGATGGCCGACGCCCGCTACCTGCTGCACGCGGCCTCCCCCTTCGTGACCACCATGCCCCGCGATCGCGACGACCTGATCCGACCGGCCGTCGAGGGCACCGAACGCGCGATCGGTGCCGCGCTGGCCGCCGGGGTGGAGCGGATCGTGCTCACCTCCTCCAGCGTGACCATTTCGCACGGGCGCGGCCGGCACGGCAAGCCACACCTGAGCGCCGCGGACTGGATCGACGAGCACCCGGGCCCGAAGACCGCGTACGCCGAATCGAAGACCCGTGCCGAGCGGCGCGCCTGGGACCTGGTCGCCCAGGAACCCACGCGGCTCGCCGCGGTCAACCCCGGCTTCATCACCGGCCCCACCCTCGACGACGACCCCGGCACCTCCGGGGCAACGATCCTGCGTTTCCTGCGCGGCAATTTCCCGGTGGCACCCGACCTGAGCCTGCACGTGGTCGACGTACGGGATGCCGCCGCCGTCCATGTCGCCGCGCTGACCGATCCCGCCGCGGCGGGACAGCGGATCCCCACCAGTTTCGAGTCGGTCGACATCTACGGCATCGGCCGGATCCTGGCCGCCGCGCACCCGGCGTACGCCCGCCGGATGCCGCGCTGGCGGGCTCCGGACTGGCTGATCCGAGCGTACGCCCTGCTCGACGGGGACGTGCGCGCCAACGTGTCCGAGCTGGGCTACCGGCCCACCCTGGACGCGACGCTGGCCCGGCAGTTGCTCGGGCGTACGCCGATCAGCGCCGCGGCCTCGATCACCGACATGGCCGACGGCCTCCTGGCGCGCGGGCTGGTCTGAGAGCGAGCCGGTCGAAGAGCGCTCCCGGACGGGTCAGGTGGTGATGACCACCGGGACGATCATCGGACGGCGGCGGAACCGCTTGTTCACCCAGCGGCCGATCTTGCGGCGCATCACCTGCTGCAGCCGGTGGCTGTCCTCCACGCCCTCGCCGAGCGCATCGGCCAGCGCATCGGCGATCTCGCCGCGGATGCTGTCGAACACCGCGGGGTCCTCAGCGAAACCGCGGGCCTGGATCTCCGGCCCGGAGATGACCTGCCCCTGGCTCAGCGAGACGACCGCGATCACCGAGATGAAGCCCTCCTCGCCCAGGATGCGCCGGTCGGTCAGGTCCGACTCGGACAGATCACCCACGGTGGAGCCGTCCACGAAGACATAGTCGGCGTCGATCTGGCCGACCACGCGAATCGGCTTGTCCTTGCGCAGTTCGACGACCATGCCGTCCTCGACCACAGCGATATTGCGCTGCGGGATGCCGGTACTGCGGGCGAGTTCGGCATTGGCGTGCAGGTGGCGCATCTCGCCGTGCACCGGCATCGCATTGCGCGGTTTGACGAGGTTGTAGCAGTAGAGCAACTCGCCGGCCGAGGCGTGCCCGGACACGTGCACCAGCGCGTTGCCCTTGTGGATCACCCGGGCGCCGAGCTTGGTCAGGCCGTTGATCACCCGCCCCACGGAGTTCTCGTTCCCGGGGATCAGCGAGGACGCGAGCAGCACCGTGTCACCGGACTCCAACTGGATCACCGGATGCTCGTGGTTGGCCATCCGGGCCAGCGCCGACAGCGGCTCGCCCTGGGAGCCGGTGGAGATGATGACGACCTTGCGCGGCTCGTACTTGTCGATGTCCTTCAGGTCGATCAGGGTGTTCGGCGGGACGTGCAGGTAGCCCAGTTCCTCGGCGATGCCCATGTTCTTCAGCATCGAGCGGCCGACGTAGACGACCTTGCGGCCGTACTCGACCGCGGTGTCCATCACCTGCTGGACCCGGTGCACGTGGGAGGCGAAACAGGCCACGATCAGGCGCTGCTTGGAGGTGGCGAAGACCCGCTGCAGGGCCGGGGCAATGTCCCGCTCGGGCACGGTGAAACCGGGCACCTCGGCATTGGTGGAGTCGACCATGAACAGGTCCACGCCTTCGGTCCCGAACCGCGCCATCGCCCGCAGGTCGGTGAGCCGGTGGTCCAGCGGCAGCTGGTCCATCTTGAAGTCGCCGGTGTGCAGGACGTTGCCGGCAGCGGTCCGCAGCATCACGCCGAGGGCATCGGGGATGGAGTGGTTGACCGCCATGAACTCGCACTGGAAGCCGTCGAGTTCGACCACATCGCCCTCGGTGACCGTCCGCAGGTCGGCATTGCGGATCCGGTGTTCGCGGAGCTTCCCCTTGACCAGGGCCAGGGTCAACTGGGTCCCGAACAGCGGGATGTTCTCCCGGCGCCGCAACAGGTAGGGCACCGCGCCGATGTGGTCCTCGTGGCCGTGGGTGAGGATCAGCCCGACGACGTCCTCGAGCCGGTCGTCCAGCGCCTCCAGGCCGGGCAGGATCAGGTCCACCCCCGGATGGGAATCCTCGGGAAACAGCACCCCACAGTCGATCAGCAGGATCTTCCCGTTGATCTCCAGCCAGGCCATGTTGCGTCCGACGTCGCCGAGACCGCCCAGCGGAATGACCCGAAGGGTATCGGCGGCCTGGGGCCCGGGGGGTGACAAGCGATCGACCATAACGCTCAGCGTATCCAACTACCACCGGGGCAGCGTTAGCATTCTGCGGGTGAACACGGATTCAGAGCACCCCACTCCGGAGGGCTTCGTACGCCTGGCCCTGCCCGGGGAAGCGGCGGCGATCGCCGAGATCCAACGACGCTCCTGGGCCGGTGATGCCGACACCGGGGACCTGGTCGCCGAGCTGGCGGTGGATCAGCTGGTCCGGATGTGGCAGACGGCGATCCTGCGGCCCCCGCTGGCGACCTTCCGGGTGCTGGTCGCGGTGGAGCGTACGCCGGGCCGGGAACGGGTCACCGGGTTCGCGGCGCTGTCGCCCAGCAGCGATCCGGATTCCCACGAGGCCGACGATGCGGAGGTCGAGGAGTTCGTGATCGACCCGGAGCGCCGCGGGCACGGGCACGGGTCCCGGTTGATGCAGGCGGTGGTGGACACGCTGCGGGCCGACCGGTTCACCCGGGCCACCTGGTGGATCCGCGCCACCGACGACCGGCTGCGTACCTTTCTCACCGGGGCCGGTTGGGACGCCGACGGGGCCCATCGGGAGGTCGGCACCGATGACGGCAGCATCCGGATCAAGCAGATCCGGATGCACACCGGCATCTAGACGGTGACGTCGGCGCCGCTGATCCCGACCGTGGCGCCGGATTCGGTGACCGTCAGTGAGGTCGCGGTCAGGCCGTGCGGGAGCTGCAGCGTCGGCAGGGTCACGCCGAACTGGGCCAGATTGACCGGAATGTTGGCCCCGTCGACGGTCACCCGGACGTCGTCCAGTTGCAGCCGCTGGGTGGCCGGGTCGATGCTCGGTACGCCGGTGGCCACCACATCGCCGCGGCGACCGTACACGTCGGCACTCATCGCCGCCCGGATCATCCCGCGGCCATCGGCGGAGGTCCCGCCGTAGCTGATCGGCAGCCGGGTCAGGTCGGACAGGCCCGCATAGCTGAGCTCGACGGTGCCGTCGAGCCGGTGCACCCGGTAGCCCGAACCCGCCTGGCTGACCTCGGCCAGCGCCAGGTCGTACCGGTTCAGCTGCAGCGTGCGCTGCTCGTACGCCAGCTCGGCGGATCCGCCCTGCACGGTGATCCTGTCGAAGGTGCCGGCGGCGTACTGGGTCAGGAACGGGATCCCGGTGATGTCGACCGCGGGCCGCTGCTGGGTCCGGAAGATCCCGGCGAGCTGCGTGGCGACCCGGTCCTCGGCGTACTTGTCCAGCGCCCGGTCGGCGACCACCGCCCCGACGACCAGCAGGATCACCACCACGAGCAGGGCGATCCCGCAGCCGCGGGTTCGGCGCCGCGCCATCAGTCCTCCTGGATGCCGAGCACCGACTCCAGTCCGATGGTGAGGCCCGGCCGCTCGGCAACGGCGCGTACGGCAGCGAGCACCCCGGGCATGAAGGAGACCCGGTCCAGCGAGTCGTGCCGGACGGTGAGGGTCTCGCCCTGGGCGCCCAGGTGCACCTCCTGGTGCGCGATCAGGCCCTGCAGCCGGACCGAGTGCACCCGGACCCCGTCGAGGTCGGCGCCCCGCGCGCCGGGGACCTCCTGCTCGGTGGCATCCGGCATCGGCGCACAGCCTGCCTTGGCGCGGGCGGCGGCGATCTTGGCGGCGGTCGCGGTGGCCGTCCCGGAGGGGGCGTCCTTCTTGTTCGGGTGGTGCAGTTCGATGATCTCGACCGATTCGTAGAACGGCGCGGCGCGGCGGGCGAAGTCCATCATCAGGATGGCGCCGATGGAGAAGTTCGCCGCGACGATCACGCCGACCTGCGGCTTGGCGGCGAGCAGTTCGCGCAGTTCAGCATAGCGCTCAGCGGTGAATCCGGTGGTCCCGACCACCGCATGGATGCCGTTGTCGATGCACCAGCGCAGGTTGTCCATCACGGCATCGGGGGTGGTGAAGTCGACGGCCACCTGGGCTCCGGCCGCCCCGGCGCGGTCATCGCCGAAATCGATACCGGCGGCCAGTTCCAGGTCGGCGGCCCGGCTCACCGCACGACACACCTCGGCCCCCATGCGGCCATTGGCCCCGAACACGGCAACGTCCATCACGTCAGTTCCTTCCTGGGTCGGATCAGTACAGCCTCACCCTAGTCGGTGACGCGAACTGCCCGGCGGCACAGGGCCACCGGGCAGTTCGGGCGGGTGCGCTCGGTCGGCGCAACCGGACTCAGTCGTCGTCGCCGTCCTCGGCGTCGTCGTCCGCGTCGGTATCGGTGTCGTTGTCCTCCAGCACCGGGATCAGCGACAGCTTGCCGCGGTCGTCGATATCGGAGATCTCGACCTGGAGCTTCTGCCCGACCGAGACCACGTCCTCCACGTTCTCCACCCGCTTGCCGTCGGCCAGGCCGCGCAGCTTGGAGATGTGCAGCAGGCCGTCCTTGCCCGGCAGCAGCGACACGAACGCACCGAAGTTGGTGATCTTCACCACGGTGCCCAGGTAGCGCTCGCCCTTCTCCGGCATCGTCGGGTTCGCGATCGCATTGATCGTGGAGCGGGCGGTCTCGGCCGCCTCACCGGCGGAGGCACCGATGTAGATGGTGCCGTCGTCCTCGATGGTGATGTCGGCGCCGGTGTCCTCCTGGATCTGGTTGATCATCTTGCCCTTCGGGCCGATGACCTCACCGATCTTGTCGACCGGGATCTTCATGGTGATGATCCGCGGCGCGTACGGGGACATCTCGTCGGGGGCGTCGATCGCCTCGGCCATCACCTCCAGGATGGTCAGCCGAGCCTCGCGGGCCTGCAGCAGCGCGGCCGCCAGGACGTCGGCGGGGATCCCGTCGAGCTTGGTGTCCAGCTGCAGCGCGGTGACGAACTCGCTGGTCCCGGCGACCTTGAAGTCCATGTCTCCCAGGGCGTCCTCGTCACCGAGGATGTCGGTCAGCGCGACGTAGTGGACCTCGTCGTCGATGGTTTCGCTCATCAGGCCCATCGCGATGCCGGCGACCGGTGCGCGCAGCGGGACACCGGCGTTGAGCAGCGACAGCGTCGAGGCACACACCGAGCCCATCGAGGTGGACCCGTTGGAGCCCAGCGCCTCGGAGACCTGACGGATGGCGTACGGGAACTCCTCGCGGGTGGGCAGCACCGGCACCAGGGCCCGCTCGGCCAGCGCCCCGTGGCCGATCTCGCGACGCTTGGGCGAACCGACCCGGCCGGTCTCCCCGGTGGAGTACGGCGGGAAGTTGTAGTGGTGGATGTAGCGCTTGGAGTCCTCGGGCTGCAGCGTGTCGATCTTCTGCTCCATGCCGAGCATGTTCAGCGTGCTGACCCCCAGGATCTGGGTCTCGCCGCGCTGGAACAGCGCCGAGCCGTGCACCCGCGGGATCACGCCGACCTCGGCCGACAGGGTCCGGATGTCGCGGACGCCGCGGCCGTCGATGCGGACCTTCTCGGTCAGCGTGCGGTGGCGCACGATCTTCTTGGTCAGCGCCTTGATCGCGCCGCCGAACTCGAGCTCACGATCGGGGAACTGCGGGGCCAGCTTCTCGATGACGTCCTTCTTGATCGCGCTGGTGGCGTCGTTGCGCTCCTGCTTGTCGGCGATGGTCATCGCCTCGGCGATCTTGTCGGCCGCCTCGGCCTCGACCGCGGCGTACAGGTCGTCGCCGTAGTCGGCGAAGATCGGGAACTGCGCGGTCTCCTTGGGGAACTGCGCGGCCAGTTCGGCCTGCGCGTCGCACAGGGCCTTGATGAACGGCTTGGCGGCCTCCAGACCGCCGCCGACGACGTCCTCGGTCGGGGCGGTCTTGCCGGCCTTGACCAGGTTCCAGGTGCTCTCGGTGGACTCGGCCTCGACCATCATGATCGCGACGTCACCGTCGGCGACGACGCGGCCGGCCACGACCATGTCGAACACGGCGTCCTCGAGCTGCTCCACGGTCGGGAAGGCGACCCACTGATCGTCGATCAGCGCGATCCGGACGCCACCGATGGGGCCGGAGAACGGCAGCCCGGCGAGCTGGGTGGACATCGAGGCCGCGTTGATCGCGACCACGTCGTAGAGGGCGTTCGGGTTGAGCGCCATGACGGTCACCACGACCTGGACCTCGTTGCGAAGGCCCTTGACGAAGGACGGACGCAGCGGACGGTCGATCAGGCGGGCCGCCAGGATGGCGCCCTCTCCCGGCCGACCCTCGCGGCGGAAGAACGAGCCGGGGATGCGGCCCGCGGCGTACATCCGCTCTTCGACGTCGACGGTCAGCGGGAAGAAGTCGATGGAGTCACGGGGGTTCTTGGCCGCCGTGGTGGCCGACAACAGCATGGTGTCGTCGTCCAGGTAGACCGCGGCGGAGCCGGCGGCCTGGGGGGCGAGCAGTCCGGTCTCGAACCGGACGACGTGCTTGCCGAACTTGCCGTTGTCAAGAATGGCTTCGGTGAACTTGGGATCTCCCGACACGGGATTCCTTTCTGCATGGCTGCGCCGCCGTCCCCTTGGACGGAGCCCACAGCCGGGTTGTTGTCTCGTCTTTGTGTCAACGCACAGACTATGCGTACGCGTGTGCTGCCGACAACGCAGCCACGCGTGTGGGGCCCAGTGGGATTCGGATCAGGCCCGGGCGATGACCGGACCGGCCCAGCCGGCCCCCTCGTTGTGCGCCAGGATCTGGAGCAGGTCGGCGTTGAAGCGATCGGGGTGAGCCACGTTGACCGCATGGGAGCCGTAGGGCAGCTTCACCAGGCGTCCCTTGGGGGCCGCGGCGGCGAAGCGCCGCTCATGCAGGCGCAGCTGATCGAAGCGCGGGCTGACGATGGCGACCGGCACCGGGATCCGGTACAGGGCCGCGACCAGGTCCAGTTCACCGGCGGTGCGCATCGCCGCGCGGACGGTCGGGATGTCGGCGCGCCCGCCGCGGTAGCCGCAGGCGGTCTCGTCGGAGCCGATCAGGTAGCGGAACAGCCACGGTTGCACCGGGTCGCCGGTCTCGGGGGAAATGGTGGCCCGGGCGCCGGGGATCCGGTCCCCCAGCGCCACCATGCCCGCGTACGCCGCGGCGGTCAGCCGGGTGGGCTGGACGGCGGAACCGAACACGGTCACCGAGGCCAGCGGGTGATTCAGTTCATCGGCGAGGGTGCCGGCGGCGTGGATCGCGATCATCCCGCCCAGGGAGGCACCGATCAGGTGCACCCGGCCGGGGCCGACCTGCGCGCTCGCCTCGGCGATCGCGGCGGTGATGGTGTCGGTGGCCGCGGCGGTGGTGAACTGCTCCCCCCGGCGGGTGCCGTGACCGGGGAAATCGGGGGCGAAGACCCGGTAGCCGGCCTCCCGGAAGGCGGGAAGCTGCGGATCCCACTGGGTGTGCGAGGTGCGGGTGCCGTGCACGAGCACGACGGCGCGGTCAGTGGGATTCAGGGTTTCGTCCATTTCTCCATGATCACCCGCGCGGGCAAATCGGCCCAATCGAGCGTCCGCAGGACAGAACGGGCCCCGCCGTGTGGCGGGACCCGTTCGGTCGAGGCTACTGCGATCAGCGGCGCAGCCCGAGGCGCTTGATCAGCGCACGGTAGTGCTCCACGTCCTGCTTGGCGACGTAGTTGAGCAGCCGGCGACGCTGACCGACCATCAGCATCAGGCCGCGGCGGCTGTGGTGGTCGCCCTTGTGGGCCTTCAGGTGATCGGTCAGGTGCGAGATGCGCTTGGTCAGCAGCGCGATCTGCACGTCCGGAGAGCCGGTGTCACCAGGCTTGGTTGCGTATTCTTCAATGATCTTCTGCTTTTCGGCGGCGTCCATCGTCGCTCTCCTCTCGGTTTCCCGTTGCGCGGCGCCCCACCCTGCGGTGAAGGCTCTGTGTGTCCGCGGCCGTTCTGACGGCAACCTCACGAGGATAGCATCGACGGGCGATCCCCGGCGAATCCTTGCCTCGGTGAATCAGCGTGTCGGTGAATCAGTGGGTCGGGGGCTCCAGGTCCGACAGCAGCAGGCTGACATCGGCGCAGTCCTGGGCGATCTGGGCGATCAGCGCGTCGAGTCCGTCGAAGCGGACGTTGCCGCGCAGCCGGGCGGCGAAGTCGATGCTGACCGGGACGCCGTACAGGTTGAGGTCGTCGCGGCCGAGCACGTGCGCCTCGACCACGACCTCCGGCACGTCGTCGAAGGTCGGGTTGCGCCCGACCGAGATGGCGGCCGGCCAGAACTCGGCATCGGCCCGGTCGAGGCGATGCAGCCAGCCGGCGTACACCCCGTCGGCCGGGGCCGCGACCCCCTCGGGGACCGGCAGATTGGCGGTCGGGAAGCCCAACTCGCGGCCGCGCTGATGCCCATAGACCACGGTGCCACGGAAGCGGTAGGGCCGGCCCAGGTGATGCCAGGCGCCGGCCATGTCGCCCTCGGCGACCAGCCGCCGGATCTCGGTGGAGCAGGTGGTGGCGTGATCGGATTCGACCAGGTCCAGCGCGGTGACCTCGAAACCGAGGGCGCGCAGGGTGTCGGAGTTGCCCTTGGCCCTGTGCCCGAACCGGAAGTTCTCCCCCACCACGATCCGGACCGGATCCAGCGGACGGATGAAGCGCTCGACGAAGTCCTCGGGGCTGAGGGCGGCCAGTTCCCGGTCGAAGGGGATCACCACCACCTCATCGGCGCCGGCGTCCTTGAGCAGGTTGATCCGGTCGCCCAGATCGGTCAGCAGCAGGGGTTGTTTCCCGGGCCGGACCACCGACATCGGGTGCGGCCAGAAGGTGACCACGATGACCCGCGCGCCGGGCAGCGAGCCGCGCGCGGCCTGCAAGACCGCCTGATGCCCGCGATGGACACCGTCGAAGTTGCCGATCACCACCAAATTGGCTTGACCCACTGTGATTCCTTCCTGCAGACGCACAGATGCTACCCCGCGAGCACGGCCTCGGCGACCGCCCCGGCCGCCTCGGGTCCGGCGGGCCGGTACAGGGCGAGGAATCGTCCCGCGTGCATCATCGCGGTGAGCCCGTCGACCGGACGCTGCGGCAGCGGCTGGCCGTACCCGATCGCACGGGCCTCGGCGTCGGTGACCTCGACGTGCGGGAAGCAGGCGGTGGCGACCTCGTCGATGCCGATCAGCGCCGTGCCGAGGTCGTCGCCGGCCAGACCGGTTTCGTCGAGGCCGACCCGGGACAGATCGAACGGTCCGACCCGGGTACGCCGCAGCGCGGTCAGGTGCCCGCCGCTGCCCAGGGCGCGGCCGAGATCGCGGGCCAGGGCACGGATGTAGGTACCCGAGGAGCAGGTGACCGCGACCTCGCAGTCGAGGACGGGGATCCCGTCGGCCTGCGCCGGGGTGATCGGGCCCAGGTCGAAGCGCGAGACGGTGACCGGGCGGGCCCGCAGTTCCACGTCCTCACCCGCCCGGACCTTCGCGTACGCCCGCTGCCCGTTCACCTTGATCGCCGACACCGCGGTCGGGACCTGCAGGATCTCTCCGCGCAGCGGCACCATCGCGGCCTCGATCGCCTCCCGGGTGATCCCGGCGGCGCCGGCGGAGGCGGTGAACTCCCCCTCGGCGTCGTCGGTGATGGTGGCGCGGCCGAGCCGGATCGTGGCGGTGTATTCCTTCTGCGTGAGCATCAGGTGCCCCAGCAGCCGGGTGGCCCGGTTGACCCCGATCAGCAGGACCCCGGTGGCCATCGGGTCGAGGGTGCCGGCGTGGCCGACCTTGCGGGTGTGGGCCAGGCGGCGGATGCGACCGACCACCTGGTGCGAGGTCCACCCGGCGGGCTTGTCGACCACCACCACCCCGGACGGGCCGGTGGCTGCAGCCACGCTCAGTCCTCCTCGTCCTTCTTCTTGTACGGATCGGCCTCGCCGGCGTACTGCGCCCGGGCGGCCTGCTCGGCCACCGCGGTGTCGTGGTCGCGGGCGGAGTCGAGCAACTCGTTGATGTGGCGCGCGGACTCCGGCATCGCGTCCAGCACGAAGGTGAGGGTGGGGGCGAACTTCAGACCCAGTTGCTTGCCGACCGTGGAGCGCAGCAGCCCCTTGGCCGACTCCAGGGCGGCCTGCGTCCCGGCCAGGTCGGTTTCGGAACCGAGCACGGTGTAGAACACCGTTGCTTCGCGCAGGTCGCCGGTCAACTGCACATCGGTCACGGTGGCAAACCCGAGCCGGGGGTCCTTGATCCGCCGTTCCAGCATCTGCGCCACGATCATCTTGATCTGATCAGCCAGCTTGAGGGCGCGTGGGTTACTCATGACTCGCCATCCTTCCAGATCCGGGCCCGGCCTTCATCCGCATTTCATCGTGGCTCAGCCGATGCCGGCACTGCGCCAGGTGACCGGGCGCAGCGTGAACCGCACCTCCGGCCCGACATTCTGCTCGATATGGGTCAGATAGCCCTCCAGAATGTGCGGCGGGAGATAGCGCGCGGCGACCGAGCGCGGCGCCTCCAGGGAGGGCTCGCCCTCCTCGATCAGGGTGCATTCCACGGCCACGTAACGCGGTGGGGTCACCGAATCGACCACCAGGGTGCAGCGTCCGGCCTCGCGCAGCCGCTTGGCCGCCAGGGAGTCCGGACCGGTCACCAGGGCGATGCTGCCGCCGGGCTGGTAGTCGTACCAGACCGGCATGGTCAATGGCGCGGCCGGGCCGGGAATCATCAGGAGAGCCACGTGTGGCTCGGCGAAGAATTCTTCGGCACGGTGCTGCATCAGGGACATGTTATGAGCCTAAAAGGTGCCACTGACAAAAAGAGAGCGCAGAATCGAGCGACGGCCGATGGGTATGGTGATCTTTCCCATAAGGCCGCCCGTGCCCATGAAATAGAGGGCAGCAACCGTGTTTCGGAATGGGACACGAAAGGGGGCAGGCCCGTTCGGACCTGCCCCCTGTCGGTGGATCGGCTGCGCTCAGTCGCGCGGCTTCTCGCGCATCTCGAAGGTTTCGATGATGTCACCCTGCTTGATGTCGGAGAAGTTGGTCAGCGTCAGACCGCATTCGTACCCCTCGCGCACCTCGGTGACCGAGTCCTTCTCCCGCTGCAGCGTGTTGATCTCGGTCTCGGTGACCACGACCCCATCGCGCAGCAGTCGCGCCTTGGCGTGCCGGCGGACGGTCCCGTCGAGGACCATACAACCGGCGATCGTGCCGACCTTGGAGGACCGGAAGATCTCGCGGATCTCGGTGTGCCCGGTGACGACCTCTTCGTAGATCGGCTTGAGCATGCCCTTCAGCGCCGCCTCGACCTCGTCGATCGCGTCGTAGATCACCGTGTAGTAGCGGATGTCCACGTTCTCGCGGTCGGCCATCTCGGTGGCCTTGCCCTGGGCGCGCACGTTGTAGCCGATGATGACCGCGCCGGAGGCCGAAGCCAGCGACACGTTCGTCTCGGTGATCGCACCGACACCGCGGTCGATCACGCGCAGCGACACCTCGTCGTCCACCTCGATGTTGAGCAGGCTGTCCTCCAGAGCTTCCACCGAGCCGGCGGAGTCGCCCTTGAGGATGAGCAGGAGTTCGGAGGTCTCCCCCTTCTCCATCTGCTCCTTGATCGCATCCAGCGTCTTGCGCCGCGCACCCTTGGCCTGCAGCGCGGCCCGCTTGCGAGCTTCGCGCTGGTCGGCGATCTGGCGCGCGGTCCGGTCGTCGGGCACCACCAGGATGGTGTCACCGGCACCGGGTACCGAGGTCAGACCCAGCACCTGGACCGGCATCGACGGCGGCGCCTCCTCCACCTGCTCACCGGTATCGGAGACCAGGGCACGGACGCGCCCGTGGGCCGGACCGGCGACGATCGAGTCACCGACGTGCAGGGTGCCGCGCTGGACGAGGACGGTGGCCACGGGGCCCCGGCCCTTGTCCAGGTGCGCCTCGATGGCCACACCCTGGGCATCCATGTCGGGGTTGGCCCGCAGGTCCAGAGACGCGTCGGCGGTCAGCACGACGGCCTCGAGCAGTTCGTCCAGGCCCTGTCCGGTCACCGCCGAGACGTCGACGAACATGGTGTCGCCGCCGTACTCCTCGGGGACCAGGCCGTACTCGGTGAGCTGACCCCGGACCTTCTGCGGATCCGCGGCCTCCTTGTCGATCTTGTTCACCGCCACCACGACCGGCACATCGGCGGCCGTCGCGTGGTTCAGGGCCTCGATCGTCTGCGGCATCACACCGTCGTCGGCGGCCACCACCAGGATGGCGATGTCGGTCGACTTGGCACCACGGGCACGCATGGCGGTGAACGCCTCGTGACCCGGGGTGTCGATGAAGGTGATCTTGCGCTCGACACCGTCGACCTCGGTCGCGACCTGGTAGGCACCGATCGACTGGGTGATCCCGCCGGCCTCCTTGGCTGCCACGTTCGAATGCCGCAGGGCATCCAGCAGCTTGGTCTTGCCGTGGTCGACGTGACCCATGACCGTGACGACCGGCGGACGGGGCTCGAGATCCTCTTCGTCGCCCTCGTCCTCACCGAACTCGAGGTCGAAGCGCTCGAGCAGCTCGCGCTCCTCGTCCTCGGGCGAGACGACCTGGATGTCGTAGTTCAGCTCGGCACCCAGCAACTGCAGGGTGTCGTCGTTGACCGACTGGGTCGCGGTCACCATTTCGCCCATGCTGAACAGCACCTGCACCAGCTGAGCGGCGTCGACATTGATCTTCTCGGCCAGGTCGCTCAGCGAGGCACCCCGGCGCAACCGGACGCTCTGCCCGTCACCCTTGCGGATGCGTACGCCGCCGATCGACGGCGCTTCCATCTGGTCGAATTCTTGCCTGCGCTGCTTCTTCGACTTGCGACCACGACGCGACTGGCCACCGCGACCGAAGGCACCCTGAGTGCCGCCGCGGCCACCGCGACCGCCCCGCCCGGCCGGTGGCGGACCACCGGCAGTCGTGGCACCGGCACCGGGACCACCCCGGCCCGGACCAGCGCCGGGACGACCCCGGCCACCGCCGCCACCGCCGGGACGTCCCCGGCCCCCGACCGGGGTGCCGTGTCCGCCGAGCTGGCTGGAGGTGTGCTTGGGCATCATCGCCGGGTTCGGCCGCGGCATGCCGGCGGCGCCACCACCGGCCGGACGCGGACCGCCCGGACGTGCGGTGTCACCGGGACGCTGCGGACGCGGCCCACCCGGACGCGGGGCGCCGCCGTCGGGACGCGGCCGACGGGCCTGGGTGCCCATCCCCTGCGCCGAGGAGTACGGGTTGTTGCCGGGGCGCGGGGTGCCCTGCGGACGCGGCCGCGGACCGGGCAGACCACCGGTGGCACCCGGACGCGGGGCGTGCGGCTTGGGCGCTGCGCCGCCGGGACCCTGCGGACGCGGACCGGGCGCGGCCGGACGCGGGCTCGGGGTGTTCCGGGTCTCCGGCTGGTTCGCCGAACGCGGGGCCGGTGGACGCGGACCCGGACGCGGGCCCTCGGTGCGGGACTCCGGCGTACCGGCAGCCCGCGGCATCCGCGGACCGGGCTTGGCGCCGGCGGAACCACCGGGTGCGGCCGGACGGGCCGGACGGGGGCTCGGCGCACCCGGAGCGGGCGCCGGACGACGCGTGGGAGCCGGGGTCGGCGTCGCGGCCGGAGTCGACGAGGCGGCCGAAGTCGACGGTGCGGCCTGGGCGGCCGGAGCCGACGGGGTAGTCCGGGCAGCGGGTCGCTCGGCTGGCTTCGGGGTCGGCTTCGGCGTACGGGCCGGGGCCGGACCGGGCATCGGCGGCTTCGGACCCGGCTTGGGGGTCGGACCGGCCTTGGGCCGCGGGGCCTGTGGGCGCGCGGCGGGGGCCCCGGGCTTGGGGGCAGACTTTGCCTCGGGCTTGCCGCCGGAGGTCAGCCGGTCCCGCAGTCGACGGACGACCGGCGCTTCGATGGTGGACGACGCGGAGCGGACGAACTCGCCCATGTCGTTCAGGGTTTGCAGAACTTCCTTGCTCTCGAGTCCGAGCTCCTTAGCAAGCTCGTAGACACGGACCTTTGCCACTACTCTCCTTTGATGGCCCGTGCGGTATCACTCGGGCGCTAGTTGGTTTGCATGCTCATTCGTGAGTACTCATCGAGTGGTCATGAGCGTTAACCCACTTTCAGACTCGTCCGATCCACGTTGGATCGGGGGCTGACCGGCCACCTCTGGGCAGTGGCGCACGGGACAGCTTACAACGAATGCGCAACCAACCGCTACGCGAGTCCGCGGAGCGGAGGTTCAGCCGAGTTGCAGCTGCTGGGCCAGCGCGGCCAGATCGACCGGTGCGGTGGACCGCAGCGCCCGGGTCAGCGCACGCTTGCGTTCGGCCTGTTCGAAGCAGGCCCGGCTGGGGTGCAGGTACGCCCCGCGCCCCGGCAGTCGCCGCTGCGGATCGGGGACCACCGCCCCCGCGCTGACGACCAGCCGCAACAATTCCTGCTGCGGGGCGCGGCGTCGGCAGCCGACACAGGTCCGTTCGGGCTGACGGGGTTCGCTCACAGGTCTCCTCGGGTGCGGGACGCCAACCACGCCCCGAGCAGGCATTATGCCGCCTCGGAGGCGAACTCGGGACGGGCGCGATCTCGGGACGGGGCGCCCCACCCGTTGCCGACGCCTCGGCGGGGCATGGTGGAATCGGCCACATGAGAGTCGGACTGTTTGCCACCTGCATCGGCGACGTCATGTTCCCCGACGCGGTCAAGGCCACGGCCCTGGTCATTTCCCGGCTGGGCCACGAGGTCGTCTTCCCGACCGAGCAGAGCTGCTGCGGGCAGATGCACGTCAACACCGGCTACCAGCGCGAGGCGGTTCCGCTGGTCCGCACCTATACCGATGCCTTCGCCGATCCCGCCCTCGACTGTGTGGTGATCCCCTCCGGGTCCTGCACCGCGGCGGTCCGGGAGCATCACGTACGCCTGGCCGAGCGCTACGGGGACCCCGCGCTGGCCGATGGCGCCCGGCGGGTCAGCACGAAGAGCTACGACCTGGCCGAATTCCTGATCGACCTCGCGGGGGTGGAGGACGTGGGCGCCTTCTTCCCGCACCGGGTCACCTACCACGCCTCGTGCCATTCGCTGCGCTTTCTCCGGGTGGGCGATCGGCCCTACCGGCTGCTGCAGGCCGTGGCGGACATCGACCTCGTCCCGCTGCCCAACCGCGAGGAATGCTGTGGGTTCGGCGGCACCTTCTCGCTGAAGAACGCCGAGACCTCGGCGGCCATGGTCGCCGACAAGGCCCGCCACGTGAGCGAGACCGCGGCGGAGTATGTCACCGCCGGCGACGCGTCCTGCCTGATGAACATCGGCGGCGCCCTGGCCCGGCAGCGGGCCGGGGTCCGCGCCCTGCACCTGGCGGAAATCCTCGCCTCCACCCGGGCGCACCCCTGGTCGCCCACGTCCGCGGCGTACACCAAGGAGTTCATGCTGTGAGCACGTTTCTGGGCATGCCGGGTCACCTGCGCGGTGTCGAGTCCTTCCCCAGGGCCGCCCACCGCGGCCTCACCAACGCCACCCAACGCCACAACCTGACGCACGCCACGACCACGATCCGGGACAAGCGGGCCGCGGTAGTGGCCGAGCTCGACGACTGGCAGGAGCTGCGCGCTGCGGGTTCGGCGATCAAGCGCGACGTCCTGGCCCGCCTGCCGGAGTTGCTCGAGCAGTTCGAGGCGGCGGTGACCGCGCGCGGCGGGATCGTCCACTGGGCCCGGGACGCAGCCGAGGCCGGCGCGATCGTCACCGACCTGATCCGGGCGACCGGGGAGACCGAGGTCCTGAAGGTCAAGTCCATGGCCACCCAGGAGATTGCGCTCAACGAGCAGCTCGCCGCGGCCGGTATCCACGCCCAGGAGACCGACCTGGCCGAGTTGATCATCCAGCTCGGCCACGACACGCCGTCGCACATCCTGGTCCCGGCCATCCACCGCAACCGGGCCGAGATCCGCGACATCTTCCTCGCCGGGATGCCCGGAGTGGATCCCGACCTGTCCACCGAACCGGCCGACCTGGCCGAGGCGTCCCGGGTGTTCCTCCGCACACAGTTCCTGCGGACCCGGGTGGCGATCTCCGGCTGCAACTTCGGGATCGCCGAGACCGGGACGGTGTCGGTGGTCGAATCCGAGGGCAACGGACGGATGTGCGTCACGCTCCCGCAGACCCTGATCACGGTCATGGGGATCGAGAAACTGTTGCCGACCTACCGCGACCTCGAGGTGTTCCTGCAACTGCTCCCCCGCTCCTCCACCGGGGAGCGGATGAACCCCTACACCTCGCTGTGGACCGGCGTCACTCCCGACGACGGCCCGCAGGAGTTCCATATCGTGCTGCTGGACAACGGCCGGACGCGGGCGCTGGCCGATTCGGTCGGCCGGGAGGCGCTGAAATGTATCCGCTGCTCGGCCTGCCTGAATGTCTGCCCGGTGTACGAACGGGCCGGGGGCCACGCGTACGGATCGACGTATCCAGGCCCGATCGGGGCAATCCTGACCCCGCAACTGACCGGCTTCGAGTCCGCCGACGACCCGAACGGTTCGCTGCCGTTCGCGTCCTCGCTGTGCGGGCGCTGCAACGAGGTCTGCCCGGTGGAAATCCCGATCACCGACATCCTGCTGGAATTGCGGCACCGCAAGGTCACCGAGTATCCGCCGGTGCCCGAGGCCACGATGATGCAGACCCTGACCCAGCTGTGGTCCCACCCCCGGCTGTGGAATGCGGCTGCCGGGATGGTCGCGCTGGGTCGGGTCCTGGGCGGACGCGATCACACCATCACCTCGGTGCCCGGATTCCTGGGTGGCTGGACCTCCGTGCGGGACGTTGCGGTGCCGCCCAAGCAGACCTTCCGGCAGTGGTTCGCCGGGAGCGAGGCCCAGCACCTGTTGACTGCCGCCCGGCGCGGTGCGGAGGGCGAAGCCTGATGTCGGATGCCAAGGACGCGATTCTGCGGCGCATTCGGGACGCCGAAGCGCAGGCGGCCGCTGCCCCAGAGGGCCGCGTTGCGCGCAGTTACCGAACCTCGACCGAATCCACCGCCGGGCAACGCCGGGAGTTGCTGATCGATCGCCTGCTGGACTATCGGGCGATGGTCCGTGAAGCCACGCCCACCGAGTTGCCGGCCACGATCGCGGCGGTGCTGTCCGAGGCGGGCGCCACCCGGGTCCGGTACGCGCCCGGACTGGACGCCGCGCTGCTGGCGCGCTTCGACGGCGAGGCACTGCCGGATGATCCGAGCAGCGATCCCCGACTGTTGGACCGGGTCGATGCGGTGGTGACCGACTCCCACGTCACCGCCGCCGCCACGGGAACGATCTGTTTGCAGGCCGGTCCGACGAACGGACGCCGGGCCCTCACCCTGGTGCCGGACTGTCATGTGTGCCTGGTGCGGGATGAGTCGGTGGTGTACGGCGTACCGGAGATGGTTGCCCGGCTGGACCCACTGTTGCCGGTGACGATGGTGTCGGGCCCGTCGGCCACCTCGGATATCGAGTTGAGCCGAGTGGAGGGCGTCCACGGTCCCCGGCGGCTGATCGTGATTCTGGTCCATCCGGGGCCGCCGGAGGCCACGCCCGGGTGACCCGGGGACGTTCCGAAGCGGCCCCGGGCGGGGGAGCCTGCTATCGTGGGCGCCAGCGGCGTGCCTGCACGCCGCATGCGTCGTAGAACGCGCCCTCCTTCTGCTGAAGTTGACGGGGCTTTCCCACGGCGATCGAACGCGGCCACCGTCGCGCTCGCCGATCAGGTATCCGGGTCCATTGGGACCGGCGGGTGCCGTGCAAAGAAATGATTATGGACAACACTTCGTTCGCCGATCTCGGCGTGCCCGCAGAACTCGTCGAAGCACTGCGCGGGATGGACCGGATCACCCCCTTCCCCATTCAGGCCGACACCCTCCCCGACACCCTGGCCGGACGCGACGTCCTGGGCCGCGGCAAGACCGGCTCGGGCAAGACCCTGGCCTTCGCCATCCCGCTGGTCGCGGGGCTGTCCGGGCGCGGTGGCCGCAAGCCCCGCGGCCTGGTCCTGGCACCGACCCGGGAACTGGCCACCCAGATCACCGCCACCATCGAACCGCTGGCCGAGGCCGCCGGCCTCTCGGTGACCACCATCTTCGGCGGCGTCTCCCAGTCGCGCCAGGAGACCGCGTTGCGGCGCGGCGTCGACATCGTGGTGGCCTGCCCGGGCCGCCTGGACGATCTGATGAAGCAGGGCATCGCGCACTTGGACCAGATCGAGATCACCGTGCTCGACGAGGCCGACCACATGGCCGACCTGGGCTTCCTGCCGGTGGTCACCCGGATCCTCGACAAGACCCCGCGCGAGGGCCAGCGCATGCTGTTCTCGGCCACCCTCGACAACGGGGTGGACAAGCTGGTGCGCAAGTACCTCGCCGACCCGGTGCTGCACTCGGTCGATGAGGCCAACTCCCCGGTCGCCCGGATGACCCACTACGTCTTCGAGGTCGCCGATTCCGAGAAGGCCGCCCTGGTGCGTACGCTCGCCTCCGGCCGCGGTCGCCGGATCATGTTCACCCGCACCAAGCACCAGGCCAAGCGGCTGGCCAAGCAACTGACCGCCAGCGGCGTCCCGGCGGTGGACCTGCACGGAAACCTCTCGCAGAACGCTCGTGACCGGAACCTCGGCGCCTTCAGCGACGGTTCGGTCCGGGTCCTGGTTGCCACCGATGTGGCAGCCCGCGGCGTCCACGTCGACAATGTCGAACTCGTCGTCCACGTCGATCCGCCGGTGGAGCACAAGGCGTACCTGCACCGCTCCGGGCGGACGGCCCGGGCCGGCTCCGCCGGGGACGTCGCGACGGTGATGCTGCCGTCGCAGCGCGATGACACCCGGCAGATCATGCGCCGGGCCAAGATCGAGGTCCAGCCGCAGCGGGTCACCCCCGATGCACCGCCGGTGATCGCCCTGGTGGGTGAGCCGGCCCCGTACGTGAAGCCCGTCCCCGGTGGCCCCGGCGTCGGCAACGAGCCGGCCCAGCCCCAGGGTGGTGGCCGTTCGCGCAGCGGTCGTCCGGCCGGGCGTACCGGCAGCGCGAACCGTTCGGCGGGCAGCGCGAACCGTTCGGCGGGTAGCGCGAACCGCTCGGCGGGTAACCGGCGTCCGAGCAGCGCGGGTCAGTCGACCGGCGGCCGGGACCAGGACGCGCCGCGATCGGGCAGCAGCACCCGAACCTCCGGGCGCAGCACCGGGAATGGTCGGGGCACCGGCAGCAACCGGAGCAGTGGTGGGGCCGCCGCGTTCAGTGCCGCTCGCCGCGGTTCGGGACGCAGCCGCAGCGGCCGCTAAGGGCCGGGGGCGGCGAACTCACAGGTTGCCGACAGCGCGGGCCACGGTCACTCCCAGCACCTGGACGGACCGTGGTTACGTAGCGATGAAAGGAACCATGTGAACAAGAAGATCGCGATCACCCTGGCCACCGGCGCGGGGATCACCGCTGCCGCCCTCGGTGGGGCCGGGTTGGCTTTCGCCGCCCCGACTGCCACGCCGACCGACTCCCCCAGCGCGTCGACGTCCGCATCTCCCACCGACACCTCCACTGATCGGGGGCACCGTCAGGGGATGGACACCGCGACCCTGGCCCAGAAACTGGGCGTGGATGAAGCCAAGCTGAAGACTGCCCTGCAGGAGATTCGGCAGGCGAACGCGCAGCAGAACAAGGACGGCTCGAACCGACCGGACCCCACGGCCCGGAAGGCCGAGCTCGCCAAGCAGCTCGCCGAGAAGCTCGGCATCGACGAGGCCAAGGTCACCGCGGCCCTCGACGAGGTCCAGCAGGCGGCGCAGACCCAGCACCGGGATCAGCTGAAGTCACGCTTGGATCAAAGCGTCACCGACGGCAAGCTCACCCAGGCCGATGCGGACTCCGTCCTCAAGGCCTTCGATGCCGGAGTGCTGGGCGGGCGCTGACCCGCTCGGTGAACCCCCGATCCCGCCCCCCGTCGGGATCGCCCCCCAACACAGCGGCGCCCACGTCTTCGTGGGCGCCGCTGTGTTTCTCGTGCTCGGTGTTTGCGTGCTCGGTGGGGTCAGTTCTTCGGGGGCACCTCGGTGTCGGGCCGGATGTCGATGCGCCAGCCGGTCAACCGGGCCGCGAGCCGGGCGTTCTGCCCCTCCCGGCCGATCGCCAGGGACAACTGGTAGTCCGGCACGATCACCCGGGCGGCCCGCGCCGCCGGATCGACCACGGTGACCGAGGTGACCTTGGCCGGGGAGAGCGCCTGTCCGACGAACTTCGCCGGATCCTCGGAGTAGTCGATGATGTCGATCTTCTCCTCGTTCAACTCATGCATCACCGCGCGGACCCGCTGCCCCATCGGGCCGATGCAGGCGCCCTTGGCCGATACGTCGGGACGCTTGGAAATCACCGCGATCTTGGTGCGATGGCCGGCCTCCCGCGCGACCGCCTTGATCTCGACGATGCCCTGTTCGATCTCGGGAACCTCGAGCCGGAACAGGCGTTCGACCAGGTTGGGGTGGGTCCGCGACACCACGACCTGCGGGCCGCGCACATCCCGGCGTACGGCCACGACGTAGACGCGCAGGCGCTTGCCGTGGGAATAGTCCTCCCCGGGCACCTGCTCGGCCAACGGCATGATCGCCTCCAGCATGCCCAGGTCGACCCGGACGACCCGGGAGTCGCGGGACTGCTGGACGGTGCCGACCAGGATGTCGCCCTCCTGCCCGGAGAAGTGACCGAACTTCTGCTGGTCCTCGGCATCGCGCAGTCGCTGGAAGATCACCTGCCGGGCGGTCGAGGCGGCAACGCGGCCGAAGTCGTCGGGAGTGTCGACGTACTCCCCGATGACGTTGCCTTCCTCGTCGCGCTCGGGAGCCAGGACGCGGACCTTGCCGGTCTTGCGGTCCAGCTCGACCCGGGCGCCGCGGACCGGGCGTTCGGTCTTGTCGTAGGCGTTGAGCATGGCCTCTTCGAGTGCGGTGATGAGCACATCGAGGGGAATCTCTTTGTCCTTCTCGATCGCGCGCAGCGCGGACATGTCGATGTCCATCAGTGATCCCCTTCCTCGGCGGATTCGTCGGTGTCAGCGGAGTCGTCGGTGTCGCCGGGGAGCACCAGATCCTTGGGCGGGTTCATCTCGATCTGCACCACGGCGCGGGTGATCCCGGCCAGGGGGAGGTCCAGATCCTGGGAGGTCTGGGTCCGGGGGTGCTTGCCGTTGGTGACCCGGAGGGTGACGGTGTCCTCGGTGACCGCGACGATGCGTCCGGTCAGGTCGTCGGTATCGGGCCGGGTGACGGTGACCAGGCGGCCCAGATTGCGGCGGTAGTGCGCCGGCTTGGTCAGCGGCCGGCTGATGCCGGGGGTGCTCACCTCGAGGGTGTACGCCGCCTCGCCCATCACATCGGACTCATCCAGCGCCCGGGACACGGCCCGGGTGAGGTCGGCGATCTGGTCACTGGACGGGCCGCGGCCGGCGGGTCCGTCGCCGTCAACGGTGACCTTCAACAGCCGGCGCTTCCCGGCGGTGACGACATCGAGCTTGTCCAGCTCCAGTTCATGCTCGGCCAGCAGGGGGCCGAGCAACGCAGTCAACTCGCTCTCGGACACGGGACCTCTTTCGATTGTGTGCGTTCAGTTGTTCGTCCGCGCAGGCGCGGGCGCCCGGGCGGGTGCGCGCGGGTTCGAGCCAGCATAGCAAGGTGCGGTAGGTTCACTGCGTGACTGTCTTCTCCCGGCGCGGCCTGTTTGTGGGGATGGGCTCTTTGCTGCTGGGTGGCGCGCTGGTCGGGTGCTCGGTGACCGATCCGCTGGTGCACGGTGGAAGTCAGACTCCCCCGCCGCTGCCGACCCCGAGCCCGGTGCCCACGCTCGCGGATGTGGCCGGCGCACTGCAGTGGGAGGCCGACCTGGCCGGCGTCACGCAGGAGTTGTCCGGGGCTGGTCTCGGCGCCCCGATCACCGAGCAGGTGACGGCTTTCACGGCCGCCCATCAGGCGCATCTGCTGGCGCTGGCCTCGCCGGATCCGGTGGCTCGGCCCACCGCGACGCCGACCGATGGCCGGACGCCGCGCCCGGTGCCGAGCGCGTCGGCCACCCTGGGCGCTGCGCGCGGGGACGCGGCGATCACCCAGGTGCGCGATCTCTACGGTCGGGCCGTCGCGGAGTATCAGCGTCGGGCACTGGAGGCCGAGGGCCAGCATGCGTTGGTGTGGGGGTCCCTGATGGCGTACGCGAGCGGGGCGCAGGCGGCGCTGGAGTTCCGCCAGGCCCGCCCCGCTCCCCCGGCGAACGAGCCCCGGCCGCTGCAGGTCTGGAGCGATGTCGAGGCGATGCAGCAGGTGCTGCGGCAGGTGCACGGGCTGATCTACGGGTATCAGGCGGCGCTGGCCCCGATGACCGGGAACGACACCCGGACGGTCAGCCAGTTGCTGAACGAGCATCGGGCCCTGCGGACCCGACTCGGCGACCTGCTGCGGGAACGCAATGAACAGGTCCCCGCGGCCGAGGCGGCCTACAAGTTGCCGGTCGAACCGACCGATCGGGCGAACGGCGCCAAAATCATCGCCACCATGGAGGGTGCCTTCCGGCCGTTCGCCGGTGGCTGGGTGGCGGCCGCTACCGATGGCAGCACCCGGGAACTGGCGGTGCAGACGCTCCAGGGCTCGGCCCGGACGGCGGCGCAATGGGGTGGCGACCTGCCGATTTGGCCGGGTTTCGCGCACTGAGCCGGTTTCGGGCAATTTTTGTCAGTGGGCGTCTGTTGAATAGGAACATGGGTTCGATAACAGCTCCACCTGGGTACGCCGAGGCCGCGGCGGCGCTACGGCATGTTCATGAGCAGGAGAGCGCGATCGAGGTCGCGAAGCTGATCGCGGTGGCCGCGATGTGTGATCGGTATCGGGTCGATGACTCGGTGATTGTGGCGGGGTGTGAAGAGACCATGGTCTACGGCGCCGATGGCACCCCCGCCCTGGGCGCGTTCCTGTCCCTGGAAGTCGCGGGGATTCTCCAGATCAGCGACAAGACCGCCGGCACGTTGATCGCTGAAACCCTGAACCTGCGGCACCGCCACCCGTTGTTGTGGGAGGCGGTCCTGGCCGGTCGGGTCCGGTCCTGGCCCGCCC
>NZ_AUHH01000045.1 GCF_000423085.1 Granulicoccus phenolivorans DSM 17626 = NBRC 107789 = JCM 15570 | reverse complement strand
CCCCTCACCGGCCACACCCGCGGGGTAGAGACGTTGGCGGTGCTGCCACTCCCCGACGGACGAACCCTGCTCGCCTCCGGCAGCGGTGACCACACGGTGAGGTTGTGGGACCCCGTCGCAAAGGTGTGTTGGCTCGAGGTTCACACTTTGGGGTATGTGCAGAGCTTGGTCCCGGCCGGCCCCGCCCAGCTCGGCGTGGGGATGAGTGACGGCCTGGTGATGATCTCCGTCGTGGGGTCACTGCCGTCCCAACCGATGCAGGACCGACACGTGCCCGAGTGATGTCCCGGAGTGTTGAGTCCCATTCACATCGACCCCTGGGTCCGACCGGCTAGGTGGTTTTGCATCGGGTGAACCATCGGCGGACCAACGAGCAGGGTGGCGCCAATCTCTATGCCATCGCTCGCGAGTGGATACTGGACCCATGGGTTCCGCACCGTTGGCTGCCGTGGCTGCTCCGGAGCCACCCCCGGAGCCGGCGCTGGGGGCCGAGCTGCGCGAACTCGAAGAGATCTCCCTCGCCCTCGAGCAGCACACCCTCGCCGACAGCACCCGGCGGGCCTACGCCGGCGCCTGGCGCACCTTCGCGGCGTTCTGCGCCGAGCACCGCCTGGAGCCGCTGCCCGCGCACCCGGAGACGGTGCGCTGGTACGTCGCGTGGATGTCGGTGCAGACCGATCCCGACGGCCTCCCCCGGTTCTCGGTGGCCACCATCCGGCTGCATCTGGCCGGCCTGGCCGAACGCCATCTGCGCGACGGCTTCCTCGATCCCACCGGCCACCGGGCGGTGAGCGACCTGGTACGGGGTCTCATCAAGCTGCGGGCCACCCGCCCGCGCCGGATGCGGCCGCTGCTTCTGGACGATCTGCTCCGGGTGATCGGCGCGATGGAACACGACGTCTACCCGGCCGGGATCTCGGCGGCCCGGGACACCGCGGCGCTCTGGCTCGGCTTCGCCGGCGCGCTGCGGCGCAGCGAGGTCGCGGCCCTGCGGCTGACCAGCCTGCAACTGCACCCCCACGATGGCATCCACGTGCACGTCGGCCGGTCGAAGGCCGATCCCGGCAACGCGCTGCCCGACGTCGTGGTCCTGCCCACCGGAAGCAGCCCGGTGACCTGTGCCCCGTGCGCGCTGCACCGCTGGCTGGCCCTGGTACGGCTCACCGAGACCCACGACCCCACCGGTCTGCGTCGCGCGATCATGCGCCAGCTGTTCGGCTACCAGCTCGACCACCACGTCTGCGGAGCCGGGACCGCGCCCGGCCTGATCAGCAGCGCGGACCTCACCGCCGGCACTCCCCTGCTCCGGGCCACCTACCGGAACCGGCACAGCGGCCGGATCCACGCCACGGGCGTCAGCGGCGACGCACTGCACACGATGCTGCAGACCCGGCTCGCGGCGGCCGGGATCGACCCGACCGGCTACGGCTTCCACAGTCTGCGCTCCGGCTTCGTGACCCAGGCGCGCCGCAACGGGGCCGACTTCCGCGACGTCCGGCGCCAGACCCGGCACCGGACCGACCTGATGGTCGACGCCTACGACCGCGACTACGTGCCCCTCGCCGGGAACGCGGTGACCGACCTCGGCCTATGACCGAGGCCACATGCCTCATATCTTTCGATAGGTCTTTTCCTCGGTCTTTCGAATGCGGTAGATTGAGCACTGACGGCCTGATGTCTCCATGACGTCAGGGCCTATCCGCCCCACTGGCCCGCCGGATCGCGCGGGACTCGACTGCGTACGGCGTGCGGATCTCTCATTCTATGCCTGTCATTCCCGACGAATGGGTGCGCTGTTCCCGATCCTCTGGCATTCGGATAGGACAACGCATCGCGAGAGGAAAGATCCATGAATGTTCTGACCACCGTCGCGATCGATGTGGTGACGCCGACCGCCGCCTGGGACGTGTCCAGCTTCCTGGGGAACGCCAAGACGCAGATCCAAGTGTGGGGCGGCCTGCTGTTGATGCTGGTCGGCGCCGTCCTCCTCATCTGGGGCGGCGTCCAGACCGGCAAGAAGCTGCTGGCCGACCAGCAGAGCGCCGGCCAACAGAAAGGCTGGGGCGTCATCGCCCTGATGATCCTGATCGGCGGGGCCCTGGCCACCGGCGGGTGGCAGCTGGTGTGGACCATCGGGTCCGGCGGCCAGCAGACCATCGAGGACCTGGGCGGCGGCACCGTCCTGGCCGGCCAGCTGCTGCTGTCGGGGCTGGCCGGCTGAGCCCGGGCCGCCGCCCCTCCGTCCACGGGACCACACCCCTCACACGAAACGGACTCCACATGGGGATCACCGACACCGCGGCCGCCCTCGCCGGCAAACTCCGGCTCGACTCGCACCATGCGATCGAGCGCTTCGGGGTGATGGTCGGCATCCTCGTCGTCCTCGGCGTGCTGGTGACCGGCGGAGCCGCGGTCGCCGCGCTCCGGACCGGCGCCGCCACCCTCACGACGCAGGCGGTGCACACCACCGGATTCACCACGTCGAAGACCGGCCTCAAAGGCACCGTCGACGGCGTCTACACCAACCGGGGCCGGACCCGGGCGCTGGTGATGATGCACTTCGAGGACCGGGCCCGGATCTCCTACACCGCGGCCGACTACCGCGCCTTCCTGCTCGGCTCCGACCGCGAGCTCGGCACCCATCCGGTCGACACCCCCGGGCTGACCGGACGCTTCCTCGTGTTCGGCTCCACCGGCTATCTGGGCGTGCTGCTGGAGGCGCGCCAGTCGTTCGCGCCGCAGGTGCTCAACCTGACCGTCCGGGCCACCCAGGAACTCAGCTCCGACAGGAACGCCCGCAGCGGGGCCGAGGAAACCCCCTCCGACGCCACCTTCACCAAGTACGACCAGTGGGCGATCTACCTGAATCCGGGCGGGAGCGACGCACCGGTCATCCCGGCACTGGACCGCCCTACCCTTGACCCGGCCCAGGCCTACTACGACGTCGTGCTCGTGCACCGGGAGGCCGAGATCAAGGCCAAGCTCGACGCGAAGCTGGCCGAGATGCGGACCCACCAGGCCCAGATCGCGGCCTCCACCGCCGACCTGGCGACCACCCGGGCGGACGGGCTGTCCCTGTGGGCCCCGCGGGTGCCCGCAGCCATCGCCACCGACCGGATCACCGGAGCCACCGCCGCCCAGAACCGGGGCACCTCCACGCTGGCCCTGGAGACCGACCACGTCGTACCCGGCGGCGTCGCGCTGAACTGGCGCGACGGCAACGTCTACACCGGCTACCTGCCCCGGCTGGTCCCGCCCGGCCAGAGCTACGTGCAATTCCTGGCCGCCAAGCGGGACGAAGGCTCCGACGACACCACCCGGCAGCTCTCCGAGATGGCCTGGATCCTCTCCGACGGGACCGACCTCAAGAAGGACTATCCGGTCACCGACGTCACGATGCGCCCGCTCACCACGGTGATGAACAACCTCGCCCAGGCCTACAGCGACTACGCCAAAGCCAAGAGCACCTACCAGAGCGACCTGCTGATCGACCTGCTCCGCCTCGAGGTACAGGTCCGCGACATCCGGGCGAACGGATCCACCCACACCGAGGGCGTGCTCACCGTCCTCTACTGACCCACCGGCCCCACCCCACCGGAAGGACCCTCCCCATGGCACCCGACGAGCCGACTCGCGCGGACGCGCCGCCCCCGCGACCCGCCGGGCCCAGCCGGATCGGCGGGTCCGGTGACCCCGGCAGGGGCACCCCGCACCGCCCGGTCCCCGCACCGCCGGTCCCCGCACCGCCGGACTCCGCGGACCGCCGCGCGGTCTCCGGCGCCGGGACGTTGCCTGCTCCGGCCGGTGCGGGCTCCGGCGACCCGGCCTCTCCGGGAGCGGCGGCCGGGGGTGCGGCCCGGGCCGCGACCGCGGCCCGCGCCGTTCAGGCCCTCGACGGTGCGGCCGCCAACGCCGCGGGGAACCTGACCCAGCGTGCGGTGCGGGGCGACGGCAGCTCGGCGGCGCGCGACACCGCGGCCCGGTACGCCGGCGGCGCCGTCTCCGGCGCGATCGCGGGAGCCCGGGCCGGGGCGGCCGCCGGTGGGGTCGGCGCCCTGCCGGGCGCGGCGGCCGGGGCCGCCAAGAACGTGGCCCTCGAAGGGGCCCAGGACGCGGTCCGGGGAGTCGCTGCGGTCACCGGCGGCGGGCCCGACGCGACCCCCGCGGAGCCGGCCGGAGCGGGCGGCACCGGCCCCGCCACCTCGCCCCTGGCCGCGCACCGCCCCACGAGCACACGACCGGCCCCCCGCGAGGCCCGACCCGAGGCCCGGACCGGCGGCCCGAAGGCCGGCCACCTCGTGCTGGCCGCCGGGGCCGCGGCCACCCCCGGAGCCCTGGCCGTGATCCTGGCGATGGCCTTCCTGCAGTGGCTGAAGGCGATGTTCTTCGCGGCCATGGCGATGCTGGCCAACGGCGCCGCCGCCCTGTGGGGCTTCCTGACCACCACCCTCAAGGGTGCCGCCGGGGCGGTCAGTGCCCCGTTCGCGTCGGTCGGCGGGCTCGCGACCAAGACCGCCGGCGCGCTCGGCTTCACCGTCGGCGCCGCGGCGGCCCCGGCGGTGGCCGTGGGCGCCGGGGTCGTCACCTCGGTGGCGGCCCTCACCCTGGTGACCGCGCTGGTCGCCGGGGCGCTCACCACCACCGTCCACACCGACGGTCGCCTCCGGACCCGGCCGGACGCCTGCCGGGTCGCGCCGCGTCCGGTCGGCGCGAACGCCGGCACCTTCACCGGCCAGGGGGTCCCGGCCGCGGCGATCCCGTGGATCGAGAACGCCGCCGCCCGGTCCGCGTACCGGATCCCGGCCGCCTTCTTCGCCTTCATCATGGACCGCGAGTCCGACTTCCGGCCCGACCTGTTCGCGAACGACTCCAACGGCGGCACCTGGGGCCTGTTCCAGATCAACGCCGCCGAGTGGCGGCGCTTCACCGGCGGCGGCACCGTCACCAGCCCGGACATCACCGACCCGATGATCCACACCACCCACGCCGCCCAGTACTTCGACGACCGGCTCGAGACGGTCCGCCGGATGCGGCAGAACAATCCGGACGCGGCCTACACCACCCAGCTCACCGACCTGGAAGCCCTGCTGATCGCCCACAACGCGGGCGAGGGAAACCTGCAGCGCTACCCGAACCTGCCCTCGATCACCACCGGCTACCTGGCCGAATTCCGGCAGAAGTTCCCGACCTACGGCGGCGGGGAACCCAGCCGGACCCGCGGCGAACCCGCCCCCGCCGCCGGCCCGAGCACCGCGGCCCCCGGCCCGGCCGGCCCGAGCGAGACCGCCGGGCCGACTCCCCCGGCGGGCGGCCGCAGCTACCCGAACCTGGGCCTGCAGCCGAACGCGAACGCGCTGGCCCACCTGCTCGGCACCCACTACGGCATCACCACCATCGGCGGCCTGCGCGGGGACGGGGAACACACCCGCGGCTACGCGATGGACCTGATGGTGCCGCTGACCGCCGACGGGAAGGCGACCGGCCAGGCGATCGCGGACTACCTGGTCCGCAACGCCGACGCCGTCGGGATCAGCAACGTCATCTGGTACCAGCAGATCTGGACCACCCAACGGCGCAGCGAGGGCTGGCGGGCCATGGAGGACCGCGGCTCCCCCACCGAGAACCATCGGGATCACGTGCATGTCCTGCTCACCGACGAGGCCCCGGTACTGACCGCCCTGCCCGGGCAGCCCGGGAGCGCGGTGGACAGCGCGAACGCCGCCGCCGGCGAGGTCCGGAGCGACTGCGCCGCCACCCCGGCGAAACCCGGCGGTACCGCACCGGGCACCCTGACCGGCGGCGGCCTGACCGAGCCGGACGCCCAGGCCCTGATCACCCGCTACATCGAGGAGGGCGACCGGGTGCTCCGGGCCCGCTTCCAGGGCGGCGGCCCGGGCCAATGCAACGGCTCCTACACCGCCAACTGCGTCAGCTTCAGCTGGTACTTCGTCACCGCCTACACCAGCTTCACCGGCGGCTACGCCCCCGGCAACGGCGTCGACGTCGCCGGCGCAATGGCCGGGGTGATGCACAAACAGACCACCCGGACCCCCACCCCCTACGCGGTCTTCTCCCACGGCCACACCTCCAACCCCTCGGTCGGGCACACCGGCGTCGTCCTCGCCGTGGACGGCACCCGGATCCTGATCGGCGAGGCCAGCTACTGCGAGTACGCCGGCCGGGTGCGCTGGGTGGAGGCCGCCACCTGGCAGACCCAGAACTGGGAGTTCGTCGACGTGTCCGACCTGGTCGGGCAACGCGGCCAACTCCCGCACGCCGCCTGACCACCCCGCACGAAAGGACACGAAAGGAACCGCCATGACCGCCCCACCCACCGGCCCGGCCCAGGTCCGGCCCGCCCCCGACCCCCACCAGGCCGACCCGCCCCGGACCACCCACCCGGTCCGCGGCCCCCGGCCCCGACTGACCGGGGCGGAACTGGAGGCCCGCCTCACCGGCTGGCTGCACCGGCGGCGCACCGCACCGGTCCCCCCGGAGGCCCGCGCCCGCCGACAGCGCCGCATCCTCCTCGGCACCGCCGCGACGGTGGCCCTCACCCTCGGCGCGCTCGCCGGGGTCACCGGGGACCGGTACGAGACCACCCGGGCGGCCGGGGACCACACGATCGCGACCCTGGAACACCGGCTGGCCGGGCACCGGCCGGTCCCCCCGGAGCTGGCCGACCGGCTGGCCGCCCTCGGCCGGGCCGCCGACCACGACGCCGGCCGGGTCGCCACCGGGCAACAGCGGTTCGCCGAGCTCTACCGGGAGGCCGACACCACCCCGCCGCCCCGCGACGGCGTGCCCGGCCCGGCGCTGCTGGCGATCGTCGCACACCGGCGCAGCCTGGCCGACCTGTTCGCCCCCTCCGCCTACGTCGCCTCCGACGCGGAGGCCTACCGCTGGTCCAGCGTCCCGGCCTTCGACGAGGCCCGGCAGATCGACCCGCGCTACGCCTGGTACATCCGCTACGACGGCCCCCGGGCCGCGGCCGCCGACACCTACCGCTGGGAACCGCTGGCGGTGCTGGCCGACCTCGGCTCCCCCACCGCACCGGTCCCCGGCGCGACCCGGGCCCGGGTCAGCTGGGTGTGCCGGGACACCGCGACCGGGGACACCCTCGCCTGGGCCGCGGCCGACTACACCCACGACGGGACCCGCGGCCGGTTCGACCACCTGGAGCTGGTCGTCACCACCGCCGGCGACCGGTCCCGGCACCCGACGGGAGCCCACTGATGACGGCGGCGGGCCCGACCTCCCCGACGCCGACCGGTCCCCGGGCAGCGCGCGGCACCCGGCTGCTGCGAATCGGCGTCGCGGCCGGGCTCACCGGCCTGGCCGTGCTCACCGGCGCGACCCGGATCCAGCAGGAGGCGACCCTGACCGCCCAGCAGGCCCGGATCGACGACCTCGCGCAGCGGCTGACGGCACGGGACCAGGAGGATGGACAGGCGGTGGAAGCAGGGATCCGGACCGGGCTCGGGCTCCGCCGGGACCGGCTCGAGGCCGACCGTCCCCGGCTCACCGACCTGGCCCGGACCGCGTTCACCTGGGACACCGGAGCCGCCTACCTCGCGGCCCGGGACCGGCTGCAGACGCGCTACCGGCTGGCGGCCACCGACCCGTTCCTCCGGGACTTCCTGCCGGCGCCACGGACCATCCGGGCCGCCGACGGGACCCTGCAGTACGAGCTGGATGCCACCGGGGTGAACTCCGCGGTCGACGGCGACCCCGAGATCACCGTGATCGCCGTGCGTGCCGACCGGTACGCCTACGCGGTCCGGGTGGACGTGGCGATCACCGCCGACACCGTGACCGGCACGGCCGGCGTCACCGGGCACCGGCCGATGCTCCTGCGGGTCGACACCGACGCCACCGGAGCCGTGCTCGCGCTCACCGGGGCGGCCGGCACGGCGCAGGCGCGCCGGTCCGGCTGAGCCGCCGACCGGACAGAGCCCGCCCGGCAACTCCGATCCTTTCACTAGACCTATTGATAGAATGCTATTGGCGGATTGATTGCCCCGCGAATGCGCCGCCGACCGACACAGAATCGAGCTGCCGATGGCCATCGACACCCCGCACGAGACCGCCCGGACCCCGCGCGGCACCGCGAGCGCCCTGCGCCCCCGGGTACCGGCGGCCCTCACCCGGCTCCTCCCCCGCCCGGGCCGGGTCTCGCTGGCCGCGGCGACCGTCCTGCTGCGCGGGTCGGTCCTGCTCGCGGACTACCTGCTCGCGCTGACCACGGTGACGGTGCTCGTGCCCCTGCTGGGCGCCTGGCTGCACCGGCAGGCGGCCTCCTCCGCGCTGATGCTGACCGGCGAGGGCATCATCGCGCTGTGGACGATGCCGTTCGCGTGCGCCACCCTGCTGCTCGCGGTCGCCGACCTCTGGGTGATGCGCTCCCTGTGGCGCTGGTCGGGCCGGCGCCTGACCGCGCTCCGCGCCGCCCGGACCCCGCAACCCCCGCCCGCCGAGGCCCCCGCCGCGCCGGCGGACACCGCGCCCCGGCCCCGACGGGCCCGCACCGCCCGGAAGGCACGCCGATGACCCGGACCGCCGGACTGCCGATGACCGACGTCTGGGCCGACCGGGTCCTGCGCGAGCACGGCGTGGCCACCGTCCGCGCCGCGGGCCGCCCGGCCCTGCTGATCGTGCAGATGGAGACCCTCGAGCTGTGCCACCACACCCCGGACCGCAACTACCGGCCCTACCTGCACCTGAGCGGTGAGCTCCGCGCGATCCGGCCGCAGACTCCCCTGCCCTTCGGGATCACCGAGGTCACCTACCGGCACGGCGACGGCGACACCGTCGACGCCTTCTACGAGTTCGACGACGCCCAGCTGGTCGAGCTGACCCGCAAGGGCTACTTCACCGGACCGGTGATCCTGCCCGAGCACCTGGTCGGCATCGACTGGGAACTGCCGGCCACCGTCGACACCCTGCTGGTGGCCCCCGACGCCGCGGATCCCGCGGCGGTCATCGTCTTCGCCCGGGTCCAGGATGCGGCGGCGCTGCCGCTCGACCTGGAGAACTCCGGCTACGACCTCACGGAGTACGTCCCCGACCCGGCCGGGAGCCACCCGACCCCGGCGCCCGACGCGCTCGCCCGCCGGCTGCCGGTCCGCTCGGATCCCCTCATCCCGCTGTTCGGGGAGGAGGACTACCGGCTGCCCGAGGAGGCCCCCCGGGCCGCGCCGGCGCCGACGCCCGCCGAGCCCGGCGCCGACGCCCTGGAACCGGCCCTGCGACAGGTGGAACAGGAGATCGCCGCCGAACGGGACGCGGTCCGGGCGGACCGGGAGGCCACCGCCGGCACCGTGGAGAACCTCTACGTCGCCCGGGTCGCCCGGGCGCTCACCGACGCCGACGCCCGGGACACCGCGGCCGGGGCCGGGCCGGCCGCGGACCGGGACGCGCATGCCCGGCCGCCCGCGCTCACCACGCCCGCCCACCGGGTCCCCGACCCGGCCGGATCCGGCCCCGGGGCCGGGTTGCCGGGACCCGGCGCCTGAGGTCCCGCGGACGCGAGGAGCACCGGGATGGGCCTGAAACAGGACATCGTCATCGTCAATCAGTTCTCCGTCCCCCTGCCCGGGGGCCGGGGCACCCGCGGCGGCACCCCCGGGAAGTACGTCACCCGGTATTTGGCCCGCGCCGGCGCGACCGAATCCCTGGCGCCGATCCGGCGGCTGCGGACCGATCTGTTCATCCAGCGCTACCTGGTCCGCGAGAGCGCGGTCGAACACCTCGACGCCCCCGGGGCCGCGGTGGCCGACGCTCTGCGGCAGGCCCCCGGCCACGGCGGGGTCGCTTTCGGGTACGGCGCGGTTTCGTTGTCCGACGACCAGCTCACCGCCGCCTCCCGGGACATCCAGCGCGGCTTCGAGCAGGGCCGGACCGTCCTGAAGACGGTGCTGTCCTTCGACGGGGGCTACCTGGCCCGGCACGGCCTGGTCGACGACGGGTTCAGGCTCACGCGGCCCGGGGACTATCGGGGCCGGGTGGACCAGATGAAACTGCGGCTGGCGATCATGCACGGGCTGGAGCGGATGGCGCGCGGCTCCGGCGGCTTCGACGACCTCCGCTACGTCGGGGTCATCCAGGTCGACACCGCGCACCTGCACGCCCACCTGGCCATGTACGACGCCGGCCCCGGCCGGCGCACCCCCGACGGCAGCCAGCGCGGGATGCTGCTGGAGCGGCACCGGACGCGCCTGCGCCGCGGCATCGACACCTGGCTGGAGCAGAAGCAGCCGGTCCACCACCTCAGCAGCGCCGTCGGCTACGAACGGCGCAACGTGACCACCTACATCAAGCGCTGGGCCCACGAACGGATCCGGGACGAGACCCTCCCCCAGTTCCTGCTGGCCTGCCTGCCCGCCGACCGGACCCTGTGGCGCGCCGGCAGCCGCGACCCACGGATGCGCAAGGCCAACCAGCTCGTGCACGAGCTCGTCGAGGAGCAGCTCACCCGGGCCGGGTCCCCGCTGCCCGCCGCGCTGGAGGCGCTCCACGCCTACGCCCGGGAGCGCCGGGATCACGAGCAGCTCGACCCGCAGCAGGGGCAGCGCCTGGTCACCCGGGGCCGGGCCCGGATCACCGAACGCGCCGTCAACGGCGTCTACCAGCTGCTGCGCGCCCTGCCGGAGGAGGAACTGCGGGTCCGCACCCCCGTGCTCGAGATCATGGGGATGGACTTCCGGCAGCTGGCCGCGCGGGCCGCCGCCGGCCGGACCGGGGACGCCGCCGGGAACGACCTGGTGTCCTTCGGCTTCCGGCTGCGCAGCTACGCCTCCCGGCTGCGGCACCACCGGGAGCGGGCCGGCGCCTGCCGGGACCTGGCCCGGCAGTGGGAGCACGCCGACCGGGCCGGGGTCGCCACCCCCGATTCCCGGCCGCTGTACGACTTCTGGCGGGGTGAGGAGGACTGGCACCGGCGACTGCTGAGCAAGTACCAGCACTTCCTGCCGTTCGCTCTCGAGGCGACCGACTGGGCGGACCGACAGGCGGCGGTGACCCGGTACGGCCAACGCCTGCTGTCGCTGACGGCGCTGCGGCACGACGCGGCGCTGGCCCGGATGACCGACGCCGAGCGGGCCGAACAGCTGGGCCGCACGATCTACGACCAGCCCGGCGGGGCCCAGCTGACCCGGGGCCCGGCCGGCCGCGCCGTGCTCGACGCCCGGATCGCGACGATGCGCCGGACCTACCGGCAGCGGGTCGCGGACCTGCGGGCCGACCTGGCCGGCGCCGGCCTGGTGCTGCACCTGGACCCGGTCGGCTCCCCCGCCCCGCTCCGGGTGGAACCGGGAACGCTGTACCCGTTCGAGGAGGTCAAGGCCCTGGACCTGCATCACCTGACCTTCGACTTCACCCGCGACGTCGTGCTCGGCCCCCACGCCGCCGCGACCTTCCGGGAGGCCGCCGCCCGGCGCGCGACCCGGCTGCGCGCCGCGATCGCCTACCTGGACGGGTCCGGACAGAGCCCCGCCATCGGGGACCTGCCGACCGACGACATCGCCGCGATGACCCGCACCGCCGGGAGCCTGAGCGCGGGCAGCTCGGGCTCCGGGCCGGTGTTGCGCTCCCGGATCGCCCGGCTGCGGGCCGCGGAGTCCGCCGGGGACGCCCGCCGGTCGGCGACCACCACCCTGGACGCCGGTCTCGCGGTGCACCTGCGCGAGAGGGTCGATGCGGCCGTCCGGGAGCCGGCCGCCCTCCCCCTCCTTCTTTCCGAGTCGGATACGTCTATCAATTCCCTTGTTGATGCGAATCGATCCGATTATTCTATAGAGCAACAGGATACAGCCCGGTCGTGGCTGGACAGACACCACTGATCATGGCCGCTCATCGCTGGATGGCCGGAGACGAAAGGGAACCGATCATGGCTTATCTGAAGGGGAAAGGGGCGATGACCGACGTCAATCTGGTCATCCCCGTCTACGACAACGCGGTCACCAAGGACGGCCGGACGCGCTATCTGGGTGCCCAGGTGGATCACCGGGATCCCCGCGGCGCGGATCAGGCGAACCTGCACCTGGTCTCGAAGCGGGTGGAACTGCCGGACGGGAAGGCCCGCTACGACACGAGTGCGCCCTACTCGGTCGGCCAGCTGGCCGCGATCCAGCAGGCGGCCGGGAGCAACACCACGCCGTTGCTGAACAAGGCCGACGAGCAGGTCGGGACCGTCTACGGGGTGAAGGCGAACCTGTTCGCCAGCACCCGCGGGGCCGGCCTGGTGATCAACACCAACAAGCCGATGGCGACCTCGGACTTCCCGCTGGACGCCTCCACCCTGCCCGCGCAGTTCCGGGCGATGAAGGACGCGTCGGTGGCGCACCGGCGGGACGCCCGGGCCGCCGAACCGACCGCCGAGGCCGCCCCCGCCCCGCAGCCGGCCCTGCCGCAGCCGGCGCTGCCGCAGCCGGTCCCCGACGCCGACGAACCCGACCTGGTCGGCTGAGCCGCACCGCGCGCGACCGGGCCCCGGGTCGACCGGTCCGGGGTCCGGTCGCGGCAGGAAGGACATCACCCATGGCGAATCAGCCGTTGATCGAGAGCTGGCACCGCGGCCAGGACCACTATCCGCAGGCGCGCTACTTCACCCCCGGCGAGCACACCACCCAACACCGCACCGCTCCGGAGGGACGCCCCGTCCCTCTGGACCTGCTGGTGGTGGTGCACAACGACGCCCCCACGGTCGATGGCTACCAGCGGGTCGACCTGATCGTGAACTCCGGCCGGTTCGACACGCCCGCCGCGCACGCCAACGAGCACCTGGTGAACCGGTTCGATGCCGAGGCCGGGGTCACCGACCACACGATGCTGTACCGCGACGCCGAGCTGGATCGGATCCTCGGGGGCCGCCGGCCGGTCCGGGTCGCCGACCGGCCGCGCGGCGGACCGCCGGGGGCCCGGGTGTACAGCCTGCGGGCCAGCGTGCATCCCTCCGCGGTCGGCGATCTCGTGATCGACCCCGCGCAGCCGATCCGGTCCGGTCCCCCGGCCAGCCAGTACACCCTGCACGACGTCCAGGAGGGGATGACGCTGACCGCGCAGCGGGAGCAGCAGGCCACGGCCGCGGCGGTGACCCGGACCGGCCTGGGCCGGCAGATGCTGACCGAGAGCCTGCAGGGCGGCACGACCGGGGCCCGGCTGGGGGCCCGGGTCGGCAGTGTCGTCCCCGGGGTCGGCACCGCGGCCGGTGCCGGGATCGGGGCGGTGGCCGGAGCCCATCTGGGCCCGGCCCGGACCGCGCGGGAGGCCGGCCGGCCGGGCCCGGCGTTCCTGGCCGGCGGGGTGGTCAACGCCGCCCTCGCCCAGGGCGTCCGGCGGCGGCAGCAGGCCGTGCCGGCCCCGGGTTCCGTCCCCCCGGCGGGTCCCGCCGGACCGGCACCGGTACCGGCCCGGCCGACCCCGGTGCCGCCGGTCCCCCACGCGCCCCGGCCGCGGCGCTCCGCCGGGCTGCGCGCCGAGGCCGGCCGGGTGGCCGGAGGCGCGGTCCGGGAGGCCGTGGCGGAGGTGACCCGCAGCGGCGGCCCTGCCCCCTCCGGCCGGGACGTCGCGGTCACCGCGGCCCGCGCCCTGGCCACCGGCGCCCTGCGCAGCCTCGGCACCGAGCCGGGACCCCGGACCGGGCCGGACGCGCCGGCCGCCTCGCCCGCGCCCGGATCGTTGATCGCCGGGTTGGGCCGGGCGGTCGACCGGGGCACCCGCACCGCCGGGACCGGACCGGCAGCCCCTGCCACCCCGGCGCCCGCCGCCCGGCCACCGGCGCCGGCACCGCCGCCCCCGGAGCAGTCCCTCGGCTGACCGGCCGCCGCACCGTACCCACCCCGACCGCCCAACCCCGGAGTTGATGTCGTCATGCCGAGCCCGTCGCGTCCCGCTGCGCCGCCGGAGCGGGACGCCGGGACGCCCCGCACCGTGTGCGCGCAGTCCTATCCCCTGCTCGCCGCCCTCGCGGATCCCCTGCCCGGCCCCGCCCGTGCCGTCGTCGGCCGGGAGCACGAGACGCGGCAGCTGCTCGCCGCGCTCAGCCGGCCCGAACTGTCCAACGTGCTCCTGCTCGGGGACCCCGGCAGCGGCAAGACCGCCGTGGTCCAGGCCACCATGCTGGCCGATCCGCAGCGGCTGTACCTGGAACTGGATCCGGCCCGGATGATCGCCGCGGCCGGGGACAGCAGCCGCATGGCCGCCACCCTGAAAGGTCTCTTCGAAGAAGCCGAACGGTTCTGCCGGACCGAGGCGTGCGAGGTGGTGCTGGTCATCGACGAGTTCCACCAGATCATGCAGCTGTCCGCGGCGGCGACCGAGGCGATCAAGCCGGTCCTGGCCGCCTCGGGATCGCGCGGGATCCGACTGATCGCGGCGACCACCTACGACGAGGCCCACCAGCACATCATCCCCAACCAGCCGCTGACCGAACGGCTGCAGCGGATCAATCTGCACCCGCCCGATCAGCCGACCACGCTGGCGATCCTGCGCGCGATGGCCGACCGGTACGGCGTGGCCGACCAGCTGGTCGACGACCACCTGCTGCGCCAGATCTACGAGTACACCCAGCGCTACCAACCGGCCAGTGCGCAGCCCCGCAAGTCGATCCTGGTCCTCGATGCGATGGTCGGCTGGCACCGGCTGACCGGCCGCTCGCTCGATCGGGCACTGCTGGCCGACGTCCTGCAGGAGTCGTTGAACGTCACCGTGGCCTTCCGCGTCGACGGTGCCCGGATCAAGGAGCAGCTGGACGAGGCGGTGTTCAGCCAGGACCTGGCCACCACCGCCGTCGCCCGGCGCCTGCAGCTGTCGGTGGCCGACCTGCACGACAAGTCCCGACCGATGGCCAGCCTGCTGTTCACCGGCAGTTCCGGGGTCGGGAAGACCGAGCTGGCCACGACCCTGGCCCGGCTGCTGTTCGGCGACCCGCGGCACCTGATCCGGCTGGACATGACCGAGTACGCCCAGGACGCCTCGGTGGAGGTGTTCCGCTCCGAACTCACCCGGCGGGTCTGGGACCGCTCCCACGCGGTCCTGCTGTTCGACGAGATCGAGAAGGCCTCCCCGATGGTGACCCGGGTGCTGCTGCAGGTCCTCGACGACGGCCGGCTCAGCGACGACAACCGGCGCGAGGTCAGCTTCCTCAACACCTACATCGTGATGACCACCAACGCCGGCAGCGAGGTGTACCGGACGATCGCGCAGTACGCCGCCGACGACACCGGGTCGGGCGCCCGGCTCGCCGACTACACCCGGCTGATCCGGCGCTCGCTGTCCGACACCGTCGCCGGCAACCGGTTCCCGCCCGAACTGCTCGGCCGGATCGATGTCATCGCCCCGTTCCAGCCGCTGTCCCGCGAGACCCAGAAGCGGATCGTGCACCGCAAGCTGCGCGCTCTGGTCCGCGAGGTGCTCGTCAAACACAACGTGCGCCTTGAGGTCGACGAGCGGGTGCTGCAGTACCTGATCGAGGACAAGGCCGACACCGACTCCGACGCCGGTGGCGCCCGGGCCGCGGTGGCGCGGCTGACCGAGGAGGTCACCACCGCCGTCGCGGCCTTCCTCAACGAACGCCCCGCCGAACGGCGGATCCGGATCGACGTGGTCGGCGACCTGGTCAGTGACCACAAGACCCTGCTGAAGTCCGACGCCCACCTGGAGGTCAGTGCCCACCGCTGACCGCCGCTGTCGCTTCCTGCCCACTCCCAATGGATAGCCTGTATCGAATGCGGATCGATCCCGATAGAATGGTGCATGATCGGCGAAAGGATCGACTCCATGGGCATTTTCGGTGGCACGGCGACCCCGACCCGGAGCACGGAGCGGAAGAAACGGCCCGACGACCTGCTGAGTTCGGTCGTCCCGGAGACCGCGATCCCCGCCGCGGTCGAACTGCTGCAGGCGAACACGCCCTTCGTGTTCCCCAGCGGCACCGCGTGGGTGATCCTGACCCTGGACGTGGCCACCATCGGCGGCCTCAGCCGCCGGCACGGCCGCGACGAGGCAAAAGGCTCGATCATCGAGCTGATCCGCTCCGACCAGCTGCAGACGGTCGCCACCGCGGAGATGCTGGCCGCGGAGACCCTGGGCCTCATCCCCACCCCGGCGACCCTCGAGCGGATGAGCGAGTACTCCCTGCTCACCCGGACCGCCGCCTACACGTGGTCGGTGGTGTGGCAGAAGCCCCGCGGCGACCTGATCGTGGACCAGCTCCCCGGCCGGCTCGCCCCGGCGAGCCATGCGCTGGCGGCCGAGGTGGCGGCCGGCCGGACCAGCCTGCGGGAGGCGGTCGGCGCCCGGGCGTGGCGGGAGCACAGCGGCCTGACCGAGGACGCGGACCCCGCGCCCGGGGACGCCCCGGAGACCGGCGACACCACGGAGGGGGACGCTGCGGCGGGGGACGGCGCCCCCGAGGCCGGGGACACGGAGCCGGACGGCGCTCCCGCGGACGATTTCTGGGACGAGCCCGCCGCGGACGGGTCCGGCGACCCGCCGATGGCTCCCCTGGCGGCCCCGGCCGAGCCGCCGGCCGCCGGGCACGCCCCCGGCCCCCGCGCTACCGACACCGGCGACGCAGGCGGCGCCGAGGAACCCGCCGGCTTCCCGGGGGCGGTCGAGCCGCTGCCGGCCGACCTTCTGCCCGCCGAGGAGGGAGGCGCCGAGGAGGCCGACCCGGCCGCGGCGCGGCCGCTGGAGGACCAGCAGCAGGTGCGCGCGGTCATCGCCCGGCGGTTCCTGGCCGAGGACCTGGACCTGGCGATCGGGTTGGACGAGTTCGACGCCACGTTCGCCATCGGCGCCCCCGCCGTCCAGATCGAGGTCCCGCCCGAGGCCAGCGCCTGGCTCGGCGACCAGGTCGCCCAGCTCACCCGGCAGGCAAACGCCGAGCTCGCCCAGCTGCGCGCCGCCCACGAGGACGAGCTGCGCACCCTCTACGTCACCCTGTCCGCCCAGCTGGCCGAGGGAATCATCCGGAAGGTCGCCACCGACCGGGAGGGGTCGCGGTACCAGGCGCTGAAGGCCGGCACCGACCGGGCCCATGCCGACCGGATCGCCGCGAAAGACACCCAGATCCGGCTGCGCCGGGCCGAGCTCCTCCAGGCCTACGAGGCCGAGGCCACCCGGCGCGGGGAACAGGCGGCCCTGCTGGCCGAGACCCAGTACCGGGAGCGGAACCGGCCCCGGCTGGAGCGGGACCAGGCCGCGGTGGGGACCGAGGTCGAGCGCCTGATCGAGGACGGCTACACCCACGACCTGCAGGAGATCCTGAGCGTGCGCCGCAGCGACGCCGACCTCCAGTTGCAGGTCGGCCGGACCGCCATCTTCGAGGTGCTGGCCGACCAGCAGAGCGACCATCTGCGGGCCGAGGCCGACCGGCTGCACCAGTGGGTCGCCGAGATCCGGCAGCTGATCGGCGAACACCGGGAGGCGGACCTGACCCGGGCCGCGGTGCTCGCCGAGCAGCAGCGCACCACCGACGCCCTCGGGGCTCAGCACCGCGACTACGAGGCCACGCTGGCGACCGTGCGGGCCGAGCACGCCGAACGGACCCGCCGGCTCGCCGAGGAACTGGACCGCACCCGCACCGAGGCCGTCAGCACGCTGCGGGCCCGGGAGGCCGAATGGCACTACAGCCTGAACCTGGAGGTGGAGAAGACCCGGTCGCAGACCCAGCGCAACGTCGAGCTGCTCGAGCAGCTGGACACCGCGGAGACCCGGGCCGCGGCCCGGCACGCCGCCCGCCTCGACGAGGCCCTCGCCGACAAGGACGCGTTCCACCACGAGCTGGTCCGGGCCTCGGAGATGCAGGGCCGCTCCACTCGGATCCTGATCGCCTTCGTGATCGTGATGGGCCTGATCTGCCTGGGCGCGGGCTTCATCCTCGGCGCCGGCGTCGCTCCCTGATCCGGACCGGCACCCGGACGGCACCACCCGGCTCCCCGCCACCCCCGACAACCCCGGGACGCACCCCGCCCCGGACGGAAGGATGTGAGCCGACCATGGCTCCGAAAGCCCGCCCCCAGGCCTCCAACTGGGACAAACTGCGCACCCGCGCGGCCACCGAGACCCACACCCACCGCGACGTGCACGGCCGGCAGCAGCTGGATCGCGCAAGGTTGCGGCGGCTGCGCTCCCGCGGCCCCGGGGCCGTCCTCGCGGTGATCGCGGGGATCCTGGTCGCCGCGGTCGCCTGGGTGCTGTTCTCGGTGCTGGCGGTCCTGGCCGCCACCGTGGGCGCCGGCCTCGGCCGCGGACCCCTGACCGGGGCCGCCTCCCCCACCGCGGCCGCCTCCTACTGGAGCGAACAGACCACCACCGGCCCCGGGGGCGCGGTCGTCACCTGCTACCGGCCGGTCGACCGCGCGGGCCGCCCGGTCCCGACCGGCCCGTGCTATCCCAGTGCCGGCGAGGTCCCGGTCCCCGACTGGTTCGCGGCCGCGTCCGCCGCCCCGACCGGGCCGGGCGAACCCCGCGCCGCGAGCCGGGCGCCCGCGCCGCCGGCGGGCCTGGCGCCGCAGCTGACCGCGGTGTCGGCGCTCAAGCTGGTCACCACCCTGGGCCCCGGCCTGGTGGTCGCCCTGATGGTCCTCACCTGGTCGGCGCGGCGGGTGGCCGCGGCCAACCTGATGCGCACCACCGCCGACATCAATCAACACGAGAACGACCAGCACATCGCCCTGCCCGAGGAGATCCAGCGCGAATACGACTGGTTCCCCGACGCCGGGGCGCACTCCGCGGTCCAGGTCAGCTCCCTGATCAGCCACGTGATGCTGCAACGCAAGGGCCTCGGGACGGTCGCGGTGCCGCAGCGGGCCACCGCCGATCTCACCGACGAGACCGGCGCGGTCCGGTGCTACGCGGGCGAGGTCCTCGAGGACGCGCACGGCGACCCGGTGGTCCGCCGGCTGCCGCTGATCGACGAGGACTTCGGGCAGGACCTGTTCGCGGTGTCCGGGGTTCCCGACGACCCCCGGTTGCGGCGCACCTTCGACGCCCGGGTGATCGCCTACAACCCCGGCGGCACCGTGCGGGACAAGCTCGGCCCGTACCCGACGGTCGCCGACCTGATCACCGCCGACTGGGAGCTGCCCGACTACGAGGTGCAGCGGCCGGCCGGCGCCTACCTGGTCGATACCGCCCCGGTGAACACGATGGTGCTGGCGATGACCCGGGCCGGCAAGGGCCAGACCTACATCGAACCGCTGATCGACGTCTGGACCCGGGAGAAGCGCCCCTCCAACCTGGTCATCAACGACCCGAAAGGCGAACTGCTGGTCAAGACCCTGGTGAAGGCGGTCCGGCGCGGCTACGCCCCGATCCAGTTCAACCTGATCAACCCGATGAACACCGACATCTACAACCCGCTCGGCCTGGCCGCCGAGGCGGCCCGCGAGGGCGACGCGACCAAGTGCGCGCTCTACGTGGAGAACATCGCCGACGTGTTCTTCCCGCTGGACGGCGGCGAGGACCCGGTCTGGCCGAACGCGGCCAACAACGCCTTCAAGCGCGCCGCCTACGGCCTGATCGACTTCTACCTGGAGGAGGAGCGCGAACTGCGCGAGGCCGCCGCGCTCACCGGGATGGATCCGCAGACCCTGGAGCAGCGGCTGGACGACCTGTGGGGCCGGGTCACCCTCTACAACTGCTACCAGCTGTTCGTGCAGCTCACCGCCCGGAAGCTGCCCAATCCACAGGCCCGGCTCGAGGAACGGATCGCCGACGGGGAGTTCGCGGGCGACGCGGTCGGCCTGGCACAGGAACGGGAGCGGGCCGCCGCCCTGGCCGCGTTCTGGGAGGGCAAGCCCGAGCAGGACATGCTCACGCTGTACTTCAACGCCACCGAGGCGTTGCCGGCCAACACGATGCGGACCCTGGTCGGCAACGCCAACAACGCGTTGCGCGCGATGGCCGGGGCGGAGAAGATGCTGGCCTCGGTCTACGGCATCGCGATCACCGCGATGAGCTTCTTCACCGACCCCACCATTTCGGCGCTCACCTCGGGCAAGCCCAGCCAGAACACCGACCTGGGCGGCCTCAGCTTCCCGCGCCGGCTCGGGGTCCGGTTCAGCGCCGACTACGTCAAGCGCGAACACCTGCAGGGCCTGCAGGCGGTCTGGACGGCCTACGCCGACCCGCGGTTCACCGAACCCCTGGGCGCCGACTTCGCCCACGACGACCTGGTCTCCCGGGAGGGGTGGGCCCGCTACTACTTCAAGGGGGTGTTCCCGACCGATCACGCGTACCTGAAGCTGGAGCTGGTCAACCCGCAGAACCGGATGCTGGTGCGGACCTTCCGGTTCCACTTCACCAAGGGCTACCAGCTCTCCCTGAACGGCCGGCACTACGTCAAGGAACCGGTCACCGGCGCCAAGATCGTCAAGAACGGGATCCTCCGCGAACTCCGCCCGGCCGACGCCGGCGCCACCCCGGACGGGACGCCCGGGACGTACACGCCGGGCGACACGCTGTATCCGCAGACCCGGCTGGACCTGTCCGGCGGCGGCGTCCCGGAGAAGGTGGACGGCCGGGCCCGGGCGATCATCCAGACCTCGGTGCGCTACGCGGAGAAGCCGAAGGCGGTCTTCCTGGTCACCCCGCCGCATCTGAGCAAGTACGCCAAGCTGCTGCTGATCCTGCTCAAGCAGCTGGTGGACCTGAACTTCGACAAGTCCTATCTGGCCAAGGCCGACCAGAAGCCGCTGTACCGCACCCGGTTCATGCTCGACGAGCTCGGCAACCTGCAGTCCGACGGGCACGGCATCAGCGGCTTCGAAACGATGTTGAGCATCGGCCTCGGGCAGGACCAGCAGTTCACGGTGATCCTGCAGACGCTGCAGCAGCTCCGCGACATCTACGGCGACGTGGACCGGATCGTCCTGGGCAACATCGCCAACATCATCTTCCTCAAGTCGACCGACGACGCGATGCTCGAGACGTTGGAGAAGATGAGTGGACAGACCCACGTCTCCCGGATCGACTCGAAACAGATCAGCCAGGACGTGGACCGGATGGTCGGCGGGCGGACCGACTCCCGGGTCTCGTACACGATGACCACCAGTGCCGAACCGCTGATCACCTACACCGACCTGGCCTCCCTGCCGGCGCGCAACTCGATCGTCTTCCGGGCCGGGAAGGCGCCGGTGTGGAACCGGAACGAGACGATCCTGCCCATGTCCTACAAGCTGCTGGGCCGCACGCCGCAGGAGCCCGGGCGGGACTACAACCTGAAGACCATCCCCACGCTGTCCTCGGCCGGCGACTTCGACGTCCGCAGGAACCAGCCCGACTTCGTGCGGATGCTGACCAAGCGGATGGCCCAGGCCCACCACGCGGGCGCGGCGAAGCAGACCTACCAGGAGATCTACGGCTACAGCGACGTCCAGATCGCCCGGCTCGACCCCGACGTCTACGCCGACGAGGTGATGCGGCTGGTCACCCAGCAGGTCGAGGCCGACGCCGGCCGGGACCCGCACGCGCCGATGGTGCTGGACCCGGACGACGACGAGGGCCTCGCCCTGCTGATGTTCGACCCGGAGGACGCGGTCGAGGACACCCTGCTGGCCGCCGAGGTGGCCCGCCGCCGCGACCAGCAGGACCGGCGGCGGGCCCGGATCTACGCCGAGGGCCGGATCAGCCAGGACATGCTCATCAACCCCGACGGTTCGGCCAAGCTCAAGAGCCTGGACCGCCAGCTCGCCGAGGCCTGCCAGCGAACCCGGATCGAACTGGAACGCGACCGCGACCACTTCTCCCTGGACGGCGACGGTGCCCTGTGCAGTGCCGACGGCACCCGGGTCTACCTGAGCCGGGACCGGTCCGCGTCCGCGGTCGCCGGCCTGCACCGGCTCACCGCCGCCCTGCACGACCCGGACCGCCGGGTGTACGCCGAGCAGGACCTCACCCCCGACGACCTGGCCGGGCTGAGCACCGTGACCGTGCACGCCGCCTTCTACCAGTTCCTGGCCTCCCTGCCGAGCTGGGAGGACCTGGCCGGCGGGGAGTTCGACCGGGCGATGGCCCGCGAGATGAAGGCCGCCGAGTAGCGCCCGCCCCGGCTCCGGCACGGCCCGCCGGATCTATCGAATAAATCCGTGTCATCTATCGATAGGAGAGTTAGACTCTATTCATAGCCAGCCGATCCGAGCCCCGTCAGGAGCTGACAGCCATGCGGAAAGCCCACGGCCTGCGCCGCTACTTCTACGAGTACCTCTTCCACCGCACCGTCGACGACGCCCGGACCCGCACGGGGGAGGTCCTGCCGATCTCCCGGGCCCGGCGGATCCGCGCCCGGGTCGACGAGCTGCTGGCCGGGCACGGCACCGCCCTCGCCGATCCGGACCTGGGCGTCTCGCGCTGCCTGCGGGCGATCGACGACGCCTTCGCCGACCTGCTGCCCGGCCACGAGCCCCGGTTCGGGGAGCACACCCCGCGGGATCCGGCCTACGGCCGGCTGCTGCGCGAGTTCGCCGGCCTGACCGGGGTCGGCGCCCCCGAGCCGGGTCCGGCCGCGGCGGGACGGCTGCCGGTGAGTCCCTACGACCCGGCCTGGGCCGACCGGGCCACGGTGAAACGTGCGGGCACCGCCCTGCTGCACCTGCCCGACGAGGCGATCACCCGGGCCACCGGCGGCACCGTCGAGGCCCTCGCCGATCCCCGGCACGGCAGCCTGATGCTGTGGGGCCGCACCGCCGACGGCACCCCCTACGAGGCGGGCCGCGCGATGACCCTCGACGACGCCGCCGGCCTGACCGTGCTGATGGACAAGATGAGCCGGCGCGAGTACGACCAGGTCCGCGACTGGGTGATCGACGGCGGCCGGGACCCGCGCACCGGCCGGGTGGACCGCAACCGGTTCATGTCCCCGGCCGCGCTGGCCCGCTCCGCGGCCCTGCTGGCGGAGCTGCAGGCCCAGGGCATCCCCTACACCGTGGCCCGCGACCGGGACCCCGGCCAGCTCAAGGCGCGCCTCAGCGACACCGGGCTGGAGATCCGGCTGATCGACCCGCGCCAGGAGGACTACGCCGGGGCCCGCATCTACGACAACGGCACCGTGGTGCGCCTGTCGACCAACCTCCGGGTCCCCGGCGGGATGGCGGTTCCCTCCCCCACCCCCGACCAGGCCGTCCGGCTGCTGCGGTTCGCCCAGGGACAGCCGATTCCCCGGCAGGACCGGCCCGAGCGCACCGTCGGCACGGTGGGCACCGGCCATCCCGAGACCGGGCGCGGCCGGCGGATCGTCGAGGTGCCCGACAGCTACCACGGCGAACGCGAGACCATGTTCGTCCTCGCCGACTACCGGGTGCCCGGGGAACCGGCCCCGCGGCCCGGCACGAAGCTGCTGCTGCGCCGCGACGCGAAGGCCCGCCACCTGCCGACCTTCTTCGTCGACCCGGAGGTCGCCGAGACCTACGTCCGGGACGCGGTGGAGTCCGCCCGGCAGAACCTGCAGGCGGCGCTGGACGTGGACACCCTGATCGCCGCCGCCGCGGCCGAACTGCAGCGCACCGCCGGCCGGCCGGAGGAGATCGAACCGCCGGAGTACGCGGCCGACCCCGAGGTCGCCGCGATCCAGCGCTCCTACTGGGACGTGCTCACGGGAGCCCGGCGCGACCTGCTGCGGCCCGGCGCGACCGAGGAACTGTACCGGGCCCGGCTGGCCGACCTCGACGCGCCCCACGACAGCCCTGACGACACCTCGGACGACGACCCGGACGCGGCGCCCGACCTGGGCAACCTGGCCTACGCCGGAACCCCGGCCGAGCAGGTCCGCGCGCACGCCGCGGACGTGCCGTACGAGCTGGTCGGCACCTGGGAGGCCGAGCCCTGCCAGGTGGACGGACAGTGGGAGGACCGGCGCTTCGACCCGGCCCGGGTCGCCACCCACATGACCAGCCCCACCGGGCAGTGGTCCAACCTGGACAACCTGGCCGCCGCCCTGCGCCGGCTCCGCGTCGACCCCACCGAGCTGCGCGGCACCAGCTTCCGGACCACCCGGTTCAAGGACCGGATCATCACCCTCGACGAGGAGACCGCCCACCCGATCGCCGCGGACGCGTCCCCGTTCCTGCGCCGGGTCGGGGCCACGGTCCGCGCGGCGCTGGAGGCCAATGCCACCACCCCCGAGGACATCCTGATCGACGACCACGGGGTGATCGCCTGGCGCGGCCGGAAACTGCGCCGCGACGGCGGCACGACGCCGGTGACCGGGGAGATCGGGCAGGTCTTCGCCCCCGGCGACCACGGCGAGATCGTCACCGCCTTCGCCAGCGGGGACGACGCGCTGATCGCGCCCGGCTTCGAGGCCCGGATCGTGGCCCCGCAGCCCGGCGAGGCCCCCGCCCCGGTCGAGGAACGCACCCGGCTGCGCGGCTACGAGCAGCTGCTGCACGACCGGATCCGCTACCAGCTGGCCGCCGACCTGGTGTCGGGCCGCAGCCAGGTCGGCGAACCCGCCTCGCTGAACGGGCTCTACGCCCAGCTGTCCGGCACCCGGCATCCGGTCGACTTCCTGGAGCGCGGTTACCGCGTGGACACGGCAACCGGCGAGCTCACGGCGGCTCCCGACGACTGGACCGCCACGATCGTGCGGACCGAGGCCCGCCGGGTCCGCTACGGCAACGACATCAAGCAGGGCTCCACCATTCACGCGGAGTACCGGGCCGCCCGGGACCGCACCGACCCGGCCGACGACAACCGCTTCGACGCCTGGCAGCTGACCGGCGGCCGGAACATGGCGGTGCTCACCGGCACCGACGCGCACGGGATCCCGGCCCCCGGCGGGTTTTTCGACCCGGTGATGACCGGCGGCGCCACCAATCAGGGCATCGTGCGCTACCTCACCACCGATGCCCGGGTGGACCCGGACGGCCGGATCATCCCCGGCGACCCGGCCACCCTCACCGGCGCGCGGGCGCCGCTGATGACCCGCCCCGAGCTGGACACCCTGCGCTACGACCCGTTCGACCGGCAGCAGATGACCGCCGCCACGATCATGCAGGCCGCCGAGGTGACCCCGCCCCGCGGGACGGCGCTGATGACGTTCGGCGGCTGGACCGCCGACGACCCGATCGTGGTCTCGACCGAGTTCGCCCGGGCCCACCGGATCCGCGGCGCCGGCGGCCGGCTGCGGGACCTGGTGGTCGGCGACAAGCTCTCCGACCTGCACGGCAACAAGGGCGTCATCTCCCTGATCGTCGACCGGACCCTGGATCCCGCCGCGGCCGAGGCGCAAGGCCTGGGCGAGGAGGTCGCCTGGTTCCGGGCCAACCCGGGCCTGGACGTGGTGATGTCCCCGTTCTCGCTGATCTCGCGCCGCAACGCCGGCTCGGCCCGGGAACTGATGGGCAGCGACCCGGTCGACCTGGTGCCGCCCCCGGGCCGGGCGGTGCCGCCGCTGCTGGGCCGGGGCGCGCTGGGCCGGATGCGGTTCGTGGTCACCCACCTGGCGGTCGACGAGAAGACCCGGGTCTACGACGACGCCGAGGTGCTCGCCGGGCACGGCCGCAAGGCCTCCTCCCAACTGGCCTGGGCGCTGCAGTCCCAGGACTGCCCGGCGATCATGCGGGAGTTCTACGGCCCCAACGCCGGCGCCGAGGCCACCCTGCGCGAGTACCTGCTGGTGACCGGCCTGGACCTGGACGCCGACGGCACCCTCCGGGTGACCGGCCGCGCCGAGGGTCTCGACGACCGGCCGGCGCGCCGGTTGTTCGCGCTGCCCGACCTGGTGCGGACCCACCCGCGCAGCCCCGGCCAGCGGCCCGGCCTGAACAGCGCGGCGATGCGGGCCGCCTTCGGCCGGCTGATCGGCGACCGCGGCGGCGACCTGGAACTGCCGTTCCCGCTCACCTACCCGACCGGCGAGACCCTGGAGACGGCCGGTGCCACGACCTGGAAGCTGCCGGTGCTGTCCGCCCACCTGCGCAGCGGCCAGGAGTTCGACGACGGCACCTCGGTCACCCACGACTACACCCGTCAGTACCAGGACGTGTTCGCCGAGGCCTGCCGCTACCGCTACCTGGCCGAGCGCCTCGACGGTCCCGGCCTGCCCGCCGAGCAGCGGGAGGCCGTCCGGCGCGACATGAGCGAGGCGACCGCACGGGCGCAGCGGGCGTTCGAGGCTATCACCACCGACGTCCGGACCCGGATCCTGACCGGGAAGACCAACCTGTTCAAGACCGGCCTGATGAGTTCCCGGCTGCCCGACTCGGCCACCATGGTGTGGACCTCCGATCCCCGGCTGGACGTCGACCAGATCGCGCTGGGCCCCGCGGCGGCCGGCCGGCTCGGCCTGGCCGAGGGCGACCACGCCCTGGTCTGGCGCGACCCCGTCCTGCGCGATGCCGGGGTGCGCTACCTGCGCGTCACGATCGACGACCGGCTCACCGGGGCGGCGATCAACCCGGTGATGGACGCCTGCTTCGACGGCGACTTCGACGGCGACGCGGTCGCCGTGGTCCGGCTGCACACCCGGGAGGCCGACCGGGAGGCCCTGGCAAGGCTGTCGGTGCCGGCCAACCTGCTCGACACCGGCGTCGTCCGCGAGAAGGGTGCTCATCCGCTGGCGATGCAGGTCTCGCTGGACACCCGGGTCCGGCTCGCGGCCGATCCCGACCTGGCTGCGGAGCTGGCCAGCGCCACCGCCGAGGCGAACCGGCTGTCCCGGCTGGAGGCCGCCGGGGAGGCGACCCGGGACGACCTGGCCCTGGACCGGGAGGTGGTCACCGCCGAACTGAGCGGGCTCTACCGGCAGGCCCAGCGCGCCGAGTTCGGCGCGGCCCTCAGCTTCGCCGGCCGGGAGGAGCACCTGGCCAGCGTGCGGACGGTCTGCGTCGAGACCGGGGCCAAGGGCAGCGCGAAGAAGCTCGCCGCCTACGCGCACAACCTGGGCGACGCGCACGGGGTGACCGGGCTCACCGCGGCCGATCAGGAGGAGTCGATGTTCGCGACCGCGATCAAGGCGCACGGCACCGGTCTGGGTGGCATGTTCAGCCAGCGGGCGGTGGCGGCGCTGCGCGACGCCGACCTGACCGCGGTGCTCGAGCTCACCTACCCGGTCACCCAGTCGATCCTGCAGGCCAAGCACGATGCGGCCGAGGCCCGGCACAAGTACGCGATGCTGCAGGGCCCGGGCCGGGAACTGTGGCGCGGCCGCCGGCTGGAGCACCCCGCCCCGCACACCTGGCGCACCGTGCTGGTGGACGGGGAGCCGGTCCAGGCGAGCCGGGAGGACTGGCAGGAGCAGTTTCTCGCCTTCTACGGCGCCGCCGATGGGTTCAACGTCAGCGTCAATCCCGCCTACGTGGCCCGGGTGGCCGACGCGCTGGCCGATCCCCGGACCGGCCTGATCCGGGACCTGGAGACCGACCCGGGGCTGCGCGGCACGGTGCTGGACCGGATGGCCTACGGCGGCGACTTCGCGACCCTGGTGGCCGCCGCCGACGCCCGGGAGAACCTCTACGACGGGGCGCACAGCAGCCAGTTCGCCCCGGCGGCCACCCGCCGGGTGCGGGAGGACCAGGACGCACTGCTGGCCGGGCCCACCCCCGCGGTGCGCCCCGGGGCGGCGTTCACCCTGAGCCCGGCCGTCCTCAAGGCCGACGTGCTCGCCGAGCACACCGGGGCCGCCCACCCGCGCGGCGGGACCCGCCGCTCCGGCCACGCGGTGGCCACCGGCCCGCGACGGCCGGTCCTCACCGCCCCCGGGGCTTCCGGGCCCGGGGTCGGCACCGAAGCGGGCACCGACGGACTGGAGCTGTGATGACCGAGGAGGCACCCCGCGGCCGCGGGACCAAACGCCTGCCGCTGCGCGACCCGCACCCGCCGACCGAACCGACCGAGCAGACCGAACCGACCGGGCCCGCCGGGCCGGATCCGGCCGGCCGGAACAACCAGAACGACCGGACGGACGACCCGGATCGGGCCGGCTCGCGGCGGACCCACCGCGAGCGACTGCGGGACCGGGCCCGGGAGTTTTTCGGGCCGCGCACCTGGGCCCGGATGGCGGACCGGCAGCGGCGTGCCGCCGCCGACAGGGTCCGGGTCGAGGCCGACGACACCGGCGACCTGTCCGACCGGGAGCACCTGCTCCGGTTGCGCGCGCGGACCCGGCAGGCCGGCGAGAGCTACATGACGAGCCTGCGGGACGCGCACATCCTGGTGCCCGGCTTCACCGACCCGGCGGGGACCACAGCGCCGGGGGCCGACCCGTTGGAGCAGACCGACGCGCTGCGCCGGGCCCACGCCACCCTGATGCTGCAGCACATGCTGCGCCCGCTCAGCCGGGGCGTGGACCGCGACGCGATCGTCCGGACCGTCGGGATGATGCTGACGATGCGGCTGCTGTCGCCGGACTTCCGGCAGGAGACCGACCGGTACGCGCGTGCCCTGCGCGGCACCGTCGAGGCCCGGATCGAGGCGCAGACGTACCGCCGCGGGCGGCGGGCGCAGGACCGGGCCGACGCGTTCAACGGCCGGGTCGACGCCGGGACCGCCGCCCGGGTCGCGCGCGAGCCGGGGCTGGCCGGCGACCCGGAGTTCCGGGCCCGCCGCGAGGCCCGCAAGCGCGGGCGGGACGACTTCCTGGCCGACCGCTGGCGGACCCGGCTGGCGCAGCTCGAACACCGCGACCGCGGCCACCGCGAGCTGTTCACCACCGACACCGCCGCGATGACCGAGGTGGCCCTGCTCGAGAACGCCTTCTGGGCGATGCGGCGGGACCGGGACCACTCCACCGAGATCGCGACCAGCTACCGGGCTCTGCGCACCCGGATCCACGCCCAGATGGCCGACGACGGTCTCGACCGCCGGGAGGTCGTCACCCGGGCCCGGACCATCCTCGGCGCCCGGATGGAGGCCGAACCGGAGCTGCGGCTGATGGTCAACGGGATGGCGCACGGCCGGATCGTGAAGGCGCCCCCGCACGCGACCCGGGTCGCCGGTAGTGACCGGGTCCGGACCGTGTGGACCGGGGAGTTCACCGACCAGCTGGGCACGCCGATCCCGGCCGACGCCATGGTCACCCTGCGCGCCCCGATGGATCCGGCCGAGCATCGCATCCAGTTGGCCGCCACGATGGAGCAGAGCCTGCTGGACGGCCTGCGCCGCGACGATCCGGCGTCCTACCAGGGCAGCCTGCTCGGCTACCTGGTCGGGTTCGCCGCCCAACGCCAAGGCCTGGACACCGCCGGTCTCCCGCCGGTCCTGCAGGACCGCCTCGAGCAGACCGAGACGATGCTGGCCGCCATGGCGATCGACGGCCTCACCGCCGAACAGGCCCAGGCGGCCTATGCGAGTGCGTTCACCGACGCGATGGAACAGGTCGGCGCGAAAGTGCCCGGCGTCGAGGACGCCCTCAAGCGCGGCCTGGGCGAGGACTGGCAGGCCACCCTGCAGGCCGCCGTCGACGATCCCGCGGGCTTCCTGGACGCCCAGCGCGACTACCGGGCCCCCGGCCAGGCGTGGCGAAGCGGCCCGAGTACCGGCCACCGGGCCGAGGCCGGCTTCGACTGGGGCTTCGCCGCAGGCCGGGCCGGCAGCCAGGACCGCCAGGCCCCCTGACCGGACCGCGCAGCGTCTCCCCCACCCCAGCAACCGAAAGGACGTCACCATGAGCGAAGCACCGCAGGGCGCGCGCTCCGGCTCGCGCCTGGCCCGCATGTTCGGCTATGTCACCCCCGAGGACCGGGCCCGCTGGGAGCAGCAGCGCCACGAACAGGAACCGGCCCTGACGCAGCTGCGCGCGGCGGCCGCGGCCTCCCTCGGGGCGCTGCTGGAATGGCATCAAACGGTGACCGGCTCCCGGTTCGACGCCGAACAGCGCACCGCCTCCCAGGCCCGCTTCGAGAGCTCGTATGCGCGGACCAGCACCCGGACCCGGGACCCGCGGACCCGGTCGATCACCGAGGTCGTCGGCTTCACCGCCGTCGACCACCGGCCGCGGCTCGAACCGGACCGGCAGACCGGCCCGGACTTCGAGCGGTGATCCCCACGCAACGCCGAGGCCAGCGGTTCCTCGACATTGCTCGGGTACGACCCGCAACCCGACCTCCAAGAACGAAGCGATCGGCAGGCCCGCGCCCCCAGGATGCACGTCAAGCGTTTGTCGACGCTGCTGCCAGTGACACGCTGTTCCGTCCGGCTGGATGCCCGTGACGTGGTGCGCACCATTGTCGTACGTTCCGAGGCACTGGTACTCAACTTCTGCTTTATGCCACCGCGACAGGCCAGGGTCGATGCTGTCCACGCCCAAGGTCATCAGGCCACCGCCGGCGCGCCATGGGCGGAGCGAGGAACACTCACGTGCTCCCGCTGACCTGTCACATCGCCTCCTGCGGCCGGCCTCGTCGACCGGGTGTCCGAAGAACTTCCCGTACCAATCGAGCTCCAGGGCAAGATCCCGGATGGGAAACCCGGCGAAAGCACTGCCCTCTCAGACGCCGACTAGTCATGACAATCTCGCATATTGCCTCATCCAGGAGTCAGTGGAATACTTTCAGCAGAGGGTTTCAACCGATGATCCGTCCTGTTGAATCTCGCACAGCTCCGATCGAAATCAGCTCGTTTCGCTGACGAAACACTGCCCTAAAGGAGCACGGGAAATGGTAGAAGACACGAACGTCACCGACTTCCCGGTGAAGCTTGATTTCGAACGCTATCGCGCCGGTCCGGAGCGCGCTATCAGCCTCACCGACGACTTGGGGCTGGTCAGACGGAGCGGACCACTCAACGTACTGTCCGGCAGGATCCAGCCCCGCGTTTGATCCCAGGCCGCGGACCAATCGCCGTTCAAGGGCCAAGGGACCGGGGCACCTGCTGGGCGTGCGCCGGCGCCTCCACCCATCGCGGCGCCTAGCTTAACTAATGATCTGACAACGCCGTCTACCTGGAGGGTTACCGTGAGCAACGTGCGCAACGACCGACAGCGGAGTCGCTGGCGTGGGAAAGTACCTTACGAGATCGCCGACACAATTAGTCCAATCGGTCGTCAGCAGATTGCTGACGCCATGGCGGCGTGGACGACGGTGGCTCCGGTCTCCTTTGTTGCGCGAACTGGCGAGAGCGACTACATCTTTTTCCACGCTGGTGACGAGGAGTGTTTCTCAACAAGCGTTGGTCATGCGGGAGGGAAGCAGCGCATCGGCTGCGAGTTTCCTCTGACCCCGCGCATGGTTTCGGGATCATCGCTCGCGGCCGAGAATCAGGCCAATGGAGGGCAGGTAGATTGCGTCTTCGCCGGGGCTGACGGAGCCATTTACGTGATGTGGACAGTCGGTTCAGGTCTCTGGTCAGATCCCGTTGGGCTCACGGCGCGGGGCACTGCGGTGCCGGGGGGCCCGGTGGCTTTGCACCATCAAGGCGGGATCGGCCAGCTGGATGCGCTGTTCGTGGATGGCAACGGTGTCGTCAACGTGATGTGGGTCAACG
>NZ_AUHH01000044.1 GCF_000423085.1 Granulicoccus phenolivorans DSM 17626 = NBRC 107789 = JCM 15570 | reverse complement strand
TTGCGGGTCTGGATGTCCTCGGCGGTGACCCGGATGCCGACTTCCATCGAGGTGCGGCCGGTGTAGTTGACCGAGGCGGCGAAGGTGACCAGTTCGCCGACGTGGATCGGTTCGCGGAAGATGACCTGGTCCACCGAGAGGGTGACCGCATAGTGACCGGCGTACCGGCTGGCGCAGGCGTAGGCCACCTCGTCGAGCAGCTTGAGGATCGCGCCACCGAGGACGCCGTTGGAGAAATTTGCCATCCCGGGAGTCATCAGGACTGCCATCCGCAGTCGCTGGAGAGGTTGTTCACCCATGACGGCACACTACCGCCGACGAATCGACTTGTAAGGTGCCCAGCATGACCGCTTTCCCGGAATCGGCTTCCCCGGAATCCTCGGTCCCCGACGTCCGGCCCGCGTACACCCGCGAACTGGCCCCCGATCTGGCCCGCGGGCTGATGCTGCTGTTCATCGCGCTGGCCAATGTGCCCGGCTTCCTGTACGGGCGGGAAACCGGGGGACTGGTCCGCCCGCTCGGCGGGACCCGGGCCGACCAGCTGGTCTCGGTGGCCGGGATCATCGCGATCGACGGGCGGATCTACCCGATGTTCGCCTTCCTGTTCGGCGTCGGGATGGTCCAGTTCCGGCGCAGCCGCCTCGAGCACGGGGTCGCGCTGCCGGTGGTCCGCCGGATGCTCACCGACCGGCACCTGTGGCTGATCGGGTTCGGGGCGGTGCACGCGCTGCTGCTGTTCGCCGGGGACATCCTGGGCACCTACGGCCTGTGCGGGCTGATCCTGATGGCTGCCCTGTTCGAGCGCGACAACAAGCAGATCGGACTGTTCGCCGCGATCTACCTGGGCTTTCTGGCGCTGTACGCCGGCGCGGTCCTGGCGGGCGGGCTGACCACCCCGCTGACCCCCGAGCTCGTCGCGGCGGCGCGCTCGACCTTTGCGCCGGTGGCCGAGCCGAGTTATCCGGCCTCGATGGCGCTCCGGTTCCAGGCGTGGCTCTCGGGAACCCTGACCGGGGCGCTGACCACCCCGATCATGCCGGCGATCCTGCTCGGCTGGATCGCCGCCCGGCAGGGCTGGTTGGTGCAGCGACGCTACCGACGCCTGCTGATCGCCACCGCGGCGATCGGGATCCCGGTCGCCTGGCTGGGTGCGCTCCCGACCGCGCTGGCGCACCTCGGCGTCCTGGCGGCGCCGGCCTGGGCCTTTTCCGGGCTGGTTGCGCTGACCGGGCTGGCCGGCGGCCTCGGCTACGTCGCCGGATTCGCCCTGCTCGGCCAGCGACTGCAGGACCGGCAGTCCGCCCCGGTGCGGGCGGTCGCCGCGCTGGGGCAGCGCTCGTTGAGTGGCTACCTGTTCCAGTCGGTGATCTTCGCCCCGTTGCTGAGTGCCTGGGGGCTGGCGCTGGGCGGGTGGATCGGCGCTGCCGCCGCGGCCGGGATCGCGCTGGTCACCTGGCTGGTGTCGGTGCTGCTGGCGTACGCGCTGTCCCGGGCCGGCCGCCGGGGACCGGCCGAGGTGCTGCTGCGCCGGCTCACCTATCGCCGGGCCCGATAATCAACCGAAGGGTGGAGGTCGCGCGGTGTCGCCGACCCGGGCCGGCGGCATAGCGTCGCCGTGTCGTCTCCGAAAGGTACTGAAATGACCACCGCCCTCTACCGTTGGGCTGCCCTGTGGACCGCGTTCGGCCTGGCCAGCGGCCTGTTCTACCGCGAGTTCACCAAACTCAACGGCGTCCCCGGCGGGACCCAGCTCGCCGTCGTGCACACCCACGCCCTCACCCTGGGCACCATCGTCCTGCTGGTCGCCCTCGCCCTGGCGCTGGCCCTGCCCGCGCTGGCGGAGCGGGGCGCGTTCCGGGTCTTCGTCTGGGTCTGGAACATCGGCCTGGCGATCGCCACCCTCGGCATGCTGACCAAGGGCATCCTGCAGGTCAGCGGCAACGCCCTGGCCACCAGCCCGATGATCGCCGGCATCTCCGGCCTGGGCCACATGACCCTGACCGCGGGCTTCATCATCTTCTTCGTCGCGCTCGGGCGTACGCTCAAGGCCCGGCAGGGACAGCCCCGGGACACGGTGCCGACCCCGGCCTGAACGCCTAACGTCGGGGTATGACGTCGGTGATCCGGATCCTCGGGTGGCTCCAGCACGGCCTGCTGATTCTGCTGTCGGTGGTGTGCCTGACCCGCTCCCTGCTCGACGGCGCCCCGGCGGTGCTGTTGGTCCCGCTGCTGGTCGCCTTCGCGGCCTGGTACCTGGTCGGCACCCGCGCCGAGCGGGTCCGGCCCGGGCTGTGGCTGGGGGTGCTCACGCTGATCTGGATCGGCCTGGTCGTGGTCTCCCCGCACATGGTGTGGCTCGCCTTCGGACTGTGGATGCTCGCCGGCCACTCCCTGCCCGGGGCCCGAGCGGTGGGCTACACCGCGCTCACCCTGCTCGTGGTGATCGGCGCGCCCCTGCTGAACCGTGGCGGGCTGCAGTTGGCCGAAGTGGTCGGTCCGGTGATCGGCGCGGTGTTTGCCCTGGTGATGTCGCGCGGTCAGGCCGAACTGGCCCGGGAGGGCCGGGAACGGCAGGTCTTGATCGACTCCCTGGTCGCCGCCCAGGCCGAGACCGAGCAACTCTCCGGCGAACTCGCCGAGGCCCAGCGCGCGGCCGGCGCCCTGGCCGAGCGGACCCGGCTGTCCCGCGACATCCACGACACCCTGGCGCAGGGCTTCTCCTCGATCGTGCTGCTCGCCCGATCGGCCCGGGGCACCGACGAGCCGGGGGTCCGCGACATCGTCGCCCGGATCGAGGCCACCGCCGCGGACAACCTCACCGAGGCCCGCCGGGTGGTCGCCGCGCTGGCGCCGGCAGATCTCGCCGAGGGGTCGCTCCCGGCGGCGCTGCGTCGCCTGGTCGACACGTTCGGTGCCGAGACCGGGGTGGCCGCCGAACTGCGGCTGGACGGCGACCTGGCTGCCCTCCCGACCGCGATCGAGGTCGCCCTGCTGCGTACCGCCCAGGGCGCGCTGGCGAACGTCCGCTCGCACGCCGGGGCGACCCGGGCGGTGGTCTCACTGGCCAACGTGGAGGACGAGGTTCGCCTGGACATCGTCGACGACGGCGTCGGCTTCGACCCGAACGGGCTGGATCAGCGGCCGGTCTCGCCGTGGTCGGGCGGCTACGGGCTGCCCTCCACCCGGGCCCGGCTGCGGGAACTGGGCGGTGGGCTCGAGCTGGAATCCGCCCCCGGGGAGGGCACCGCGCTGTCGGCCCACATTCCGCTGCCCAGCACTGCCCCGGGAGGATCCCGATGAGCGACCCATCACCCGCCCCCGGGGCCGACCGGTCCGGGCCGATCCGGGTCGTCATCGTCGACGACCACTCGATCGTGCGCGCCGGGCTGCACGCCCTGCTGGACGCCCGCCCCGAGCTCATCGTGGTCGCTGAGGCCGACTCCGGCGCGGCCGCGCTGGCCGTGGTCGCCGAGCAGGGCCCCGACGTGGTGCTCTGCGACCTGCGGCTGGGCGCCGGCCTGGACGGCGTCGGGGTGACGCGTACGCTGCGCGCCGCCGGTCCGGACGCCCCCGCGGTGCTGATCCTGACCACCTACGACCACGACGCCGACATCGTCCGGGCCGTCGAGGCGGGCGCGGCCGGTTACCTGCTCAAGGACGCCGACCCCGACCAGCTCGTGGCCGCGATCGTCGGGGCCGCGGGCGGGGAGCGGATCTACAGCGACACGATGAACCAGCGGGTGATCGAGACGATGCGGACTCGCCGCGCCGGGCTCAGCGACCGCGAACTCGAGGCGCTCGCCCTGGTCGCCGGGGGAATGTCGAACCGGGAGGTCGCCCGGGCGATGTTCGTCTCCGAGGCGACGGTGAAGACCCATCTCAACCATGCCTTCACCAAACTCGGGGTCGACTCGCGTACCGCTGCGGTCGCCGCGGCCCGCTCGGCCGGCCTGATCGGCTGACCCCTGATCGGCTGACCCCCGCGAGCTCCGGGGTCAGGCCCGGCGCAGCGGCGGATGCAGCACCGTGGCCGGCCCGGCCCGGTAGACCCGCGCCGGCCGACCCCGACCGAGCGAGAGTTGCCCCTTGACCGGGATCAGAAAGTCCTTGGTGCCGGTCACCTTGCGTTGGAAGTTGGCCGGATCCAGCCGCTCCCCCCAGACCGCCTCGTAGACCCCGCGCAGTTCGGACACGGTGAACTCCGGCCCGACGAACGCGGTCGCCAGCGCGGAATGCTCCAGGCCCGAGCGGGCCCGTTCCAGGCCGTCGTTGAGGATCCGGGCATGGTCGAAGGCCAGCTCCTGCTCGCACAGATCGGTCACCGGCACCCACAGCGCCTCCGCCGCGTCCGACCCGGCCACCGGGTCCGGCAGATTCGCCCCGAGCATCACCCAGGCGACCGACACCACCCGTTCCGGTCGGGGGTCGCGGCCCGGCGTGCCGTAGGTCTGCAACTGCTCCAGGCCGGTAACCAGGGCCGGGTCGATCCCGGTCTCCTCGGCGAGCTCGCGATAGGCGGCATCGACGAGATCCTCGTTCTCGTGCACGAACCCGCCGGGCAACGCGAGCATCCCGGCGTACGGCTCGACGCCGCGGCGTACCAGCAGAACGCACAGCTGCTGTTCGCGCAGGGTGAGGATGACCAGGTCCGCAGTGACCGCGAAGACCGGGAATTCCGATCGGTAGACCACGCCCCGAGCCTAGTGCTCACCTGCCGCGCGGGCGTCGGAATCACTTATTGTCAAAGTGACCATTAAGTGGTTATGGTCAGTGTGACAAAAAGGAGGCTGTAATGGGGTGGACACTCACCTGGACCGAACTCGCCGGATTCGTCACCGGCGCCGCCTGCGTGTGGCTGGTGGTCCGCCGCAACATCTGGAACTTCCCGCTCGGGATCGCCAACAACATCGTGTTCTGGTTCCTCTTCCTCGGGGCCGGCCTGTACGCCGACGCGTGGCTGCAGGTGGTCTACCTGGTGCTCGGGGTGCTCGGCTGGTACTGGTGGCTGCGCGGCGGCGAGGAGCACAGCCGCCTGGTGGTGCGGCGTACCCCGCGCAGGGGCTGGTGGGCGATCGCGGCGTTCCTGGGGGCGGCGACCGCGACCATCTACGCGGTGCTCACCTCGCACACCGACTCCCGGGTGCCGCTGGGCGATGCCCTGACCACCGCCCTCAGCCTGGGCGCGCAACTGATGCTGAACCGCAAGTGGCTCGGCAACTGGGTGCTGTGGATCGTGGTCGACGTGCTCTACGTCGGGCTGTACACCTCCAAGGGGCTGTACCTGACCGCAGTGCTGTACGCCGGCTTCGTGGTGCTCGCCGGGTACGGGCTGCGCCAGTGGCGCCGCGCCGCGCGGGTGGCCGACCCGATCCCGGCGGGGGTGACGGCATGACGCCCGACCGGTTCGGGCACGGGATGGTGCTGGGCAAGTTCTATCCCTTCCACATCGGCCACCAACAACTCATCCGGGCGGCCGAGGCGCGGTGTGCCCAGGTCACCGTGCTGGTGCTCAGCAGCGCGGTCGAGTCGATCCCCGGTCCGCTCCGCGCGGACTGGATCGCCGCCGAGCACCCGCGGGTGCGGGTGCTCGGCGGCCGCGACGAGACGCCCAACGACTTCACCGACCCGCTGATCTGGGACCGGCATCTGGCCGTGATCGAGGCCCTGCTGCCCGCACCGGTGGACGCGGTGTTCACCAGCGACGACTACGGCGCCGAACTCGCCCGGCGGCTGCGGGCCGACTGGGTGCGGGTCGATCCCGGTCGGCGCGGGATCCCGGTGTCGGGGACCCGCGTACGGGCGGATCCGGCGGGCCATTGGTGGGCGCTGCCGACGCCGGTGCGGGAGTGGTTCTGTCGCCGGGTGGTCGTGGTGGGGGCGGAGTCGACCGGCTCGACCACCCTGGCCCGCTCCCTGGCGGAGCACTATGGCGTGCCCTGGGTGCCCGAGTACGGCCGGGAGTGGAGCGTACGCCGGCCCGCCGGAGCGTTCGGGCCCTGGCACAGCAGCGAGTTCGACCTGATCGCCGCCGAGCACGCCCGGCAGGAGGTGGCGGCGATGCGGCGTACGCCCCGGCCCCTGATCGTCTCCGACACCGACGCCCTGGCCACCGCGCTGTGGCACGAGCGCTACCTGGGTACGCCCAGCCCGTCGGTACGCGACCTCGCGGCGGCTCGGCGGCCCGATCTCTACCTGCTCACCGGCGCGGAGATTGCCTGGGTCGATGACGGCACCCGGGACGGTACCCCGCAGATTCGCGCGGCGATGCAGCAGCGCTTCCGCGACGAACTCGACGCCGGGCCGACGCCCTGGCTGCTGGTGCAGGGGGACCGGGCAGCCCGGCTCGCCGCGGCGGTTGCGGCGATCGACCGGCTGCTCACCCGGGGCTGGGAGTTGACCGACCCGCTCGGGTGACCCCGTCGCGCCAATTTTCGCCCCGTGCCACTCCCCGGAACCGATTCGATGCGGCCACCGACCCGTCCGACGCACCATCGATGTGCAAGCCCACCGGGCACTCTTCCACCAGACCGGTGCCGACGACACGCCAGTGACCGGACAACGAAGTCAGACAGGAACCAGCCATGACCGAAACCATCGAACGTCTTCCCCGGGGCGCTGCCCTGCCCGGAACCAGTCCCCGCGTCGCCCCGGTGGCAGAGAGCCTCGCTGCGCGCGAGGTGGAGGCTGCCGAGCTGGGCAACCTGCCCGAGCAGACCGTGGCCGATCTGCGCAGCACCGGCGTGATCCGGATGCTGCAGCCGAAGACCTTCGGCGGTGCCGAGGCGCATCCGGCCGAGTTCGCCGCCACCGTGATGGACATCGCTCGGCTGAACGCTCCGGCCGGCTGGGTCGGCGGTGTGGTCGGCATCCACTCCTGGGAGATCGCCGGCTTCAACGACCAGCTCCGGCAGGAGATCTGGGCCGATCCGGAGACCTGGGTCTCCTCCCCGTACGCCCCGATGGGCATGCTCGAGCCGGTCGACGGCGGCTACCGGATCTCCGGCCGGGTGACCTTCTCCTCCGGTGGCGAACTGTGCGAGTGGGCCATCCTGGGCGCCCTGCTGCCCACCGAGGAGGGACCGAAGCTGCGCCACATGGTGCTGCCTCGCTCCGATTACACCTTCGATCCCGATTCCTGGAACGTCCTGGGCCTGCGCGGCACCGGGTCCAAGGACCTGATCGTCGACAACGCCTTCGTGCCGAGCTACCGCGTCTACGACCCGCTCGACTTCGAGCGGGGCCAGGCCTTCGAGGCCGTCGGCGAGCACGGCCCGCTCTACAAGCTGCCGTTCCCGGTCATCTTCAGCGCCGCGATCAACTCCGCCAGCGCCGGCATCCTGGAGAACGCCTACGAGAAGATCCGCGCCAACTTCCAGCAGCGGGTCGACACCCGCGGCACCAAGTCCACCGAGGACGTCTACCAGCTGATTCAGCTCGGCGAGGCCGGCGCGGACGTCCGATCGGCCCGCACCACCATCCTCAACGACATGGAACGGCTCTACGACGAGGTCGTGGCGAACGGATTTATCGCCCAGCAGACCCGGCTCGACGTCCGGGCCAACGGCGTCCGGGCGATCCGCCGCGGCGCCGACGCGATCGACCGGATCTTCAACTACGCCGGCGGCCGCGCGCTGCAGAACACCAGCCCGGTCAATGCCGCGCTGCGCGATGTCAAGACGCTGATGGCGCACATCTGCAACAGCCAGCATCCGATCTACGACGGCTGGTCCCGGGTCAGCCTGGGTCTGGACACCAGCAAGCTGAACATCTTCGCCTGATGTGTCCGCATCGGTCGGTCACCACCGATCTCACCCGGATCCAGCCGTGACCGACGCAGCTACCGCCCCGCGCCCCATCCCGAACCGGATGCGGCGCGGGGCCGTCGCGTCCCCTACGCTGGTCGCGATGACCGAGGGGACCGGGCGCGGGGGCGCCCAGACACCGAAGGCGCGCCGCCTGTACGCCCGGGGCCGCGAGGGCCGGGCGAAGATCCTGGCCACCACCCTGGAGCTCGTCGAGGAACGCGGCTACGAGGGCGCCACCATCGCCGAGCTGGCCCGGCGTACAGAATTGCCGGCGAGCTCGATCTATTGGCATTTTGCCAACAAGGACGAACTCGTCGCCGCCGCCCTGCTGGACAGTTTCGAGAAGCGGGTGGACCGGAGCCGGCCCTGGCCGGAGGCGCCCGACGCTCGGCCGCTGCGCGAGCAACTGGCCGAGGCGCTGCTCGCACTGGCCGAGGAGGGGACCGGTGCGGACTACAACCGGGTCGGGCTGGTGGTCGCGCTGCCCCGGACCACCGCCGCGGTGGCCGCCAAGCAGGCCTTCCTGTACGGGCGCGAGTACGCCCTGGACCAGTTCTTGCACTGGTGGCGGATCGTGTTGACCGACCTCGGGATGGCCGCCGGCCCCCGGCTGGAGACGGCAAGTGAGGTGATGGGCCGGGTCACCATCGGTGTGCTGGACGGCCGCTTCCTGGCCAACCAGGACGTGCCGCTGCATCCGGCGGAGAACCTGGTGCTGGCCGATCTGCTGGTCGGCATGGCGCACTATGTCGTCGCCGGTGCGGCGTTGCCCGAGGGGGAGCCGCTGGCGATGACCCCCGAGGGGCTGCGCTATCCCGATCCCTCCGCGCTGACCGGGGCGGACCGGTTGGTGGCGGCCGCGATCGGAACGATCTGTGACTACGGCGTCCCGGGGACCACGGTGGCGAAGGTGTGTGCGCGGGCCGAACTGCCGGCCAGCTCGCTGTACTGGCATTTCAAGGACCTCGATGCGCTGATCGAGCAGGCCCTGGCGACCTCCTTCGCCGCCTGGGAGGACGACGTCGAGGCCCGCGCCCGGATCCAACCCACCGACCCGGCCTCGGCCCTGCTGCGCGGCTTCTCCTCGATGCGGCACCAGCCGACCGCGTTCCTGATCGGCTACGGCCTGCTGCTGCGCCGGGAGGACTCGGCGGCCCGGCGGCGCTTCAGCGCGATCCGGGCCCATGTCCTCAGCGTCCGATTCGCCTGGTTCCGGACCTGGCTGGCCGAGGAACTGCCCGAGGTCGCGCAGGCTGATCGCGATGCCCTGGGTGACGTGTTGTCCCGGGTCACCCTGCTGACCTCCGACGGGATCTTCCTGGTGGAGGCCCTGATGCCGCGCTGGCCGCTCGCGCGGGCCGGGGAGTTTCTCGGGGCCGGGCTGCGCGAGGCCGCGGAGCACTGGGTCGCGGCGGCGCCGGCCACCGGGGCGTAGCCCCACGTGATCCCGCACCGGCGGGCGTACGAAACACCGAACCGGGAGCGCAGTTGGTGCACTCCCGGTTCGGGTATTGCTGGGGGTGGGCCCGGGGCCTAGCCCCCGGTGCTGGTGAGCACCTGCTCGGCAGCCGGGGTGTGCTGCAGGAAGTGCTTCACGATGCCGTTGAACTCCTCGGCGTGCTCGAGCTGGGCCCAGTGCCCGCACCGGTTGATCAGGTACGCCCGGGAATTCGGGATCAGCTTGACCAGGCGCAGCGTGTGCTCGAAGGTCACCACCCGGTCATCGCGACCGTGCACCAGCAGCGCCGGGGCGGTGATCGAGGCGAGCTCCTGGTCCGAGGCGCCGTAGCGCAGCGGCGGGCCGCCGGCGGAGCCCTCGAGCCAGTTCTTCAGGTGCTCGGGGTTGGCCTGGGCGTTCGCGGCGCGCTGCTTCGACAGCGGGATCGCGATCTCCTTCGGGGTGTTGTAGGTCATCACCTCGACGGTCAGCTCGAAGTTCTCCGGGGTCGGGTCGGCGTACCCGCGGTAGAGGATCTTCAGGCCCTCGCTCAGGCCGCCGGCCGGATCCATGATGGTGACGCCGCCGGAGCCGGGGCCCATCGTGATCAGGTGCGAGACCTGCTCGGGATGGCGCGCGGCCATCGCCAGGGAGACCATGCCGCCCATCGAGTTGCCGACCAGGGCGACCGCGCCGAGGTCCAGCGCGGTGATGAACTGGGAGACCACCTCGGGGTGGTTGTACTCCGCCGCCGGCCGCGGGCTCGACTTGCCCCAGCCGGGCAGGTCGATCGCGAAGACGCGGAAGTCCTTGGCCAGCTCGGCGATGTTCGGGCTGAAGTTCGACCAGCCGGTCGCGCCGGGGCCGGAGCCGTGGATCAGGATCAGCGGGTGCCCCTCGCCGGCCTCGTTGTAATGCACATGAGTGCCGTCGGGCAGGTCGATCGATTTGCTCGTCGACTCGTAGGTGATCTCCATTGATGTTCCTTCGCTGGGTCGGAAGATGCGTTCCCGAGCATGCCGCATCGCCGGCCGGCGCGTCGTGGGTGGGGGTCCGCCCACCGGAACGGGCGACGAAAGCGCGCTACCGGTGAGCGCCGTTCCAGCCCCCGGAACGGCACGCTGTCACCGGTGGGGGAATCCGGCGCAGCCTGGGACCGAACAAAGGGCACTGTCGCCCACTGATCACCCCAAGAGGAGAACACCATGGCCGCTGTGCGCAGCATGGGTTATGCCATCGTCAACGCGACCGACCTGGACGCCTGGTACGAGTACGGCACCAACATCGTCGGGCTGCAGGTCGCCGAGCGGACCGAGAGCCGGATCCGTTTCCGGATGGACCAGAAGGCGTACCGGCTGGAGATCAACAAGGCCGAGGAGGACCGGATCACCCACATCGGCTGGGAGGTCGCCGGGGCCCAGGAACTCGAGGAACTGGCCGCGGCGGTCAGCGCCCTGGGCTACGACGTGCAGCGCCCCGACGCCGCGGAGATCGCCGACCGCTGTGTGGTCGACATGGTCCGCTTCACCGACCCCGACGGCACCGTCACCCTGGAACTGCACTACGCACTGCACGATTCACTGGACCGCTTCGCCTCCCCGCTCGGCCACGTCTTCGTCACCGGGACCGGTGGTGCGGGCCACGTCTTCCAGCTGGTCAAGGACGTCAAGGCGTACGAGACGCTGTACTTCGACACCCTGGGCTTCCGGCTGAGCGACTGGATCGACATGAAGGGGCTCAAGCTCACCTTCACCCACTGCAACCCGCGCCACCACAGCTACGCCTTCGGCGGCGGTGTCGAGGGCCTGCCGCAGGCGATCGGCCACCTGATGTTCGAGGTGGAGGACATCGACCATGTCGGCCGCGCCCACGACAAGGTGCTCAACGGCGAGGCTCAGTTGATCAACAGCCTCGGCCGGCACACCAACGACAAGATGATCTCGTTCTACATGAACTCCCCGTCCAACTTCGGCGTCGAGTTCGGCACCGGCGGTCTGTTGATCGACGACGAGACCTGGACCCCGACCTGGTACACCGACACCAAGTACTGGGGTCACAGTGACATGGTCAAGCTGGCCGCGGACGATCCGAAGAACTTCGGCTGAGTCACATTCCGGAGCAACGAACGGGCCGGGCGGGGATTTCCCGTCCGGCCCGTTCGGGTGCCGGTGCTGGTGCTGGTGCGTGTGGGGTGCTGGTGGGTGGGGAGGCTCAGTGCCGGCCGGCCAGCTCCTGGGCGATCGCCGCCGCGGTCTGCTGGACCAGTCGGGCGTACGCCTCGGCGGTGACCTGTCCGGTCGCCGAACTCAGCGAGATCGAGGCGACCGCGCGCCCGTCGACCAGGATCGGGGCGGCGACGGCGACCAGGCCGACCAGGGCCTCCTCGCGCTCATGGGCGATCTTCCCGGCGCGGATCTCCCGCAGCTGGTCGAGCAGGCGCCCGGGCTGGCGCAGCGAGAAGCGGGTCAGCCCGGTCAGGCCCTGCTCGTCGCTGGACTCGGTGACCGCCTGCCGCAGCTCATCGGCGGGCAGGTAGGCCAGCATCGCCTTGCCCAGGGCAGTGCAGCTGGAGGGGACCCGACTGCCGACCCGCGAGGGCATCGTCACCGTGCGTACGCCGTGCACCTTCTCCAGCAGGACGACCTCGGCACCCTGCAGGACCCCGAGGTGGACCGCCATCCCGGTGCGGGCCTGCAGGTCGGTCAGGTGCGGCACCGCGATCGAGCGCAGGCCGTGCGGGCGACAGGGGGCGACGTTGTTGCCGAGTTCGAACAGCCGCCAACCCAGCACGTAGGACGTGCCGGCGCGCTCGACGAAGCCGCTCTCCTCCAAGTGGGCGAGCAGCCGGAACGCGGTGGACTTGGCCATCCCGGCGCTGCGGGCCAACCCGCTGACGCCGACCGGGCCGCTGGCCTGTTTCAGGCTCTCCAGCAGCATCAGCGCCTTGCTCACCGAGGCGAGCGGGTTGTCGCTCTCCTTGCCGGCCGGCGCCTTCTCCCGGGCCGGACGGGCCTTTTCCTTGGCGGGCCGTGCCTTCCGTCCGGTGGGAGCCTTGCCCGCGGCGGGGCGCTCGAGGGTCTGGTCGGTCACGGGGCGCTCGAGGATGTCGGTCACGGAAGTCTCCATCATCGTTGGTGGATGTGCCTGTAGTGAACACTTCAGTTCCTGTAGTGATTACTACAAATTGCTGTAGTACCTATTACAGATTGGGATGCGCGGAAAGTCAAGAGGGCGTCTTCGGTACCGTTCCGGGAGTCGGGACGAACTCATTGCCGCGAACCGGGTGGGCGGCCGAACCTCGTTACGAACGCCGGCGTTCGCCGGCCTACGCATGGGAGCTGACATGGCAGTCCGGCCAAGCGCCACCGACGTGGCGATCGATCCGCAGGTGTTCCGCGAAGTGATGGGTCACTACCCGACCGGGGTGGTGGTGGTGACCGGCGTCCATCCCGATGGCGAGGAACTGGCGCTGATCATGGGTACCTTCAACTCGGTCTCCCTCGAGCCGCCGATGGTGTCCTTCATGCCGATGAAGACCTCGGGGACCTGGGAGCGGCTGCGCGAGTGCGCGACCATGTGCATCAACGTGCTGACCGGTGACCAGGAGAGCCTCGGGCGGACCATCGCCATGCGCAAGAAGGACAAGCTGGCCGGCCTGGAGCTGGACCGGTCGCCGTCGGGCGATCCGATCCTGGTGGGCAGCCTGGCCTGGATCGACGTGAAGCTCGGCCAGGTCGTCGACGCCGGCGACCACTGGATCGCGCTGTGCGACGTGATGGACCTGACCGTGGAGAACCCGGCCGGTCCGCTGATCTTCTTCCAGGGCGGCTACGGCCGATTCATCGTGCCGTCGCTGATCGCTCGGGTCGAGCAGGACATCACCGCCGCCGTACGCCAGGCCGAGCTGGCCCGGGCCGATCTGGAGGAGTTGGCCTTCGGGCTGGGGGTCGAGGCGACCCTGCTCACCAAGGTGAATGAGGGCGAACTGGCCGCCGTGGCCACCGCCACCGCCCCCGGCGTGGTGAACCCCAGCTATCTGGGGCGACGGATCCCGTTGATCGCCCCGCTGGGTGACATGGTCATCGCGCGCTCCACGCCGGCCGAGCAGGAGGCCTGGATCGGCCGGGCGCTCAAGCCGAGCGAGGACGACAAGGCTCAGTTCCGGGACCGACTGGTGATGGTCAACGAGTTGGGGTACTCCGCCTCGGTGCGCGCGGACGACAAGTCGTACGCTGACCTGGTCGAGGCCACCGTGGGCTATTCTCGTGGCCAACTCACCCCGGCCGAGGAGAAGCGGATGCGGCAGACCATCAGCGGGGCAGTCGTCTGCTTCCCGGCCGAGCAACTGCACCCCGGCCAGAGCTACGACATCGGGTCCATCGCGGTGCCGGTCATCGAGGGACTCACCCTGCTGGTGTCCTGGCTGCCGATGGGGCAGCCCCAGGAGCAGGTGCTGCAGTGGGTGGAGAAGATCAAGGCCACCGCGGCGACCATTGCCCAGCGGGTCGGGATGCTTCAGGAATCGTGAGCGGCACCTCGCGCCCGCTGCGCGGCTCGGGGACAGTACTGGCCGTCGTCTTCATCACCACGCTGATGATGTCGGCGGGGACCAACATGCTCAATATCGCCGCGCCGGCGGTCACCACCGCTTTTCAGGCCAGCGCAGTGGCGGCGACGGTGATGCTGATGGCGTACTCGGTGATGAACACGATGCTGATCATCCCGGCCGGCCAGGTGGCCGACGTGCTCGACCGGCGGGCGGTGTTCCTGATCGGCCTGGCGCTGTACACCGTGGTCACCGTGCTCATCGGATTCAGTCCCACCATCGTGGTGCTGATCATGGGGCGGGCCATCCAGGGCGTGGCGGCGGCGATGCTGATGAGCTCGGCGGTGTCGATCCTGATGCTGGCCTTTCCGCCGAAGAAGCTGACCGGGGCCATGGGGGTCTACCTGGCCGGCTTCTCGCTGGGGCAGGTGACCGGGCCGATGATCGGCGGCGTGATCGCCACCGCCCTGGGCTGGCAGTGGTTGTTCTGGGCGGTGGCCCCGGTGACCCTGCTGGCGCTGCTGCTCGGCCTGTGGGCGTTCCGGGGACTGCCGGCGCCCACCCGAAAACCGGGAAGCCGACGCAGTCAGCTCGATCTGCCCGGGTCGTTGCTGCTGGCGCTGTTGCTCGGCGGTGCCCAGATGGCGCTCAGCCTCTCCGGCACGCTCGGGCTGACCAGCCCGGTGGTGCTGACCATCATCGTGCTGGTGGTGGTGTTGATTCCGGTGTTGCGGGTGGTCGAGCGCAGGGTCGCCAATCCGGTGCTGCATCCGGAGCTGTTCGCCCGCCGCGACTTCCCCGTGGCGTTGCTGCAGGGATTCCTGGTGATGCTGCCGCGGGTGGGGGCGGTGACCGCGGTGGGGCTCTACTTCCAGGGCATGCACGGCGATTCCGCGGCCGTGGCGGCGGTCAAGACGGTGACCTTCCCCGTACTGCTGACCGTCGGCTCGCTGACCGGTGGCCGGGTGCGCAACCTGCTGTCGAACCGCACCGCCACGATCGTGAGCGCGGTGGTGGCCGCGGTCGGGATGGCGGTGATGCTGCTGTCGGTCCCGCTGGCCAGCGATCTGCTGGTGATCATCGGCCTGGGCATCCTGGGCCTGGGCAACGGCGTCTTCCAGACCCTGAACTCGAGCACCATCGTCACCAGCGCCCCCAAGGAGCGGGCGTCGGTGGTCAATGCGATCCGCAGTACCGGGCAGACGTTCTCCACCGGGATCGGCCTGGCCCTGGCGATGGCGCTGATCCTCGCCTTCGCGGCAGCGGACCAGGGCGCCGCCTTCATGGCCGGCAATCCGGCCGGGCTGTCCGCGGACGGCCGTGCGGCGATCGACCTGGGCTTCAGCGTCACCTACGCGGTGATGCTGGTCCTGATGCTGACCGGTGTCGCGTTGAGCTGGGTCCGGCCGTCGTCGGCCGACCAGCGCTGAGCCGACCCCCGATTTGCCGCGATATCGGTGCGGCTTACGCTTCCCCGTAGGACTTGGCCTTGCTGGTACGCAACGTTGCGGTGCGCCGCGGGCTCGACGGGAGGCTGTTGTGGACGTTCAGGGAATCGTGGCCGGCAAGGTGGCACTGGTCACCGGCGGTGGCTCCGGGATCGGGCGGGCCACCGCCGAGTTGTTGGCGCGGGAAGGGGCGACGGTCGTGGTGGCCGATCGGAACGTGGCGGCCGCCCGGGCGACCAAGGAAGACCTCGACGAACTCGGCGCTGCCGCGCTTGCCGTCGAGGCTGATGTGTCCCTGCCCGACCAGGTCGAGGCCATGGTTGCCGCAGCGGTCGCCGAGTTCGGTCGGCTGGACATCGCGGTCAACAATGCCGGCACCCCCGGCGGTTATCGAGACGTCACCGACCTCTCCGAAGGGGCGTGGGACACCACGCTCGGGATCAATCTGAGCGGCACCTTCCACTGCCTCAAACACGAGATTGCCGCTATGCGGGCCAACGGCGGCGGGGCCATCGTGAACATGTCCTCGGCCACGGTGCTCAAGATGGCCGCCCCGCAGCCCGACTATGCCGCCAGCAAGTCGGGGATCATCGCGCTCACCCGGAGTACGGCGCTGGCGTACGGCCCCGACGGCATCCGGGTCAACGCAGTGCTGCCCGGCCCGACCGACACCCCCATGCTGTCGGCGGGCTTCAATGCGCGCTCCATCGACCTGACCGAGATGGGCAAGCGGTACCCGCTGCGCCGGATCGCCACCGCCGACGACATCGCGAACCTGGTCGTCTGGCTGGCCTCCGACCGGGCCGGGATCATCACCGGCACGGCGATCCCCGCCGACGGTGGCTACAGCCTGACCTGAAGCAGCGCCCGAGCCCCGTCGGTGAGCCGAAGCCCGTCGGTAAGCCGAAGTTCGGTCTTGCCGCTGTGACCGTCGGGGGCCGACGATACGCTTCGCGCAGAGAGTCCGGCTCAGCCTGGGGCAAATCCGGCCTCCACCACCAGCCGAGCACGTCGAGGGGGCACTGAATCGTGAGCGAGACAGCGCGCCCGTTGCGTGGGCCCCGGAGCATCCTGGCCGTGGTCGCCATCACCACGTTCACGCTCTCGGCGGGCACCAACATGCTCAACATCGCCGTGCCGGCCATCACCACCGAATTCGGGGCCAGCGCGATGATGGCCACGGTGTTGCTGATGGCCTATCCGCTGCTGAACACGATGCTGATCATTCCGGCCGGACAGGTCGCCGACGTGATCGACCGGCGGAAGGTCTTTCTGATCGGGCTGGCGCTGTACACCGTGCTCAACGTCATCCTCGGCTTCAGTCCGAACATGATCTGGCTGATCATCGGGCGGGCCCTGCAGGGCATCGCGGCCGCGATCCTGCTCAGTTCGGCGGTCTCGATTCTGATGATGGTCTTTCCGCAGAAGAAGCTGACCGGCGCGATGGGCGTCTACTTGGCCGGCTTCTCGGTGGGCCAGGTCACCGGTCCGATGCTCGGCGGTGTGCTCACCACCGCGCTGGGTTGGCAATGGCTGTTCTGGGCCGTTGCGCCGGTGACCTTCCTCGCCCTGGTCTGGGGGCTGTGGGCGTTCCGCGGCATACCCGAACCGGCTCGGGGGCCGCAGGCCCGACGCAACCGGCTGGACGTGCCGGGGGCGATCGTGCTGGCGGTCATGCTGGGCTGCGCCCAGTTGGCGGTCAGTCTGAGCGGGACGCTCGGGCTGACCAGTCCGGTGGTGCTGACGCTGCTGGTGGTGGCAATCGCGCTGGTCCCGGTGTTGCTGCTGGTCGAGCGGCGGGTGCCCGATCCGGTGCTGCACCCCGACCTCTTCCGGCGCCGGGAGTTTCCGGTGGCGGTGCTGCAGGGCATGTTGGTGATGCTCCCGCGGGTGGGTGCGGTGACCGCGGTGGGCCTGTATTTCCAGGGGATGGATGGTGATTCCGCGGCCCTGGCGGCGCTCAAGACGCTGACCTTCCCGGTGTTGCTGACGGTGGGTTCGTTGTCGGGTGGGCGGGTGCGCAGCGTGCTGTCCCAGCGTACGGCCACCATCGCCAGCGCGACCGTGGCCGTCGCCGGGATGGTGGGGCTGCTGCTGTCGGTGCTGGTCGGCAGCGCCGTGGCGGCGATCATCGGCCTGGGCCTGCTGGGGCTGGGCAACGGGGTGTTCCAGACGATCAACTCCAGCGCGATCATGACCAGCGCGCCGAAGGAGCGGGCCTCGGTGGTCAATGCGATCCGCACCACCGCGCTCTCGTTCGGCAACGGGATCGGCCTGGCGCTGACGATGGCGCTGATCGTGGCCTTCGTCTCGGCGAGCGACGCCGGGGCGTTCATGGCCGGGAATCCCGCGGGGCTGTCCGCCGACGGCCGGACGGGCATCGACCTGGGCTTCGGGGTCACCTACACGGTGATGCTGGTGCTCATGCTGCTCGGCCTGGCGCTGACCTGGGTCCGGCCCGGTCGGTCCGGGGAGTCCCGGACCGCAGCCTGACCCGACGACTCGTCGGATACATATTCGGAACACCGGACTCAAAAAGGGCCCGCAGTCGTCTTGACGCCATAGGTTAGGCAGTCCTAATCTTCATGGGCCAGCTTAGGCGAGCCTGGCCTAAGGAGGATTGGGATGTTTCTCGCGAACTTTTTGATCGCGCTGCGCGAGGGCGTGGAGATGTCGTTGGTGGTCGGCATCATTGCCGCTTACCTGATCAAGAGCGACAATCGCGGCGCGCTGCGCCGGATGTGGCTCGGCGTCGGAATCGCGGCGGCGGTCCCGCTCGCGTTCGGGGCCGCGCTCACCTGGGGGCCGAAGGGGCTCTCCTTCCAGGCCCAGGAGGTGATCGGCGGGGTCCTGTCCCTGCTGGCCGCCGCCCTGGTCACCTGGATGATCTTCTGGATGGCGAAGAACGCCCGCAACATCAAGGGTGAGCTCGAGGGGCAGCTGTCCGCGGCCACCGACTCCGGCGGCAGCGCCCACGGTGTGATCTGGATCGCCGCCCTGGCCGTCGGCCGCGAAGGCCTGGAGACCGCCCTGTTCCTGTGGGCCACGATCAAGTCGTCGGCGGAGAATCAGGCCGGGCTGGCCGTGATCGGAGCCGTGGCCGGTCTGGTCGTCTCCGCCATCATCGGGTACGCCATCTTCCGCGGCGCCCTGCGGGTGAACATGCGGATCTTCTTCCTGGTCACCGGCTATCTGCTGATCCTGGTTGCCGCCGGGGTGGTCAGCTACGGCCTGGGCGACCTGCAGGAGGCCGGTGTGCTGCCCGGCGGGAGCCTGCATGCCTGGGACTACTCGGCGCTGCTGCCCGGCCAGGGATCCCCGCTGCACTGGCTCTACGTCCTGGCCCAGGCGATGTTCCAGTTCAACCTGAAGCCGACCGTGCTCCAGGTGGTCGGCTGGCTGGTCTATTTCATCCCCACCACTATCGCTTTCCACCTGCGCTCGCGGATCAAGAAGAGCCCGCGTCCCGCCTCGATCAAGGAGAACACCCCCGCATGACCCCGATCACCCGTCTGAGCACCCTCGCTGTGGGAGCGGTCGCGTTGACCCTCGCCGTGGCCGGCTGCACCGACAATGCCACCCCGGCCGGCGCCGGTACGCTCAATGTGACCATCACCGACACCACCTGCCAGGTGTCCGCGGCGCAGGCCCCGTCCGGCACGGTCAACTTCGAGGTGAAGAACACCGGCACCGTGGCCAACGAGTTCGAGATCCTGGCCGCGGACAAGCTGCGGATCGTGGTGGAGAAGGAGAACATCGGCCCCGGCACCACCGTCCAGGTCACCACCGCGATGGCCGAGGGCACCTACTACACCGCGTGCAAGCCGAACATGGTCGGCGACCTGGTCGGCGTGACCGAGTTCAAGGTCACCCCGGGGGCCCAGGTCCAGGTCAGCGATGACGTGAAGCAACTGCAGGACAAGGCCGTCGACAGTTACACCGACTACATCAAGGACCAGGCCGGCGCGCTGCTCACCAACACCCAGAAGTTCGCCCAGGCGTACGCCGCCGGCGACACCGAGACCGCCAAGCGGCTCTACCCACTGGCCCGGATGTACTTCGAGCGGATCGAACCGACCGCCGAGGCGTTCGGCATCTCCGAGCCCGGTGACCTCGATGCCGCCCTGGACCGGCGGATCCAGGATGTGGCGCTGGAGGCGAATGCTCAGGTGACCGATCCGGCGGTGTTGGCCCAGTGGCACGGCTGGCACCGGATGGAGGCCGACCTGTTCAGCGCCGCGGGGTCGGCGTACAAGATCACCGACCCGGCCGCCCGCCAGGCCGAGGCGGATCAGTTGGTGACCAACACCCAGACGCTGTACGACCTGGTGTCGGGCAAGCGCACCGGTGCCGACGGCAAGCCCTTCGCGGTCACCCTGGCCGACATCAACCATGGTGCCGGGGCCCTGATGGAGGAGGTTGCCAAGGGCAAGATCGTCGGCGAGGAGGAGACCTTCAGCCACACCGACCTCTACGATTTCCAGGCCAACCTGGAGGGGGCGCAGGTCGCCTACGGCAACGTTCAGGACATCGTGAAGAAGAAGGACCCGAGCCTGGATACCGAGATCACCCAGCGCTTCGCCACGATCGCGGCGCTGTTGCAGAAGCAGCAGACCGGTACCGCGGCCGACGGCAGCCCCACCTACCCCGACTACTCGACGATCGCCGCGGTCCAGAAGGAGGCCGGGGAGGTCCCCAATGAGGCCGCCTACACCCCGGTGCAGCGGGAATTCTCCGACGGGGTCAACGCCGTGTCCGAGTCGCTGTCCAAGGTCGCCGCGGTCGTGTTGAACTGATGGGCGAGACAAAACACGCAGTCTCCCGGCGCGGCCTGCTCGGGGCGGGCGGCCTGCTCGCCCTGGGCGGGGCCGCCGGGGCAACCGCCGGATACTTCGGCGGGACCTCGGCCGCCGGCGCCGAGCACCGGGTGCACGCAGAGGCGTACCGGGGCGCGACCCAGGCCGGGATCATCACCCCGGCCCAGGACCAACTGGTGATGGCCGCCTTCAACGTGACCACGACCAAGCGCGACGAACTGCAGGCGCTGCTGCGGGAATGGTCGACCGCGGCCGAACAGATGACCGGCGGCGAACTCGTCGGCGGGGAGCCGGAGGAGAATCCGCTGGCCCCGCCGCGGGACACCGGTGAAGCCTGGGGTTACGACCCGGCCGGGTTGACGATCACCTTCGGCTACGGGGCGAGCCTGTTCGTGGACGCCCAGGGCACCGATCGGTTCGGGCTGAAGGACCGGATGCCGGCGGTACTGGCCGCCGGGGTGCCGAAGTTCCCCAAGGATGCCCTGCAGGCGGACAAGTCCGACGGGGACATCGTCGTGCAGATCTGCGGGAACGATGCCCAGGTCTGTGTCCATGCGCTGCACAACCTGGCCCGGATCGGCTTCGGGCGGGCGGCGCTGCGCTGGAGCCAGGTCGGCTACGGCCGGACCAGTTCGACCTCGAAGTCGCAGGACACCCCGCGCAACCTGTTCGGGTACAAGGACGGCACCAACAACATCAAGTCCGAGGACTCCGCCGACGAACTCGCCCGGCACCTGTGGGTCCAGTCCGGGGACGACCCGGCCGCGGAGTGGCTGGCCGGGGGCACCTTCCTGGTGGCCCGCCGGATCCGGATGCTGCTGGAGATCTGGGACCGGCAGACCCTGGCCGACCAGAATGACTTCATGGGCCGCAGCAAGCGCTACGGGGCGCCGCTGTCGGTGGCGAACCCGCGCAACGCCGACGAGTTCGTCACGCCCGACTTCGCCGCGGTCGGGCCCGACCGGCAACCGGCGATCCCGGACAACGCGCACATCCGGATCGTGCACCCGTCGATGAACAACGGCGTCCGCATGCTGCGCCGGGGATACAACTACACCGACGGCAACGACTCGCTGGGGCGGCTCAGCGCCGGGCTGTTCTTCATCGCCTTCGTCCGCGATCCCCGGACCCAGTTCTATCCGGTGCTGCTGAAGATGACGAAGCATGATGCGTTGACCGAGTACCTGCAGCATCAGGCCTCCGGGCTGTACGCCGTCCCGCCCGGGGTGGGCCGCACCGGCCGATTCCCCGGCGAGGCGTTGTTCGGCTGACCCGCTCGGTGTCTGCTAGCGGGCCAGGTAACCACCGTCGACGGGCACCTCGGCCCCGGTCATGTAGCTGGAATCGGCGCTGGCGAGGAACGCCACCACGGCGGCGATCTCGGTCGCCCGGGCGTACCGCCGCAGGGGAGTGTCATCGATGATCGGGCCGCCGCGGTTCGGATCCGACATCGGGGTGGCTACTCCACCGGGGCAGATGGCGTTCACCCGGATCCCGCGCTCGGCCAGTTCCAGGGCCGCGACCCGGGTGAGGCCGATGATGCCGAACTTGCTGGTGGTGTACGCGCCGAAGCCCGCGGCGCCGGCGCGGCCGAAGATCGAGGAGATGTTGATGATGGAACTCCCCGAGGGCATCAACGGTGCGATGGCCCGGATCCCGAGGAACATCCCGGTGAGGTTCACGTCCAGGAGTTCTCGCCAGGCGGCGAGGCTCTCCTCACCGAGCGGCGCGGTGTGCAGGATCCCGGCATTGTTCACCAGAATGTCGACACCGTCACCGAGCCGGGAGGTGATCGCGGCCCAACTGTCCTCGTCGGCCACATCGAGGTGGAGGAAAGTGACGTCATGGCCGGCCGAGCGCAACCGCTCGGCCTCGGCCTCCCCGGCGTCGTCGAGCACATCGGCCAGGTAGACCGCCGCTCCCTCGGCGGCGAGTCGCTCGACGTGTGCGGCCCCCTGGCCGCGTGCGCCGCCGGTGACGAGGGCACGCCGGCCGGACAGTCGCTGGGTGGGTGGGGAGGAAGGACTGGACATGGGGACCTGCTCTCGGCTCGGGTCGAACACTTGAACAAACCATATGGTATTGACTGCAGGTTCGTGTTGGGGCAAGGAAAATCGCCCCGGCAACCCATGCCGCCGGGGATCGGTAGGCTCACCGCCATGAGCGAATGGTCGGGAAGCGAAGCTGCGGCGATCGAGTCGGTGGCAGTGGTCGGAGCCGGAGCCATGGGGGCGATGTACGCCGCCCATCTGGCCCGCGCCGGGGTGGGCGTACGCCTGGTCGCGCGCGGGGAACGGGCCCGCCGGCTGACCGAGCAGCGGCTCACGGTGAATGGGGAGTCCCTGGACGTGCCGGTCTGGGATGCCGACACCGACGCCGGGAAGCCGGTCGATCTGGTCCTGGTCGCGGTCAAGCATCAGCAACTCGCCGGCGCCCTCGACGATGTCGCGGCGCTGGTCGGCCCACAGACGACCTTCCTCTCGGTGCTGAACGGACTGGGCTCGGAGCGGCAGATCGCCGAACGCTTCGGCCACCCGGAACGGGTGCTGCCCTGTATCGCCCTGGCCATGGACGCCGAGCGTGCCGGGACCGAGATCCGGTTCCGGCAGGCCGGGAGGCTGGTGTTCGGTGATCCCATCGCGCTGTCGGGGCCCAGCGAGCGGGTCCGGGCCGTTCAGGCACTCCTGGATGCCGCCGGGCTGGACTGGGAGACCCCGCCGGACATGCGGCCGCAGATGTGGTGGAAGTTCATGGTCAACGTCGGGGTCAACCAGGCCTCGGCGGTCCTCGACAAGCCGTATGGTGCCTTCGTCGAGGACGGGCCCGCCCGGTGGCTGATGCTCGCGCTGATGACCGAGGTGATCGAGGTCGGTCGGGCCGAAGGGGTTGACCTGGGGGTCAAGGATCTCGAGCGCTGGGATCACGTTCTGGCCAACCAGCCGGCCGAGGGGATCACCTCGATGCACCAGGACGTCCTGGCCGGTCGGTCCACCGAGGTGGACATCTTCGCCGGGGAAGTCGTGGAGCTCGGGATCCGGCACTCGATCCCGACCCCCTACAACCAGACCATCCACTGGATCCTGCATGCCAGGATGGACGCATGATCATGATCGTGGTGAAGTTCCCCGTCAAGCCCGAGTACGCCGATCAGTGGCCCGCACTGTCGCGCGAGTTCACCGAGACCACCCGGGCCGAGCCGGGCAACAAGTGGTTCGACTGGTCCCGCAGTGTTGAGAACGCCAATGAGTATGTGCTGATCGAGGCCTTCGACGACGACGCGGCCGGGGCGCACGTGAACTCCGCCCACTTCAAGAAGATGCAGCAGGAGTTCCCGCAGTATCTGGCGGCCACGCCCAAGATCGTCTCGCGCCAGGTCGATGGGGACGACTGGGACGAGATGGGCGAGATCACCGTCGACTAGACGGAGGTGACCCGGCGACGCATCCCTCGATCAGCATCTTCGAGATGATCAAGGTCGGGATCGGCCCGAGCAGTTCCCACACGATGGGGCCGTGGATCGCGGCCGGGCTGTTCCTCGATCGGATCCGCGCGGCCGGGGCGCTGGCCGAGGTGGTCGAGGTGCAGGTGCACCTGTACGGGTCGCTGGCCAAGACCGGGATCGGGCACGGCACCGACGTGGCGGTCATGCTCGGCCTGGCCGGGGCGGACTACACCACGATCGACACCACGACGATCGCCGACCGGGTGGCCGAGTTCGACCGGGGAATTGCCGCTGGCCGGGACGCATCCGGTGCCCTTCCGGCGCGGGGAGCACCTGCAGTTCCACCGGGACCGGACCCTGCCCGGGCATGCGAACGGGATGCGGATGGCGGCCCGGTTCGGGGACGGGACGGCGGTCGACTGGGAGTGCTTCTCCGTCGGCGGCGGGTTCGTCGCGTTCGCCGGGCAGGCGGATCCCTTCGATGCGGTCCGGGTGCCGTACCCGATCGACGCCGGAGCCGACATCTTGGCACATGTGCGACGGAGGGGATTTGCCCGGGTCTCCGATCTGGTGTTCGCCAACGAGCAGGCGTACCGGCCCCGGGCGCAGACCGTGGCGAAGGCCGAACACCTGTGGGCCGAGATCATTGCCGCGGTGCATCGCGGGGTGAGCCGGACCGGAACGCTGCCCGGTGGGCTGAATGTGACCCGCCGCGCCTCGGGGCTCTGCGTACGCCTGCTCGGGGAGGTTCCGGCCACCCGCGCGGGCCTGATCGACGCGGTGCGCGGGATGCCCCGGGATTTCCGCACTGTGAACCAGTGGATCTCCTGTGCCGCGCTGGCGGTGAACGAGGAGAACGCGTCGTTCGGGCGGATCGTCACCGCGCCGACCAATGGGGCCTCCGGGGTGATCCCCGCGGTGTTGATGTACCTGCACACCTGCACCGATCACTACGACAACGACGACATCGTCCGGTTCCTGTTGGTGGCCGGCGAGATCGCCTCGGTGTTCAAGAAGAACGCGACGATCTCCGCGGCCGCCGGAGGCTGCCAGGCCGAGGTCGGGGTGTCCTCGGCGATGGCCGCGGCCGGGCTGGCCGAGGTCCTGGGCGGGAGTCCCGAGCAGGTGCTGATGGCCGCCGAGATCGCGATGGAGCACAACCTCGGCCTGACCTGCGACCCGATCGGCGGGCTGGTCCAGATCCCGTGCATCGAGCGCAATGCGATGGGGGCGATCAAAGCGATCAGCGCGGCCCACCTGGCGGTCGAATCGGATGCGGCCAAGGCGCGGGTGAACCTGGATCAGGTGATCCGCTCGATGTGGCAGACCGCCCAGGACATGAAATCGGAGTACAAGGAGACCTCCGAGGCCGGTCTGGCGGTAGCGGTGAACATCCCGGAGTGCTGACTACTCGGCACGTTGACCGTTTCGCTGCACTCAACCCGATTGACCGGCGGTCAAACTGCCTCTGACTGAGGCGGCCGAAGAATGAGTGCAGCGAAACGGTCAAACTCGCAGATAGCCCCCGATCCGGCAGGCCGATCAGGCCTTGGCCGGCACGCCGAGTTCGGCCAGCAGGGCCTGCACCCGCCGGTCGATCTCGTCACGAATCGGGCGTACGGCCTCGATGTCCTGGCCGGCCGGGTCGTCGAGTTCCCAGTCGACGTAGCGGGTCCCGGGCAGGATCGGGCAGGCATCCCCACAGCCCATGGTGATCACCACCTGGGCCGCGCGGACGGACTCCTGGCTCAACGGCTTGGGGAACTCCTCGGAGATGTCGATGCCGCGTTCGGCCATGGCCCGGACGGCGACCGGATTCACCTCGGCGGCGGGCTCCGAACCGGCCGACCAGCCCAACGCCCGCCCCGCGGCATAGTGCCGGAAGAAGCCCAGGGCCATCTGGGAGCGGCCGGCGTTGTGGATGCACAGGAAGAGGACCGTGGGCAGCCCGTCCTGGATCATGCCCTCGGCCCGGGCGGTGGCTCGCAGGCGGTGCCGGGCCAGGGTCTCGGCGAGGATCGGGAGGTGGTTGGTCACCCGGGCCCGAGCGGCCAGCGCGGCATAGGAGGTTTTCAGGTAGTTCTCGATGATCTCGAGGCTGTACATCCCCTCGAACTGCTTGGCCAGCCGCTGCGCCGAGGCGTGCAGGGCCTGCTGGGCATCCAGCGTCAATGCCGGGTGAGCCGGGTGGGGCTGATCGGGCGCAGTGGGCGTGGTCATGGCATTACTCCTTGATGAGATGGGGCACGAGCACATGGATGCGGGTGGTCAGAGCGGCAACGGTGGCGTCGAAAGCGGCGGCAGAACCATCCGGGGCGGGATCACTGACCGACCAGTGCAGCCGGTCCCGGCCCTCGAGTTCCTCATGGGCAGTGTCGCACACGCTGATCACGAGGTCATCAGTACGCAGGACATCCTCGACCGCCCGGGGACGGTGCCCCAGCAGCGTCAATCGATGCCGCTCCGCCGCGGCAATCGTGCCGGCGGGAAGGCGCGCAGCCGGATGGGTGCCGGCCGAGGCCACCGGTACCCGGCTCACGTCGTGCCACAGGGCCGCGGCCAGTTGCGAGCGGGCAGAGTTGGCGGTGCACACGAACAGCACCCGACGCGCGGTCAGCGCGGGGGGCGGCTGCAGCGCCTCGGTCGCTGCGGGGATCCGGTGCAGATAGATCCGCCGCCGGTCGCCCTCGGACCGGTGCCGGGCGACCAGTCCCGCGGTCTCGAGCAGCCGCAAATGGTGGGCCAGCAGGCTGGAGGAGATTCCCAGGGCGCGCTGCAACTCCACCGGTGCCGCGTCGCCGAGCGTGAGCAGATCCACGATCCGCAGCCGCACCGGATCGGCGAGGGCGGCGTACCGCTCGACCCGCTGTTCCAGCGAAGGTGCCTCAGTACTCATTGACTCAATATTGACTTAGTAATCGTGGGTGGTCAAGGATTGCTCCGTGAGCACCCCTGTCCCCCCGCTGTGGCGCCGTGCCGCCGCCGAATTCGTCGGGACCGCCGCGCTGGTCGCGGTCGTGATCGGCTCCGGGATCGCGGCCCAACAACTGTCCCCGAACGACACCGGCCTGCAACTGCTGGAGAACACCCTGGCCACGGTGTTCGGCCTGGCGGTGCTGATCGCGATCTTCCAGACCGTCTCCGGGGCCCAGTTCAATCCGGTGGTCACCCTGGCCGACCGGGTGCTCGGGGCCCGGCGTACGCTCGCCGAGCTGGGCGTGTTCGTCGTGGTCCAGATCGCCGGGGCGATCGGTGGGGCAGTGGTGGCGAACCTGATGTTCGAGGTGCCCACCACGCTGTCGACCAAGGTCCGGGCGACCCCGGGGCACCTGCTGGCCGAGGTGGTCGCCACCGCGGGTTTGGTGCTGGTGATCTTCGCCCTGGTCCGCACCAACCGATCCGGCTGGATCCCGGCGGCGGTCGGGTCCTACATCGGGGCGGCGTACTGGTTCACCTCCTCGACCTCGTTCGCGAATCCGGCGGTGACGATCGGGCGGATGTTCTCCGACACCTTCGCCGGGATCGCGCCCGGATCGGTGCTGCCGTTCCTCGGGGCCCAGGTCGTGGGCGCCGCGCTCGGAGTCGGGCTGGTAGTGCTGTTCTTCCCGCGCCGCGCCTGAGCCACCGGCGGGCCGGGTAGGCTCGGGGCAAGCGGGAGGTGACGATGTTCGACTGGCTGGGGGCCAATCCGTGGGCGTTGTGGCTGTTCCTGTCGGTCGCGCTGGCCGTCGCGGAGTCGATGAACGGCGACTTCTTCCTGCTGATGGTGGCCGTCGGTGCGCTGGCCGGCATGGTGGTGGCGATCTTCCTGCCCGGGGTGGTCCTGATTCAGGTGCTCGTGGCGATCGTGGTGGCGCTGCTGACGGTGTTCCTGTTGCGCCCGACCCTGATGAAACGGGTCCGCAATTCCCCCGGCTACCGCAGCAGCCTGGACAAGATCCTCGGCGCCGAGGGGCGTACCCGCACCGAGATCACCGCTGCCGGCGGTGAGGTGCTGATCAACGGCGACGTGTGGAGCGCCCGGCCCTACGAGCCGGACGCCGTGATCCCCGCCGGAGTGCTGGTCGATGTGTACGAACGCGACGGGGTCACACTGCTGGTGCAGCCGCAGCGCCGGGAGCTGGATGAGGGTGGGTTCCCGACCGTAAACCCGTGAACCGGGGTCGGTCGGGCATGGTTGAATGGAGCCAGGCGACGAAGGAGACAGGCCATGGATCTCATCTGGGTATTTGTCGTAGTCGCGCTCCTGATCATCTTCCTCGGTGCGTCGGTCAAGGTCATCCGGCAGCAGCAGGTCGGGCTCGTGGAGCGCTTGGGCAAGTTCAGCCGTTCACTGGAGCCGGGGCCGCACCTGGTGATCCCGATCGTGGACCGGGTGGTCCACAAGCTCGACATGCGCGAGACGGTGGTGCCGTTCCCGCCGCAGGGCGTGATCACCGAGGACAACCTGATGGTGGGGATCGACTCGGTCATCTACTACCAGATCGTCGATCCGGTCCGCGCGGCCTATGAGGCGCAGAACTACGAGGGCGCGATCGAACAGCTCACCATGACCACGCTGCGCAACATCATCGGCGGGATGGACCTGGAGCAGACCTTGACCAGCCGCGAGGACATCAACCAGAAACTGCGGCTGGTGCTGGATGAGGCTACCGGCAAGTGGGGGATCAAGGTGAACCGGGTCGAGCTGCGCTCGATCGAGCCGCCGCCCACGATCCGGGACGCGATGGAGAAGGGGGCGCGGGCCGAGCGCGACAAGCGAGCCGCGATCCTGTTGGCCGAGGGGCAGCGCCAGTCGCAGATCCTGTCCGCCTCCGGTGACAAGGAGTCCTCGGTGCTGCGGGCCCAGGGCAACCGGGAGGCCGCGGTGCTGGCGGCCCAGGCGGAGCGGCAGTCGGCGATGCTGCGGGCCGAGGGCGAGGCCCAGGCGATCACCACGGTGTTCAACGCCATCCACGCCGGGCAGCCGGATCAGGCGCTGCTGGCGTACCAGTACATGCAGATGCTGCCGACCCTGGCCAAGGGCGATGCGAACAAGATGTGGATCGTGCCGAGCGAGCTCGGGGACGCGCTGAAGGGACTGGGCAAGGCCTTCGGGGCCGGTACCGACCCGACCGGGATCCCCACCGACAGCCGGCCCAACGCGAACTTCAAGGCCCCCGAGCCGATCGACGTCTTCGCCGAGATCGAACAGCAGAAGCGCGCCGATCAGGAGGAATCCGAGCGGACGGTCAAGGAGGCCATCGAACAGGCCCAGGCGCTGGAGAACCCGGCAGCGGTCAAGCGGACCTCGGCGCAGGCCAAGCAGCACGAAACCGAGCAGGAGGACGGGCCGCGCGGGATCACCGCCCAGCCCGAGCCGGCCTACGGGGCCCCGGACCAGTACGCCGCGGCGCCGCAGACCGCTCCCCAGCAGCAGACTGCCCCGCCGCAGACCGCGCCCCAGCAGTACGCCCCGCAGCAGTACGCGCCCCAGCAGTACCCGCCGCCGCAGGGGGCGCCGCAGCAGGCCGCACCGGGGAACCAGCCCCCGCAGCAGTCCTACGGCCCGCCGCAGCAGTACGGGATGCCGCCCCAGCAGTGAGGGCTCGCTGAGCGATCGGACGCCGGGTCAGGACACCGTCCTGGCCCGGCGTTTGCCGATCACCACCGAAATGATCCCGGTCACCACCAGGAGCAGACCGAAGCCGCCCCCGGCCAGCGCGGCCGCCCGCGCGAACCCGTTGGTGGTCGGGTCGCCGCCGCCGGACAGCTGAACCAGGGAGTACGCCAGCAGCGCCACGCAGACCACCAGGATGATGCCGCCGGTGAACAGACAGGCCATTCCGGCCCGGATGGTCTGCTTACCCGGCCCGAAGCGCGGATCGGTGGCGCGGTCGTACACCGCCGGTGGCGGGGCCGCCGGCTCGTTCAGCTTCGCCTTCACCGCCTGCAACCGTTGCTTCGCCCGGGTGGTCCGGGTGGTCTTCGGCGGGGTGGTGCCGGTCGTCTTCCCCCGGGTCGTATTTGTGCTCTTCGACCGGGGCTTGCCGGGGTTGCGGGCGGCCTCCTCGCGCGCGGCGGCCGCGTCGGCCCGCTGCTGGGCGGCTCGGGCGGGATTTCCGGACAGGTTCTTGCTCACCCTCCCAGGCTAGGCCGTGCCGCCGGGGCGTACGATGCACGCCCGAGGGGGCAGACATGAAAACCGAGTACCTGGTGGCCGAGATGGCACCCAAGGGCATCTATCCGATGTTGACCGCGACGGTGGTGCCGCGGCCGATCGCCTGGGTGACCTCGGTGTCGGCCGAGGGCGTACTCAACCTGGCCCCGCATTCATTCTTCACCGTGGCCTCGGCCCGGCCGCCGATGATCCAGTTCACCTCGGTCGGGGAGAAGGACACACTGCGCAACATCCGGGCCACCGGGGAGTTCACCGTCTCGATGGTCACCGAGCCGCTGACCGAGGCAGCCAACGTCACCTCGGTGGATGCCCCGCACGGGGTCGATGAGTACGCCGTGGCCGGGCTGACTCCCGAACCGAGTCGGCTGGTCGCGCCGCCGCGGGTGGCGGAGTCCCCGGTCGCGCTGGAGTGCCGATTGCACGCCGAGATCGCGATGGGCGACTACTTCCTGGTGATCGGCGAGGTGCTGGCATGGGCGATCGACGACGCGGTGCTGGACGCCGGCCCCCGACTGCATCCGCTGATCCAACGGATGCGCCCGATGAGCCGCCTGGGCCGCAAGGAGTGGGGGACCCTCGGCGAGGTGCGGGAACTGGACCGGCCGGTCTGGTCGGAGTTCGGCGCGGACCGGGGCTGAATCCGGGGAGACCCCCGATGGCCGGTGCCGCTGCCGGTGCCAGGCTGGAGGCATGAACCTCATCCTGCGCATCCTGGCTACTGCCATCGCGACGGGCGTGACCGCCTGGTTGCTGCCCGGGATTCATATCCTCGGCAACACCACCGCCGACAAGGCCCTCATCCTGGTGGTCGTCTCGCTGGTGTTCGGCGTGGTGAATGCCATCGTCAAGCCGTTGGCGGAGATGGTGTCCTTCTGCGCGATCGTGCTGACCATGGGCCTGTTCCTGCTGGTGATCAACGCCCTGATGCTGCTGCTGACGGCCTGGGCGGCGAGCCAACTGGGGTTCGGCTTCGTGGTCGACAGCTTCTGGTGGGCCCTGGCCGGGTCGGTGGTGATCTCGCTGGTCTCCGGGATCATCAACTCGGTGCTGGGGACGAAGAAGGAGCGGTAGCCGTCACAAACGGTGCAGCAGAATCGTTCGGGCCCCCGGGAAAGTGCCGCTGACTGGACCCGGTGAGATTCTGCTGCACCGTTTTTGACGGTTCCAGGCATCCAGGCCATCGACCTGATGTCGCGAGCAACCCAGTGCGATGGGGTCGCTCACCGCGCCGCGGTCAGCCTCGATCGGCCATTCAGCGTCGGTGATGGGTATCGAGCGTCAAGGATGGCTATTGAGCTTCGGTGCGCCGCGAAGCGCGGTTACCCCCGGTGACGCTGCTTTACCGTCGTGACGCTACTTGAGGCTTTCGCGGGACGGGAAGCCCGGAATCAGCGCCCGGTCGACCTCAGCGCTCGGCGGCGCGCTCGGCAATCAACTCCTGCAGCGCGGCGACGTCATTGGGCAGCTCGAGCACGTGCCGCGGGGCATCCAGCATCGCGCGGAAGCGCTCGGGCAGTTCCGGGGCCTCACCCAGCGCCTCGGTGATGGTCTCGGCAAACTTCACCGGCAGCGCGGTCTCCATCACCACCAACGGCGTGGCCACCTGATCGGCGTACGCCGCGGCGACCTTGACCCCGTCGGCGGTGTGCGGATCGACCAGAACCTGGTCGGACTCCCACAGCTGCCGGATGGTGGTCACCCGGTCGGCGTGCGAGGAACACCCCGAGACGAAGCCGTACCGCTCCCGCAGCCCGGCGAACTCGGCGGTCTGCGACAGGTCGATCTGCCCCTCGGTGAGCAGGCCGGTGGTGAACAGCTGGCGGATCCGGGCGCCGTCGCGGCCGAGCAGGTCGAACACGAAGCGTTCGAAGTTGCTGGCCTTGGAAATGTCCATCGACGGGCTCGAGGTCGCCAGGGTCTCCGCCGAGGACCGCGGGCGGTAGACCCCGGTACGGAAGAACTCGTCGAGCACATTGTTCTCGTTGGTGGCCAGCACCAGGGTGTCCAGCGGGATCCCCATCTGCTTGGCCACATGGGCGGCCGCGATGTTGCCGAAGTTCCCGGTCGGGACGCAGACCGAGATCGGCTGCTCGTCATCCGAACTCGCCCGCAGCCAGGCCGCGACGTAGTACACGACCTGGGCCACCAGCCGGGCCCAGTTGATCGAGTTGACCGCGCCGATGTGCCAGCGGGCCTTGAACTCGGCGTCGGCGTTGACCGCCTTCACCAGATCCTGGCAGTCGTCGAACACCCCGTCGACAGCGATGTTGACGATGTTCGGATCGGTCAGGGAGAACATCTGCGCCTGCTGGAACGGGGTCATCCGCCCGGCCGGGGTCAGCATGAACACCTGCACCCGGTCCAGCCCGCGCAGCGCATACTCCGCAGACGACCCGGTGTCCCCGGAGGTGGCGCCGAGTACGGTCAGCCAGGTGTCGCGGCGGGTCAACTCGTACTCGAACAGCTGCCCGAGCAACTGCATCGCCATGTCCTTGAACGCCGCGGTCGGACCGTTGGACAGGTGCGCCAGCCACAGCGGCCCGTCCCCGATCGGCTCGACCGGAACCACCTCGTCGGTGCCGAACACATCCTTGTTGTACGCCCGCCGGCAGATCTCCAGCAGGTCGTCGGAGGGGATGTCGTCGATGAACAGGCTCAGCACCTGATGGGCGAGCGCGGAGTACCCCTGCTCGGCGAGGACCCGACGCCACTGCGACCGGGTGGCCCGATCCACCTGCGGATATTCCTCGGGCACGTACAGGCCACCGTCGGGGGCCAGACCGGCCAACAGGATGTCGCTGAAACCGGCGGTCGGATCGCCGGGGAGGCCTCGGGTGGAGACGTAACGCATGGCCGACACACTAGCGCCGCGGGTCCGCCGGCCGAGAATCCGCGGCCCCGGAAACCCATGGGCGGACCGGTTCAGAACAGGGTGCCCAGATGCATCAGGCCATGGATCGCCAGACCGGCGAGGGCGCCGACCACGGTGCCGTTGATCCGGATGTACTGCAGGTCCTTGCCGACGAACATTTCGATCCGCTCGGAGGTCTCCTTGCCGTCCCAGGCCTCCACGGTGTGCGAGATGACTCCGGCCAGCCGCGGGCCGTAGTTCTGCACGATGAACCCGACCAGTTCGATCACCCGGTCCTCGATCGAGTGCCGCAGCTCGGCGTTGCGGCTCAGCGAGGTGCCCAACTCTGCCAGCCAGCCGTCGGCGCGGCGCCACAGCGAGGAATCCCGGTCGACCATGGCCCCGTTCAGCGAGTCCCGGATGGAGTCCCACAGCCGAACCGCGGTCAGCCCGACCTGCTCGTGACTGAGCAGGCGATCCTTGAGCCGCTCGCCGCGGGCCCGCATCACCTCATCGTGCTGCAGGTCATCGGCCACGGTGGACAGCAGGTCGTCGATCGCAATCCGGGCGGGGTGCTCGGGCTGGTCACGGACCGCGGCCAGCCACTCCCGCGCCTGCTGGTACGACCAGTCGAGCAGGCGCCGGTCGGCCCAACTGGGCAGCCAGTCCGGCGTACGCTCGCCGATCACGTCGGTGAACTTCTCCGGGTGGCGCTCCAGCCAGGAGTAGAGCTCGCGGAAGACCATATCGACCAGCCCGGTGTGCGCCTTGTCGGCGACGATGCCCTCGAGGAAGGCCCCGAAGACCGGGCTCATGTTCTCCTTGCGCAGCCGGGGCAGGATGGTTTCCTCGATCAGGCTGAGCACGTCCTCGTCGCGGATCCGGCCCAGCCCCGCCCCACCGAGCTTGGTGACCTCGTCGAGGATCCGGGCCCGGTGCTGCGGATCGCTGAGCCATTCGCCGAGCCGGTGCCCGATCTTCGCGTTGCGCAGGCGGGTCTGGAACACCTCCGGCACCAAGAAGTTGTCGGTGACGAAGGTCTGCAGCGCCCGGCCCAGGCCGTCCTTCTTCCGCGGGATGATCGCGGTGTGCGGGATCGGGATCGCCAGCGGATGCCGGAACAGCGCAGTGACGGCGAACCAGTCGGCCAGCCCACCGATCATCGCGGCCTCCGCGGCGGCGTTGAGGTACCCGAGCAGGCTGTACGGATCCCGGTTCAGCGTGAGTACGAAGATCAACGCTGCCAGCACCAACAGTCCGGTCGCGATGATCCGCATCCGGCGCAGCGCGGCGCGACGGTCGGTGTCGCCGCTGACGGTGAAGGTGTTTCCGGGCTGAGCCGTGGTCCCGGGCCGGGTGGTGACAGTCACACCCCGATTCTTGCGCGTCGGGGCGGCAAACGGGTCACCGGTCAGGGATGATTCCGGGCTCAGTGGGGGGTGCCGATGTCGAACAGGTTGCCCTCGGGGTCACGCAGGGTCGTCCAGGTGAAGCCGTGCTCGGCGAAGTCGCCGACCCGGACCGCGCCCAGTCGCTCGGCCCGGGCGACGGCGTCGGCCAGGTCGGCGGTGTCGCGCAGGTCGAGATGGATCGGGTTCTTGCCCGGGTGTCGCGGGCCGGCGGCAATGAACATCAGCCGGGGTTGGTCGCCGGCGGGATCGATCTGGGCGAAGTACGCCGAGGCACCGGCGGCGACGGGGCGGTCGAGCAGTTCGGACCAGAAGCCGGCCAGGGTGGCGGCCTCGCCGCGGCAGTCGAGGGTGATGGCGTCGATGCGGAGCATGGTGAGTCCTTCGGTCGTGGGGTCGGGTGTGGCGGGGTTGGCGTGTGGCGGGGTCAGGGGGCGGCGGGGTCGGGGGCGACGGGGTCAGGGGCGGCGGGGTCAGGGGGCGAGAGGGGGATGGGCGGCGGTCGGGGTGATCGGCCAGCACACCTCGGTGCGCCAGCCGGCGGGGTCGCTGTCGGACGGTCCGATCAGGTAGTTCTCCCGGATCGGGCCGGGGGCGGCGAGATCGTGGTCATGGACGTAGCGGCCGAGCGCGGCGTACGTGCGGTCCAGCTCGGCGTACGGGCCGGCATGGATCGCGATCGCGTACGCCCCACCCGGGATCGTGCCGGCCGCGGTGGGGACCGGGACGAAGGCCTCGACCGGGCCGGCCGCTTCGGTGAAGAACGCGTCGCCGTAGCGGGCCCCGGCCGGTCCGGCGGGCAGTCCGGTGAGCTCGCCGTACAGCCCCGCGTACGCCTGCGCGAGCCAGGCATCGATCGTGTCGGCGGCGACCTCGGCGGTGCGGATCAGCGCCGGCTGGTCGGGGAGGTGGCGCAGCTCGACCCGCAGCGGGGACGGCTCGGCCAGCAGCGCGCGCAGCTCCTCGACGGCTCGGCCGGTGTCGGTGATCCGTTGCTGCAGGGTGGCCAGATGATCCCGGAGCAGGGCCGAGCGGGTCTGGTCGGGTGCGCTGAGCAGGTCCCGGATCGCCGGGAGGCCCAGCTCCAGGTCACGCAACCGGCGTACCAGCAGGGCATCGGGTACCTGATCCATCCGGTAGTAGCGGTACCCGCTCACCGGATCGACCCGGGCCGGCGCGAGCAGTTGCTGCTCGTGGTACCGCCGCAGTTGCTTGATGCTGAGGTGGGTCAGCCGGGAGAACTCCCCGATTGCGACGTCGGTCATGGCTCCAGTCTGGAATCTCCCCCGGCGGGAGAGTCAAGAGCGCGGACGAGCGTGGCCGGGGGCGCGGTTCGGGTGGGAGCTTGTGCTGGGCGCCGGGGGACTCGGGTCGGGTGTGGTGCTGTGATGGATTGTTCGGGGTGGGGGTCTCCCGCGATGGATTGTTCGGGGCCGGGGTCTCCTGCGATGGGTTCTTCGGGGTGGGGGTGGGCCTGCGATGGGTTCTTCGGGGCGGGGGTCTCCTGCGATGGGTTCTTCCGGCAAGGGGTCTCCTGCGATGGGTATTTCTGGCTGCGGGCCTCCCGCGACAGCGCCGTTCACTCCGCGACCGAACTCGTGACCTCGCTGCCGTTGCAGCAATTGCAGGAACCCGTTGCGGTCGCTGGGTCTCCGACTCTGTCGCGGTACGAGGGACCGGCTCCCTGGATGGGGGCGAGGGGGGACTCGGCTGCGGTCCCCACGGGAGTGGTGGGAGGCTTGAGGCCGGTGTCGACCTGTCGGGAGATGTCCGAAGCTGTGGGGCCGGTGTCGGGGATGGAGGGTCTGGGTTCATTCGGCGCTCGCGCGGTCCGGGACTCCGGGGCAGCGATGGTGTCCCCCGAGCCAGCGACGGAATCGTCCGGGCCAGCGAAGGTACCCTCCGGGCCAGCGAAGGAGTATCGCGAGCGGCGAAGGAACATCGCCAGCAGCGACCACTGCTGCCTTCGCTGGTCGAGGTCTTCCTTCGCTCCCCGGGCGATCCGCCCCCCGGGTGCGACCGACCACGATGTACGCCCCGATGCGCGCACGGTCGGTACCGGTCGAGGGATCGTTGACCTGTCGCGCGGCATCGGCGCGGCTCCCATGAGTCCGGGCGACCCGTCGACGGGGGTCGCGCGATGGATCCCATCAGTCGGCGATAGCAACCGGCTCGCGCACTTGCTGCACCACCCGCGGGTTTCCGGAGGCGTCGCCGAGTCGCCTCTTCTGTCGCGGGAGCGGCTCGGGGGGAATATTCTGTCGCGGGAGCGGCTCGGGGGGAATATTCTGTCGCGGGAGCGGCTCGGGGGGAATATTCCGTCGCGGGAGCGGCTCGGGGGGAATATTCCGTCGCGGGAGCGGCTCGGGGGGAATATTCCGTCGCGGGAGCGGCCCGGTGGAGATATTCCGTCGCGGGAAGCTCGGTGCCGGTTTTGCTGTCGCGCGAAGGCTGCCGGGGCACGATGTTGTCGCTGGTTGTCGCTGGTTGTCGCCGGCCGGAGCAGCCCACCCGCGTGTCATCCCTGGCCGGCGCGGCCCGCCCGTGTGTCATCCACCCGCCCGCGTGTCATCCCGGCCGGCGCGGCCCGACC
>NZ_AUHH01000043.1 GCF_000423085.1 Granulicoccus phenolivorans DSM 17626 = NBRC 107789 = JCM 15570 | reverse complement strand
TGAGCACCTCGTTGGCCCGTCGAAGCTCCCGGTTCTCCTGCTCAAGCTCTCGCACCCGCTGCGCCTCCGCAGTGCTGATACCGGGCGTGACGCCGTCGTCGATGTCGGCCTGCTTGACCCACATCCGCACGGACTCGACCCCGTATCCGAGCTGCGTCGCGACCCGCTGCACGGTCCCTTGCGTGAAGCCCAGCTCGGCGCGCAGCGCCCTCACCATCCGCACCGCGGCGGCCTTCTCCTCGCTCGAGTAGCGACGCGTCGTCGGCTTCCCCGACGCCAGTTCCTTCGGCATAACTCCATCCTCGTTTCCAAGGTCAGGAGCCTCCAACAATCTCAGGGCGCTTCAGGGCTGTATCGTCGGGGGTTGCTGCGCAGGGGTTGCGCGGGGCATTGTCGTCTCCTTCGGTGATCGGTCGGATGGCTGGGGACGAGAGCAGACCGCGGACGTTTTCGATGACGACCCATTGGGGTTGCAGCACTTCGATGGCTGTGCCCATGTGCGCCCATAGACCTGAGCGGGTTCCGGGTGCGAGACCGGCGCGCTTGCCGACGGTGGACACGTCTTGGCAGGGGAAGCCGCCGATCAGAATGTCAACGGGCTCGACCTGCGACCAGCTGATCCTTGTGATGTCGCCCAGATTCGGGGCGTCGGGCCAGTGGTGGGCGAAGACCCTGGCCACGGGCTCATTGATCTCAGAGAACCAGACGGTCTCTCCGCCGAAGACATGTTCGACAGCGAGGTCGAGGCCGCCGTATCCCGAGAAGAGCGAACCGATCCTCAGCGGACTCGCGGGATCGGTCGGTGTGTCGTGCATGAATGCTCCGGCTGACGGGATGATCCCCGGCCAGAACTCGCGTGAGTCGTGTCGCCGGGCTGGTCACCTGTCAGGTGCACCACTACGTCGTGCTGACCTGTCCTCGCGGTCGCCGGCCCAGTGCCATCCAGTCCATCGACCAGCAACGTCCATTCACGACAGCCCGCACTCAGGAAGCTCCGCCACACCCTGCCTTTTCTGAGCTGACACGCCTCTTGCAGGTCGAGGTCTAGGGCCCTGTGGCAGCAGAAGTCACAGGAGGCTGGCGCTCACCTGCCCGGCAGGACCGGGAGGTGGGCATGACGGTTTCCATGCGGGTGATGTCGGCGGGCGATGGCTACAGGTACCTGCTGCGGACGGTCGTGGCCGCTGACGGCGATCGTCCGCTTTCGACGCCATTGACGCGCTACTACATGGAGGCAGGAACACCGCCTGGCCGTTGGCTGGGTGACGGCGTGGCCTCGCTCGGCGACGGTGAACTGGCTGTCGGGGATGTGGTGTCGGAGGCGCAGCTTCAGCTGTTGATGGGCATGGGCCGTGATCCGATCAGCGGCGATCCGTTGGGCTTGGCGTTCCCGGTCTACAAGACGCCGGCGGAGCGGATCGAGGCCCGGATCGCTGATCTGGACCCGGCGTTGTCGCCGGGTCGCAAGGGTGAGGTGGTCGCGCAGATCGTTGCCGAGGAGGCCGCGCGGGGTACTCGGCGGGCGGTGGCCGGGTTCGATTTCACGTTCAGCATCCCGAAGTCCGCGAGCGTGTTGTGGGCGGTGGCGGATGCGGGGGTTCAGGCGTTGATCGGTGAGGCGCATCATCGTGCGGTTGCGGAGGTGGTTGCGTTCATGGAACGCGAGGTTGCAGCCACCCGCACCGGTGCAACCGCCGGGGACGGCGCGGTTGCACAGGTCGATGTCACCGGGCTGATCGCGACGGCGTTCGACCACTTCGACTCCCGCGCCGGCGACCCCCACCTGCACACCCATGTGGTCATATCCAACAAGGCCAAGACCGTGCTCGACGGCAAGTGGCGCTCCCTCGACGGCCGACCGATGCACGCCGCCGTGGTCGCGTTGTCGGAGTTGCATGAGGCGGTGTTCGCCGACCACATGACCCGCACCTTCGGCGTTGCCTGGGAGGCCCGCGATATGGGGCGCGACAAGAACCCGGCCTGGGCGATCACCGGCGTCCCCGAGGAACTGATCGCGGAGTTCTCGACCCGCGCCCGCCACATCGATGCCGAGACCGACCGCCTCATCGCTGATTACGTCACGGCGCATGGGCGGCGTCCGTCCCCAGCGACGATCATGAAGCTCCGAGCCCAAGCCACCCTCAGCACCCGCCCTGAGAAGGACGTCCGGTCCCTGGCGGAGTTGACCGCCGAGTGGTGGACCCGCGCGACCAAGACACTCGGCCACGATGCGACCCTGTGGGCGCGCGGGGTCACGGACAACGACACACCGTTGCTGCTGCGCGCCGACGATGTACCCCTCGACGTAGTCGACGAACTCGGCCATTCCGTGGTGGAGGCCGTGGGTGAGAAACGTTCGACCTGGCGCAGGTGGAACCTGATGGCCGAAGCCTCCCGACAGACGATGGGATGGCGATTCGCCACCATCCACGACCGCGTAGCCATCGTCGCCATGGTCGCCGACGCCGCCGAACACGCCTCCCTGCGCTTGACACCCCCCGATCTGGCCACCTCCCCTGCGGCGTTTCGCCGGTCGGATGGGTCCTCGGTGTTCCGGCCGAAGCACTCCACGGTGTTCTCCTCCGAGGTACTGCTTCAAGCTGAGGACCGGCTGCTCGACCGCTCCCGCACATTCACCGGCCCGACCGTCTCGTTGGCGAGGGTCGAGAAGATCACCCGCAAGCGTGATGCCGAGGGCCGGCTGCTCGGTGTCGATCAGGCCGACGCGCTGGTCCGGATCGCGGTGTCGGGGCGGGTGCTCGATGTGTTGGTCGGTCCCGCGGGCTCGGGCAAGACCACCGCGATGAACGCGCTCCGCCGAGCCTGGGAGACCGAACACGGTCCCGGCTCCGTCGTCGGTCTCGCACCATCCGCGGTCGCCGCCCAAGTCCTCGCCGACGACCTCGGCATCGACACGGAGAACACCGCGAAGTGGTGGCAGAACCACCTTCTGCACGGCACGACCTTCGAGGCTGGTCAGCTTGTCATCATCGATGAGGCGTCCCTGGCCGGCACCCTGTCTCTGGACCGCATCACCCACCTCGCCCAGGAGGTCGGAGCGAAGGTCCTCTTGGTGGGCGACTACGCCCAGCTGCAATCGGTCGATGCCGGCGGGGCGTTTGCGATGCTCGCCGGCGACCGTCACGATACGCCCGAGTTGGTCGATGTCCACCGCTTCAAGAACGGGTGGGAGAAGACCGCATCCCTGGAGCTCCGGCACGGACGAACCCAGGTCATCGACACCTACCTCAACCACCACCGCATCCACGACGGCGACCACGAGACCATGACCGACGCCGCCTACACCGCATGGCGGGCAGACCGGGACACCGGCCTGGTGTCGGTGCTAATCGCCGAAACCCAACAGGACGTGACCGCCCTCAACACCCGAGCCCGCGCCGACCTGATCCTCGACGGCACCCTCACCCCCAACCGCGAGATCGAACTCCACGACGGCACCACCGCCGGAGTCGGGGACACCATCATCACCCGCCGCAACGACCGACGACTCCGCACCACGAACGGACGCGACTGGGTACGCAACGGCGACATATGGACCATCACGTCCGTCCGCGGCGACGGGACCCTCACCATCCGCAAACCAGGCCGCCGGTTCGGCGGCACGGTCGTCCTGCCAGCCGGGTATGCGGCCGAGCATGTCGATCTCGGGTACGCGGTCACCGCCTACCGCGCCCAAGGAGTCACCACCGACACCGCGCACGTCCTCGTCGAGCCGACCTCCACAAGAGAGAACTTCTACGTCTCCATGACCCGCGGCCGCCACACCAACCATGCCTACGTGATCCTCGACCACGCCGACGATCATGCAGAACCGCACCCCGGCGAGAACCCCGACGCGAGTGCACGAAGCGTCCTCTACGGCGTTCTGCAGCACACCGGCGCCGAACTGTCCGCCCACGAAACCATCGTCACCGAACAGAACCAGTGGGGCTCGATCGCCCAACTCACCGCCGAGTACGAGACCCTGGCCGCCGCAGCCCAGCATGACCGCTGGGCCACCCTCATCCGCGGCTCCGGACTGACCACCGACCAAGCCGAGAACGCGATCGAGTCCGACGCCTTCGGCCCGCTCACTGCCGAACTCCGCCACGCCGAAGCCAACCATCACGATGTCGAGGCGCTCCTGCCACGTCTCGTCGGCGCGCGCGGGTTCAGCGACGCCGACGACATCGCCGCCGTCCTCCACTACCGCGTCGAACAAGCCACCCGACGACCCGCCCAGGCAGGCCGAGCCAGGAAGGCCCCTCGACTCATCGCCGGCCTGATCCCGCACGCGGACGGCCCTATGGCCACCGACATGCACGAAGCACTCGACCAACGACGCTCGCTCATCGAAACCCGCGCCGACGCCGTCCTAGACATCTCCCTGAACGAAGCTGCGCCGTGGACGAAGGCGCTCGGCACACCACCGACGGATCGACGGAGGTACGCAAGCTGGCGACGGTCAGCCCGCACCGTCGCTGCGTACCGGGACCGCTACCAGATCGCTGGCGAATCACCCCTAGGTGCGCCTCCAACTTCGACCGCGCAGAAGATCGACGCAGCCCGGGCCCGAGCCGAACTCGGCCGAACGAGGAAACTCACCGTTGCCGACTGGGGAACTGAGGACCCCGTTGACCGCACCGCGGAAGAGCGGAGCGGCCTGACAATCTAGTGGCCGCGAGACGAACACCCAGTACTGGGCAGCCACCACCTGACTCTGAGAGACTCAACGGCGTGGGCGAGGCGATTACCTGGGAAGAACCGGAGATGGTCGTCATGCATGGTAGGCGCAGGCCCGACTACGCTGATGACCGCCGATTCACCAGAACGTGGTGGGCGAACGGAGGGCTCGGGCCACCCGACCATCAGTGGCGGTCATATATCCAACGGGGCGAGGAAGTCGCCCGGCTTCTTCTTCACCTCAGGTACCCCGCCCACTCTTCCCGCACTAACAGCCCAGCAGTCATGGTCTGGAGTTTCGAGGTTCGAGAAGACCTCCGCTGCAATGGAACCCACCTAGGCACAGCGATCATCCAGCAACTCGCGTCTGAGTACCGTGACCGCGAAATCTATGTCGGCCCAACTCAGCAGTCTGCATCCTTCTGGGCTCGCTTCGGATGGCCGATGTGCAACTGCACTGAATGCGATGGCCGCGACCTCATCGTCCGTCGACCCAAACGTTAGGCCGTAGCTGGCCAGGGTCAGTGTCGCATTGGCCAGGCGTCCGTCAGAACGGGCAGCCCGTGGCGTCGGAGCATCGGCCTAGGGCCGCAGCACCCAGGCTCCATCGGGTCCTCGTAGGGTGCCCGCCCTAGGTTGTCACCACCGATCGGGTGCCACCTCCTGCGTCCATGGCTCAGTCCATGCCCTTCTGCTCACCTAGCGAGCTTCCGATGAGACACTTATGTCGGCGCGCAACCACGGAGCGCTCCATTTCCGCGTAGGGAGGGGATGGAAATGACACTCTGATTTGGCCCCACCGTGACGGCCTGATCTGGCCCCGGGTTCGACACTCCGGGGTGGTTGTGACGGTCTGATCTGGCCCCACCTCACGCTGGTCGATGTTGTCGTCGAAGGGTTGGGGTGCGGGGTGTCTGTTGGGAGTCGTGTCAGGGTGTTTGAAGCGATCCGTCGGGACCGGCGGGATGATCCGGATGTGTCGATCCGCGAGTTGGCGGTACGGCATGGTGTGCACCGTCGCACGGTCCGGCAAGCGTTGGCGTCGGCGGAGCCGCCGCCGCGGAAGGTGCCGGTCCGGACTGCGCCGGTGTTGGACCCGGTGAAGCCGTTGATCGACGCGATGCTCCGGCAGGATCTGGACGCGCCACGCAAGCAGCGTCACACCGCGTTGCGGGTCCGGGAACGGCTCCTCGATGAGCACCAGGTCGAGGTCGCCTATTCCACTGTCCGGGACTATGTGCGGGACGCCAGGGTCCGGATCGCCGCCGAGGCTGGGAAGCAGTTGTCCGAGGTGTTCGTGCCGCAAACCCATCCGGCCGGGGCGGAGGCCGAGGTCGACTTCGCCGATCTGTGGATCGTGTGGGCTGGGGTGAAGACCAAGGTGTTCTTGTTCACGCTACGGCTGTCCTACTCGGGCAAGGCGATCCACCGCGCGTATGCGACGTGTTCGCAGGAGGCGTTCCTGGACGGCCACCGGTACGCGTTCGAGCAGCTCGGTGGGATCCCGATCGTTCACATCCGCTACGACAACCTGAAGGCGGCGGTGTCGCGGGTGTTGACGGGCCGGACCCGGGTCGAGTCGGACCGGTGGGTGCTGTTCCGTTCCCACTACGGCTTCGACGTGTTCTACTGCCGGCCCGGTGTCGAAGGAGCCCACGAGAAGGGCGGCGTCGAGGGTGAGGGTGGCCGCTTCCGCCGCACCCACACCGTCCCGATGCCCAAGGTCGAGACGTTGGCCGAGCTGAACGCCTACCTCGCCAAGTGCGACGCCAAGGATGATCACCGGCGGGTCGGGCAACGAACCAAGACCGTGGGTGACGACTTCGCTGTCGAGCAGCCGCTGCTGCGGCCTTTGCCGGTTGAGCCGTTCGAGACCGGGATCAGCCTGCGGCCTCGGGTCGACCGGCACGCCCGCGTGACGGTGCGGCAATGCCAGTACTCGGTGCCGGTCCGCTACGTCGGCCGCCAGCTGCGGGTGCTGCTCCGCGCCACCGTGGTGCTCATCTACGACGGGCCCAGGCTGGTCGCCGAGCATGAACGGGCCACGATCCGCGGCTCGGTGACCTTGGTGCTGGATCACTACTTGGAGGTGCTGGCCTATAAGCCCGGGGCACTGCCCGGGGCGACCGCCCTGGTCCAGGCCCGCAAGAGCGGAGCGTTCACCGCGGTCCACGAGCGGTACTGGAGCGCGACCAAGGCCCGCTACGGCGACAAGGCCGGCACCCAGGCCTTGGTCGAGGCGCTGCTGCTGCACCGCAGCTATCCCCACAGCCAGGTCCTGGCCGGCCTCGAGGCCGCACTCCAGGTGGGGGCGCTGTCCCCGGAAGCGGTCGCCGTCGAGGTCCGCCGCGCCGGCGAAACCCGGCCCCAACTCGGCCTGGTCGGCGCCGACGGTCAGGTCACCTACCCGACCGACACCAGGCCCCTGCCCAGCGTCGACGCCTACGACACCCTGCTCACCGGAGGAACCCCCACATGACCACCATGACCACCCAAGCCGTCGAGGTCGCGATCGACACCGCCTGCCGCACCCTGCGCCTGCCGACCATCCGCGAACGAGCCGCCCAAGCAGCAGCGACCGCAGCCCGTGAGCAGCACACCTACCAAGGCTTCCTGGCCGAACTCCTGCTCGCCGAGTGCGACGACCGCGACGAACGCCGCCGAGCCCGCCGGGTCCACGACGCCGGCTTCCCCCGACCCAAACGCCTCGACGAGATCGACTACGACGCCAACCCGAACCTGAACCCCGCGGTGATCAACACCCTGGCCGCCGGCGACTGGGTCGCCAAAGGCCGACCGCTGTGCCTGATCGGCGACTCCGGAACCGGCAAAACCCACCTGCTCATCGGGATCGGGACCGCCGCCGCCGAGCACGGCTACCGGGTCCGCTACGTGCTGGCGTCCCGGCTCGTGAACGAGCTCGCCGAAGCCGAGAACGACCGTGCCCTCACCAAAGTCATCGCCCGCTACGGCCGGGTCGACCTGCTCTGCCTCGACGAATTGGGCTACCTCCAACTCGACCGGCGCGGCGCCGAACTCCTGTTCCAGGTCCTCACCGAACGCGAAGAGAAGACCGCCATCGCGATCGCCTCCAACGAACCCTTCAGCGGCTGGACCAAAACCTTCACCGACCCCCGCCTCTGCGCCGCGATCGTCGACCGACTCACCTACGACGCCACCATCATCGAAACCGGCACCACCAGCTACCGCCTCGCCCACACCCGAGCAGGTGGAGCCAACTCAAGCCGCCATGGTGGGGCCAAGTCGAGTTGACATACTCAGAGGGGACGACGTGGCGTTCGTTCGAACTAGGACGGGCGGGACGGACTACGCCTCCCCTGGTGAGCTGTATCGCGATCTCCCTCGACGTCCAGGCGCTGTTCCCGGGCTGTGGGCGCACCAGTCGGAGATGCTGAAGACATTCACGTCGAAAGCCAGCAGTCCCGACGTCGCGTTGGAACTCCCCACTGGCACTGGCAAGACACTCACAGGGCTGCTTGTTGCGGAGTGGACGCGACGCAAGCGACGCTCGCGAGTGATCTACGCGTGCCCAACCCAACAGCTTGCGCGCCAGGTGACGGACGCTGCTTACCGAGAAGGGATAGACACGGCGCTGCTCGTGGGTCGGCACTCTGACTGGCCCACCGGCGCACACGTAGCGTACGAAGCAGCCGAGGCGATCGCCGTCACGACGTACAGCAGCATCTTCAACAGCAACCCTCGCCTGGCCGATGCCGACCTGATCCTGTTCGATGACGCACACGCCGGTGAACAGTATGTCGGCGAGGCCTATAGCGTCGACATAAACCGATGGAAGTCTCCGGCAGAGTACACGGCCGTGCTCGACACACTCGCTCCCGCCCTTGATGGCGTGTTCCTTGAGCGCCTACGCGATTCCCAACCTGACCCTGGGATCGGTAGTGACGTGCGGATGGTAGTGCCGCTTCGACAGAGCGGCTTGATCGCCAAGCTCGACGGCGTATTGGGTTCACTCCGGGCGCCGCATACCTACCGCTACGCGATGATCCGCGCCGGCCTAGCCTCGTGCCTGGTGTATGTGGCCTACTCAGGAATCTTGGTCCGTCCATACGTGCCACCCACCCATCAGAACGGGCTGCTATCTGGTGCACGGCAGCGGGTCTACTTGTCCGCGACGCTGGGTGAAGGGGGCGAGCTTGAACGTGCGTTTGGACGCCCGGGAATCCTTCGACTCCAGCAGCCGGATGAGAGCACCGCACCACGGTACGGACGACGGTTCTTCGTGTTCCCCGAGTTCGTCGAAGGCGCCGACACGACCGACCTCAACCGGGCGATCGTCGCAGCCGCGGGCAAAGCACTGATCCTGGCACCTCGCACCGAGGCTGCCATGAGCGACGCCAGCGCGCTCGCGCAGCCAGGATGGCCTGTGTGGGGGATCGACCAGGTTGCTGAGAGCATGGCCCCGTTCGCCAAGCTGCCGCATGGCGTCTGCGGACTCGCCGCTCGCTATGACGGGCTCGATCTCCCGGGGGACGCGTGCCGCCTCGTCGCCCTCGATGGGGTCCCTGACCAAGACAATCTTCAAGAACGGTTCCTGCAGTCCCGCGCTCGGGCCGGCGCTGCCCTGGCGGCTCGGGTGCGCACGCGTGTGATCCAGGGCGCTGGTCGGTGCACAAGAGGTCCCGGAGACACGGCGGTCGTGCTCGTTCTCGGTCCTGATCTCTCGCGTTACCTTACTCGACCAGAGATCGTCGCGGCACTTGACTCTGAACTCCAGGCCGAAATCCGCTTCGGCCGCGAGAACTCTCAGGCCGGCACAGCCGGTGACATGCTCAGCAATCTCCACGCCTTCCTCAACCAGGACAGCGATGAAAGCTGGCGCGCCGAAGCCGAGCCTGCCTTGACCGACTACCGCCGCGAAATGACTCAACAGGCACCCGATGGCACCGCAGCCTTGTCAGCCTGTGTGGAGCACGAAATAAGGGCCTGGGCTGCGGCCAATATCGGCGCCTGGGACGACGCGGCCAGGCATGCCCACGAAGTTGCGCGAGTCACGGGCGCGGCGGGTTCCGCCACCAAGGGCTATCGAGCATTCTGGACCTATCTGGAAGCCGCCTGGGCCGATCAAGCCGCCGATCAGACCGGCGACGCCGCCGGCAGGACTGCGGCACAGGGGCTAGTGCGGCTCGCCGAAACGATCATGGGACTTGGGTCATGGGTCCGCCAAATGGCACCATTCCCGACTATGCAACGGTCCGCGCTCAGCGCCATCGATGCGAATGCCGTCAATGCGGTGGCCTCAGTACTGGACTCAGGCGCTAATCAGGGCAAGGTCCGCCGACGCATCGGTGAGATACGCGCTGGTCTGGCAGAACGCGCCCCAAGCAAGTACGAGCCCGCACTTACCGAGTTGGGCAAGCTCGTGGGTGCGGACGCGTCCAAGCCGCCCGGCACTGGTCGATGCGACTCCGCCTGGTGCTGGGGGAACGAACTCTGGCTCGCGCTAGAGGCCAAGAGCGACCATGAGCCCACTGGCGTTGTCCCGCATAAGGACATCCGACAAGCGAACGACCAACTCAGGCTGCTTGCTGCGGATCGCGGGGTGGACGCTGTCCCGCCGGAGAGTGCAACCGTCGTCATCTCGTCGAAGCCCGCCATCCATGACGACGGAGTTGCGGGGGCGGAACCGCATGTGCATCTCGTCGCACCGACGACGATGTCCGAGCTCGCCCTTGATGTTGCATCCGTCTGGGATGAGCTTCTGACGAAGAGCACCACAGCTTGGACGCTCCCGCAGCTGCGCCAGTTGGTGGCCGAGAAGTTCAGCTCCCGCGGAGTGCTCCCGTCACAGATTCACGAGCGACTCACCCGCGATCCTGTTGCATCGAAGGGCGGACAGCCATGACCACCCCGCGGCATCCGCCATTTCCCGCCGGGACCCTTGAGCACACATGCAAGATCGTCGCTGAGTTGTATAGCGGCTCCGAACTCACACGCATCCTGGCCGAAATCCCACTCCGGACCGACCCAGGTGAGGGCCACACCAAGTGGCGACGCCTTGCGCACGCCGTCAGCACTAACCAGGCGCATACCCAGACCGGCAACGCCCTCATCGCGCTCATCACTGCATCGATGCGACCGGAGCGAACTCTTGACCGTGCGGATGCAGCGCGTCAGACCCGCGACCAGCTGAACCAAGCACTCTCACTCGTTGCGCTGCAGGTCCGCGACGATGGGCGCGTTGGTCGCACAAGTCAGGCCCGAACCACAGACGAGGCTCAAGCTCGAACCGAGCACCTTCGCGGCCTTCTCCAACACCGAGGCGCTCATCCCGAGGTCCTCGCCTACTGCCGTCCAGAACTACTAAGAAAGGACTACTACGAAGCTGTGTTCGAAGCCATCAAGGGCCTTGGCAGCAGGCTGCGGCAGTTGACTGGTGTCGATGGTGATGGCTACGGCCTGGTGGAAGCAACAATGGCCGGCAGCTCTCCTCGGCTACGCATCAACCCGCTAGGAACGCGAACACAACGTGACGAACAACTCGGCCTCGCCAACCTCGCCAAAGGACTGTTCAGCGCATTCCGCAACCCCGCAGCGCACGAGCCACGGATCGAGTGGTCTCTGTCCGAACAAGACGCCCTCGACGTCCTCGGCACTCTCTCGGTCATCCACCGGCGTCTAGACGTAGCAACGGTCACCGCGAGCTAGGAGAAGACATTCCGAGGCAACGGGCCGGTCGGATCAAACTCAACCAATCGGCAGCAACCCCCACACAGCCCGCAATCGCGCCAGGCCGCCATGCGTGGGCGTCCGTGTTGGTCGGCCGGGATAGGGCGGGACGCACCGCCGAGTGTGGTTGACAGTCCATCGTGGACCTTCCATGCGCAGCCGGCGTGGCGTAGCCTGGACCGTGAGGCGGATTTCTCCTTCCCTTTGGGCCGCTCGCGGCAGACCTTCCGGTCACTCTCCACGCACCGTCTCACGAGATGTTCATGCGCTGAGAGGAGCCCCGCCATGATCGGCCTTCTATGGACCGCAAGCGTCGAGACCCGCTACTTCCTGCGTCGGTACATGCCGAGCAACATCGTGCTCGATCTGATCCGCACCCGGCAGGGCTTGAAGTGGGGGGTGCCTGCCATGCTGCTCGCCGCGCCGTATCTGATGGTGGCCTACTGGTGCACCACCGTGATCGAAAACGGTGGCCCTGGCTGGGTCCACCTCATCGTCCTCGTCTGCATCTGGAACGCCTTCAAGATGATCTTGATCGGCCCGGTCAGCGTCGCACTACTCGTGGGAGCCCGAGTCCGAGAGCGTAGCGCACGCCGCCAGCACCAGCAGAGCAACACCGAGCTAGCCGGCAGCACGGCCCAAGTCGGCCGGACCATCCACTGAACCCCGCAGAGGCAGCACAAGCAAGCCGCTGTAATCCGAGCGGCCTGCTGGGAGAGGTCCGCCGTGCATCGGGCGGTGGACTACAGCGTCCGTGACGAATCTGTCTGCCGATCCCGGATCTGAGCTGCATCGAGCGGCTCGCGGGCGATCGACCTCGATGAGCCGGCATCCGGGTTGTGTTCGAGTAGGACAGCGAGGTCTGAGGAGTCTGCCACCAGCGATGCGGTCCCCTCGCGCAAGAGACCGTGCGTGCCGACGCTCGTGGCGCTCGTCACCGGACCGGGCACAGCACCGACGGCGCGTCCCAGCTCCTGAGCCCGATGCGCCACCGCCAGCGAACCCGAACGCCAAGCGGCCTCCACGATCACCGTTGCCGACGACAATGCGGCCATGATCCGCGCCCGGGCCATGAACCGGTGTCTCGTCGGCATAGTACCCGGCGGCAGTTCGCTGACGAGGAGACCGACATCAGCGACTCGTTCGAGGAGGTCGCTGTGACCGGTCGCGTAGAGCCGGTCAACACCGCAGGGAAGAACAGCGATGGTGTCTCCCCCGGCTGCCAGGACGGCGCGATGAGCAGCGCCCTCGATCCCATAGGCTCCACCCGCCACGACCACGCGCTCATCGCGAGCGACAGCGCCCGCGAGTTCGCCGGCGACGTGCTCCCCATAGGATGTCGCCGCCCGCGCTCCGGTGATCGTCACTTGGTCGGGCAGTGGACGGGACAAGAACGAGGATGCACCACGCGTCCACAACACATACGGGGCAAAGTCGCCGAGATCGTTGAGGGCAGCGGGCCAGTCCCGATCTCCGGGGATGAGGACGCCGAACCCCAGCTGCTGTACCTGGTCGATACGTCCGGCTAGCTGCTGAACGTCGAGCCGAGTGAGATGGTCGCGCCACACCTGGGCATTCAGCGGACGCAGACCCACCACAGCATCGTCGCGCTCAGCAAGCCACAGCGTCTTGACGGCGCCCAGATGCGCCACCAACCGGCCGGTCACCGGATCGTTCGGCTCAACAAGCATCGACAACGCGATCCGTGCCGTCCGCTCGTCACGGGCCACGTCACTCAGACCATCCATCATCGGTTCCTCTCGGTGATCGTCACCGAGAAGGTGCGCACGGCACCATCCAGCGGCCTTCCCCAGCGGTCCGCGTCAAGCTACACTCAACGACTCGAACGTGTGTTCGATACTGAGTTGCGTAGTGAGTCCCCAGGGAGAGTCCCCAGGGAGAGTCCCCAAGGAGAGAAGTCGTCATGACATCGGATCAGAAGGTAGACACCAGCCACGTCACAGTTCACAGGCTGCCGCCGGCCACCCTCCGACGCAGCGAAGAACCTCGCTGGGAGGTTCGCGCAGAAGGGCAGGTCATTGGCTGGGTCGAAGCCCATCTCGGCAAGGGTCACACCTTGTTCTACTTCGCGACCGGCATCCACCCCCACAACGGGCGGGAGTACAGGCTTGAAGGAACCACCAGCTTCGACGAGAGAGTCAACGCCGTCGCCGACTTCTACCGCGACCCCATGACGCAACGCCAGCACCTCGGAGGCTACTCCGGCACAGCGTAGTCCTGAATCTGTTCCGTCACGCCTAGTCGCCCGTCGGAGCGGCACGTTCACGGATGCGCAGCAGATCCGCGACGACCAGGTATGTCTGAACGACGCACGTGTCGACTTCGTACGTGGTCACGTCGCCGTGCACGCCCTTGCTTGCGAGATCGTTCAGCGCGCGGAGCCGTGCGTCGACATCTTTGAGTGCAGCCTGCACTACGGCGCCGTTCTCATGCTTGCCGACCGTCTCGGCTACGTACTGCAAGAGCCGGTTCACAAACGCCGCATCGTCGAGCCGATGGGACTTCCCGTCGACGCCCGTCACTGGTTCTGACCTGGCCGGATAGAGCTGGTCCGCCAACGTTTTCAGCACTCGCCGACAGGACGTCAAGGCGTGCGCTCGGTCTTCGTCGCCGCCGTCCTTCAGCCGCCGGTAGGCGGTCTGAAATTGCTCAAGAGCCGGTGGCGATATCGTCGTGAGCTGCTTGTCGACGTACGCCCTCAGTCGGTGAAAGGTCTCCGCTGTAGCCTCGCCGAACGTGAGTTCGTACTCGGTTTCGGTCAAGAACTCCCAGAGCCGGGCCTTGATGCGGGCAAGCACATTCTCAAGCGTCATGCGCGATGCGACAAGCTGCGTACGAGCCCGTTCCTGGTCGGACACGTGCTTGCCGAGGTCGTAGCTGTGCATCCCCGGAGGCGGCGAGATGAGTGTCGCAGCCTCCTGCTCCCGCAGCGTCTGCGCCAACTCCTCGATCTGTTGAACGCTGCGAAGGTTCGCCTCCTGCGCGCCAGACTCCGTCCGCCGCCGACTGATGTAGCCGTCGTATTCCGCAGTCCACTTCGCGTTGGCCTCGTCGCCTGGGATCGTCGTGAGCAGGCGCGCCGCCAGGGACTCACGCGAGGCTCGTGAGGCTTCTGACTGGTTCGTGAACTGGTTGGCTACATCAGTCGACTCCATCGTCAACCAGGAGAGCGCCACACCATCGCCCCGCAAGGATGCGATCCGCTGACAACGCCGCGTGAGCGCAGCGACCGTCATGCCGGGCGCATCAAACTGGTCCAGCGTCTCCTGGACAAGGTTCGATGCGCGGTCAACGTCAGGCACCCGCTAAGGCTATCGACTCAGCTGTCTCCAGGCTCACACACGTTCGACTCGATCCAGTCGTCGAAGCCAGTTCAAGCGGTTGAGCCGGTGGACTTTCGCTAGGCTCGCATCAGTGGTGACGCGGCCGTTGGATGCCGCCCGTTCCGGGAGGGTGTTCTGTGTACTTGAGCCGTGTGCGAGTGCGGGGCTTGCGGGGCTCGGTCGACCACCCATTGGAGGTGTCGCTTCCCGGGCGGTTCGCGGTGATCGCAGGCGCGAATGGTGGTGGAAAGACCACGTTCAGCGACGCGGTGTACTTGGGCCACCCACAGCGGTTCCCACACTTGCCGCGCCACTCGGCTGCTGCCCTCGGACCGGGCGACCGGGACATCGAGGTGGCCTACAGGTTTGAGGCGGATGCAGCGAAGGAAGGTCCGCTTGGCCTCCAGCTACAGTTACAGAGCGGCCGTTCGGTGCCGGGTACAGTCGCGGCGGACTGGGCGCGAACCTTGCACCGGAGTATGGGGAGCATAACGACCAAAGTCCTGTCAGCGTCCGTGAGCGGGGTTGAGGACAAGATCCTGCTCGTGCACCTGCCAGCGTGGCGCAACCCGCTCGATGAGCTTTCGCGGCGCAAGACCCGAGTCTTGGTGGAACTCCTGCGTGCGCAGCAGCAGAACCGCGGCCGCGGCCGCGATTTGTCGGACCTGCGAGCGCACGCGTCCCGACTGCTCGAACAGCTCGCGACGCACGAGGTTCTCGACGGGCTGGAAGCTCGGGTGGGCGACAAGCTCCGGGCTCTCTCGGCCGGCGTGTCGCGCAACTGGGCCTACATTCGCGGTCAGGTAGTCGATGACCGCTACCTGGCTAGAGTGCTGGAGCTAATGCTCGCCACCATCGAGGGTCGCGTCGGCGCGCTGCCCTTGGAGATCGTTGCCCTTGGCTATGTGAACCTGCTTCACATAGCGGTCACGCTTGCCGCCATCCCCGACGCCACCGAGATAGCAGCAGCTGCCGCAGAGGCACCCCGGGGTCACCCCGTCGGCCCAGCGCCGGACGAGGCCCCGCTGGCAGTTACGCCGTCCGAGCCAACTGAGGAGGATCTTGCCGAAGCTGACCGTGTTCTGGCCCAGGCGAGGGCCGAGAGCGAGAGTGTCGAGGACTCGTTCTTCCCGGACAGTGCGTTCCACGTGACCCTTCTCATTGAGGAGCCCGAGGCCCATCTGCACCCGCAGCTGCAGCACTCGCTGGTGCGGTACCTGCGGCGTCAGGTGGAACTCCGTCCTGAACTCCAAGTCATCCTGTCCAGCCACGCAACCGACATCATCACCTCCTGCGACCCGACCGAGCTGATCATTATCCGCCACGACAAGCTGGGCCGCCCTATCGCGCGGGCTGTCGCCGATATTCCACTCACGGCACGAGACGAGGTTCTACGGAAGGCGAGGTTGCACCTGGACGCCAGCCGATCGGCTGCGTTGTTTGCCAATCGCGTTCTGCTCGTTGAGGGAGTCACTGAAGCAGCCGTACTTCGTGAGCTTGGATGGGCGTGGGCCGGCGACGACGAGGACAAGCAAGCGTTTGTCGACGCGCTCAGCATTGTTCCGATGGGCACCAAGGTTGGACCTTGGGCCGTAAGGCTTCTCGCCACCCGAGACCATGAGCTCTGCAGTCGTTTAGCGGTCCTCCGAGACAGCGACACGGATTTCGATGACGCGCCCGAACAGCCGAGCTGGGCTCTGGACCACGACCCTGACGTGCTGCTCGTCGAACACAGCCATCCCACGTTGGAGCCGCAACTCACCAAACTCAACGAAGACCAGATCAAGCAGGCCCTTCAGGACATCGGCCTAGACGTGCCCGACGAAGTGACCCCTGAGGCGGTGCGCGACATCTTCCGCGGCAAGCACAAGCAAGACGGCGAGTCGGTCAAGGCCGGGCCAGGCGCATCGAAAAAGGGCGAGTTCGCCGAAGCGCTCGCCGGGCGGCTTCGCGACGCCCGATACGCAGGAAGCATCGACGTTCACGTGCCGGCTCCCTACGTGAACATCTTCGAGTTCCTGTACGCCGACCCCTCGTCGCCGCCCTTCTCGGGCTCGACATCGGAGGATGCGGGACCGGGGGACGGCCCGGTAACCGACGGGGCAGACCAGGGCGTCACGACCGGGCCCGCTGACGTCGACATCGACGAACTCATGAAAGACTTCGGACTGTCGTGACCGGGGCTCTCGCTCACGCGGGCGCGATCAACACGCTGACTGCGCAGCAACGGCACGCTGCGGCCACCGGTGAGAAGAATATCTTCATCGAAGCTGGCCCCGGTACAGGGAAGACGACTGTCTCCGCTCAGCGATTCGGTGTGCACAGGTTCGCAGCCCGATACCGGCACGACGCACGTGCCGTCGTCGCCGTTAGCTTCACGCGTGCGGCCACGTTCAACCTGCGCCGCCGCGTGCAGCGCCTCTGGGGTACGGAAGCTCTCGCCTGGCCCCACCGAGTCGTCACCCTCGACACGATCATGTCCGACCTCTTTCACGACCTCCTTCGTGAGGAGCTAGTCGAGTGGCCTGACGCGAAGAAGTTGTGGCCCGGCGGCGATGTGAAACTTGACGTCCGCGACAGCTGGGCATCTTGCGGCGGTACGTCCTCCACTCGTTCCATCTACGAACTAGGGCTGAATGGCAAGGCTGTGACGTTCAGGTCGGCATTCGCGGAGGACTACGCGAACCGTGTCCCGGCGGTCAGCATCTTGCCGCACATGCGCCAGGGCATCTGCACCCACGACGATGTCCGGACGATCCTTGAACACGCCCTTCACCGCCCCAATTGCGCCGCACGCATTCAGGCGCGCCTCGGACAGCAGATCCGCGCACTCGTGGTCGACGAGGTCTTCGACGCGAACGAGCTCGACATCGCCATCCTCGAATCGGCCATCGCCGCTGGCGTCGCAGTTACCCTTGTCGGCGACCCCTGGCAAGCGCTCTACCTCTTCCGAGGCGCCAAGCCTCAGGTCGTGCGCGACTTCCTGGATCGGAACGGCATCCCGACGCTGCGCCTCACGCAATCGTTCCGCTGGCAATCGGAAGAACAGGCCGAGCTCGCCACCAACCTTCGCAACGGCGCCAGAGTCACACTGCCCATCGATTCCGACGACATCGACGTCGCTATCGCGCTGTACTGGAAGGACCTCTGGGCGGTGGGCGGCGGCGTCCTCCCCCTCGCCTACCACTCGTTCAAAGGCGGGTACGAAGAAGCCGCTGCGACCCTGCTGCTCAACCACGCCACCCGGAACATCCTGGACCTCGACGCCACCTACCTCGGCGATGCTCTTGCCGCACTGAACATCCAAGACCGAGACATACCGAGGCAACTTGAACCCCAGTTGCAGGGCGTGATCGAGACGCTCCAGCCCGGCACACCCGCGGCCATCAAGGCCGCATACAACCAACTTGTCACTGTTGTTGGCGCCGTCTCCGCGCGCTACCTGCGGCCGCCCCACGCAGCCCACACCAAACGGCTCACCATGCTCCAGTCACGTCTGACCCACTCCGGCCGCCCAGTTCCTGGTCTCACCACACACCAGGCCAAAGGGGGCGAGTGGGACATCGTTGGCGTCGTCTTGAGCGACACCGAACGCAGCTCCCTCGGCGTCGGCCTCTCAGTCACCCAGGACACGCACCGCAAGATCTACGTTGCCACTACCAGAGCCCGCTACCGCACAATCGAGGTCATGTCGGCGCCACCACCGCCAAGCAAACGAGCGGCAGGCAAGACCGCCAAGTCGACGACTGCCAAGCACATCGCTGGCCTGACATAGTTGTCGCGATGGCCGGAGCGCGAGTGGGTCATTGCCGGCTCTGGCAATTGCTAGACGGCCTATAACGCGGTGTCGCTGCGGCCGGTTCCGGCGGCCATGGTGTGTGGCGGAAGGCTTGAGACTTGGATGCCAGTTGGCCGAGCCGGTCACATGAATAGTCGGAACTGATAGCTGTCGTCCGGGAGCGCTGGCACCCTGCTAATGATTCGTGCCAGCCGCTGGCTGTAGGAGATAGTCACGGGGGTCACACCGTAAAGGGCGTCGTTGTTCCAGTCGAGCTTCGACAGGGCAAGGATTTCGCTGGCAGGAATCTCCAGGGGGCCAGCACCCGCGTCACGCTTGAACGCAATCGGGGTCGGTAGAGCCTTGGCTGCCTGATTATAGTTCTCACCCGTCAGCGCGACACCCTTCGCCGTACCGGCGATCCACAGGAGTGCCTCCCGCCCAGAGAGATACTGAAGAGACCCGCGGCCCACAGGCCATTCGTTGGCGACCGCCGAGTTGCCCTTGCCGCCGCGGAGGGCAACCCCGGTCCAGGGTGTGTCTAGACGTACCTGGAGGCACTCGATGTCAGGAACGGCCGGGCTCCACGCGTCGAAGACCCCTGCGACTTCTTCCTCACGCCAGGTTGTCGTCTTGTGGATCACAAGCCGCTGGGGCAGAGACCCGGCCCTGCGCCGCTGGTAGAGGCGAGCGCTGCGCGCCATGACGGTGCGCATCTCGTCGCGGGTCAGATGCGGGTTCTCCAGGTCACGGTCGGCGCCGACGTTGTAGGCGATAAATTCGAAGCCGCCGCCTTCGGCGTCGAAGACCTGCGAGCAGCAGGTGACGAACTCGTTGGCGGTCCCGCCGCGAATCGCGTAGGCCAGCCCGAGGTAGGCAGTGTCGGACTCAGTGGGACGCATCATCCGGAACGGCACGCCGCCAGCCTTCGTCAGCAGCGCAATCGACAGCCGCCAGTACATGGAGCACTTGTACCTGAACTGCAGCGCGGAGGTCTCGCGGATCATCTGGATAGGACAGCCCAGCAGCGCGGCCGTCGCCTTCAACCGGTCGTGCAGGTCCAGCGCACCGTCGGCGCTGAGCCTCAGAGGCTCCCAGGCTGCAGGGAGTAGGAAGACGATGACGTCCCAGGAGTCGCGAACGGTGTGGAGGTGCCGCACCGCACGGGCAAGCGCCTCGCTGAGTCGGTCGTGCGCGTCAGCACCGGTGCCGATCTCGGCGCTCCGGATGTCGACGTGGGCGTCGGACTGAGGAAGAAGCTCGGCCTTGAACAGCGCCTCGAACCCCGGATATCGCGGCACGTATGCCAGACGGTCGCTGGGTTCGTGTGCCTGGGTGGCACCGCGGAGGAAGTCGTAGAGCTTCGGCTTGTCACCGTTGAGGGTGATCGTGGCGAGTCGCACGCTAGCGGTCGGCGGTCCGGCGTAGGGGCCGTGGTCGAGCAGTCCGACGAGCGGGTGACCCGCGGTTGCCGGGGTCGGGCTGCTGTCAAACTTCAGCATCGGTTCCTGAAGAATCGTGTGCGGTGCCCAGGGCTGGCGAGAGTCAAAGTCGAGGGTCATGCTGACCTCCAACTATGTGCGGAGAACGCACCGAGAGTGAAACCACCGAAAGTGTCAGGGTCGCAGGTACGGGGAAGGCGCAATGAGACGTCCTTGCGCTGTGGCGCGATCGAAGTAGCCCAGACATCGATGATGCTTGCCCACTTCTCGTTCTGCTTGCGTTGCACCCAGCGTTCCCGACGCCAATCCGCTGCTGGGTCCACAACCGGACTATCGTCGTCCTCGTCGCGTTCGAGGCGCTCGACCCAGGTAAACGGGGTAAAAATCATCCACGGAGCACCCCAGCGCCACTCGACGTGGAGGCGTGCTGCCTCGGCCCAGGCACGTTGCTCTGCTAGCCGGTTCTGTCCACGACCTTTACCTAGATGGCCGGTCACTTGGCCGTCGTAGGCCTTCTTGAAGCGGCGAAGAGTAAGCTGACGCGACTCGCTGAGGTCATCCCACTCGTGCAACAACACCAGAGCGTCGCGGCGAGTTGTTCTGGCTCGTGCCGGTAGCCAGGATGCGACCGACCGGGCCAGGCCTTGGACGAGTAGAGCGTGCAGGCCCGGCTCCAGGTCACCGCTGAGCAGGTCGATGTCGACGTTCTCGGGGGTGGTGCCGACGATGCGCGCCAACTGCTCGGGGTCACCCCAGCCCCATACGCTTCCGCCGGCTTGGACGGCGACTCCGCGCCATCCGGCTTCCTTGGATCGTCGGCGGAACTCCTCGTTGTCGATGCCGGACAGTGAAGCGTGCAGGACCGAGGTCGGCGCGGCCAAGACAGGGAGCGCGTTGTAGCGAATAATCGGGTAGCTGCGCTTGCTCGCCACGGGCGGAGAGGCGTCGGCGACCCGTGACGCCGACTGAAGACCGTTGATATACGTGCGGGCATCGTCGGTGAGTTCGGCTTGCAGGACGAGGCTGGCCATCAGCTCGTCGAAGGTCTCCAACGCCACCAGGTAGGAGGCGACCCCGCGTTCGGCTGCTATCTCCAAAAGGCGACGCACCCGTTCGGGCAGCCGACCTGGTTCCCTGGTGAACCACCACAGACCAGCAGGCCATGCGCTATCAAGAAGTGTGGAGCTCTCCAGCATCTCCATGACGCTCTCGTCACGACCGCTATAGCCCACGACAGCCAGCCCCACACTCCTGCTGACGTCCTGCACGGACTGGCGCAGCACCTGGTCTTGCACGACCAACTCTTCGGTCAGGTTCTTCAGCGACGACTCACGGAAGTCGCCATGGAGCTTGACCAGCAGCGGGTGACTCTCGGCGGACAGGATGCGGCGCGCACGGTCGACACTGTTCAAGGCGGCAACGTAGAGGCGCCGTGGATCGCTGACATCGTTGACGGCCGTATAGGACTCGGCTGCCGCTTGCTCGATCAGGTCATCGAAGTTGGTCGTGGTGACGATGTCGATGAAGCCAGCGGTCATCAGCGCTCCGAAGACCCTCTGACCGAAACTAGGCCGGCAGCCCTTCAAGATGCCTTGCAGGTACGAGCGACGAGCCGACTCGTCTGGCAGAGCCAGCTTGAACGCGCACGAGTAATCATCCGCGGAACCGAACGGAACCATGCCGTTGCGGCCGTCGAAGTAGGCTGTCAACACCGAACGGACGTTCGGGTCATTAGCGTTTAGGTTCTGACGGATGAGCCCGTGCCGCTCCGCGTACACCCGCAGTAGGAGGTCGTCGCGGACCTGGTTCGCGGTCCGCAAACCGGCCGACGCGCTCGCACCCGCGCCAAGGAGCCATGCGAACCGCCGAGGCTGAACAGCCCAGGCCCGCACGAAGTCTCCCTGATCTAGAGTATCCACGCTCAATGCTCGCACGGGGTCATGACCGATCCATGCCTGACACGCACTGCCCGGACTTCGACGCGCCAGCAGCGCACTCAGCATGTCAACTTCGAAATCGTTGACTCCGTCCTTGAGTTCGAACTACCGGCCCCACTGTCGCCTCAAAAGGGTCCGCTGACTTCGCTTGTCCCTGGTCACCGCCAGCAGGCGTCCGTCCCGACCCCCTAGATCAAGAGGCCTACCTCGACCAGCGCCGCCCGCACAGCCTTGCGATCCACTCCCATCCTGCGGCCGATCGCTCGCATCGAGATGCCCGCCCGTGCTAAGCGGACGGCCTCGGCCTTCTCGTTGAGGCTCAGGCCGGGCCGCCGACCCGGCACGTTGCGGCGACGGAGATGCGCGAACACTGTTGCGCGGTGGATGCCGTACCGGTCAGCCAACTCTTGGACCCCTGCTCCGGCCAGGTAGTCACCCACCAGAGCATCGATCTCCGATGCCGTGAGGAAAGTTTGAGCCGTCTCGACAGTCCTTGCCACTGGCCCCCGATCATCCCTCGGAGCAGCGTCCTGAGGTCGACGGGAGACCTCGTAGACTCCTCGCTTCATGCGGTTGACAAGGGTTTTTGTCTTGGGGGTAATGTTGCCGAACGTGCTATCCAGGCACCCCAAACGGGTCAGGTGTGAACTTGCGACCAAGAGTCCGCCCTTGGTCGCGGTTCCCGCTGGGCCTCCTGTCGACACCTCCCTCGTCGACTCGGCGATATCATCGGCCACGGCGCACCATCATGCGCGGCCCGGCGTCACATTTCGCCCGATCAAGGACGGGCCCTGGATCCCCGCTCGACTTATCTGGTGGCGTGACAATCCGCCCGGCGGTCTGCCCGATCTGATCAGTGGCGTCACGCATAGTTACGAGACCTCTTCCGGGGTTTCAGTACGCTGGGGCGCATGCAGCTGATCGGCATGCTCGGCGGAATGAGTTGGCAGTCCACGCTCGAGTACTACCGGCTCGCCAATCTTCGGGTCGGCGAGGTCCTGGGCGGCGTCCACTCGGCGCGCATTCTGCTCGATTCGGTCGATTTCGCCGAGATCGAGGAGTTGCAGCGGCACGGCGAATGGTCCCGGGCCGGCGACCTGTTGGCCGCGCGAGGCCGCGCCCTGGCCACCGCCGGTGCCGACCTGCTGATCCTGTGCACCAACACCATGCATCTGGTGTTCGACCGGATTGCCGAGGCGGTGGACAAACCGGTGCTGCACATCGTCGACGCCACCGCCGCGGCGGTTCGCCGGGCCGGGGTCTTCCGTGTCGGTCTGCTGGGCACCGCGTTCACCATGGAGCAGCCGTTCTACCGGGACCGGCTCGCCGCCCACGGCATCGAGACCCTGATCCCCGGTGCCGAGGATCGCCACACCGTCCATCGGGTCATCTACGACGAACTGGTCCGCGGCATCGTCGACGAGCAATCCCGGCTGGCGTACCGCGACATCATCGACCGCTTGCTCCGCGACGGCGCGGAAGGGATCATCCTGGGCTGCACCGAGATCGAACTGCTGATTTCGCCCGGCGAGAGTCCGGTCCCGGTCTTCGCGAGTACGCAGATCCACGTCGCGGCCGCGGTCGACCGAGCCCTGGGCCTGACCCCACCGGGCCGGCTGCCGTGACCGCTGCCCGCAGAGTCGTCCTGGCGCCCGACAGCTTCAAGGGCTCGCTGACCGCAGCCGACGCTTGCGCGGCATTGGCGGCCGGCTGGCGCGAAGTCGATCCCGGCGCCGAGGTGATCACGCGCCCGATGGCCGACGGTGGCGAAGGGACGCTCGCTGCGTTCGCCGCGGCTGTGCCCGGAGCCCGCGCGATGCCGGTACGCGTCCCCGGACCCGACGATCGGATTGTCGAGGCCAGCTGGCTGCTTCTCCCGGACGGGACCGGGGTGGTCGAACTCGCCTCGACCAGCGGCATCGAGCTGCTCGGCGAACGTCGCCTGCCCCACCACGCGCATACCCGCGGCTTCGGCCGGGCCATTGCGGCAGCACTCGAGCACGGCGTGGACCGACTGGTCCTCGGCATCGGTTCCAGCGCCTCCACCGACGGTGGGGCCGGAATGCTGCGCGCCCTGGGTGCCCGGTACGCCGGTCCGGACGGGCTGCGCGGCCTGGCCGGGATCGAGGTGCTGGACACCACCGGGCTCGCAGCTCCCCCGCCCGGCGGCGTACGGGTGCTGTCCGATGTCACTGCTCCCCTGCTCGGCCCGCACGGGGCCGCCCACCTCTTCGGTCCGCAGAAGGGCCTGCAAGTGGCGGACCTGACCGAGGCGGACGCCGCACTGGCGCACTGGGCCGAGGTCGTCGGCGCCGCGCTACCGGCGGCCGACCCCACCGTCCCGGGCGCGGGCGCGGCCGGCGGTACCGGTTTTGCGCTGCAGGCCTGGGGCGCCCGGTTGGTTCCCGGGGCCGCCGCGGTGGCCGAACTGATCGGGCTGCCCGCGGCGCTCGCCGGCGCCGCTCTGGTGATCACCGGCGAGGGAAGCTTCGACGCCCAGTCCGGCCACGGAAAAGCCCCGGCCCTGGTGACATCGCTGGCCGCTCGGGCCGGCGTCCCGGTGGCACTGGTGGCCGGCCGCATCGCTCCCGACGCGGACCTGACCCCGTACGTCGCCGCACTCTCGCTGACCGACCTGGCCGGCGGCACCGCGGCGGCCCTGGCCGACCCGGCCCGCTGGTTGCAGGCGGCCGGGCGAGCCCTGGCCGGGTGAACAAGGGCGAAGTCTACCGCTACGGGTCGAACTCCCTGGTCCGGCGAGTGGCCGTGACCATCATTTTCGGCCAGCACCCTGCGCCGGCTCCAGGATTGCGGTGAGGTGGCGCAGGACGCGCCGCGCGATCGCTGCATCAGGCTGATACGGGAGGCCGAGCGCCTCACCGAGGTCCCAGGTCCGCAGCACCGTGGTGGCGAGTTGCTCCTCGTACCGAGCCGTGATGATCTCGTCCGGCAGTTCCGCTGCGGCAAAGGCGGCCAGCAGCACTCGGGCCGATTCGCGGTACCCCACGTCGAGGCCGCAGGTCCCGGACACGTCCACCGCCGCAAGGTCGGCCCGACTGCGCAGTTCGGGCCACGTGTCGCCGGCGTTCGCCGGACCCGCCAGGGCCGCGGCCGCGGCCAGGGTCTGCTGGACGAGGGAGAGATAGAGGTCGCCCACATCTTCGCCGGTGCCGAAGATCGGCAGGCCGAGGTCCCCCGGGGTGACCTCGGAAAGAAGTCCGGCGAGATCTTCAGTCACTGTGTGCAAAGTGGATACGTTCATCGCGTGTCCTCGCTTCCGGTGTGGTGGCGTCCTGGGGCGCGAGCTGCGAAATTAAATCATCTACCACGGTAGATGATTGAAGGGTGGGAGTCAATGGTGATCGATCGAAGCGCCGACGAACCGGACCTGGGTGCCCTGGTGGCCCGGCTCCTGCCGCACCTGATTGCCCTGGAGGAGCCGATCCTCGGCCGGGCCGGCCTTTCAATGTGGGAGTACGCGATCATCACCGAGCTCGCGTCCGGCGAGGTGGTATCCCAGGCCGAGCTCTCCCAACGCACTCGTCGCGATCCCACCCGCCTCGGGCGACACCTGACCGAACTGGACTCCCGCGGGCTGATCACTCGCACCCGGGCCGGCGACCAGCGCCAACTCACCGTCGCCCTCACACCCACCGGCCAGGACACCTTCGGCCGGGTCAAACAGGAGATCCGGGCAGCCGAGGACGCACTTCTGCACCCGATCGTCGGCGAGGCGGGCGCCCGAGAACTGCGCGCACTGTTGGCCCGGATCCTGCTTACTTCACCAGGACCTTGAACAACACCACCGCCACGATGGCCGCAGCCTGCAGCAGCAGGTACCACAGCTTCTGCGCCGGGGTCGACCCCGCGCCCCGCAGCCCCAGCAGCACCAGGATGAACTGAGTCACCGACAGCACCACGACGGCAATGATGATCGCCGTCCGGACCGACCACAGACCGGCATCGGCCAGGAGCAGGATCACCCCGGGCACGACTGCGACCTCCAGCGCCCGGCCGGCGACGCTCAGGATCCGCCGCAGCACCGAAGGTTTGGGTGCCCCCGACCCAGCGTGGGCGTACGCGAGCGTGTCGGCCACCAGGCTGGCCAGGAACAACCCGCCCATCGTGGTCGCCAGGCTGGCCGCGGCCGCCCGTCCGGTCAGGTTCTCCGCGTGGACATACAGCGCCAGCAGGGTCGCCACGCCGGTGATCGAGGCGTACAACATTTCCCGGACGTGATGGACAACGTGCTCACCACTCGGCTGCTCGGCCTCGCCCTCCTGCGACATGACACGAGACTGACACACGCCGGCGCCCCGCAACCACAGATGTCAAGAAAGATTGCACATATGACAAGCAATCTTGACTTGATGTCTATATTTCTTTACATTTGAGGTATGGATCGGACCGCCACTGCAGCACCCACCACCGTGTCCGGGGGCGCCAGGACCGGTATGCCGCTCACCCTGACCCTCCTGTTCGGCCGGACCGCACTGCTGCTCCTGACCGCGGGCGTGCTGTACGCCCTCGCCGCGGCCGGCGTACTGGATCCGTGGCCCCGGCCGATGATCTGGCTGAATATCGCGATCGTCGCGGTCGACCTGATCACCCTGGCCGCGGTCACCCGCGTACTCCACCGGGAGGGACGCACGCTCCGTGAGCTGTTCGCCTGGGGGATCAGCGACCTGGGCTGGAGCCTGCTGGTCCTGGTGATCCTGACCGTCACGCTCTTCGCGACAAGCTACCTGGCCAACCTGATCGTCTACGGGGGCGCTCCGCCGATTCCGCCCGCCGGTGCGCAGCCACCGCTGTGGTACGGGCTGTGGACCCTGCTGATCATGCCGGTGACGATCGCGCTCGCCGAGGAGTACCTCTACCGCGGCTGGGCGCAGCCGGCGCTGACCGAGCGATGGGGCCGGTGGATCGCCTGGATCGTGGTTGCCCTCGCCTTCGGTGCCCAGCACATCGCCCTGTCGCTGACCTCGCCGGAAGCGGCCGTGGCCCGGTTTCTCGCCATGTTCCTGTGCGGTCTGGTCTTCGGCGCCCTGTACTGGCGCTTCCGCCGGCTCGCACCCCTGATCATCGCCCACTGGCTGCTCGATGTGCTGTTCCTCGGGCTGCCGAACCTGCTGTGAGCCGACCCGTACGCTCACCCCGACCCGAACGGAGACAGACATGTCCGCAGCGAAGCGACGCACCCGCCAGCAGCGATCCAACCGCAACTACGGCGTACGCTTCGGCGGCTCCGCGCTGGTCTACACCGTGCTGATCCTGGTCTCAATTCCCCTCGCCGAGCAGTTCCGGGACTCCCCTGTCCGCTTCGTGATCGTCTCCCTGCCGATCATCGGCATCGCCGGCGGCATCTGGGCGCTGTGGAGCTACCTGCGCGAGGCCGACGAGTTCCAGGTCCGCAAACTCCTGGAAGCACTCGCCTTCTCGATCGCGCTGACGGTGCTGGTCACCTTCACCTATGGCATGTGGGAACTGGTCGGCGCGCCGCGGCTCAGCATGGTGTGGGTGACCGCGGTCTGGGCCATCGGGCTCGGGATCGGCAGCCTGCTGGCGAACCGGAAGTACCGTTGATGCGCAACCGCTTGAAGGTCCTGCGGGCCGAGCGCAGTTGGACCCAGGCCGATCTCGCCCGCGCCCTGGACGTGTCCCGACAGACCGTCAGTGCCCTGGAATCCGGCCGCTGGGATCCCGGTCTGCCGCTGGCGTTCACCATCGCACGGGTCTTCGAGTGCCGGATCGAGGACGTGTTCTTCCCCGACTCCCCCGCCGCCTAGGTTTCGGCCAGCTGCCGGTGGAAGGCGCGGGCGAGCAGGATCAGCCAGAGCATCGTCGGGATCAGCGACAGCATCGCCACCACCAGCCCGACCATGCCGACGTTGGCCGGGACCAGCATCGTCACCCCCGTGATCAGGCCGACCACGCCGGGCGCCCGGCCGAAGATCCGGTGCCGCAACAGCGCTGCGGAGAACAGCAGCGTACTGATCGCCCCCAACACATAACTGAGCCCGAAGGTGCCGCCGTTGTACCAGGTGAGCAACGACTGCCCGCTCGCCAGCAGCGCCGCCTGCTGGGTCGGATCGGCGTGCTGGTACTGATCGCTGAGGATCCACATCGAGAAGGTCGCCTCGCGGGTCACCAGGAAGAGCAGGACGCTGAACAGGCCCAGCAGCACGGCCAGCAGCGCCGCCGAGGGCGCCCGATGCCGGATGATCAGATACAGCGCCAAGTACAGCGGGAGCATCACCAGGTAATCCAGGGTGAGCAGCAGGTCGAGATCGAGCAGCCCCAACCCGGGGTTGCGCTGGAACAGGTCGAAGAAGCCCAGCACGGTGCTCGGCGGTGGGCTGAGCAGGAACACCGCCGCCTGCAGCGGGATCAAACAGGCCACCACGATGGCACTGATCGAGGCCAGCCGGATCATTCCCCGCCACTGTGTGCTCATGTCCCTCACCGCCCGGTACAACAAAATTCTAGGACCGCCGCGCCGGGCCGGACCCACCACGTGCGCAACCTCACATCGCCCCGCCCGGCGTGGTCGACTTGGGGATTCCCGCGACCGATGCGGAACAATGGCCGCTATGGCAGAGTCGATGACACCTGAGCTGGCACGCCGGGCCGCCCCCGCCCGGATCACCCGCGGCCAGCGCCTGCACCTGAACGCCGCGGTGGCCGCCGGGAATCTGGCGGCCTTCGCGTCGCGGATCAGCGGGCGGGGTTCCGGGGCATCGATCAAGGGTCAGCTGATGACCAAGCTGGACAAGGACGCCTTGGCGAAGCTGCTCCAGGGCCGGCGGATCGCCGCGGTCTCGGGCACCAACGGCAAGACCACCACCACCCATCTGCTGGCCGCGGCGGTCCGCGCCGGCCTCGGCGCCGACACCCAGCGGCTGGTCACCAACGCCGACGGGGCCAACCTGCACTACGGCATCGCCTCGGCCCTCAGCACCGCCCCGTACGCCGATCTCGCCGTCCTGGAAACCGACGAACGCGTGGTGGCCGACGTGATCCGGCTCGGCAAACCCGAGGTCCTGGTCCTGCTGAACTTCAGCCGCGACCAACTCGACCGCCACCACGAGATCAAGTCCCTGGCGCGCAGCTGGCGGACCGCGCTGGAAGCGGCCGGAGCCGACGGCCCGGTGGTCATCGCCAACTCCCAGGAGCCGATGATCGTGTGGGCCGCCCAGACCGCCAAGCGGGTCGTCTGGGTCGAGACCCGCTCGGTCTGGGCGCAGGACTCGGCCCTGTGCCCGGCCTGCGGCTCCGAACTGCGGGGCCACGACGCCCCCGGCGAGCAGACCGCGCAGCGTTGGCACTGCACCGGATGCGATCTGGCCGAACCGGAACCGGCCTGGTCGGTCTCCGGGGACACGATCATCGATCCCGAGGGAACGGTGTGGGAGCCGAAGCTGCAGGTGCCGGGTGCCTTCAACGTCTCCAACGCCGCCCTGGCCATGGCGGCCGCGGCCGAGCTCGGCGTACCGGCGGGGACCGCGATCCGGGGCATGCGGAAGGTGACCGCACCGGCGGGCCGGTTCGCTACCACGACGATCGGTGACACCACCGTGCGGCTGCTGCTGGCCAAGAACCCGGCCGGGTGGGCGGAGGCGCTGCCGATCATCAACACCGACACCGTGGTCCTGGCGATCGACTCGGTCGCTGCCGACGGCCGCGACGTGTCCTGGTTGTGGGACGTCGACTTCGAGCAGCTGGCCGGCAAGAACGTCATCGCCGCCGGCCCCCGGGCGCTGGACCTGGCGGTCCGGCTCAGCTATGCCGAGGTCGACTTCACCGTGAAGCAGGACCTCGCCGAGGCGCTGGCCGGCCATCCGAATCCGGTCGACGTGCTGGCGACGTACACCCCGTTCCAGAAGCTGCGCAAGATGGGAGGCCTCGCATGAGCCTGGAGATCGTGTTGGTCTATCAGTCCCTGCTGGGGATCTACGGCGACCAGGGCAACGCCAAGGTGTTGCTCAAGCGGGCCCAGTGGCGCGGCATCGATGCCACCCTCACCCAGGTCGAACCCGGCGATGCGCTGCCGGACTCCGGGGACATCTTTCTGCTCGGCGGCGGCGAGGACGGCGCCCAGACCTCCGCGGTCCGGCTGCTCAAGGCCGACGGCGGCCTGCACCGGGCGGTGGACCGCGATGCGGTGGTCTTCGCGGTGTGCGCGGGGTACCAGATCCTGGGGCACTCCTTCGGGGTCGGGGACGCCGACGATCTGCGGGAGGGGCTGGGACTGCTCGATGTGACCACCACCCGCGGGCCCGAGCGGGCGGTCGGGGAGATCCTGACCCACTGGAACGGCCACGAGGGTGAGCAGGCCTGGCTGACCGGGTTCGAGAATCACGGCGGCTACACCGCGCTGGGCCCGCAGGCCACCCCGCTGGCCACCGTCGAGGTCGGCATCGGCAACGGCGACGGCACCGAGGGCGCGGTCCAGGGCAAGGTGCTGGGCACCTATCCGCACGGTCCGGTGCTGGCCCGCAACCCGGCCCTGGCCGATCATCTGCTGGAGCAGGCGTTGGGTCACGGACTCGATCCGCTGGAGCGCTGGGAGCACGACGAACTGCGCCGGCAGCGGCTGGCCGCGGTGCGCGGCTGAGCCGACGGGCTCAGCGGTCCCGGTCGTACGCCGCGGCCCAGGCCACCAGGTCCGCCCGATGCGCGGCGATCCGGACCCGGGTCGCGTCCGGATCGGTGGTCAGTCCCTCGGCGGCCCAGTGTTCGCGCGCCCGGGGCAACAGGCCGGGCGGCAGCGCCCCGGCGGCATTGGTGACCCGCCACCAGGCGACCGCGGCGCCGTGCCGGGCCATGATCGTGCCGACCCGCCGCGGCGTACTGCCGATCAGATCGGCGATGTCGCCGTAGCTGACCACGCACCCGGGCGGGACCAGGTCGACGGCCCGCAGCACCTGTTCCACGGTCCATTCCGCGCTGTTCTCCACGGTGCCCCCATAGTTGCCGGTAACGTGTTGATATGCCGATGCCGCACCGAGCCCTGGGACCGTTCTCCGTCTCCGCCGTCGGTTATGGCGCGTCCATCCTGTCACTGCCCGAGGGGCCGCAGCGTACGCCGGAGGAAGCGATCGCGACCGTGCACGCGGCGTTGGATGCCGGGATCACGCTGATCGACACCGCCGATGTGTACGCCCCCTCCTGGGACACCGTCGGGCACAACGAGCGGCTGATCGCCGAGGCGCTGGGCTCCTGGTCCGGCGACGCGTCCCGGGTCGTGGTGGCGACCAAGGGCGGGCTGGTCCGCACCATGGACGGTCGGTGGAGCCGCAACGGGTCGTACCGTCATCTGCGTTCGGCCGTGGAGGCCTCCTTGACCAATCTGGGCCGCGATGTGATCGACGTGTATCAGTGGCATCGCCCGGACCGCTGGCAGGTGTTTGCCGACGTGATCGAGTCGTTCAAGATTCTGCAGATGGAGGGCCTGATCCGGGCGGTCGGGCTGTCGAATGTGATCAGTGACGAGATCGAGATCGCGATCGAATTGCTCGGCCCCAATGGTTTGGCGAGCGTGCAGAATCAGTTCTCCCCCACGTATCGCTGCAGTTTTCCCGAACTCGAGTTGTGTCGGGAGAACAAGGTGGCTTTCCTCAGTTGGAGTCCGCTGGGTGGGGCGGCGACCGCCCGGCAATTGGCCAGCGAGGTGCCGCCGTTCGCGACCGTCGCCGAGCGGCACGGGGTCAGCCCGGCCCGGGTCGCGGTCGCGTGGGCGCTGGCCCAGGGCGAGCATGTGATTCCGTTGGTCGGCGCGAGCCGGCCCGAGACGATCCGGGATTCCGCGGCCGGCGCCGAGCTGGAACTGACCGAGGAGGATCTGGAGATGCTCGGCGGGCACACCGACCAACGCATCCCCAGCCGCTCCTCGGCCAGCTGACTCAGAAGTTGAGCCGCCCCAGGACCGGCACGATCGGTGCGAGCAGCCCCAGGCTCATCAGCACCATGCCGAAGTTCATCGCGAACGAGGACAGCGCCGAGAGCCGGTAGTACAGCGTGCCCCGGCCTCCCTCGGCCGCGTCCACCGTGGCGTGACTGGCCCCGGGGATCCCGCGGACAGCGGCAATCAGGTCGCGGATCGAGGCCCACAGCAGGAACCCGAGCAGAAAGATGCCGATCAGCGCGAGCACCCACAACGTCCCACCGGGTGCGGCGGCCTGTTGCATTGCCGACATCGCGGTGCCGTGCCCGTGGCCGTGGGCCATGCCGTGGCCGCCGTGATTGTGTCCGGTCGTCATGGCGCTCGAGGAGGCCGTCCGCAACGATCGGTGGACCGCCATCGCGCCGAGGTGCCAGGTCATCGTCCAAAACATCACGGTGTGGCTGAGGGCGTGGCCCAGGTGTGCGGTGCCCTCCCGGCGTACGTCGATCACCAGGCGGACGGTGAACCAGACCGCGGCCAGCCCGAACAGCACCGTCAGCGCCGGGATCGGGATCACCGCGATGAGCGCCTGCCAGGTCGGGCCGGGAATCATCAGGAACATCACCACGGCCATCACCCAATGCAGGCCGACCGATACTCGTTGGGGCACGGTCTTTGCCCGGCCGAGTTCCACCGTCTCCCACAGAATGCAGAAGGCGAACAGGATCAGCAGAATGACGAATTTTCCGGGTGATTCGGTCAGGGTGAACACAGCGGCCTCTCGCTCAGCCACGCCAGAATAGCGCTCAATGCCCGGAGACTAGAGGGCACAATACGGGCCGGGGGTTTATCGTCTCACCCTTCGGTCACGATTTCGTGGGGCCGCCACCGGTCCAGCAGTCGATCGGCCAGCAGCAGCACCGTCACCGCGATCGCGACGATGCCGAGCAGCAACAGCGCTCCCCACCAGGAACCGGTCAGCGCCAGGACGAACGCCTCCAGCGCGGCCATCCCGATCGTGGCGTAGATCAGGGCCCACCCCAGCGACCCGATCATGGTGGCGGGCACGAAGCGCTTGAGCGGCATCCGGGCGACGCCGGAGGTGAACATGATCGCGCTCTGCAGGCCCACGGTGAAGAAGCCGATCACGACCGCGAGCGGACCGAGCGTACGCACCAACCGCTCGGCAAGCGGGCGGCGGCGCTGGGTGGCTTCGGTCCCACGCCCGGGCCGGACCCGGCGCCACAGCGCGCCGGCACCGTGCCGGGTTCCGCGGCCGAGCCAGTGCGTGGCGTTGGAGCGGAGCATGGCGCCGGCCCACAGCGTCGGGATCACGATGTACCAGGGCAGCGCGAGCACCCACTCCACCAGCGCGGTGAATCCGCTCACGAAGCCCTGCAAACCTGGTCCCCCCACCTGTTCCGGAGGAGTCTACCCTGCCGGATTAGGTTGACCTAACCTGGGGGGGCCGGAGTCGGGCCAGGTAGGCCCGCTGCGCCTCGGCACAGACCCGGAGCAGGATCGGCTCGTACCCGGCGGCGAGGATGTCCTCCCGGGCCCCGGTGACGCACAGCGACGCGACGGGGGTGTTGTCCACCAGGATCGGAGCGGCGATGCTGGCGACCGCATCGACGTATTCCCCGTCGTCGATCGCGATCCGGGTCTTGCGTACGCGCGCCAGCTCGGCCCACAACCGGTCGGGATCGGTGTTCGTCCGCGCGGTCCACTGATCCAGTCCGCGGGCGCAGACCTTCTCCGTGCTGACCGGGTCGAACGCGAGCATCGCCTTGCCGATCGAGGTGCAGTGCGCCGGGGCGCGCCCGCCGATCCGGGAGGGGGACGGAAACCGCTGGATGCCGTGCAGTTTGTTGAGGAACACCACATCGGCGTCGTCGAGCACGGCCAGTTGCACGGTGCAGCGGGTCAACTCGTACAGCTTGGCCAAGTAGCCGGTCAGCACGATCTGGATCAGCTCGACCTGCGGTCCGGTCGGCAGAGCCTCGGCGAACAGTCCCCCGAGTCGGTAGTGATCCCCGTACTGTTCGAGCACGTTGTTGCGGACGAGGGTCTTCAGCAGTCGGAAGGTGGTGGATTTCGGCAGGTTCAGGCGCCGGCCGAGGTCGGTCAGCCCGACGCCGGTCATGTCGCGTTCGACGACCGCCCAGAGCAGTTCGCAGGCCTTGTCGACCGCCGTGCGCCGGGCGGTCCCCTCCGAGGTAGAGCTCATGAGGGGACGCTAGTACGGGCCGGCCCCGCGTGGGGACCGACCCGTCAGATCCGGCGTCGGATCAGCGCACGGCGGCCAGTGCCGGGGACGCGCTCATCGAGGTGAGCAGTGCCCGCAGCGCCTCGGGGCCGACCTGGGACAGGCAGGCGGCGGCCACGAAGCGGTCCGGTCGCAGGAAGACCATGCCGTAGGCGCGGGTGTCGAACCAGCCCTTGAGGCTGCCGTCGACATCCCCGATGACCAGCGACCCGGACCCGGCGTACTCCTTCTCGGCCCAGTCCCGCTGGGTCTCCGAGACCAGGGCGACCAGCCGGAAGCCGAGTCGGTCCAGGGTCTGGCGATCCTGCTCGTTGAACAGGAGGGCCGGGTCGTTGCCCCAGACCAGCACGCTCCACCACGGACCGATCACGTCGTCGAGCAGGGCGTTGTCGTGCTGCGCGGTGCGCACCCGCGGCTGAATGAACTGCTTGCCGACCGGGGTGATCTTGTCCACGGCGTTGCGGACGGTCATGAAGCGGCTGGCCCGCTTGGCGTCGGAGCGACCCGGCTCGAGCGAGTCGGCGTTGACGACCACGCCGGTGGAGTACCGCGGCATCGGCTTGAACCGCATGTCGGTGAAGTATTCCTTGATCTGCGGGGACAGGTTGAGCACCTTGGACAGCCCGTCGCGGAGGCCGGCGATTACCTTGTCGGTCGGCTTGATGATGGTGCCGAAGGTCATCGACAGGTCGATCATCGCCTTGGCGTGCTCGTGCCGCTCGGCGGTGTAGGTCTCCAGCAGCTGCTCGGTGGCGTCACCACGCAGCACGGTGGCCAGCTTCCAGGCGAGGTTGGTGGCATCGCGCATGCCGGAGTTCCAGCCCTGGCCCATCCACACCGGCATCAGGTGCGCGGCGTCGCCGGCGATCATCACGTTGCCCTTGCGGAAGTTGCCCGCGATCCGGCCGTGGTGGGTGAACACGCGGCGGCGGATGACGTCCAGTTTGGAGGAGTCCGGGACGTGCTCCTTGAGCAGTTCGGCCACGAAGGCGTCGTCCTCGACCTTCTCCGAGGGCTCGTCGTCGAACAGCATGAACTCCCAGCGACGGATCCCGTGCGGCAGACCGATCGACACGTACGGGCGGGCCGGGTCGGCGCCCAGGTACACGTTCGGCAGGCCCAGCGGGTCGTTGCGGACGTCGACCACGACCCAGCGGGTGGACGGGGACTGACCCTCGAAGGTGACGCCCATCCAGCCACGGGTGAACGAGCGGCCGCCCTCGGTGCCGACCAGGTAGCGCGCGGTGAGCTTGGTCGAACCGGTCGCTGCTTCCCCGGACTCGGCCAGGTCGGCCTGCCCGTCCGCTCCCCCGCCGATCTGGATGTCGACCTCGACGTGATCGCCGTGGTCGGTGATCCCGGTCAGGCGGTGGTTGAACCGGACATCGATGCCGTCGAAGCGAGCCAGGCCCTCGTACATGGCCTTGTCCACCAGGGGCTGGATGAAGCCGTGCTTGCGCGGCCAACCGAACGGCTCCCCCTTGGGATCGTTGGTCAGGATGACCTCGCCGTGCCCATTGACCAGCCGCATCACGTGGTGGGGAATGGTGAACGGTGTGATCTCCTCGATCAGGTTCATGGTCTGCAGGCTGCGCATCGATTCATCGTCCATACCCACGCCTCGCGGGTAGTCGATCAACTCAGAGCGGGCCTCGACCAGGATGACCTTGATGCCGTAAGTACCGAGCAAGTTGGCCAGCGCGAGCCCGACGGGCCCGGCTCCGGCGATGATGACATCTGTGTCCAGCGACATTGCTGTTCTCCTGTTGTGGTGGTTGATGTGCAGGGGAAGATCGGACCGAACCGAACAATGACGAAACTACGGCCCCGCCGATTCCGCTACCACGGCGGGTGCCACATCATGGCACTGGGGGGCGTGCCACATCATGGCACCGCTGCTGGCTGACGGGATTCCGGACATCTCACACTTCTGAGCGCCACCTGTCGGGCCCGACACGTACACCACTACTGGTCCGTGTCCCGCAGGTGCGATGCCACATCCACCGACGAAGGAGTCTCGATGTCCCCTGCTGCGAGCCAACCTGTCACCAGCACACCCGCCGAACGCCGACGCGCGATTGCCTCGAGCTTTCTCGGCTCCACGGTCGAATACTACGATTTCCTGCTGTACGCCGCGGCGGCAGGCCTGGTCTTCCCGAAACTGTTCTTCCAGGGCGTCGAGCCCGGAGTCGCGACGATGCTGTCGTACCTGACCCTGTTCACCGGCTACCTGGCGCGGCCTCTCGGCGGCATGTTGTTCGGTCATTTCGGGGACAAGTTCGGGCGCAAGAACATGCTGGTGATCACCCTGCTGATGATGGGTCTGGTCTCCATCGCAGTCGGCCTGATGCCGACCGCACAAACCATCGGCGTGGCCGCACCGATTCTGCTGACCGTCCTCCGGGTGATCCAGGGCTTCGCCGTCGGAGGCGAGTGGGCCGGCGCGATGTTGATGTCGATGGAGCACTCGAAGTCCGGCTCCAAGGGCCTGGGCGCGTCCATCTCGGTCGCAGGTGCACCGTTCGGCGCGGTGCTGTCCACCCTGGTTCTGGCGCTGTTCTCCACCCTGCCGCAGGATCAGTTCCTGAGCTGGGGCTGGCGGATCCCGTTCCTGCTGTCGGCAGTCATCGTGATCATCGGCCTGTTCATGCGCACCCGGGTCACCGAGTCCCCGGAGTTCGAACAGGCGCGCCGCGAGGGCAAGCTGCACACCGGTCTGCCGATCGCGAAGCTGTTCAAGGAGCACGGGGGCCAGGTCTTCCTCGGCTCGTTCGCGGTGATGGCGTCGCTGTTCATCCAGGGCCTGCTGGCCTCCTTCATGGTGCCGCACGTGGTCGCCACCGGCGTGGCCACGCAGTCGGAAACCCTGCTGATGCTGACCGCCAGCAACGTGCTCCACGTGTTTGCCATCCCCTTCTTCGCGTGGTTGTCGGACAAGTTCGGTCGCAAACAGGTCATGCTGGCCGGTGCGGCCTTGTGCATCGTGTTGGTCTTCCCGATGTTCGCCCTGTTCAACTCGGGGAACTTCTGGCTGGTCGCGCTGGGCTTCATCGTCGGTAATCCGCTGATGCAGGCCTCGATGTACGGCCCGGTCGGGGCGTACCTGTCCGAATTGTTCGACACCGGCTCCCGGTACTCCGGCGTCTCCGCCACCTACCAGCTCGGCTCAGTGCTCGGCGCCGGCCTGGCCCCCATCGTGGGTCAGTGGCTGGTCGTGCCGAAGGGGAGCTCCGACACGACCAAGCTGGCGATCTACATCATCATCGCCTTCCTCATCTCCGCCCTGGCCGTGATCCTGTCGCGCTCGCACGCGTCCCGGCAGAGCCAGCACACCGCGGCCGAGACCTTCACCGAGTCCGAGGCGTTCCAGGGCTGATCTGCAGGCTCAGCCCGGTTGGATCGTGCCGGCGAGGTCAGCGACGGAGATGGTGCCGGCATTCACGTCGGCCACCACCTGCTTGGCCTTGCCGGTGCTGTCCCAGGTGTTCCACAACAGGACTCCGATCGGCTTGCCGTCGCGGACGTAGTGCAGCACGGCCGCGGTGCGGTCGTCGTTCCAGCGCTCAATCACCTCCGCGCGGGCATCCAACGACCCCATCGCCTCGTAGCCGTCATCGAACAGGTCGGACCAGAAGATCGGGGTGTAGTCGTAGGACTCCTCGCCGCCGGCCATGTTGGCACCGGCGACCGAACCGGAGTGTTCGGCATTGTCGACGTGCTCGACCCGGCGACGCCCGAACAGCGGATCGTCGAAGACCATCACGTCGCCGGCGGCGTACACATCGGCTGCGGAGGTACGCAACTGCGCGTCGACCAGGATCCCGCCGCCGTCGAGGGTCAGCCCGGCCGCCTCGGCCAGTTCCAGGTTCGGATGTACGCCGAACCCGACCGCCACGACATCGGCGTCAAAGCTCTTCGCACCATCGGTGACCACGAGGTGATCACCGTCAACAGTGATCTCAGAGATCTTGAAGCCGGGGTGCAACTCGACACCGTGGGCGCGATAGGTCTCTTCCAGATGCTGGGTGATCGATTCGGGGAACATCCGCTCGAGGAGCCGCTGCTCCAGGTAGAGCATCGTGGTCCGAGCACCGTTGTTGGCCAGCGCGGCGGCAATCTCGGAACCGATGTAGCCACCGCCGGCAACCACCGCCCGGGTGCCGTCGGTGACGCGTTCGCGCAGAGCGCGGTAGTCGGCGCTGGTGCGCAGGTAGACCACGCGCGGATCGTCGATGGCCAGCGGCTTGTTCGGCGTGGCGCCGGTGGCGATCAGCACCTTCCGGTAGCCGATGGTCTGCGAGCCGGACGCCGTGGTCGCGGTGACGGTGTGCGCCTGCGGGTCCAGCGCGGTGACGGTGGTCTGCAGGGCCAGGGTGACGTCGTCGAGGTCACCGGTGCCGAGCAGCGAGTTCTCCACCCGGGCCTGGTCGCCGGACTTCTTCCACAGCGTCTTGGACAGGTCCGGACGGTAGACCGGCCCGTCCGAATCGGACGACAGGATCAGCACCGAGGCGCCGGGAGCTCCCTTCACGATCGCTCGGGCCGCCTTGTCGGCCGCGGTCCCGCCGCCGATGATGACGTACTCGTAGGATTCCGCAAGGTTGTTGGACACGCGCTTTCCCTCCGCCGATTCGGCCGCCGCGTCCTTGCGACGGACTACTGCCCACCCTAGACCTGCCCGTCACCCCAGGGTCAGGGCAGCCTGCGGGCCCCGCTGGCCGGGGGCCGGCGGGGTTTGGGCGTGGGGGTGGGTTCAGGCGGCTGCCTGGTGGTCCTGGGCGGGGGCCGGGTGGGCGATGGTGCCGTGGGGGGTGACGGTGTATGCGAAGCCGGCCGGTGAGGTCCATTGGTAGAGGCCGGGTTCGGGTTGGTCGAGTCGCCAGCCGGCGTGGGTTTTGGCGCGATGGGCTTTCCGGCTCAGCGGGGCGGTGTTGGCCAGGCTGGTCTGCCCGGCCCCGGCCGGTGCCTGGTGATCGAACGGGATCGTGTGGTCCAGGTCGCAGTACCGGCTGGAGATCCCGGAGTAGGGGAACACACAGTTCGGGTTGCGTGCCTCCTGGATGCGCCGCATCCGCTCCGGCACCTGGTACCCGTCCACCGGGACGACATCGGCGGTGTCCAGGATCGGATGGACCTTGACCTGACACCCGGCCAGCACCGTCCCGAGTTGGTCGGTGAGGACCGGGCCGTACCCGTCGACCCGGGCAACCGGACTCAACTCGACCCCACTCTGGCCGGCGGTCCCGGTGAGATGGACGACCAGTTCCGCACTACGGCCCCGGCGGAACCGGCGCCCGTCCCCGATCTCGGGGTCGGGGTGGGTGGTGCCGAGGGGGAGGTGGTCGGGAACGGTTTCGCCGTTCGCGTTGCGCGCCAGCCAGCCGAGCGCTTTGGCGCGGCGTTGTCCGTGGTCGCCTTCGGATTCCGGCAGGGCGGCAGCGATTCGGGCGAGGGCTTCGTCCAGGGCGACACCGTCGCCGGGGTCGAGGCGGCCCCACACGTCGGTGTGACCATCGATGATCCCGAACACACGCACATCCCGGGCCCGCGCCGCCTGGCGGGCTTTCTCGCGCGCG
>NZ_AUHH01000042.1 GCF_000423085.1 Granulicoccus phenolivorans DSM 17626 = NBRC 107789 = JCM 15570 | reverse complement strand
CTGCCGGCGATCGCGCGGGTTGAGTTCGGTGGCGCGGGTTGAGTTCGGTGGCGCGGGTGCTGCAGGGGCCGCGGGCCGGATCCGGACCTGCGAGCCGTCATGAGGACCCGCGAGCCGTCATGGAGACCCGCGGACCCGTCATGAAAGACCCGCGGACCCGCGGGAGAACCCGCGAGCCGCGCCCCACGAACGCCCCAAAGGCACCACTCCACATGACTTGACCGGGCGGGCCTGACCGGAACCGGAAGAGCAGGAAGGCACAGAAAAGAGGCACCCATCCGGGGATGAGTGCCTCGGAGCACCTCCGGCCCGGTTAACAAGCGCGCGGTAGAAGTGTTGGCCCGGGCAAGCCCGTGGCTGCAACTGCCGCTGATGATGGCTGGTCAACGCGTGGGTTCCGAGCGGTTGTGCAAGGATTCCTTGCCTCCTTTCTACCCCACTCCGGGCATGAACGGAAGGTAAACACGAAGAATCCTTCGATGACTGTTCACAGGTTCCGGGCGGTCGCGAGGGTTATCCCCAGATGCCCCGACAGCGCACCACCGAGCCGCCGGACAGCCATCTTTCGGGCATGGAAAACCACTCTGCACATCCCCACCGGGTCGCGGTGATCAGCGGCGACCCCGAACTGATCGAACTCGTCCAGGCCGGTGCTGCCGCCGTCGGAGCCGAGGTGTCGGTGACCGCCGAGGCGAGCGACCCGGCCCGGGACACCGCGGTCGTGGTGATCGGCCTCGACCGGGTCGAGCAGGTCGCCGAGTCCGGCCTGCTGCCCGGCGTCCGGCGTGCCCTGGTCGGGCGGGCGGAGACGCACGCCCGGCTGTGTGCCTGGTCGGCGCCGCTGGATGCGACCGTGATCGTGCTGCCCGAGGGGACGCGATGGCTGACCGGTCTGCTGGCCGGCCGCAGCCAGGAACCGGCGGGTTCGCTGGTCGGCCTGCTCGGCGCCTCCGGCGGGGTCGGGGCGAGCACACTGGCGGTCGGCGTTGCCCAGGCGGCGACGGCCGCCGGGCGGCGCTGCGCCCTGGTGGACCTGGACCCGCTGGGCGGGGGACTGGACCTGCTGGTGCGGGCCGAGCGCGCCGAGGGCTGGCGGTGGCCGCAGTTCGGCGACGCCGACGGCTACCTGGGCGACCTGTCGGAGCAGTTGATCACCGTCGAGGGCATCGATGTGCTCTCGATGCCCCGCGAGCAGGTGTTCCGCCCCCATCCGGAGGCCACCGCGGCGGTACTCCGGTCATTGGGCCGCACCCACGACCTGGTCCTGGTCGACCTGCCCCGGGAGCCGTCCCCGGCGACGACCGAGGCGATCCGGCACTGCGCCCACCTGGTGCTGGTGGTCGGCAGTCAGCTCCGGGCCCTGGCCGCCGCGCGGCAGACCCGGCTGCGGCTGGCCGCGGACCCCACCGGGGTGATCACCCGGGACCGGCGCACCGTCGGCCTGTCCCCGGAGACGATCGCCGACACCCTCGGGCTGCCCCTGCTGGCCGGGACCCGGCACGATCCGGCGCTGCCGCGCGGCGCCGAGCGGGGCGATCCGCCGTATCTGGTCGCCTCCCGGCGCTGGCGGCGTACCTGTGACCGGCTCGCCGCGGACTGGCTGGCGGCGTGATGGAGGGCACCGATCTGGCCCGGATCCGCCCGTTCCTGGCCACGCTGGGGCGTACGCCGACCCCGGCCGACGTGGCCGAGGCGATGCGCGCGGAGCACCTGCTGGTCAGCGACGCTGCGCTGATGGCGGCGGTCGAGGCGCTGCGCCGGGAATCCCTGGGCGCCGGGGCCCTGGATCCGCTGCTGCACACTCCCGGGGTGACCGATGTGCTGGTCAATGGGCCGGACCAGGTGTGGGTGGATCGCGGTGCCGGGCTGGAACCCGCTGGGATCACCTTCGAATCCGAGGCCGAGGTACGCCGCCTGGCGACCCGCCTCGCCGCCGCGGTCGGGCGCCGGCTGGACGACGGCGTCCCCTACGTCGACGGCCGACTCGCCGACGGGACCCGTCTGCACGCCGTGCTGGCGCCGATCGCCGCGCCGGGGACCTGTGTGTCGCTGCGCGTCCCGTCGCGGCACCGGCTCAGCCTGGCCGACTGGGTCGCCAACGGGGCCCTGCCCGAGCGCGGCGCGATCCTGCTGCGGATGCTGGTGGCCGCGCGGCGGGCGTTCCTGATCTCCGGCGGGACCGGAACCGGGAAGACCACGCTGCTGGCGACCCTGCTGGGCCTGGTTCCGCCGCACGAGCGGCTGCTGATCGTGGAGGACTCCCGGGAACTGCAGCCCGACCACCCCCATTGCGTACGCCTGGAGGCCCGCCATCCCAACGCGGAAGGGGCCGGCGGCATCACGCTCACCGACTTGGTCCGCCAGGCGCTGCGGATGCGGCCGGACCGGCTGGTGCTGGGTGAGGTACGCGGGGCCGAGCTGCGCGACCTGCTGATCGCGATGAACACCGGCCACGAGGGCGGCTGCGGCACCGTGCACGCCAACTCCGCCGACGACGTACCGGCCCGGCTGGAAGCCCTCGGCGCCCTCGGCGGCCTGGACCGGGCCGCGGTGCACGCCCAGGCAGCGGCGGCCCTGGACGTGGTGGTGCATCTGCAGCGCGACCGGGCCGCGCACGGGCAGGGCCGACGGCGGGTCGCCACCATCGCCACCGTGCAGCGGCGACGGGACCTGGTCGAGGTGGTCCCCGCGGTCGAATTCGACGCCGCCGGCGGGGCCCGCCCGGGGCCCGGGCTGGCGGACCTGGAAAGGCTGCTGACCCGATGATCCTCGCCATGGGCTGTGCCGCGCTGGCCGGGTGGCTGCTGTTCGGGGCCCCGCTGCCGGGGACCCGGCGGATCACGCCGCGGGTCGAACCGAAGCGATCGGCCCGCCCGGTCGGGCCGGCGGTAGCGGCCGTGGGAACCCTGGTCGTGGCCACCTATCTGGCCGGCGGGCCAGGGACGCTCGCGCCGGTGGTCGCGCTGGGCCTGGTCACCGCGACCGTGGTCAAGCTGATCCGGGACCGGAACCGGGCCCGGCGGGCGATGCGGGACAAGCGCGAGGTCAGTTACGCCTGTTCGGTCCTGGCCGGGGAACTGCGGCTGGGCAAGGTGCCCGAGAGCGCCCTGGCCGCGGCGGCGCAGGAATGTCCGGTGCTGGCGCCGGCGGCGGCCCTGGTCCGGATCGGTGGGGACCCGGTGGCGCGCTGGCTCGAGCAGGCCGCCGAGCCGGGGCTGGGTGGATTGCAGAGCCTGGCCCGGGCCTGGCAGGTCAGCACCCGCACCGGCGCCCCGATGGGCGAGACGCTGGCCACCGTCGCGGACACCCTGCGCACCGATCACGAGGTGGACCTGGTGGTCAGCGGAGAGTTGGCGGCGCCCCGGATGACCGGTCGACTGTTGGCCGGGCTGCCACTGGCCGGGATCGGGCTCGGCTACACCCTGGGCGGGGACCCGATCGGTTTCCTCACCGGGTCGCTGCCGGGACAGCTCGGGCTGGTGGTCGGGATCGGGCTGACCTGCCTCGGGGTGCTGTGGACCGAACGACTGGCGAACAAGGTGGCGGCGCGATGAGAGATCTGCTGGTGGTCGCGGCGATCTGGTCGGCCGCGCTGGGCGTCTGGGCGCTGGTCCCACCCGACCGGCCGGTGCGGCTGCTGCCCGGCGGCGGCGTACCGCCGTGGTGGCGGGCCTGGACCGAGCGGGAACGGGCGCTGGCGGTACCGGTGCGCGGTGGTGTCGCGGCCGCGGTGGTGGTGGCGGTGCTGCTGCTCGGACAAGGGGTGCTGCCCGGGGGCTGGTCGGTCGTGCTGGCGCTGTTGGCTGGGGCGGCCGGGTTCGTCGGGCTGGGGCTGATCCAACCGGACCGGATCCGGCGGCGTCGGGAGACGCTGGTTCTGGAACTGCCCGAGGCCCTGGGGCTGCTGGCGGCGACCCTGCAGGCCGGGCTGCCGTTGCGGATCGGGACGGCCCGGGTGGCCGAGGCACTGTCGGCTGCGGGGGCCACCGGGGAGGCGGGCGCGGAGCCGAGCCCGGTGGCGGAGGACCTGGGCCTGGTGCTGACCGGCATCGAGGTCGGGATGAACGACCGGGAGGCCTGGCGGTTGCTGGCGGAGGAGGAAGCGTGGCGGGCGGTGGCCCGGGATCTGGCCCGGTCCGCGGATGCCGGGTCGGCGCTGGCGGAGATCCTGCAGACCCATCGGGTGGAGTCCGCGCACACCCGGCGGGCGCACCGGGAGCGGGCGGCGAAGACGGTCGGGGTCCGCAGTGTGGCGCCGCTGATGATCTGCTTCCTGCCGGCGTTCATGATCCTGGGCGTCGTTCCGGTGGTCGGCAGCCTGATTCTGGCCATGCTGTGACCCGGGGAAGCCGGGCGGGTTACCCGGGTGGTTGTGCACAGTCGTCCGGCCGCCGGAGCCCTGTCCACAGGCCGGCGGTGGCCGCCGTCGGGAATCGCGGTCAACGCCCATCCTCTGGGTGTCCGCCGCACCGGGCGGGCCCGAGGAAGGGAATACACCATGTTCGAGCAGCACCTGTCCCACACCGCCATCACCGGCACCAACCCCACGACCTGCCGCCTCGCGGAGCTGGGCTCGCAGGCCCCGGCCGACCTCGAGGTGACCGGCCCGCCGACCCGCGACGAGCGCGGCATGTCCACCGCCGAGTACGCCGTCGGCACCGTTGCCGCGGTGAGCTTCGCCGGCGTGCTGATCAAGGTCCTCAGCGATCCGACGATCCAGCAGCTGCTGATCGAGCTGATCATGTGGATCATCCGGACCGTCAGCGGCATGAACAACTGATCCGACCGCACGGCACCCTCGGGCCCGGGGCCGCCCGCAATGGGCGACCCCGGCCCGGGTCGGCGCCCCGGAGGAGGGACGTATGGACAGCACCGGGACGCGATCGGCGTCGGCGAGTGGGTCTGGCCGCGGCGATCGGGGGATGGTCACCGCCGAACTCGCGGTGGGACTGACCGTCGTGGCCATGGGAGTGGTCGGGTTGGCCTGGTTGGTGTCGGTGCTGATGCTGCAGGCCCGGTGCCTGGACACCGCCGGCGAAACGGCGCGGCACAGCGCACGCGGCGACACCGCCGCGGTCCAGCGCACCCGCGCAGCAGCGCCGCAGGGTGCCACGGTCACCGTGGCCCGGCAGGGGCAGGTGATCGTGGCCACGGTCCGGGTCACCGCCCGACCCTTGGGCGGGATCGCCCCGCAGGTGCCCCTGGCTGCGACCGCACAGGTCCACCTGGAACCGGGGGAGTAGCGATGGAACCGAACCGGCGCGGCGAGCACGGCAGCGGCACGATGCTGACCGTGCTCCTGCTGGCGTTGACGATGCTGATCGGCGGGGTGGCCGCGGTCGTGGTCGGCTATGTGGTGGCTGCCCATCGGGCCCGGGTCGCGGCCGACGCGGTCGCATTCAGCGTGGCCGCCTGGCCCGGTGCGCAATCCTGTCGGCAGGCCGCACCGGTGGCGGCCCGCAACGGGGCCCGGCTGGTGTCGTGTGCGTACGCCGGCGACGAGGTCGACCATGTGATCACCGTCGTGGTCGCCGTCGGCGTACGACCGCGCCCGGCCGGGCTGCCCGCCGAGGTCAGCGCCCGGGCGTACGCCGGCACCCTGCAGCCCGCGCCGTCGCCGCGCTGACCCGGGGCGCGGCCTGCTGCCCGCGGCCGGGATGAGCGGACCCGCACGGCGTCACCGCAGTGTTTCGCTCTCCGAAGCACCCGGCGGGGTGAGACTGATGATGCGCTGGTAGAGGCGGTCCAGGTCGTCATCGCTGAGCGGGGGCATGATGGCGCTGGCACCGATGGCGATCACGTAGGGCAGCAGTGCGCCCAGGCGTACCTCTTCCTCATCGGTGGTGACCTGGCGCCAGACCGCCCGGATCGTCTCCAGCCGGGACTCGTCGATCCGGGCCTGGACGTGGGCGGCGTCCGGATCGGTGAGCGCCCAGGCACGCAGCGCCGCCTCCAGTCGCGGGCGCCGGTAGCCGGCCCGAGCGGCCGCGAGCGTCTCGATCAGGTTGGCCGCGGAGTGGGCGGCATTGCCGGGATCCACCGGGGTGGCGGCGATCAGGTCAGCGAATCCGGCGGTCTGCACCTCCTCGAGGTGCGCGAGCAGGGCCTTCTTGAAACCGGGCATGCCCTGGAAGTGGTAGTAGAAGGAGCCGGTCGACAACCCCACCCGCTCCACCATCCGGTCGATGCGGAGGGCATCGACCGCCCCCTCCTCGGCCAGCGCTTCGACTCCGGCCTCCAGCCATCGCTGCCGTCCCGGAGTCATCACTTCTCCCTCATACGCGAACTCACCCTAGAAGTGTAACAGAAATTTTGTTATGCTCGCGTACGCTATCGAGCCCCCAGGGGGAATCATGCGAACCGTCCTGACGACCGGCCCCATCCGGCGAGGTGACCGGCGATGAATCTCGTGCTGCTGAACGTCATCGTCTCCGTGGTCTGCACGACTCTGGTCTTCGTGGTGCGGGCCCGGCTCGCGGTGAAGCACACCAGGGACTACTTCACCAAGCACGTCCAGGAAGCCCACCGACTCGGGTTCGCAGAGCGGCGGGTCCGCATCCGCGATGGTCTCGAGCTCAACATCGCCGAGGGGCCGACCGGAGGCATGCCGCTGCTGCTGATCCCGGGGCAGGGAACCGTGTGGCAGGAGTACCCCAAGGCGCTCCCGGGGCTGATCGGCACCTACCACGTCGTGGTGGTCGACGTGCACGGTCACGGCCGGAGCACCTGGAATCCGGACGACTACACCGCCGTCCGGATCGCCGATGACCTGGCCGCTGTCATCGAGCAGGTCTTCGGCGGCCCGGCCGTGGTCGCCGGGCACTCCTCCGGTGGCCTGGTGGGAGCGCTGATTGCGGCGCGGCGACCCGAGCTGGTGTACGGGGTCCTGTTCGAGGACTCGCCGTTCTTTTCCACCGAGCCGGACCGGATCGCGAAGACCTATGTCTACGTCGACGCCTGGGCCAACGCGGTCGACTTCCTCGCCCAGGATGCCGAACGGGACTGGGTCTGCTGGTACATGCCCCGCAGCTACTGGAAGCGCTTCTTCGGGCCCTTCTGGACACTGTTCACCCGCAGCGTTGTTCGGCAGCGCCGGGCCGACCCCACCAGGCTGCCGGTGATCAGGTGGGCCGGGGTCAACATCAACCGGATCTGGGAGACGATGAGTCACCCCTTCGATCTCCGGTTCACCGGCACATTCGCCGACAGCACGTGGCTGCGAGGCTTCGACCAGGGCGCCACCCTTGCTGCGGTGGCCTGCCCGACCACGTTCGTGAAAGCGATGCCGACCCGCCACGATCGCGACGGAAACCTGCTCGCGGCGCTCAGCGATGATGATCTCGCGCGAGTGGAGGGCCTGCTCGGGGACAACGTGACGCTGCCGGTGCGCAGTTCCCACGACGTCCACTTCGCTCGCACCGAGGAGTACGTCGCGGCGTTGGTGCGGCTGGCCGACCGGGTCGCCACGTCCCGATCGCTCGGCGGGTCGCCGGGCGCGGGAGGGCGCGCACGATGACCCGACGGATCGCCATCACCGGTGCCAACATCGGGATCGGGCTGCGCGCGGCCACGGCGCTGGCGGGTGCGGGGCACCAGGTGCTCGCCCTGTGCCGCGATCTCGACCGGGCCCGCGCCGCGTACGCCGGGTTGCCCGAGGACCAGCAGGCGCGCATCGAACCGGTCGAACTGGACCTCGCCGCACCGGCGAGCATCCGTGCGGCGGCCGAGCAGATCGTGGCGGCCGGTCCGCTGGACGCGCTGATCAACAACGCCGCCGTCTTCGACCAATCCGTCCGCACCGCGCGGATCACTGCCGCCGGACACGAGCTGTTCTGGGCGACCAACCATCTCGGACCGGTGGAACTCACCGCCCGACTGAGCCCCGCCCTCGCTGCCGCACCGCAACCCCGGGTGGTGTTCGTTGCCAGCAAGGGGCTGGTGACCATGCCCCGGCTCGCGATCCGGTTCGAGGAACTCGATCAGCCGACATGGTTCACCCCCACCCGGGCGTACTACCACGCCAAGCTCGCCCAGGTGATGACCGCGGTCACCCTCGCCGAACGCGTCGGTGACGTCCTTGATGTCAGCTGTCTGCGCGTCCCGGCGGTACGCCTCGACCCCGTCCGGCTGGCCGCCCAACCTCGCCTGCTCCGAGCCCTGTACGCACCGAAGAACCACCTGGCCGCGCGGCCGGAGCAGATCGCCGGGGTGTACGCCCAGCTGGTCCTGGCCGCCCCACGCCACGCCCGGGGTGCCGACAGCTACGTCGATGAGCGCCTGCACCCGGTGCCGCTGCCCCGGGCCGCTCGCAACGCCGCCCAACGGGACCGGCTGTGGGCAGTCACCCAAGTCGCGATCGGTGATCCGCCGTGGGCCTGGACCGATGCCGGCGTACCGGCCCGCGAAGCACCCCCGAGGCTCGGACTTCACCCAGCCCGCTGGACCGACGAAAGGACGCCTCCGATGACACCAGGACACCACTCATGACTGCCCCGACTCTCGACGTTGCGCAACAGGTGCTGGCGGCCCAGCCGTTCAGTGCGGCGCTGGGGACGGTGATCAGCCAGTACGACGAGGCGGGCACTGTGCTGGAACTCCCGGTGCAACCGCAGTTCCTCCAACAGCACGGGTACGTCCACGGCGGCATCCTGTGCTATCTGGCCGACAACGCACTCACGTTCGCTGGAGGCTACCTGCTCGGCACCGATATCCTGACCGCCGGCGTGAGCATCACCTATCTGCGTCCGGCGCAGGGGGAGCGGCTCATCGCGCGGGCCTCCATCCAGGGCAGCACCTCCAGGACGGCCGCGACCCAGGTCGCGATCCACGTCCGCAGTGCCGGCGAGGACTACCTGTGCGCTGTCGGATCGGGCACGGTCGCCAGGATGACCCGCTAGTTCACCAGGATGATGCACGCAGCGCCGTCACCACGACGGCGAGATCAACATCAAGGCCGAATCAATGTCGATCGCCGAGGGCGGGCAACGCCCTCGAGGAGGAGCAGATGATGGAGATCACCGACGAGGAGTGGGCGCTGGTCCGCCGGCTGGTGCCCCGCACCATCCGCAGCACGTTCCACTGCAGTATCGCCTCGCTGAACGAGGACGGTTCACCCCACGTGACCCCGATCGGGTCGTTCCTGCCACGGCAGAAGGGGCACGGGGTCTACTTCGACAAGTTCAACACCCGACTCGCCGTGAACGTCGATCGGGACCCCCGGGTGACGATCCTCGCCGTCGACAGTGGGGCCCTGCTGTGGGCGAGATCCTTCCTCCAGGGCCGCTTCATCGCGCCGCCGGGGGTCCGCATGATCGCCACCGTCGGGCCGCAGCGACCCTCCACCGAGGCGGAGGTCCACCGATTCCACCGATTGGTCGGGCCGCTGTTGCGCACCCGGGGCGGGCAGCGGATGTGGCAGTCCCTGCCCTTGGCCCGCGACGTCACGATCGAGCGGATCATCCCGATCCGGATGGGCGCGCTGACCGGAGTGGACTGAGGCGCTCCGGCGCGGGCCTACCCGGGTGGGTCCTTGCATTCGTCGCGCCGCGGTGCGACGATCGTCGTCGGACCGGCCTTCGTGAGTAGTCCCCACGTGGGTCGAAATGGTGTGCCGGCCGTCGTCCCTGGCTGGGCCCGCCCGGTCAGGGACGCCACCGTTATTCGGTCGTCCGCCGACCCACCGGCGTACGCTCGGTCACCGCGCGGATGATCCGACCGGCCCGCGCACGGGCCCGGCCCGGCAGGACCCGGTCGATCAGGCAGTACGCCGCACCGAGGACCACCGCGACCCCCAGCACCTGGGCCACGAACCGGACCACCTCGCCGAGCTCGACCCGGACCAGATTGATGAAGCCATAGGGATACACGCCCAGGATCGCGCCCCGGACGAAGGTGAAGACCAGCCACAGGGCCGGCACCACGAGAATGCCGGGCAGCAGCCGCAGTTCGAGCCATCCGGCCGGGCCGGCCACCAGCCAGGTCAGCAGCGTCACCACCGGGGTGAACAGATGCAGGGAAAGATTGCCGACCGAGAGCAGGTCGGTCGAGGTGGCCGCCAGCATGGTCCAGTAGACCAATCCGGTGATCGTGATCATCACCAGCGAGGTCAGGTGGAGCACCCGGATGACCCGGCTGCGGGTCCCGGGCCGGACCAGGATCAGCGCCATCGCCAGCGCGACCAGCGTCGCACTCCACACGGTGAAGTAGCTGAACTGGTCGGCGAGCCGCTCGGCGGCGCTGAACCGTTCGGGGAACAGGCCCGGCTCCTGATCCGGCGGCGGGGGAGTGCCCCAGAAAATGTTGTGCACGGTGACCCAGATCAGCGCGAACAGGGCCATCAGCAGGTTGAACAGCACCCAGCGGCGGCGCCACGAGGTACGCGGCCCCGCGGCCGCAGGGGCGTGGGCCGGGGAAGTCACGCAGGTGAGCCTATCCGGGGCCGACGAGCCGGGTGGCGGGGGTGTCCGCACGGCGGCCGATCAACGGGGTTCGTCGCCCTCGGGTTCGTCGCCGATGTCGTCGCGGCCCTCGGCCCGCGAGCGGGACCCATCCCCCGAATCGCTGCGCCGCAGGCGCGTCGGCCAGGTCAGCGTGCGGCGCGGCAGGCGCAGGTCCACGGGCTCGGGCAGTCGCCAGTGGCGCCAGCGGGCCACCAGGCAGAAGCCGCCGCCGATGATGATGGACAGGGCCATGCCGAGGGTCGACTGTCCCTGACTCTGACAGATCGCCATGATCGCACTGCCGATCAGCGCGCTGGTGGCGTACAGGGTGCTGCCGCCGAAGACCGCGGGCACGCGGCCGACGAGCACGTCCCGGATCATTCCGCCACCCACCGCGGTGAGAATGCCGAGCATGATGGACGGCAGCCAGTCCAGTCCGGCCACCAGGGCCTTCGAGGTGCCGGTGGCCGCCCAACAGCCCAGGGCCAGCGCGTCGATCACCGCCAGCAGCCACTGGGCCCACTTGCGCTCCAGGTGCACCACGAAGGCGATCCCGGCCGCGATCAACGCCACGATGAGGTACGCCGGCGTGGTCAGCGCCGCCGGAAAACCCTGCTGCAGCGAGATGTCGCGCAGAAAGCCACCCCCCAGACCGGAGATGATGGCCAGCACCACGAAGCCCGCCGGATCCATCCGCATGGTGCGGGCCAGGGTGCCGCCGAGGAGGCCGTTGGCCAACACCCCGCCGAGGTCGACGATGTAGAACACGTCATTCGCAGTCGCAGTCACCGTCACGGGGCTCAGGATACGCAGCAACGCGAACGGGGGCGGATCGTGGCTGAGCCATGATCCGCCCCGTTGCCGAGTCGGCCGGGCGTGCCGACTGTTACCGCGCGGCCGGCGAGAGGGCCGCCTCCGGCTCGCGGTGCTCGGCAGCGTCGAGATCGCTGCCCCGGGTCTCCCGCAGGGCGATGGTGGTGATCACGCTGACCGCGGCAATGCCGGCCAACATCAGGCCCACCCCGAAGCCGCCGTAGGCCGCCACGATGCTGACCGCAACGATCGGCGGCACCGCGCCACCCAGGATCGCCCCGAGGCTGTACGCCATGCCCGCACCGGTGTAGCGGAACCGGGTCGGGAACAACTCGGGGAGGAAGGAACCGGCCGGGCCGAACATGAAGCCCACCACGACCAGGGTCATCGACAGGCCGATGGTGAACATCACCGCGCTGCCGCGCTCGGCACTCCCGCCGGCGTCCAGCACCGAGAACATCACCAGGGCCCAGACCAGGCCGATGATGCCGGCGCCGACCAGGGCGCGTTTGCGGCCGACCCGGTCACACACCCAGCCGGAGCCCACCGTGGCGATCGCGAAGAACACCGACGCGACGATGCCGCCGGCGAGCACCTCGTTGCGCGGCAGGTGCAGCGTGGCAGTCCCGTAGGAGGTGAGGAAGGAGGTGCCGATGTAGAAGAAGGCGAACAGTCCGCTGAAGGCCATGCCGCCGAGCACGATCTCCTTCCAGCGCAGCCGCAGGGCCTCCAGGACGGGCAGCTTCTTGGCCTGGGGGGCGGCCGTGGTGCGATCGAGCTCGGCCCGGAACACGGGAGTCTCCTCGATGCTCATCCGGATCCACAGACCGATCAGCACCAGCAGGGCGCTGAACACGAACGGCACACGCCAGCCGATGGAGACGAACGCGTCGGACTTGTCGCCCAGGGCGATGTTGGTGACCAGGAAGGTCGCGCTGGCGAGCCCGAAACCGATCGCCGGGCCGAGCATCGGCAGGGAGGAGAAGAAGCCGCGCAGCTTCGGTGGCGCGTACTCGGCGGCCAGCAGCGCGGCACCGGCCCATTCCCCGCCCACGGCCAGACCCTGCACGAAGCGCAGCGCGACCAGCAGGATCGGCGCCCAGATGCCGATCGCGGTGCTCGGCGGCAGCAGGCCGATCAGCACGGTGGCCGACCCCATCATCAGCAGTGTCGTCACCAGGGCGCGCTTGCGTCCGATCCGGTCACCGAAGTGGCCGAAGATGATCGCCCCGAGCGGGCGAGCGAAGAACGCGACGGCAAAGGTGGCGAACGAGGCCACGGTGCCGGCGGCGGCACCGAGGGCAGGGAAGAACACGGTCGGGAACACCAGGGCGGCAGCGGTGCCGTAGATGAAGAAGTCGAAGTATTCGATCGTGGTCCCGATGGTCGTGGCGGCGGCGACGCGAGCCATCGACGGCTGCTTGCGCGGCTGACCGGTTGTGGTCATGCCGGTTGTGGTCATGGGGGTCTCCTTTGACTCCGGATGAAGGGCACGCCTGCGTGCACAACACCAGTGTTCGAGAACCGTGGGAGGTCTGAATACGTCCCGAAGGACGTAATTACGAACAATTGGTCACTTTTTCGACCGATGGGTCGCTTTCGGTCGGGGTGGTCCGCCGGACCCGCCGCGGCTACAGCAGCAGGCCGTGTCGGCGGGCCACCGCCACCGCCTCGACGCGGTTGGAGGCATCCAGCTTGGCCATGATGGCGCGCATATAGCTGCGCACGGTCACCAGTTGCAGCCCGAGCCGCCGGGCGACCTCGGCGTACTCGCACCCCAGGGCGACCTGGTGCAGCACATCGAGTTGGCGTTTGGACAGCCGTGGCGCATCGGGGGCCGGTTCGCCGGCGCCGGCTTCGCCCAGCCGGGCGGCGATGGTGGTCAGGCTGGCGGTCAGCTCGGGGTTGTCGGTGAGCCGGGCGATCGAGATCAGTTCGGCGAGGTTCTCCCGCAGCGTGTCCAACACCTCACGGTCGCGGCTGAGCCCCTCGTTCTCCGCGATCCGCAGGATGCTGATCCGCCGGTCCACCTCGTCGCGCACGCGCAGCTCGTAGCTGATCAGCGACGCCGATTGCTGGAACTCCCGCAACACCGCCGAACCGAGATCGAAGCGGTTGCGGGTCCCGGCGTACAGCACGCCGCGCGCCCGGTCCTCGACCAGGACCGGGATGGCGACCAGGGTGCACAACCCTTCGGTCCGGACGATGTCGTCGAAGATGTGGGTGATGTCCTGGGCCTCGAAATAGTCACTGACTCCCACCGGTCGGGCCTGCTGCATCGACTTGCCACCCAGGCCCTCACCGGCCCGCACGCGATGCCCCATCAGAATGCGGGTATTGGCCCCGAACTGGACGTTGATCACCAGCCCGGTGTTGTCGACCAGACCACCGAACAGGATGTCGACGAAGGGCTTGGAGCCCATCGCGCGCAGGGAACTTCGGACGAGTTCGCGGTCGTCGGCCCGATGCAGCGGGTGGCTGGCTTCGCGCATGACAACTCCGGCGGGCAGATGGTCCGATTGAATCCATTTCACCCGAAATCCGCCCCGATTTCTCGAAATGACGCAAATGTGATCGGGCCTACCTGTCCCCGTCGGCCGGGTCAGGACGCGGTGAGGTCGATCGGATCGGCGCGACCCGGCGCCGACCCCGGTTGGGGGTGGGGTTCGGGGAGGAAGGTGCGGGCCGGCGCGACGAACAGCCCCAGGAATGCGGTCGCGGCCTGTTTGTCCAGGACCTGGTTGCCCGATCCGCACTTGGGGGAGATCACGCACGCCGGGCAGCCGTTGCTGCAGGGACAGCGGCGCAGCCGGTCCCAGGTCGCGGTGAGCCAGTCGGCCACCGCCTCGTACGCCGCCGCGGCAAATCCCGACCCGCCGGCGGCACCGTCATGCACGAACACCGTCCACTGGCCGGTGTCGGGATGGTGCACCGTGGAGACCCCGCCGATGTCCCACCGGTCGCAAGGAGCGAACATCGGCACCAGCCCGATCGCGGCATGCTCGGCGCCATGGGCAGCCCCCGCCACGGCGGCGGCATCCAGCCCCAGCCCCGCGTACGCCGACTCCGGCAGCGTCCACCACACCGCCTGGGTGCTGAATCGCCGGAGCGGAAGATCCAGCGCCGCCGAATCCCAGACCTTGCCGGTGCGCTCGTCGCGGCGCAGATACCCGGTCACCTGTGAACTGTGCTCCACCTCCCCGAAGGTGATCCGGCCGGCTCCCAACCGACGGCGCGAGATCTCGTTCAGGATGCGAATGTCGGTGCTCGAACTCGGCTGGGTCCAGAACCCGGCACGCGGCGCCGGTTCGACGAACGCGGCCTCGGCGGCGTACTCCACGACCCGCCAGGGCTCGCCCTGGTGCAGGTAGATCGCGCCCTCATGGACGGTGCGGTCGGCGGCGTGCTGGTCCACCTCACCGATCACCCGACCGGAGGCCCGGTCGACGATCGGCACCGCGCCGCCCAGGCCGCGCAGATCGATCGCATCCACCGCGCGTGCCGGATGGGTCCAGTACCACCCGCCGGGCCGACGCCGCAGCACCCCCTCGTCGGCCAGTTGGGTCAGCAACTCCACCGTGCGCGGGCCGAACCAGCGCCGGTCGGTCGCATCGGCCGGCAGTTCCTGGGCGGCCGCGGCCAGATGCGGCCCCAGCACGCGTGGGTTCTCCGGGTGCAGCGCGGTCGCCTCGATGGGGCCGGTGAAGATCTGGTCGGGATGGTCCAGCAGCCAGGCGTCCAGCGGATCGGGTCGGCCCACCAGCACCGCGGTCGCGTCCCGCCCGCTGCGGCCGGCCCGCCCGACCTGTTGCCACAGCGCCGACAGCCGTCCCGGGAATCCGGAGACCACCACCGCGTCCATGCCGGACACGTCGATGCCCAGCTCCAGCGCGTTGGTGGCCGCGACCCCACGGACCCGACCGGCCTTCAGTTCGCGCTCCAACTCCCGCCGTTCGGCGGGCAGATACCCCGCTCGGTAGGCCAGCACCGAGGTGTCGGTGAGTCGCCGCGTCCGCTCGGCCACCAACTCCGCCCCCACCCGGGACCCGACGAAGCACAAGGACTGGGCGCCGCCGGCGACCAACCGGCCGAACACGTCGGCGGTGTCGGCGGTCAGGTCGTCGGCACACTCCAGCAGGGCGAAGTCGAGCGCGGCGTGCGGAGCGGTGTCGGTGTCGATCACCTCGACCGCGGCCGGATCGACCCCGATCAGGTCGGCGAAGAACCGATCCCCCGCGGGCATCGTCGCCGAGGCGCCCAGCAGCACCGGATCGGCCCCGTAGTGGGCACAGATCCGGCGCAGCCGACGCAGCACCTGGGCCACGTGCGCACCGAACAGGCCCCGATAGCGGTGGGCCTCGTCGATGACCACATACCGCAGGCGGCTCAGGAACCCCGCCCACCGGGCATGGTTGGGCAGGATCGACAGGTGCAGCATGTCCGGATTCGACAGCAGATAGGTGCCGTGATCGCGCGCCCACTCCCGCTCCGCGGTGGTCGAGTCCCCGTCGAGCGGACCCACTCGCCAGGCTTCCAGGCCCCCCTCGACCAGCCGGCGACAGCTGGCGACCTGGTCGTGGGCCAGCGCCTTGGTCGGGGCCAGGTAGAGGGCGGTGTGCGGCCGGGACAACAGCTCCCGGACCCGATCGGCCCTGGTCCGTTCGCCGGCCGGGGGCGCGCTGGTCGGCGTCCCGCCCCAGGTGGCGGCCAGGACCGGGAGCAGGTAGGCCAGCGTCTTGCCGGAGGCGGTCGGGGTGGCCAGCAGGGTGTGCCGGCCGGCGTGGGCCGCCTCGGCGGCCCGGGTCTGATGCTCCCACGGCGCGTCGATCCCGGTCGCCGCCACCGCCGTGCGGACAGGCTCGGGCAGCCAGCTCGGCCAGGTGCCGCAGACCCTGGGGCGCGCCGGACGGTGCTGCCACCCGCGGACCCGCGGGTCGGCGCGCAGCCAGTCCGGAACACTCATGCCCCCAAGGCTGCCACGGCGTACCGACAAAAAATCGCTCCGACCGTCGTGCGGCGCAGATCACGTCCGCCGGCGCTGCGTTCGTGCCCGGAACGCAAAAATCTGTCGGAGGGGTGGAATAGCATCATTGCTGCACGGGGAGCTGAACCCCGTGACAGTGAACGCACAGGATTCATGCGGACAGCATTGACGCAAAGGAGCGGTGTGATGGCTACCTACGCCGAGCAATTCGAGCAGGCCCTCAACGATCCGGAGGGCTACTGGGGAGCCCAGGCCGACCGCGTCGCCTGGTTCCGGCGTCCGCAGCGGATCCTCGACGCCACCGCGGCGCCGATCTATCGGTGGTATCCCGACGGCCGGATCAACACCGCCTACAACGCCCTGGATCGCCATGTGATCGCCGGCCGCGGGGAGCAGGCCGCGCTGATCCATCATTCCGCGATCACTGGGGAGATGCGCACCTATTCGTACGCCGAACTCCTCGATCACGTCGCCCGGCTCGGCGGCGCGCTGCAGGGCCTCGGGGTCGGCAAGGGCGATCGGGTGGTGATCTATCTGCCGATGATCGCCGAGGCGGTGATCGCGATGCTGGCCTGTGCCCGGATCGGGGCCATCCACTCGGTCGTGTTCGGTGGCTTCGCCGCCCACGAGTTGAGCGTACGCATCGACGACGCCACCCCGAAGGTGATCATCTCCGCCTCCTGCGGCCTGGAGGGCAACCGCGTCCTGCCCTACAAGCCGCTGCTGGATCGGGCGATCGACATGGCCACCCACAAGCCGGACAGCTGCATCATCATTCAGCGCCCCCAGGAAACCGCGGAGCTGATCGAGGGCCGCGACCTGGACTACCGCATGCTGATGCGGCCCGGGGTGTTCGAGCCGGCGGTGCCCGTGGAGGTCGACTCGACCGATCCGCTGTACATCCTCTATACCTCCGGCACCACCGGGAAGCCCAAGGGGATCGTGCGGGACCAGAGCTACGCGGTGGGCCTGTGCTATGCCATGGATGAGATCTACGACGTGGGGCCAGGTGAGGTGATGTTCACCGCCTCCGATGTCGGCTGGGTGGTCGGCCACTCCTTCATCGTCTATGGGCCGCTGCTGGCGGGCGCCACCACCATCGTCTACGAGGGCAAGCCGGTCGGGACGCCGGATGCCGGCGCCTTCTGGCGGGTGATCGAGGAGCACGGCGCGAAGGCCCTGTTCACCGCGCCCACGGCGATGCGCGCCATCCGCAAGGCCGACCCCGAGGGTGAATTTCTGCGGCAGTCCGACCTGTCCAGCCTGCAGACCGTCTTCCTGGCCGGCGAGCGACTCGATCCCGACACCTTCTACTGGACCACCGAACAGACCGGTCTCCCGGTGATCGACAACTGGTGGCAGACCGAAACCGGTTATCCGATCGCCTCCAACCTGCGCGGCATGGAACCGATGCCGATCAAGCCCGGGTCCCCGACGGTCGCGGTGCCCGGCTTCGACGTGGTCGCGCTCGATCCGGCCGGAGAGCGGCTCGGGCCGAATGTCGAGGGCGCGCTCGCGATCCGGCTGCCGATGCCGCCGGGCACCCTGGCCGGGGTGTGGGGCGATCCGGAACGCTATGTCAACGGCTACCTGCGGGCCTACCCCGGCTACTACACCACCGGGGACGGCGGCTTCCTCGACGAGGACGGCTACGTCTTCGTGATGGGTCGCACCGACGATGTGATCAACGTGGCCGGGCATCGCCTGTCGACCGGCGAGATGGAGGCCGTCCTGGCGACCCATCCGATGGTGGCCGAATGCGCGGTGATCGGCGTGGCCGATCAGCTCAAGGGTCAGTTGCCGCGCGGGTTCGTGGTGCTGCGCGACGGCGCCTCCGGGGAGGCCGCCGACATCAGCGCCGAACTCGTCCAGCTGGTCCGTGACCAGATCGGCGCGGTGGCCGCGCTCAAGCAGATCGACGTGGTGCAGGCCCTGCCGAAGACGCGCTCGGGCAAGATCCTGCGCAAGACCATGCGCGAGATCGCCGACGGCAAGGATGCGGTCATCCCGTCCACGATCGAGGATCCGGCCGTGATCGAGGCGCTGCGCGGGGTGCTGCGGCCATGACCGCCGCCGACCCGGTCCCGGTCCTGGCCCCGCCCCTGCGGGAGCGCCTGCAGGCGGTCGAGTACACCGTCGACGCGGTGTTGGAGCGCATCACGCCGGCCGGGCAGGCCGCGCTGGGGCGCAATTCCACGGTCGCCGCGACCAGAGCCCTGGCCGGGGCCCGCGACCCCCAGGCGACCCTGATCACGCTGTGGCTGCTGCAGCACTCCGTCTCGGCCGCCGAGGCGGCCGACGCCCTCCCCGGCCTGGTCGAGCCGTTGCTCGCCACGGGCCTGCTGCACGCCGAGCACGGCCGGATCAGCGCCGCGGTCGATGTCCGCCCCTACGGCTCCGACGATCCCGGCGGCCCGACCGACGGCTACGTGGTGGCCGACCTCAGCCCCGGCCTGGACTCCACACCCCCGCTGATGCGCCCCGACTACGTGCTGGGGATCTCCCCGGCCTCGACCCAGCTGGCCCAGATCACCATGCGCCGACCGGTCGCCGCCGCGCTGGATCTCGGCGCCGGCTGCGGGGTGCAGAGCCTGCACCTGGCCCGGCACGCCGATCGGGTGGTGGCCACCGACCTGAACCCGCGGGCCAATGCGCTCGCGGCCTGGACCTTCGCGCTGTCGGGGACCACGGTGGACCAGCGACTGGGCAGCCTGTACGAGCCGGTCGCCGATGAACAATTCGACCTGATCGTCACCAACCCCCCGTACGTGATGGCCCCGCCCCGCGCCGACGGGCAGCGGTTGACCTACCGCGAGGGCGACCATTCCGGCGACGGCCTGGTCGAGGCGATCGTCCGGGGCTGCGCCGACCGACTCAGTCCCGGCGGCACCCTGCAGGTGCTGGGGAACTGGGCGATCCTGGATCCGCACGGGTGGGTCGAGCGGCTGCGGTCGTGGGTGCCGGTCGGGTGCGACGCCCTGGTGATGGAGCGCGAGCGCCTGGACCCCTACGAGTACATCGAGATCTGGCTCGCCGATGCCGGACTGCTGGGCCATCCCGACTATCTGGGGCACTACCACGAATGGCTCGACTACTTCGAGCGCCTCGGGATCGAATCGGTCGGGATGGGCTGGTTCACCGTGCACCGCAGCGGCGCCACCGTCCCCGACCTGCGGGTGGAGCAGTGGGCGTACGCGGTCCAGCAGCCGGTCGGGCCGGCCTTCGCCGACCAGCGGCAGGCGGTGGCGGATCTGCGGGAACTGCCCCTGTGGGACACCCGCTGGCTGGTGGCCGAGGGGGTGGTCCAGGAGACCCTGGGCGAGCCCGGAGCGGCCGATCCCAACCATGTCGTGCTGCGCGACCGGCGCGGATTCTGCCGGGCCGCCGAACTGGACACCGCGGCCGCCGGCGTGGTCGGCGCCTGCGACGGCGACCTCACCCTGGGCGAGCTCAGCGATGCGGTCGCCGGACTCCTCGACCTCGATCCGGGAGCCCTGCGTGCCGACCTCGAACCGGTCCTGCGTACGCTGATCGCCGACTCACTGCTGGTGCACTGAAGTCCGTCGTGCGTCCGGGCAACCCCCGGAGCGACGGCGCGGTATTCCGTGGGCCAGTAGGCTGCACGGAGCCGGAACCTGTCGGGCTAAGCTGACCCGACCTGGCATTAAGGACATCTGTTGGCATCGAAGGCTTCCCCTCGCACTCTGGTGATTGTCGAGTCGCCCACCAAAGCGACCAAGATCGGCAGCTATCTCGGCGACGACTACATCGTCGAGTCGAGCCGTGGTCACATCCGCGATCTGCCCACCAGTGCCTCCGACGTACCCGCCAAATACAAGGGTGAGAAGTGGGCGCGCACCGGGGTCAATGTCAACAACGATTTCGAGCCGATCTACGTCGTTCCGGCTGACAAGAAGTCGACGATGCGCGAACTGCGCAACGCCCTGGCCGAATCCGACGAACTCCTGCTCGCCACCGACGGTGACCGCGAGGGGGAGGCGATCGCCTGGCACCTGCTGCAGGAACTGAAGCCGAAGGTGCCGGCGAAGCGGATGGTCTTCCACGAGATCACCCCGCAGGCGATCCAGCAGGCCGTGGCGAACCCGCGCGAACTCGATACCGACCTGGTCGATGCCCAGGAGACCCGGCGAATCCTGGACCGGCTCTACGGCTTCGAGGTCTCCCCGGTGCTGTGGCGCAAGATGAAGCCGGGCCTGTCCGCGGGCCGGGTGCAGTCGGTCGCGACCCGCCTGGTGGTCGACCGCGAGCGGGAGCGGATCGCGTTCAAGGTCGCCTCCTACTGGGACCTGGACGCCGTGCTCGATGCCGGGGCCGAGGCCGAACCGCCCCAGTTCCCCGCGCGGCTGGTCGGCATCGGGGAGCAGAAGATCGCCCAGGGCCGCGACTTCGACGCGTCGGGAAAACTGACCGACCAGAAGCTGGTGCACCTCGACGAGACCACGGCCACCGGCCTGGTTGCCGCCCTGGAGGATGCGAAGTTCCGGGTCACCTCGGTGGAGGCCAAGCCCTACACCCGTCGCCCGTACGCCCCGTTCCGCACCACCACCCTGCAGCAGGACGCCGGGCGGCAGTTGGGGTTCACCTCGCAGCGGACGATGTCGGTGGCCCAGGAGCTCTACGAGGGCGGCTTCATCACCTACATGCGTACCGACTCGGTGACCCTGTCCTCGCAGGCGATCCAGGCGGCGCGCTCCCAGATCGCCCAGCTCTACGGCAACTCCTTCCTCCCGCCGAGCCCGCGGATCTACAACTCCAAGGTGAAGAACGCCCAGGAGGCCCACGAAGCGATCCGGCCGGCCGGTGAGGCTTTCGCGACCCCGGCGCAGACCGGGCTGACCGGGGACCGCTTCCGGCTCTACGAACTGATCTGGAAGCGCACCCTCGCCTCGCAGATGGCCGATGCCAAGGGCGAGACGATGACGGTGCGGATCGAGGCCCGGGCCGCCCAGCCGTTCACCCGGGCCGCGATCGGTCCGGCCTTCCCGGAGACCGCCGAGGCCTGTGAGTTCGTCGCCTCCGGCCGTACGATCACGTTCCCCGGCTTCCTCAAGGCCTACCAGGCCGGGGTGACCGAAGGGGACGCCGAGGAGACCCAGGCACGCCTGCCGCAACTGACCCAGGGGCAGGAACTGCGCCCGGAGGAGGTGACCGCCTCCGGCCACGAGACCCGGCCGCCGGCGCGTTACACCGAACCGACCCTGGTCGCCAAGCTCGAGGAACTGGAGATCGGCCGCCCGTCGACCTACGCGTCGATCATCCGCACCATCACCTCCCGGGACTACGTGTTCAAGAAGGGGTCCGCGCTGGTCCCGACCTGGTTGGCTTTCGCGGTCACCCGGCTGCTGGAGGAGAACTTCCCCCACCTGGTCGACTACAAGTTCACCGCCGCGATGGAGGACGACCTCGACGAGGTCGCCAAGGGCGACATGAACCGGCTGAACGTGCTCAAGGAGTTCTGGTTCGGCGACCATGACGGGGGCGAACCCGGCCTGCACGAACTGGTCACCGAGTTGGGCGACATCGATGCCCGCAAGCTCTCGACCTTCCCGATCGGGGTGGAGCGGCCCGGCGACCTGGACGCCGAGGACTCCGGCATCGCGGTGCGGGTGGGCCGCTACGGCACCTATGTCGAGGAGGCGGCCACCGAGAAGCGGGCGAATGTGCCCGACGATCTGCCGCCGGACGAGTTGACCCTGGAGAAGGCCCGGGAACTGCTGGCCAAGCCGATGGGGGAGGAGCGCGAACTCGGCGTCGATCCCGATACCGGCCTGCCCCTGGTCGCGCGCAACGGGCGCTTCGGACCCTATGTGACCGAGGTCCTGCCGGAGGACGCGCCCAAGTCGGCCAAACCGCGCACCGCCTCGCTGTTCAAGTCGATGGCGATCGACACCATCACCCTGGAACAGGCGCAGGCGCTGCTGAGCCTGCCCCGGGTGGTCGGCACGACCGAGGACGGCACCGAGATCACCGCGCAGACCGGGCGCTACGGTCCCTACCTGAAGAAGGGCACCGACTCCCGGTCGCTGGCCAGTGAGGATCAGATCTTCTCGATCACCATGGCCGAGGCCGAGGAGTTGTACGCCCAGCCCAAACAGCGGGGTCGGGCCGCGGCGAAGCCACCGCTGAAGGAGCTGGGCGCCGATCCGACCAGCGGGCGGCCGATGGTGGTCAAGGACGGCCGCTTCGGCCCCTACGTGACCGACGGGGAGACCAACGCGACCCTGCGTCGCGACGACTCGGTCGAGGAGATCACCCCCGAGCGAGGCGCGGAGCTGTTGGCCGAGAAACGGGCCAAGGGACCGGCGAAGAAGGCCGCGGCCAAGAAGGCGCCGGCGAAGAAGGCCACGGCCAAGAAGGCGCCCGCGAAGAAGACGACGGCCAAGAAGGCGCCCGCGAAGAAGACCACCGCCACGGCGGCCAAGAAGACCACGGCCGCCAAGAAGACCACGGCGGCCAAGAAGACCACGGCGGCCAAGAAGTCCACGACGGTGCCGCGAACCGCGGCGAAGGCCGCCGCTGCGCCCAGTGAGTCGCCGGCACAGTGAGCACACCGCAGGACGAATCCGGAACCGACCCGGCACCGGACGAGCACGACGAAGAGCAGGACCGACAACTACAGGACAGGGACGAAATGGCGAAGGGCAACCGGTCGCGTCGCGCCGTGCTGCACCCGGTTCGGCGGTTCGAGATGCCGTACTCCTCCGCCTCGGCACAGTTGGCCAATCCGGAGTTGGGGCTGACCACCTTGACCCTGCGAGCCGGGGCGGGCGGATCGTACACGATGAACGTCAACGTGCTCGACGCCAGCGACGACCGACTGCTGCGTGCCGGCATCGTGCTCGCGATCCGCAACACCGACGGCCGCAACGAGGTCTACCTGGCTGCCCCGGACTGGGCTCCGCAACTGCCGGTGGAGAAGGTGGCCCCGCTGGCCGGCGCCGAGACACCCCCCGAGCTCGAGGCGGTGATCCGCCCCTTCCGGCGCGGGGCCGCGATCGGGCCGACCGCGACGCTGACCTGCCACCGCACCGAGTACGAGCTGCGCAACCCGCAACAACAGCCGATTGCCTGGGTACGCAGCGATGCCGTGCACGTACGCCGGGGCGGGATGACCACCAACCGCTATCGGGAGGTGACCCTCACCTCCTCGGTGGCGCTCAGCTACGAGGCGCTGACCTGGCTGACCGAGCAGTTGCTGGCCGTCGGCGGGGCACGGGTGCCGAGCTTCCCGACCCTGGCGCAGCGCCTGGGCCCACCGGCGATCGGAGCGACCGATCTGCCCAAGCCGCCGTCGTGGGACCCGGATTCGCCCCTGGAAACCTATGTGTCGGCGCTGCTGGCGGCGCGGTTGCGCAAGCTCACCCTGGCCGACCTGTCCTACCGGATCGGCGAGGACGGTCCTGAGGGGATTCTGCGCCAGTTGGCCGCGCTGCGCAGCGAACTGCGCGGGATGAGCGGCTATTTGGACGCGAACTGGGTGAGTTCGCTGATCCCGGGGCTGCGCTGGCTCACCGACGTCCCGGTAGCCGACGCGGTCCGCCAACTCGACTCCGACGCGTACTGGCACCTGCTGGATGATCTGGTCACCGCGACCCGCGCACCCCGGCTGGGCTCGCACAGCCTCGACCCGACCGGGCGCGGGATGCGGACCCTGGCCAAAATGGCGCTGAAGGAGCTGAAGGACAGCGCCGGGCGGCTCACCCATACTTCCTCCGACGCGGACTGGCGAACCGCCCGGGACCGGTCGGCGCATCTGGTCGACGTCTGCTCGATCCTGCCGCAGACCAAGGCGGGGCAGCGGCTGAGCAAGCGCGCCGAGCGGGTGTACGCCGCCCTCGGCGAGTGTCTGCTGGTGGAGCGGGAGGCCGCGCTGGCCGCGATCAGCGGGCTGAGCCCGGAGGACGCGTTCGCCGCCGGGCGCGACTACGAACAGCAACTGGTCGGCCAACTCGAGGCGCGCACCGAATTCCTGGCGAACTGGCCCGAGTGGGTCAAGGAACTGGACTGGGGTGACTGATGCGCGCCGAGGCGGCAGCCGGCCTTTTCCTGGTGTTCGAGGGGGGTGACGGGGCCGGGAAAACCACCCAGACCCAACGGTTGGCCCGCTGGCTGGAGACCGACTGCCGGGAACAGGTGGTGTGCACCCGGGAGCCCGGCGGGAGCCCGATCGGCAGCCACATCCGGCGGATCCTGCTCGACCCGGCCCACGACCGGCTGGCCCCGCGGGCCGAGGCCCTGCTGTACGCCGCCGACCGGGCCCAGCATGTCGCGGAGGTGCTGCTCCCCGCCCTCGACGCGGGCCGGATCGTGATCAGTGATCGCTACGTCGATTCCTCCCTGGCCTATCAGGGGGTCGGGCGTACGCTCGGGCACGGCGACCTGGTCCAGCTCAACGAGTGGGCCACCGACGGCCTGCGCCCGGATCTGACCGTGCTGCTCGATGTGCGTCCGGAGGATGCGGTGTCGCAGAAGGCGGGCAAGGACCGGCTCGAGGCGGAATCGCTGGAGTTCCACCGGGCGGTCCGGCAGGCCTTCCTGGATCTGGCCGCCGCCGATCCCGACCATTACCTGGTGCTGCCCGCCCGGGACAGCCGCGACCGGATCGAGGAGGCCGTCCGCGCCCGGGTCCGCCCGCTGCTGGACAACCTGGCTGCGCGGCGCCGGCAGGCGGAGTGGTCGGATCTGTCAGCACGCCCGGGCAGGATGGAGCCATGACCACCGAGACCGCCGCGCCGGGCGTGTGGGCCGACCTGGTCGGGCAGCCCCGGGCCGTGGCGACCCTGCAACGCGCGGTGATCGAGGGCCGGCACGCGATGAGTCATGCCTGGCTGATCACCGGGCCCCCGGGGTCGGGGCGCTCCAATGCCGCCCGGGCCTTCGCGGCCGCGCTGCAATGCCCCAATCACGGCGACGGCACCTGTCAGCACTGTCGCAGTACGCTGTCCGGCGCGCACCCCGATGTCACCCTGCTGCAGACCGAACGTCTCAGCATCGGCGTCGACGAGGTCCGGGAGCTGATCCAGACCGCGTCGCTGCGCCCCGGTGTCGGGCGCTATCAGATCATCGTGATCGAGGACGCCGACCGGCTGACCGACCCGGCCGCCGATGCGCTGCTCAAGGCGATCGAGGAACCGCCGGCGCGTACGGTCTGGTTGCTCTGCGCCCCGACGCCGGACGACGTTCTGGTCACCATCCGATCCCGCTGCCGCAAGCTCAGCCTGCGTACGCCCCCGGACGCCGCGGTCGCCGAACTGCTGATCCGGCGCGACGGGATCGACCCGTCGACCGCGGCCTTCGCGGCCCGGGCGGCGCAGGGGCACATCGGCCGGGCCCGCGCTCTCGCCCGCAACGAGGCGGCCCGCAACCGGCGGCACGCGGTGTTGCAGATCCCGGGCCGGCTGCGCGACATCGGCTCCTGCCTGAATGCCGCCGAGCACCTGGTGGAGTCCGGCAAGGAGGAAGCTGCCCGGCAGACCGCCGAACTCGACGCCCGGGAGCGGGCGGCCCTGGAGACCGCCCTGGGGGTCGGCACCACCGGCGTGAAGCCCAAACAATTGGCCGCCGCCCAGAAGGCGCTCAAGGAACTGGAGGAGGAGCAGAAGAAGCGCGCCACCCGGATGGTGCGCGACCAGCTCGACTTCGCCCTGACCGAGCTGACCGGCTTCTACCGGGATGTGCTCAGTGCCCAGATCGCGGCGGAGGTGCCGCTGATCAACGCCGAGGCGGCCGAGACGATCACGGCCCTGGCGCGGCGGACTACCCCGGAGAAGACGCTGGCCTGCATCGACGCCATCCTGCAGTGCCGCACCGACATCGAGGGCGCGGTCAACCCGCTGCTGGCCATGGAGGCCCTCATGCTGACCCTCGGCGGACCATTCCGGGGCCGCTGACCCCTCCTGAGCCTGCTGTGGCGAGTGTGGCGCGTGTCGATCCCAGATAAGTGAGGGGCTGACTGTAACGATCGGTCTAGCCTTTCCCTGCAGCTATCTTTTGGAGGATCCGTGAGCACCATCTTCCGGAACCACGCCGACGGAACCACCGACGAGATGGTCTCCGACGAGGTGGACGCCAAGTCGTCGGCCACCGCCGACCCGGCCGGCAAACGTCCGCGCACCACCGATCGCGACGACCCCGAGGCCACCACCCTGATGGACGCCGCCGAGGTCACCGCCGCCGGCGGGGCGGAGGAGGACACCGCCGATCAGCAGCCGGTCACCGACAGCAAACGCAAGGGCTGGAAGTACCTCTACCGCGATGAGGTGCCCGAGGACGAGACCCGCCCGCTGCCGTCGGCCCGCAAGTCCGATCCCGACCAGGCCAAACAGGACCCGGACGCCGAACGGCTCGCCGAGCGGGATCGCCGTCGTGCCGAACGCGACAAGGCGCTGGGCAATCGGCGCCGCCAGCCCGAGCAGCTGACCGATCAGCGGCCGACGCCGGCCCCGGTCGTGGTCGCGACCCGGACCACCGACAAGTGGTACGCCTCGCTGGGGCTGTTCCTGTTCCGGATCATCCTGGCTGCGGTGATGGGGCTGCACGGCCTGGCGCATCTGATCCAGTACAGCGACACCGTGCAGATGCTGAACACCACCGCGATCACCGACTATCTGCCGGCCGAACCGGTGGCGTACGTGCTGGCCGGTGCGGAGATCGCGATCGCGATCACGCTGATCTTCGGGGTGTTCACCCGCGTCGCCGGACTGGGTCTGGCCGCGATCGCGATCATGTCGCTGGTCTTCATCCACTGGCTCGGCAACCCCTTCCACGGGTACGCGCTGACCGGCGAATTCGAACTGGTCCTGGCCGGCTGCGGCCTGCTGCTGCTCTGCCTGGGCGGCGGCGCCTGGGGCGTGGACGGGGCGATGCGTCGCCGCCGCGCCGCCAGCAAGTGAGCCGGCGGCACCCGAACCACACGCGGCCCGTCCCGGATTTCCGGGGCGGGCCGCGGTGCGTCCGGTCCGGGGATGTCGGTCGGCAACCGACCGGCGGCATCGGGAGCGCTAGGGTGAGTGAATGGCTCGGGTGATGGCAGTGGCGTTCGAACGCCACGGACGACTGCACTACATCGACCCCGGCGACGGGGACTACCGGGTGGGGGAGCGGGTACTGGTGCCCACCCTGGAGGGCGGCGCCGAGGTCGCCTGGTGCGTGTGGGCGCCGGAGGAGGCCGAATCCGGGGACGGCTTCGGCGACCTGCCCCGGTGCGCCGGCCGCGCCGAGGCCGCCGACCTGGCCCGCGATGCGGCGAACCGACACCAGCGCGACCAGCTCCGGGTGACCGCCAACCGGCTGATCCGCCAGCAGAAGCTGCCGATGAAGGTCGTCGGGGTGGACTGGATCGACCATCCCGAGGGGGCCACCCGGAAGAACGAACGGCTCGCCGTCGTCTACTTCACCGCACCCGGCCGGGTCGACTTCCGCGCCCTGGTCGGCGAACTGGCCCGGGCGGTCCGGGCCCGGGTGGACCTGCGGCAGATCGGCTCGCGCGAGGCGGCCCAGATCACCGGCGGCATCGGGTCCTGCGGCCGGGACCTGTGCTGCGCCACCTTCGCCAAGTCCTTCGAACCGATCTCGATGCGGCTGGCCAAGGACCAGGATCTGCCGCCGAACCCGATGCGGGTCCAGGGCGCCTGCGGCCGGCTGATGTGTTGCCTGAAGTACGAACATCCGCTGTACGAGGAGTTCGTCCGGGAGGCCCCGGCCAAGGGCGCGAAGGTCCTCACCGACGAGGGGACCGCCACCGTGATCGGGCACAGCGTCCCCGCCGATGCGGTGGTGCTGCGCCTGAGCGCCACCGGCGAGGTGACCGAGTGTGCACGGGCCGACGCGTGTGCGGCGCGGGCGGCGTACGAACAGCGCAGCGATGCGCCGCCGCGCAAGAAGGCCCGGCACCGGCGCAACCGGGCCGACAACTTCTGAGGCGCGGTCCGGGAGCGGTCAGTCGGCGGTCGCCAGCACCGTCTCGATGTCGGCCATCTCATTGACGAACAGCTTGCGCTTGCCCGAGTTCATCATCGGAATTTCTTCGGTGTAGACGAAGCGGCATTCCACGATGTCGCCGACCACGTCGTCCAGAATGCCGCGCAGGACGGGCTCCATCCCGTCGGCCGGCTCGGCGTTGAGCAGCCAGGTGAACCGCCCGACGCCGGTCTGCCGCAGCTGGAACTGCCGGATCGGGCCTGCCTCGAGAATCTGGTCATCGGGCAGCAGCAGGGCGCTGGCCCGCCGGGGTGCCTGCGGCGTACCGGCGACCAGGATGTCGAAGCGCCGGCCGCTGAGTTCGGTGAGCACGTTGGGCACCGGCTGTCCGGAGTCGTTGACCGCGAACCGGGCCAGGTCGCCGGTGTCATAGCGGATGAACGGCATCGCGGTGTTGAACAGGTCGGTCACCACGACGCGGCCGACCCGGCCGGGGGCCGCCGGGGTGTCGGAGTCCTCCTCGAGGACCTCGACATGGAAGGAACTGGTGTCGATCCGGTACGCGGTGAGGTCCGGGCCGGTCACCGCCATCACGCCCAGTTCCATGTTGGCGTAGCGCATGTGCGGAGTGACCCCGAACAGCCGCTGCGATCCGGTGGCCAGATAGCTCGTCGACGGCTCGGACCCACCCATCACGGTGCCCACCGTGCCGGCGGGGAAGGTGAAACCGCCCGCCTCCAGACCGTGCAGCAGATCCTCGATGTAGGAGGAGTACCCCATCAGGGTCACCCCGGGGTGCCGGGTCATCCACTGCGCCACCGCCGCGACGGTCGCCGGGTCGCGCTCGCCGGCGTACAGATACTGGCCCTTGAGGGCGTACCGCATCCGCAGCGCGGGCGACACATGGCTCCAGGCCCGGGAGTGGACGAACCAGCCGAACGGATCGACCCCCAGGTATTGGTAGGAACCGGCCAGCTGGCCGCGGTGCCGGGTCACCTTCACCGGGTCGAACCAGGCCCGGAACGGCGTACCGGTCGACCCCGAGGTGGTGGTGGAGGAGAGCTTCTTGGGGTCCACCGCGGTGGACCGGAAGTCCTCCGGACGCTCCTGCATCATGGCCTTGTTGACCACCGGCATCCCGGAGAAGTCCTCGGCACCCAGCCGCTGATAGAAGGGCACCTGCGCCGTCGCCTCGGCACAGATCCGGTCGAGCGCGGCCGGTGCGGCGGTTGTGGAGTCCGCGTTGAGCGCAGCCACGACCTCCTCGGCGACCCGGGCGATCCCCGGGGCGATGACCTGGGCCGCGCGGCGGCGGATCTGGGAACCGATCATGGGAGACTCCTCCGGAAGACCGGCGTTCCGGTCCGGTGCGGGAACGGTCAGCCGTCCCCGGAGCCGAGCAGGTGCACACCGTACGCCGGGCCGGTGCGTTTCGATGCTAGTCCCGCGCCGCCGGCCCGCGAAGAGGATCACCCCGACTCTCAGCAAGTCTCCGGTCGGACTCTCAGCAAGTCACCGGACGGGATCGAGCGTCACCACACCCACCCAACGTCACCACACCCACCCAACGTCACCATCGGAAACCCAGCGTCACGGCGCACCGAAGCTGCCCGCCCAACGGTGACGCTGTCTGACCGGACCGAAGCCCGATCGCCCCGAACCGACCGGGCGCACTGCCGGCGGGCACCGTGAACTGAGCCACGCACGCACCCCGCGCGGGCATTGTGGATGAGACAACGCGCGCGTTTGCTCCGGGCGCGGCATGTCTGGGTATACTCGGCGGGCCGACGCTGCTCGGCGTGCCACCTTAGCTCAGTAGGTAGAGCGACGCTCTCGTAAAGCGTAGGTCACCGGTTCGATCCCGGTAGGTGGCTCCACCCGCCCACCTCAGTCGTCCGGGCGGATCAGCACCCGATCGGCGTACGCCCGGGTGGTGGCCACCAGTTCGGCGTTCTGCTCGTCGGGGCCCAGGGTCCGTCGGGTCGCTTCGGCCTCGGGCATCCCGTGCTCGACCCGGCGCCCGATCAACCGGCGCTGCCGGACATCATCGGGGAGATCGAGGTACCAGACCTCGGTGCACAGATCGCGGATCTTCTGCCACGGCGGCACATCCAGCAGCAGATAGTTGCCCTCGACGATGACCAGCCGGACCGCGGGCCCGATCTCGGCCTGGGCCGCGATCGATTCCTCCAGTTGGCGATGGAACACCGGGGCGTACAGCCGATAGGCCGCCTCGGTGTGCACCCGCTGCAGCAACGAGACGAAGCCACGCGCGTCGAAGGTCTCCGGGGCGCCCTTCAGGTGATCCAGATCATGCCGGGCCAACACTGCCTGCGCCAGGTGGAAGGCGTCCTGCCCGATCACCGCAACCCGGCCGGGATAGAGCTCATCGAGGTCCCGGCGCAGCTTCTCCGCCAGGGTCGACTTGCCACATCCGGGTGGTCCGACCAGCCCGAGTACCTGACGGCGATCCTCGGCGAGGGCGCCGCGCAAGAGACTGGCGGCCTGCGACACAACTGCATCCATGCCCGGACATCTTACTGCGCTGCCGCGGGGCTCGGGACGGACCCGGGCGAGCCGCGCCTCAGCCCTGCGCGGCCCAGATCAGTTTCCCGCTGCGCAACTCGTTCCAGTTTCCGTCCAACTCGATCGCCACCAGCGTCGAGGTCGGGTATCCCCGCGCGATCCGCTCCCGCAACTCGGGATCGCTGCGCTCATCGGACAGGTCGTGCGCCAGGGTCGGAATCCCCGGCGCGTGCCCCAGCACCAGCGCCACCGACACCGAATCCGCCAGCAGCCCGATCTCTTCCCGGATCGCCTGGGAGCCCGCGTTGTAGAGCTCGGAGGTAAAGGTGACCGGCGCCTGCACGCCGAGCAGATCGAGGGTCTGCCGGGTCCGGGCGGCACTGGAGCACAGCACCTGATCGATCCGTACGCCGTGCTCGGCCAGCGCCGCACCCACCGCACGCGCCTGGTCCTGGCCCCGCCGGGTCAACGGACGATCGGAATCATCGAGGCCGGGGGCGAAGTCGGCGGCTTCGGCATGGCGCATGAGCAGGAGAAGTCGTGCCTGGGGCATGTCTCGAGCCTATCCAAACCGCACTGTCGGCGGGCTCAACCGCGCAGCCTTGCCGCGAGTTACTGCTCGTTCTGGTCGATCGGACGCCGGGCAACCAGGACATCGCGCTGGATCGAGGAGTCGACCCGGTGCCCGAAGCGCAGCCACGGCCCGTCCTGCAGCGCCTCCAGCCCGGCCCCGGCCATCATCTCGGCCAGCTCTTCGCGGGTGAGTCCGTGGGTGTTCCAACTGATCCCCAGCGCGCCCCCGGGCTTGAGCTGACTCGCCCACACCGGAATCGCCTCGCGCAGCAGCCCGGCCGGGGAACGATCACGCTTCCCGGAGACCCCGCGGACATCGGTGCTCGCCCCGTGCACCACCCCGTAGGGGGCATCGGTCACGATCGCTTCGAACCGCCGCTTGCCGAACAGCTTCGCCGACTGCCGGGTGTCCCCGGTGAAGACGGTGAGTTCGAGTCGGGGCCGCTCGGGGGCGTCCGGCGGTTGGACCGTGGCGTCGAAGCGCCGCCCCAGGCTCTTGCCGTCACGGCGTACCGGGGACATGTCCGCGGAATGCTTCAGTCGTTTGCGGCGCAACCAGGTCTTCCAGAACGCACTCATCGCCTCGACCGACTTCTGATCCCCCTCGACGCCGGCGGCGTTCAGGCCCAGGGTGAGCGCCACCGCGGCGGTCGTGCCGCGCCCGGCCAGCGGATCCAGCACCGTCCACGGTGTGTCCGCGGCCGGCCGTTGGACCGCGGCCAGGGTGATGTTCACCAGCAGCCGGGTGAACTGCTCATTGGTCTTGCCCGGATACTTCGGAATGGTCAGCAGATCGTCGTCGAACAGGGTCGCCGCGGGCACCGGCACCGGCCGCAGCAGGTCCTCGGCGGTCAGTTCGAACAGCGCCAGGAAGGTCGACTGGCGCGCCACGATCAGCAACTGGGCCGCACTCAGCGGCTCTTCGGTCGCGAACCGCAGATAGCCCACCCCGGCCAGTTCGGTCACCTCGACCTCGGTCCGCGCGTGGGTGCAGATCGCCAACTCCGCGGCCGCGAGCCGATCGGCCCCCTGGGCGTACGCCCGATTGCTGGCGGGGGCAATCAGCATCAGATACCGCATGGGCACAGTCTCGCGCATCGCGTGGCCGGCGCACCACAACGCCGACGGGCCGGACACCGGGTGGTGTCCGGCCCGTCGGGGACCTGCTGGGCGGTGGCTCAGTACAGGTTCACGTGCTTGTGCTCGTAGCTGGTGCCCTTGGCGCGTTCGAAGGACGCGTGGATCTCCGCCTCGGCCTCCTCGCGACCGACCCAGACCGCACCTTCGACCGACTTGCCCGGCTCGAGGTCCTTGTAGACGGTGAAGAAGTGCTCGATCTCCAGGATCGTGTGGGTCGGGACGTCGTCCAGATCCTGCAGGTGGTCGCGGCGATGGTCGTCGGTGGGGACGCACAGCACCTTGTCATCGCCGCCGGCCTCGTCGGTCATCCGGAACATGCCGATGGCGCGGCACTCGATCAGGCAGCCGGGGAAGGTGGACTCCGGGATCAGTACCAGCGCATCCAGCGGGTCGCCGTCCTGGCCCAGGGTGCCCTCGATGAAGCCGTAGTCGTTCGGGTACTGGGTCGAGGTGAACAGCGTCCGGTCCAGCCGGATCCGGCCGGTGGCGTGATCAAGCTCATACTTGTTCTTGGTGCCCCGCGGGATCTCCACGGTCACGTCGAAGTGGATGCCCTTCGGCGGCGTGCTTGCCTCGTGGCCGGCGGGCGCGGAGAATTCTTCAGTCACCGGTGACTCTCCCTATGGTTGACATGTTCACGACTCACACTCCCGGAGCACAGCGTGGGAGCGGTTGGATCGAGGTTAGCGCGAAGAATGGAGAGTCGCATGGTCGAGCGGGCAGACAAGACGTCCCGGGCCCGGCCGACCGTGCGTTGGATGATCGTTGGCGCGGTGGTGCTCGTGGTCGTGCTCGGCGCGGTGACCGGCGGATTCCGCTTCCTCGGGGAGCGGGCGCTGTATGCCACCGGCCTGTGGATCGATGGGGGTTCCCCGACCATTGCTCCGGGCACCTTCGACCAGCCGCCGGACCCCGCCGCGCTCCCGGTGGCTCCCGGCGACCCGGTGCTGGCCACGGCCACCCGGGCGAGCGGGCTCAACGCGGAGCAGGTCACCCAGAGCCTGCGGACCGCTGACCTGCCCGGCGGGCAGCTGTTCGGTGAGGTCCTGGACGCCGCCGACGGCCGGGTCCTGTTCGACGCCAACGGCTCCGGCTCGGGAACCCCGGCCTCGACCCAGAAGGTGCTCACCACCGTGGCGGCGCTGCAACTGTACGGACCCGAACACACCTTCGACACCCGCTCGGTGCTGGCGGGCAACCAGCTGTGGCTGGTCGGCGGCGGCGACCCGTTCCTGACCCGCGACGAACTGACCCAGCACGGCCAGCAGGCCGCGGCGGCCCTGAAGCAGCGCGGGGTGACCCAGGTGCAACTCGGCTACGACACCTCGTTGTTCACCGGCACCGGCTGGAACCCCGACTGGCGCGGCACCTACACCAACATGGTGACCCCGACCAGTTCGCTGTGGATCGACAAGGGCCTGGTGACCCCGAGCGTGGACAGTGTCGGCGTACGCGAGGCCGACCCGTCCCGCAAGGCCGCCGACGTGTACGCCGAGGCGCTGCGCGGGCAGGGCATCACGGTGAACGGCGTGACCGCCCAGCAGGCACCCGCATCGGCCACCGAGATCGCCACCCACCACTCGCGGACGCTGTCCGACATCGTCGAGCAGGTCCTGGTGCACTCCGACAACGACGGGGCGGAGGTGTTGTTCCGCCAGATCGGTCGCAGCGGCGGTCGCAGCGGATCGATCGCCGACGCCCAGACCGCCACCCGGGAGACGCTGCAGCAGCTCGGGGTCTGGACCGACGGGATGAAGGTGGTCGACGGCTCCGGACTGTCCCGGGAGAACCTGACCAGCCCCAACACGTTGACCCGCGCCATCCTCGCGGCCTCCCAGCCCGAGCACGAGAAGCTGCGTCCGCTGATCACCGGCATGTCGGTGGCCCGGGCCGAGGGGACCCTGCTGAACCGGTTCGTCGAGGACGGCAGCCAGGCCGGTCGTGGGCTGGTCCGCGGCAAGACCGGGACGCTGACCAATGTGCACTCCCTGGCCGGGCTGGTGCCCACCCGCGACGGCTCGATGGTGGTGTTCGCCTTCATCGTGAACGGGGAACAGGACGAGTACCGTACCCGGGTCTGGCTGGACCGTGCCGCCACCGCGCTGGCCACCTGTGGCTGCCGGGGTTGAGCCGGTGTGTCAGAGCCGGGTGCAAGACTGGGGGACATGCTCGTGCCCCCAGATCGCGCCCAGCCACCCCGACCGACCGCAGCCCGGGCGTACCGTGGCTGACGGGGTGAACTGGGGCCGGGCCAAGCGGACCGCCGCCCGGCTGACCCGTCCCGGGCCCCCGATCGATGCGGCCGGGGCGAGCGCGGTGGTCGAGGACGTCCTCGCCTGTGCGCTGCGCGCCGAGCCTCTGGTGGCGGAGGTGACCGGCTTCGGCCCGGTCGAACCGACCGCGATCCGGGTGATCGACCGGACCACCTGGGGTGCGTACACCCTGGACTGGTTGGCCGAGCTGTTCGCCGACATCGGGGAGGACAACGTCGGCGTCAACGCCGTGGAGGCCGGCAGCCTGGTCGCCTGGCTGTCCACCCGGGTGCTGGGGCAGTACGACCCGTTCACCGGGGGCGGCCAGTTGTTGCTGCTGGCCCCCAACATCGCGCTGATCGAGCAGCGGCTGGCGCTGAACCCGGCCGACTTCCGGCTCTGGGTCACCCTGCACGAGGCCACCCATCGCGCCCAGTTCGGGGCCCACCCGTGGCTGGTGGCGTACTTCCGGGGCCTGGTGCAACGCCTGCTGGGCTTCTCCGACCAGATCGAGGAGATCGGCCTGGGTCAGATCCTGCGCCAGCTGCCCCGATCGGAGCGGACGCTGCTCGATCTGCTGCCGAGCGGCGAGGTCCGGGAGCTGATGGGGGAGGTGACCGCGCTGATGTCGCTGCTGGAGGGGCATGCCGACGTCATGATGGACCGCGTCGGGCCGACGGTGATTCCGTCGGTCGCGACCATCCGTGCCCGGTTCAACGCTCGGCGCGAGGCGACCGGCCCGGATGCGGTGATCCGCCGCGCGCTGGGCCTGGATCTGAAGCTGGCCCAGTATCGCGACGGTGCCCGATTCTGTGCCACCGTGATCGATCGGGTCGGTCTGGCGGGCTTCAACCGGGTCTGGGGCTCACCGCGCACCCTGCCCACCACCGCCGAGATCTCCGCCCCCGAGATCTGGCTCAGCAGAATGGGAGACACCGATGGCACGTAAGGCTCTGGGACCGGCGATGCTCGAACTGGTCGCCGCGGTGGACGCGGCAGTCGGGTCCGACCAGTTGCTGGTGGGCTGTTCGGGCGGACCGGACTCGCTCGCGCTGGCCGGCGCGGTCGCCGTGGTCGCCAAACGCCGCGGCCAGGGCGCCCGCGCCGTGGTCATCGACCACGGTCTGCAGAAGGGGTCCGGGGACGTGGCCACCAAGGCCGCCGAGCGCGCGCGCAAGGTCGGCCTGGACGCCGATGTCGTGCCCGTCGAGGTCGTCGACACCGGGGAGGGGCCCGAAGCCGCGGCGCGCAACGCCCGCCATGCCGCGCTGGAGGCGATTGCGGCCACCGTGCACGCCGATGTCCTGCTCGGGCAGACCCTCGACGACCAGGCCGAGACCGTCCTGCTCGGGCTGGCCCGCGGGTCGGGGGCCCGGTCGCTGTCGGGGATGCCGGTCCGCCGGGGGCGCCTGGTGCGGCCCTTCCTCGGCGTACGCCGGGCGGTGACCAAGGCGGCCTGTGCCGAGCTCGGCGTGAAGTACTGGAACGACCCGCACAACGAGGACCCCACCTTCGCCCGGGTCCGGGTCCGTCGCACGGTGCTGCCGATGCTGGAGGAGCAACTCGGTCCGGGGATCGCCGAGGCGCTGGCCCGCACCGCGACCATGCTGCGTACCGATGCCGATTACCTGGATTCCCGGGCCCACCTGTCGGATCTGGGTCACGAACTGTCGCTCAACCGCCTCTCGCCCGAACCGGCGATCCGTTATCGCCAACTGCGTCAGTGGCTGGTCGCCAACGGGGCGGTGGAGCCGACCTTCGGCCACGTCCGGGCCGTCGCTGACCTGGTCGACAACTGGCACGGCCAGGCCCGGATCGAGCTGCCCGGACTGAAGGTTGGGCGTGCTGGGAATCGGTTGCTCGTTCTGCCAGACTGAACCCCGTGGATGCAGCCGACATCAGCCAGGATCTGACCCGCGTTCTGTTCACCAAGGAACAGGTCGCCCAGCGCATTGCCGAGATCGCCGCCGAAATCGATGAGGAGTACGCGGGCAAGGACCTGCTCATCATCGGAGTGCTCAACGGCGCGGTGATGGTGGTGGCCGACCTGCTGCGCGCGATGAAGGTGCACTGCGAGATGGACTGGATGGCCATCTCCTCCTACGGCTCGGGCACCCAGTCCTCGGGGGTGGTGCGGATCCTGAAGGACCTCAATACCGACATCCATGGCCGGCACGTGCTGGTCGTGGAGGACATCATCGATACCGGTCTCACGCTGTCCTACCTGGTGTCCAACCTGCGTTCCCGGGAGCCGGCGAGCCTGGAGATCATGACCCTGCTGCGCAAGCCCGAGGCGGCCGAGAACGCGGTGGACGTCAAGTGGGTCGGCTTCGACATCCCCAATGAGTTCGTCGTCGGCTACGGCCTGGACTACGCCGGGCGGTACCGCAACCTGGCCGACATCGGGCTGCTCGCACCGCACGTCTACAGCTGAGCCGAGCACCACGCGGGCCGGGGAGGACCCATGGGGGATCTGGAGCGGCAGGTCGAGCGGACCAAGGCCGGGGTCAGCGAGGTCGCCGAGGAGGCCGGTGACTCGAAGGTGGTCACCTGGGGAGCCCGGGCCGGCTATGTGGCCAGCGGTCTGATCCATCTGCTGATCGCCTGGATCGCGGTCAGCCTGGCTCTCGGGCTCGGTACTGGGCAGGACGCCGATCAGGCCGGTGCGTTCGCGGCGCTGGTCGGAAACCCGGTCGGGTTGGTGCTGATGCTGCTGATGGTGGCCGGGCTCGCCCTGCTGGCGGTGCTGCACCTGACCAAGGCCATTCGCGCCGATGGGCTCAAGGACCGGCTCAGTCACCTGGGCAACGCCGCTGGCGCCGTCGCTCTCATCGTGCCGGCGGTCGGCGTCCTGGTGAACCGGGATTCGCGCTCGGCCGAGCAGACCCAACAGACCACCTCGACCATCCTGTCGGTGCCGTTCGGGTTCGTGCTGATTCTGATCGCCGGCGCGGTGCTGGCCGGGATCGGCGTCCAGCACATCTGGACCGGCCTCACCCGCCGCTTCACCAAGCAGTTGGTGCAGCACCCGGGTCGCGCGGCGATCGCGATCGGCACGATCGGCTACCTCGCGCGGGGGATCGCCCTGCTGGTGGCCGGGTTCCTGATCGGGAACGCCGCGATCACCGGTCGCTCGGAGGACGCGCGGGGCATGGATGGTGCCTTCCGGGCGATCCTGGCCGCGCCCTGGGGTCAGGTGCTGGTGCTCGTGCTGGCCGCCGGATTCGCCTGTTACGCGGTGTACTGCTTCATTCGCGCACGGTACGCGCGGGTCTGAGCCGCAGCCGGACCAGCCGCAGGGCCGGCGCCTCGACCAGTCGCCAGGAGGCGTACGCCCAGGGCACGGTCATCGCGAACGCCAGCAGGCTCTGCCCGATCCAGCCCCCGGCCGGGCCCAGCCACAGGTGGACGAAGCGCTGCATCGGGAAGGCGTAGATGTAGATCCCGTAGGAGATGTCGTTGCGGGTGCCCAGCCGGATCGGCAGGCTCGCCCCCAGCCACAGCAGGAAGTAGGTCAGGGGCAGGTGGTACCAGTTCGGCCGGTTGAGCAGATGCAGGCCGACGGTGAGCAGGCCGGCGGCGACACCCAGGGTGGGGTAGAGCCGGATCCGGTCCCGGAAGCAGTACGCCACCACCCCGGCGGCGAAGAAACTGAACAGTCGCAGCGCGTGCAGCGTCAGCAGCCGGTGCTCCCAGGTCCCCAACACCCGGTAGGCGATCGGTTGCGCCAGCACCAGGGCGATCAGGCCCGCGGTGAACACGGCGCGCAGGTGCCGGCGTACGAACGGAATCAGCATCACGATCCCGAGCAGCAGGTAGGCGGTGAACTCGTAGCTCAACGTCCACAGCGGGATGTTCCAGTCCATGCTGTAGGGGGCCGAGACCAGGGTGTGTGCGATCGCGGGGTGGGCCAGAGCCAGGGCGGCGTTCTGGGTCACGAAGCCCAGTGCGGATTCGGGCACCCAGTGCTCTCCGGCGATCCGGGCGTACAGCGGGGAGAAGACGAAGGCGACCAGGATCAGCACCACCCAGAACGCCGGAAAGATGCGCAGCACCCGGCGCCACAGGTAGCCGCCGAAGCTGGTGCGCAACCGCGACCCGGCGATGAGGTACCCGCTGATCACGAAGAAGCCGTTGACCGCGAGGTCGCCGGCGGCCTCCAGCCGGCCGCCGGTCGGGTCCGGATCGGGGGCGGTGATGAACGAGTGGGAGACCAGCACGGTCGCCGCCAGCAGCAGCCGGACGAAGTTCAACGCGTTGCCGGTACGCGGGCCGTCCGCTGCGGCGGATCGGGGCCGAGGCGACAGGGCCTCGCCGATGGTCGGATGCACCCGCTCAGCCTAGGGGGCGCCGGTGGGCGCCGGTGCCGAATCGCTTCCGGGCGATACGGTGGAGGGCATGAAGATTCTGGTGATCGGAGCACATGGCAAGGTGGCGCTCGAATTGGCGCCCCGACTGCGGCGGATGGGCGATGGGGTGACCGGGATCATCCGCAATCCCGCGCACGCCGACGAGGTGGCGGCCGCCGGTGCCACCCCCGTGGTGGCCGACATCGAGACCCTGGACACCGAGGCGCTGGCCACGCTGATGCGGGGTCAGGATGCGGTGATCTGGTCGGCCGGGGCCGGCGGCGGGAATCCGCAGCGCACCTACGCGGTGGACCGCGATGCGGCGATCCGGTCGATGGATGCCGCCGAGCAGGCCGGGGTCGGGCGCTACCTGATGGTCTCCTATCTCGGCGCCGGTCCCGATCACGGAGTGGATCCGGAGAGCTCCTTCTTCCCGTACGCCGAGGCGAAGGCGGCCGCGGACCAGCACCTGAAGGCGTCCGGGCTGAAATGGACGATTCTGGGGCCGAGCGGACTGACCCTCGATCCGGGCACCGGCCGGATCGAGACCGGCGAGGACCTCACCTCCGGCCGGGTACCGCGCGCCGACGTCGCCGAGGTGGCGGCCCAGGCCATCCACCGCGACGACACCATCGGTCGGTTCATCGCCTTCAACACCGGGGACACCCCGATCGCCGATGCCCTCGCTGGGTGACACCGGCCTGTAGGGGAGAGTTCGCGGGCTGATCCTGCGGTTCGCGGGTTGAGCTCGTGGTTCGCGGGCCGAGTTGTGGGTGCGCGGGTCGCGTTCGGGTGTGCGGGCCCTGCAGGGCCCGCGGGAGGTACGCCGGCCCGCCGCACGGCACCTCGGCCCGCGAATAGCACGATCCTCCCAGGCCCGTGCCTGAGTCTGGGGTG
>NZ_AUHH01000041.1 GCF_000423085.1 Granulicoccus phenolivorans DSM 17626 = NBRC 107789 = JCM 15570 | reverse complement strand
GGCGCTGGATGACCGTGAGCCCCGGGGCTCCTATACCCACGAGGCGAGGTCAGCCCGGACGTGGACACCTGAGGCGCCGACGGGTGCACCCCGCGGCCAGGTGGCACGCTTCCCGCACCGCCAAAGACGACCCAGCGACTGGGACGGAATCCCGCGCCTGTTGGAGCAACCGCGGGATCACCCGCGCCCATGCGAGATGGATCTTCCTGTCGCAGAACGGCCCATGCCCAACTTTCCTGTCGCAGAACGGCCCATGCCCAACTTTCCTGTCGCAGAACGGCCCATGCCCAACTTTCCTGTCGCACGAGCGCCCACGCCCAACTTTTCTGTCGCGGGACGGCCCACCCACAACTTTCCCGTCGCAGGACAGCACACCCACAACTCTCCTGTCGTAAGAGGTGCTGGCCGGCGGCCGAGCGTGGCCCGATCTGGGCCCGCTGGTCCAGCAGCCGACGATCCGCACCGACGTACCACCGCAAGCGACCCTGGCCCGCACCGAAACCTCGGGCCGGTTGCGATCCATCGGGTCGCCGACGACGCCGAGGCGATCGCCCGGGCGAACGACACCGACTATGGTCTGAACGCCAGGGTGTGGGTCGACCAACCGCGACCATGCCCGGCAGGTGGCGCAGCAGTTCTGCACGCTGGGCCGCTCGGACTCTGACCCAAGGAACGGAACAGCAGATGAACACCAAGTCCAGCCATCGTGGCCTCGACCTGCACGGCACCCGCGTACTGATCACCGGCGGCGGATCCGGCATCGGCCGCCGGATGGCCCTGGAAGCGGCCCGCCGCGGTGCCGGCGAAGTCATCCTGTGGGACCTGTCCGGCGAGGCCGCCGAAGCCGTCGCGGCCGAGATCCGGGCGATCGGCGGAACCGCGTCGGTCCAGGTGGTCAACGTCGCCGACCGCGCCGCGGTCGCCGAGGCGGCAAAGGCCATTGGCGGCATCGATGTGTTGATCAACAACGCCGGCGTGGTGACCGGCGCCGATCTGCTCGACGCCTCCGAGGAAGCGATCATCCGCACCTTCGAGGTCAACACCTTGGCGCTGTACTGGACCGCCCGGGCATTCCTGCCCGGGATGCAGGAGCGCGACCGGGGCACCATCGTGAACATCGCCTCGGCCGCCGGCATCGTCGGCGTGGCCAAGCAGACCGACTACTCCGCCAGCAAGTTCGCCGCCTTCGGGTTCACCGAGTCCCTGCGCGGTGAGCTGCGGGCCCGGGGCAGCCACGTCAACACCCTGCTGGTCGCCCCGTACTACATCAACACCGGGATGTTCGCCGGCGTACGGACCAAGTTCCCAAAGCTGCTGCCCATCCTGGACGAGCAGGACGTGGCCGAGCGCATCATCGACGCCATCGAGGCCGGCAAGCAGGAACTGATCATGCCGCCGCTGGTCGGGGTGATGCCGCTGGTGCGCGTACTGCCGGTACGCCTGTTCGACCGGGTCGTGGACTTCTTCGGCGTCAACCGGACCATGGACCACTTCACCGGGCGCGGCTGATCCACCCGAGTCAGCCCGGCATCTCGGCGAGCAGTTCCTTCGCCTCATCGGTGTCCCGGCACAGCGTGGCGCGCCCGAGCATCGAGGACTGCTCCCCGATCACCAGCAGCCGGTGCCCGGTCTCGGCCAGCCGCTGGGACAGTTGCGGCAGCAGATCGCGGGCCTGGGTGACCAGGTGATTGATCCGGGTGACGTCGACCACCACCGCCGGCCGGTCCCGGGCCGCGGTGAGCACCGCCTGCAGGGCCGCCTCGATCCCGAGGAAGTTCAGGTCGCCCTGCAGTTCGACCAGTCGGGCCTTGGCGGAGAAGTCGACCACCCGGCGTACCGTCGAGTGGTGCGGCATGGGGATCCGCGCGAAATGCAGGTCGAACTGGTCGGACAGCCGCTCGCAGATCAGTGCGCCGCGGACGCTGTTGCCGTGCCGATCCAGCCGCGGCGCGAAAGTGCCGATCCCGATCTGGCTGGGCGCGGCGGCCATGATGCCGCCGCCGACCCCGGACTTGGCCGGCATCCCGACCTTGATCATCCATTCCCCGGCATCGTCGTACATGCCGCAGGTCATCATCACCGACAGCACCCGCTCGGCCACCTCCGGGCTCAGCACCTGTTCCCCGGTGATCGGCTGCACGCCCCGGTTGGCCAGCGTCGCCCCCATCACGGCCAGATCGTGGGCGCTGACCAGGACCGAGCACTGCCGCAGGTACGCCTCGACCGCGGCATCCGGGTCATCCAGCACCCCGACCGAGGCCAACAGCCAGGCCAGCGCCCGGTTCCGCGCCCCGGCGGCCAGTTCGGCGGCGTACACCTCCTCATCGACGCTCAGGTCGTGGCCGGCCAGGCGCTGGTAGAAGGCCTGGATCCGGTCGAAGTCGTAGTCCGGGATGCAGCCGGAGGCGGCGATCGCGCCGATGTTGACCAGTGGATTGGCCGGGCGCGGCGGATCGCCGACCAGGGAGATCTCGTTGAACGCCTCCCCCGACGGTTCGACATTGATCCGCGAATCGACGTAGTCCCAGCCCCGCTCCTCCAGCGCCAGCGCGTAGGTGAGGGCCTTGGAGATCGACTGGATCGCGAACTCGGCCTCGGAATCACCACCGCAGTACAGGTTCCCGTCGACGGTGCACAGGGCCACCCCGCACGCGTCCGGATCGGTGCCGCCGATCTCGTACGGCGTCCCTTCCTCGTTGTTGCGCACCATCTCCACCAACGACTCCACGCGGCGGACGATCGGGCGGCGGGCAGCGGTGTCCTCGGGCGTAGGCATGCCGCCACCCTTCCACACCGGTAGGCGGCGACCGCAGGTCACCCACGCGCGTCGGCCGGGGCGGCGGTGCTGAGGTAGCGGCCCAGCAGCAGGTACCAGGCCGGCCAGCCCAGCCAGGCGATCCCGCCGCCGACCACGCCCGGGATCAACAAGGCGTACGCCACCGGCGACCCCCACGGGAACGCGAACGAGGCGCCCACCAGCACCATGCCCGCCAACAGCGTGACCGCGACGATCCGGCCGAATCGGTGGACCGAGCGCGGTACCGCGGGATCGGTGGCATAGCGCCGGTTGAGCCACCACAGCCACCCCGCCTGGACCACGATGGCGGCCACCGTGAACGCCGTGGAGGGCTCGAATGCCAGCGCCCCGACAACCAGCAGCGCCCCGGAGACCGCCGCCACCAGCGACACCACGGTGGTCCCGTAGACCAGGAGCCGCTCCCAGCGCCGGCGCGCGGCCCGCCGACTGAGCATCGGGATCGCGGCGGCGAGCAGCACGTTGCCGACCGCACCGAGCGCATCGTTGATCGGCCCCCACGGGTCGGCGCTGCCGCCGGCGGCCAGCGAGGCGTACATGGCGACCAGGAATCCCCCGGAGGCGAAGGTCAGCACCCCGAGCCCGGTCAGCCAGCGGCCCCACCCCGGGGAGCGCGGCGGGCCGGTACCCGCCGCCGGTGACAGGGAGGCAGCGCCAGTGTGCAGATCGGGCACGTTTCGGGGGCTTTTGTGAAACGGATGTCGGTTCCCTGTCAGTTTCGTCATGGCCACTCCTCATTGAGCGCGGGAGACCACCGCCACCCGGTCCCGATAGGCCCGGGCAGTATCGGCCAGGTCGATCGGCCGGGCGGTGAGGAAAACCGTCACCGTATTGGCGTACTGCAGCACCACGACCGAGCGATAGAAGTTGCCGCGCGAGGTGATTCCGCTCAGCCCGAACGCCTGCCCGAGCACGCCATCGGCGGCCAGCGAATCGGTGGCCTGCCAGCGGCTCTGCCCGCCCCGGGTGCGCATCGTGCAGCCGTCCATCCCCCCGACCATGTCCCGGTACGCCGCTTCGGCCCGCCCCGCGTCCGGATAGGCCGCACTGACCGCGATCCCCTCGGTGTCGCCCCGACCGATCACCCGCTGGGCGCCGAGCACATCCGCGGACCCGCCGGTGCCGACCTCGGCGAGCGCGCCGCCGCAGAATCGGGTGAGGAACCGGTCCGGGGTCAGGTTCTCGGGATCGGCCCACCGGGTGTCCTGCACACTCAGCGGTGTCCGGAACAGTTGCGCATGGGCCTCGGCATCCAGATGGACCGGGCGCAGCCACGGCCACAGGGCGACCAATCCGGCGGCGAGCACCCCCACCAAGGCGGTCAATAGCAGGCCCGACCAGAGCGCCCGCCCGGGCGGGGCCAGCGCGACCCGCACCTCGGCCAGGTCCTCGGTGTTTCGGTGCCCGGCTCGCGGCTCGGGGCCCGAGTAGGGCTCCAGGAGCTCCTCGGGCTCGGTCCAGCGATGCCGACCCGCCACCTCACCAAGACTACGCCGCCGGCGCGTGGACCGGTTGCGGCGGGTCGGGCCCATAAACTCGCTGCATGACCTACCTCGATGCCCAGTACGACCTTCACGACGGCCGGCCCGCGGTCACCTTCGAACGGGCCTATCGGGTACCGGTGTCCGAGGTCTGGCAGGTGATGGCCAGCCCGCAGGGACTGGCGGCGTGGTTTCCCTCGCCGGAGGTGAGCTACCAACCCCGGGTCGGTGGGCAGATCACGCTGGGTGGCGATCCCCACCAGGAGTCGCTGACCGGCACCGTGATCGCCTACACCGAGGAACAGGAGTTCGGCTTCGACTGGGGCAGCGACCAGCTGTATCTGAGCGTGGAACCGGACCCCGACGGGGCCCGGTTCCGATTGGTGAACATCCTGCGCAACGCCGAGGGCGCCGCGCGGAACGCGGCCGGCTGGGACGTCTGCCTGGACCAGTTCGAACTGGCCCTGACCGGGACGTCCGCCGACGCCCAGAACGATGGCACGCTGGAGGAGTTCACCCCGGTGCTGGCCGCCTACGTCGCCAAGGGCTTCCCCGACGACGGCTGGTTGCCCGAGGACGACTGAGCCTCGCCCGCATCCGCGACATAGCCGTGGATCCAGTCCAGATGCCGGTCCCAGAAACCCGGTGCGGCCAATCGGGCGTCGCGCCGCTCGGCCAGCGGACCGGGCGCCTGGTGGAGTACGTCGGCGACGGTGTGTGAGGCGATCTGGACGCGTCGGGTCCGGGCCAGGCGCCGCTGTTGATACTTCTGGCGCCCCCGCTCCCATCCGGACCCGTCGGCCAGAGATTCGATCAGGCAGTCGGCGAGCACCATGACGTCCTCGATCGATTGGTTCGCGCCCTGCCCGTGATGCGGCACCATCGCGTGGGCCGCGTCCCCGAGCAGGGTGACCCGACCGCGCGACCACTGGTGCAGCGGCGGTCGTTCGAACAGCGCCCAGCGCTGGTCGGCCGGTGCGCCGCCGATCATCGCCCGGACCGCGGGATGCCAGTCGGCGAACAGGCTCAGATGTTCCCCGGGCTCGGCCGGGGTGACCCAGCCGGGAGCAGTCCACGGCCCCTGGTGCCGGCGAACCAGCAGGAAGTTCTGCCGTCCCTCGCCGATCGGGTAGTGCAGCAGGTGCCCGGTGGGCCCGATCCAGAACTGCAGGGCCGCCGGGTCGGGCAGTCCGGCGATCGCGTCCCCGTCGACGATCCCGCGGAAGCCGAAGCAGCCGGAGAACTGGGCGTCGTCGTAGCCGACCACATGGGTACGCAGCATCGAGCGGGCCCCATCGGCCCCGATCACGATGTCCGCCTCGGCAACCGCGCCGTTGGCGAAGTGCAGCACCGCGGCGGCCCCGTCGTCATCCAGCCGCTCCAGCCGGTGCCCCAGGTGCAGCCCGGCCCCCTGCAGCGCACCGGCGAGCACCTGCTGGAAATCGGCGCGATGGATCCCGTACCAGGGCGTGCCGTAGCGCCGCTGGTAGTCCGCCCCGGAGTCGACGCGCCCCAGCACTGCGCCGGTGTGCCCGTCGCGGAACACGAGCGCGTCGACCGCGGTCGAGCGGGCGGCCAGCCCCTCGGCCAGGCCGAGTCGCTCGTGCAGAAAGCGCACCGCGTTCGCCGACAGGCCGACCGCGGCACCGACCTCGCGCAGTTCTTCGGCCTGATCGTAGACCTGCGGTTCGAGGCCCCGGCGGCGCAGTTCGAGCGCCAGGGTGAGGCCGCCGATGCCGGCGCCGACGATCGCGATCCGCGGCGCGGAAGCACCAGGGGTGGGTGAAGCGGGCATGGAACGTCCTTGTTCGAGGAGGATGAGAAGGTTTGCGGGCTGCTTCGCCCGCTGACCTCGAGCCTACGGAGGCCCGCGCCGGAAGACATCCGCACCTGTGGCAAAGTTCCGACCCCAGTTTCCGACACAGTGTCGGAAGCCGCGGTCCGAACGCCTAGACTGCCCGGCCATGGAACGTCTGCCCGAACTCGATGACGAGCTCCAGCAACTCGCCGAGTCCCTCGGGTTCCGGATGGTGATCATCGACCGGCCCGGCAGCGTGGTGGCGTACTCCATCCACGAGACCCCCGAGGACCGCCGGCGCCTGTCGTACGCCATGACGCACAGCGATCTGTGGCCCCGGCCGGAGACCGCGCACCGGGACTGGGTCGAGATCGAGCTCGCGGAGATGGGACGCACCGTGTTTCATCGGCTGCTGGACCGCGACCGACGGATCGTCGGTCACCTGGTGATCGGCGGGGTGACCGGCTCCCCCGACTGGTCGAGGATCACCGCACCGGCCGAGCACCTGGGGCGGCTGCTGGGGACCTGGCAGACCGCCAGCGACGAGCGGATGGACCTGGCCCGCCGGCTGGTGATCGACCTGGTCGGTCCCGATCCCGAACTCCGGGCGACCGCGGCCGAGGCCCTGCTGACCGACCGGATCCTCAGCGACGCGCCGCACTACTCGGCGGTGGTGTTCGGGCTGCCCGCCGGACGGACCGCCGATCGCAGCCTGCCCGGGCTGGCCGCGCGGCAGATCCTGCGCTTCGTCAACGAGACCTCCACCGCCCATGTGGTCGGCGGCGAGATCGCCGAGGACCTGGCCGTGCTGATCTTCCCGCGGCCGGTGGTGGTGACCCGAATGACCCGCCTGTTGGGCGAACCCTCGGTGGCCGGCGTACGCGCGGGCATCGGGCCGCTCACCCCGCTGGCCGAGGTGCACCACTCCTACGAGTTGGCCCGGTTGGCCTGGCGGGCCACCTGCCTGGCCCCGCAGGAGCATCCGATCGTGCTGCCCTGGGCCGACACCGGCCTCGACGGGCTGCTGGCCCGACTGCCGCTGGAATCCTTCGGCGTCAGCGACCTGCCCCCGGCCGTGGTCGGGCTGCTCGGCGCGGACGTCCCGGCCGACCTGCTCGCGACGCTGCGCCGGTTCCTGGAGGCCGGCGGGGACGCCGCGGCCACCGCCCGCGCCCTGGATATCCATCGCTCGACCCTCTACTACCGCCTCGACAAGCTCCGCAACCTGATCCCCGGCGACCTCCGCGACGGCCGACTGCGCACCGAATTGCTGGTCGGCCTGCGTACCGCCCAGCTGGCCGGCCTGCTGCCGACCGACGCCGCGGGCTGAGCCGGCTCAGGCGTGCCCGGCGAACCCTTCCGGGGCATCGGCGAAGTACGCGTCCCGGTCGGGAAAATCCCCCACCATCCCGCGCCGCCGATTCGGCCCGATCCGCACGATCCGGGGCTCGGCGGCCAGCACCTCCGCCACGGTCGCGAAGTTCGCCAGCCAGCGCAACTGCGCCCAGGTCGGCGGCAGCAGCAGCGACTCGTTGGCCCGGAACTGGGTGAGCACGTCGGCCGGCCGCTGCCACGCGGTCGCGTCCACCTCGCTGGTCGCATCGTCGGGCTCCTGCCCCGCCGGGAGCGCCGCAGCGAAGAAGAACGTGTCGTAGCGCCGCGGTGACCCCGGCGGGGTGACCCAGTTGGAGACCGGGGTCAGCAGTTGCGTCTGCATGCTCAGCCCGTGGGCATGCAGGAAGGCACCGAAGGACAGTTCGTGGCGCACCAGCCGGGCCCGGTCCTCGGCGTAGCGGTGCACGTCCCTAACCGGCTCCCCGGCGCCGGCCAGCAGTACGCCGCACTCCTCGAACGTCTCCCGGGCCGCGGCGCACACCAGGCGCCGGGCCCGGTCGCCGGCGACGCCCAAGCGGTCGGCCCAGACCGCCGGTTCGGGCCCCACCCAGTCCTGCACCGGATCGTCATCGGAAGGATCCACCCCGCCGCCGGGGAAAACCGTCATGCCGGGGGCGAAGACCATCCGGGAGTGCCGGCGGGCCACGAACACCTCGACACCGGCCACCCCGTCGCGCAGCAGCATCACGGTGGCGGCATCCTTGATCACGGGCTCAGTCACCCCGCCATTACAGCACCGACAACGAACCGAGAGGACGGATTGCATGCTGCACCATGTCGAACAGGGCTATGGCGAGTCGGTACTGCTGCTGCCCGGTTTCGCCTGCACCCACAGCATGTACACCGCACAGTTGGTGGCCCTGTCCGACCAGTACCGGGTGATCGCGGTCGACCTGCGCGGTACCGGCGACTCGCCCCCGCTGCAGTGCGCCCCCGAGCGGGTGTTCCCGACCCAGGCGCACGACCTCACCGAACTGCTCGACGGGTTGCACATCCCGCGGGCCCACCTGGTCGGCAGTTCCACCGGCGGCAATGTCGCGCTGCGGTTCGCCCTGGCGCACCCGGACCGGGTCCGCTCCCTGACTCTGGTGGATACCACCGCCCAGGACGACGCCGAGACCCCCTTCGAGAAGGTGAGCCGGTTCGCCGATCGGGCCGCGCTGGGCTTCCTGCGCGCGCCCCGACAGTTGCTCGGCGGGATTGCCCTGCAGCGCTACAGCCGCTGGCCGGAGGTGGGCCTGCTGATGGCCCAGTACTACCGGGAGGCCGACCCCGAAACCCTGATCCTGCTGCGCCGCGCCGCCCTCGACGAGCGGGTGGCCCCGGAGCTGGCCGGGCTGGAGATCCCCGCGCTGGTGCTCGCCGGTGACTTCTCCCCGCCGCTGGTGTCGGCCGGCCACCAGCTGGCGAATCTGCTGCCCCGGGCCCGGTTCGCCTCGATCGGGGACGCGCTGGATCCCTCGGTGCTGTGCCGACCGGAGGTCTTCAACCGGGTGCTGCGGGACTTTCTGGAGCACGTGGGTCGACCCGGATGACGCAGCCGGGGTACCGGCCGGGCGAGCGCGGCTACCGGCGGGTCGTGGTCGCGCTGTTCCTGGCGGGACTGGTCACCTTCGCCCTGCTGTACGCCACGCAGCCGATGCTGCCCGAGTTGAGCCTGCGCTTCGGGGTGTCGGCCACCGCGGCGGCCACGTCGGTCTCCGCGGGCACGCTGGCCCTGGGGGTGGCGCTGTTGATCGCCGGCCCGGTGACCGAGCTGGTCGGGCGTACCCCACTGATGATCGGTTCGCTGTTCGCCGCCAGCGTGGTCGGGATGGCCTGCGCCTTCGCCCCGACCTGGGAGGTGATGCTCGGGTTGCGGGCGCTGCAGGGCTTCCTGCTGGCCGGGCTGCCCGCGGTCGCCACGGCGTACCTGCGCGAAGAGATCGCCCGCGACGCCGCCGGCCGGGCCACCGGGCTCTACATCGGAGGCACCGCGCTGGGCGGCATGTCCGGCCGGTTGATCGGCGGCACGCTGACCGACTTCTTCGGCTGGCAGGTCGCCCTGTTCGGGCTGGGACTGCTCGGGCTGGTCTGTGCCATCGCCACCACCGTCCTGCTGCCCCGATCCCGGAACTTCCGGCCGAGCCCGAAGACTCTGCACGCGGTCCTCGGCACCCTGCGCAAGGCGCTGGCCGACCCGGCCCTGCTGGGGTTGTACGGGATCGGCGGCACCTCGATGGGCATGCTGGTGGCCACCTTCAACGCCCTCGGCTTCCGGCTCGCCGCGCCCCCGTATCTGCTGCCGCTGAGCCTGGCCTCCCTGGTGTTCCTCACCTACGCGGTCGGGTCCTGGTCCAGCACGTACGCCGGGCGACTCGCCGACCTGTACGGGCGCCGCCGGGTCGAGCCGATCTGCGTGGTGATCGCCCTGGTCGGTCTGCTGATCACCCTGGCCGAGCCGCTGTGGCTGGTGGTCCTCGGCCTGGCCGTCCTGGTCGCCGGGTTCTTCGCCACCCACGGGGTCGCCAGCGGGTGGGTCGCTGCCCGGGCCGCCGCGACCGGGGGTGGGGCCGGGCAGGCGGCCTCGCTCTACCTGGTCTGCTACTACCTCGGCTCGTCGATCTTCGGCACCCTCGCCGGGACGGCCTGGACCCACGCGGGTTGGCCGGGAGTGGTCGCGATGAACACCGGCCTGCTGCTGATCTGCCTGGTGCTGGCCCTGCTGGTGGGGCGCACCCGCCCGGTCCTGCCCGCCCCCTGAGCGCACTCCCCCGGGCGGACACAGCACGGACGCAGCGGCAGCGCGTTGCGTACGCCGCGGGCGGGCCGGTGTGCCCTAGGGTTGGAATCCGATCGATGGCCGGGCACACCCACGACGACGTCAGGAGTACCCATGCTCAAAGCCGTACGCCGGGGCGGCACCGATGTCGCGTTGCTGCTCACCCGAATCGTGGTCGGCGTCCTCCTGATCCTCCACGGCTGGCGCCGCTGGCAGGTGGAGGGCATCGACGCGCAGATCGCCTTCCTCACCGCGACCGGGACCCCGGCCCCGATGGTGCTGGCCTGGGGCGCGACCATCCTGGAGATGGTCGCCGGGATGTTCCTGGTCTTCGGCCTGGCCACCCCGCCGATCGGCCTGCTGATCCTGGTCGAGCAGATCCTGATCATCGTGTGGACCAAGTGGTTCCGGGGCCCGTTCGGCGGCATCGATCAGGCCGGTACCTTCTTCCAGGGGTGGAGCGAGAACGCGCTGCTCGGCTGTCTCGCGCTGCTGCTGATGTTTCTGGGCGGCGGCCGGCTGTCGATGGATCAGCTGTTCAAGCGGCAACGACGCGCTCCGGCCGACAACGACGACCTGACCTATGCCGCCCCGGACCGGGACTTCGACGACGCCGATCCGGTCTGAGCTGATCACCCGCCCGCAGACACAGGCGACACACAGAAAAGGCACAGCCGACACCCGGTTCGGGGTGTCACAGTGGTGTCGTGCCCCTTCCAGAACAGAACCTCACCCGGCCCGACGGCAGTCCGATCCGGGTCCTGGCCGTCGATGACGAGACGTCGCTGACCGAGTTGCTCTCCATGGCGATGCGCTATGAGGGCTGGGACGTGTCGGTGGCCCACTCCGGCACCGAGGCGGTGGCCACCGCCCGGGAGGTACGCCCCGACGCGATCGTGCTCGACATGATGCTGCCCGATTTCGACGGCCTGGAGGTGCTGCGCCGCATCCGCACCGAGCAGCCCGACATCCCGGTCATCTTCCTCACCGCCAAGGATGCGGTCAGCGATCGGATCACCGGGCTGACCGCCGGCGGCGATGACTATGTCACCAAGCCGTTCAGTCTGGAGGAGGTGATCGCCCGGCTGCGCGGGCTGCTGCGCCGCAGCGGCGCCACCACCGTCGATCACTCCGCGAAGCTGGTGGTCGGGGACCTGGTGCTGGATGAGGATTCCCACGAGGTGACCCGGGGCGGCGACGAGATCCACCTGACCGCGACCGAGTTCGAACTGCTGCGCTACCTGATGCGCAACCCGCGCCGGGTGCTGTCGAAGGCGCAGATCCTGGATCGGGTGTGGAGCTACGATTTCGGTGGTGAAGCCAATGTCGTGGAGCTCTACATCTCCTATCTGCGCAAGAAGATCGACCACGGGCGCAAGCCGATGATCCACACCATGCGGCTGGCCGGTTACGTCCTCAAGCCGGCCGGATGAGCAAACCGGCGCTGCGCCGGCGCCCCGGAGGGCACACCCTGCGTCGGCAGTTGATGCTGCGGGTCAGTGCGATCGTCGCGCTGGTCGCGCTCACGCTGAGCACGATCACCACGCTGTTCGCCCAGCAGGCCCTGATCGGGGCACTGGACAACCAACTCGATGCCGCCTTCTCCCGGCAGCAGGAGGCGCCCGGTGGTCGGGTGGACCGCCCCGCGGGCATCGACCTGCCCGGCCAACCGCTGGGAACCGTGGTGGTGGACACCCATCAGGGGGTACGCGGCGGCATCCTGACCCAATACGGCCCGGACCGGATCACCGTCACCGTGGCCCACGAGATGCTCGAGGTCACCCCGGGCACCTACGCCTCCAAGGATCTGCCCGGCCTGGGCCGCTACCGCCTCACCGCCCGGCAGACCGGGGAGGACATCACGGTGGTCGGGGTGCCGCTGGGAGCGACCGAACACACCCTGCGGGACATCGTGGTGCTGGAGGTGATCCTGTCGATCGGGGCGATCATCGTCGCGCTGATCGTGGTGAACCGGGTCGTGGTCAGCAGCCTGCGGTCGCTGAACCGGGTCGCCCAGACCGCCCAACAGGTGTCGGAGTTGGATCTGGCCACCGGCGAGGTCGAGGTGCCGATGCGGGTCGCGCCGCAGGACGCCGATCCCCGCAACGAGGTCGGCCAGGTCGGGAACGCGCTGAATCTGCTGCTGAACGATGTCGAGTCCGCGCTCGCGGCCCGGCAGGCCAGCGAGACCCGGGTACGCCAGTTCGTCGCCGACGCCTCGCACGAGCTGCGCAATCCGTTGGCCGCCATCCGGGGGTACGCCGAACTGACCCGGCGCGACCGGGACAAGTTGCCCGAGGGCACCGCGTACGCCCTCGGCCGGGTGGAATCCGAGACCGAGCGGATGTCCCGGCTGGTGGAGGACATGTTGCTGCTGGCCCGCCTGGACAGTCGCCCGGAGCTGGAACTCACCGAGGTCGACCTCACCCTGCTGGTGCTCGATGTGGTCAGTGATGCCCGGGCGGCGGGGCCGGCGTACCGCTGGAAGCTCGACCTGCCCGAGGAGCCGATCACCGTGGTCGCCGATCAGAACAAGCTGACCCAGGTGCTGGCCAATCTGTACGCCAATGCCCGCAAGCACACCCCGGAAGGGACGACGGTGACCACGGCGATCCGGGAGGTTCCCGGCTGGGTCGAGATCGATGTGCATGACGACGGCCCGGGTATCGATCCGACGATTGCGGACTCGGTGTTCGAGCGGTTCACCCGCGCCGATACCGCACGTACCCGCAGCGGCGCCGCGAAGGACTCGACCGGGCTTGGACTCGCCATCGTGGCGGCAGTGGTGCAGGCCCATGGTGGAGACGTCGCAGTGGAATCACAGCCCGGTGACACCACCTTCCGGCTTCGGCTGCCGGCCGATCGGGCGCAGCTCGCCCCCGCCGACGAGGGTCAGCATGCGGTCACCGGCGAGGCGGGGTCGTAGGCCCGGCACGAGGTATGAACGTCGACATCGAAGGTCGTCGGCCCGTCGTTGGGAGCCTTGGTGACCTTCTTCGACACGATGAACCCGTTGACGAACCCGGCCTGACCGGCGGAGTTGTTGCTCGTCTCGAGGAACCACTTGATCCGGTTCTGCGACATCGAGTCGTCCCCGACCAGGTAGGTCAGCAGTTCCACCGGGGCGGCGTTGTCGAGTCCGTCGCGCGGGAAGGTGCCGACCAGTTGGATCCGGGCCAGGCCCTGATCGTTGGTCGACTGCTGCAGGTTGAGCGTCCACGGCTGCTGGGCATTGTTACTCGTGCAGCTGACCGTGCCCGGCCCGGCATCGGAGCAGCTGAAGTTGCGCCGTTCGGCCCGCGCGCGGACATCGGCGACATTGCCGTGCACCATCGACCCCTCGGTCTGCGCCGGGGTGTTCGCGCCGCTCTGCAGGGTGATCGTGCCGGCGTCGTCGGCGTGGGCGATGCCCCAGGAACCGGATGCGGTGGCACCGGCGGCCGGGTAGTACTGGTCGGCGGTGAGTTCGGGCAGCGCCTTGCCGACCGCCAGGGTCCAGGCGTCGCGGTCGGCGCCGCGCTGGGTCGGGTTGAAGACCATTCGCTCCACGGTGCCCGCGGAGTCCCCGGAGAACTCGATGCTCACCTTAGAGGTATCGGTGTAGCGGGCGCAGACCCGATGCCGATGATCCGGCACCGCGACCCCCTCGTCGGAACAGGTGAAGCCGGCCCCACGCAGCGCGGAGGTGAGCTCCCCGGCGCGGCCGCCCAGCGGCGCCCAGGCGGAGTCGGTATCGGCACTCAGCGGACGGATCCGGTTGCCGGTCCAGCCGACGACGCCGACCAGGATCAGCATCACCACCAGCGCGATGACGCCGGCGGCGACGATCCCGCCGGTGTGGTTCCCGGAGCGGGTTCCGCCGGTGGCCGGGGCAACCGGGGCGACCGGGGCGACCGGCGCGCCCGGCGGTTGGTTCGGGGGTGCCCCCGGCGGCAGTTGCTGGGGCGGGAGCTGTGCTGGGTGCGGCAGTTGTGGCGGGGCCCCGGCCATACTGGTGGGTGCACTGCCCATGCCCCCACCGAAGTCGAACTGGCCTCCCGGCTGCGCGTTGCTCACAGGGGCCATGCTAACCGCCCGGCGGGGGCGAGCACCCCGCGCAGCCGGCGCGGGAGCACGCGGGTCCGCTCGGGTCCGGCGGGCGGGGGGCGTGCCGCAGCAGCGCTGCGCGGTCGGGTAGGTAAAGATAGAAGGTATGGCAGTGGTGATTCCTCGTCCGCTCGGGTTGGAGCGCGCGCGGTACTACGACGCCGATCAGTTGCGTCAGGTCCCGCACCCGGAGCGGGTGACGGTGATCCTGAACCCGATCGCGCGGGGCCTGGACCGGGCCTGGCGCGAGGTGAAGCGGATCGCCGAGCGGTCCCGGTGGCCCGAACCGGACTATGTCACCACCACCATCGAGGAGCCCGGCAGCACCCAGGCCACCCGTGCGGTCGAGGCCGGTGCGGATCTGGTGATCGTCGCCGGTGGGGACGGCACCGTCCGGGCGGTGGCCGACGGGATGGCCGGGACCGGCGTACCGCTGGGAATCCTGCCGGTGGGCACCGGCAACATCTTCGCCCGGAATCTGCAGTTGCCGGCCGAGGCCCCCCGGGCCGCCCGGATCGCGCTGACCGGGCCGGTCGCCGAACTCGATCTGGGCGAGGCCCGGTTCCGGATCGGCGATGTCTGGTCGGTCGAGCACTCGTTCCTGGTGCTGGCCGGACTGGGGCACGATGCGGCCACGGTGAGCAGCACCCGCGAGGACCTCAAGCGGCACCTCGGGTGGATCGCGTACGCCGAGGCCGGACTGCGCCATGCCGGCCGGCGCCCGACCGCGATGACTCTGGCGCTGGACGACAACCCGCCGGAGGAGGTCGAGGCATGGAGCATCCTCGCCGGGAACTGCCCGACGGTGCGGATGGGCGTACACGTCTTCCACGATGCCCGCCTCGATGACGGCATTCTGAATCCGTTGGTGGTCAGCGTCCGCAATCCGCTGGGCTGGTTGCCGGTCGCGGCCAAGGGGATTCTGGCCTTCCCCCAGCAGGTCGCCGGCCTGCGCTACGAACAGGCCGAACGGTTGCGGATCCGGCCCGGCAAGCCGATGCCGTTCCAGTTGGACGGTGAGGTCTTCGGGCCGGTGGACGAGGTCGCGATCACCATCCGGCACCGGGTGCTGAGCGTGCGCGTCCCCGGCCGGGAGGTCCCGTGACCCCCGGGCAGCGGCTGCGCGGGGTCCTGTCCGGGCCGGCGGAGACCCGGGAGCGGGCGGTCCTGGACCTGATCGAGAGTTTCTCCGCCGACGAACTCAACCAGGCCCTGGCCGAAGTGCTCCCGCGGGAACTGCTGTCCGCGCTGGAGGAGCGCTGGTTCGGCCCCGATCAGCGCGGCAGCGTGATTCACGCCCTGGTGCACCGGCGCCGCGAACTCAGCATGCCGAACCAGGTGGCGCTGATCCACGCGATGCAGTTGTCGGGGCCGAGCCGGGTGGTGCACGGCGCGATCACCGAACTGCTGCTCGGCTTCACCGGGCTGGAACTGACCGAGGTGAAGAACCGCCTGAACAACATGGCCGACCATGTCGATCTGGAGGATCTGGTCTTCGGCCGGCTCGATTCGGCCCACCGGCGCCGGGTGCTGGACCACTTCGCGGTGGCCGCCCGGGAGTTCGGCCTGATCGATGTGAAGGTGCTCTCCGACATCGACGACACGGTGATCTCCTCGGTGCTGGCGCGTACCTTTCCCCGTGGCACCGTCTATCCCGGGGCGCTGGCGTTCCTGGAGGCACTGGACCGCGGCCCGATCGACCAGCCCTTCACCCTCGGCGACCTGACCTTCGTGACCGCGCGCCCCGCCGATGCGCTCGGCCTGGTCGAGGGCTTCAGCCGGCAGGCGCTGCGGGCGGCGGGGGTGAGCCGGATGTCGTTCATGGGCGGGTCGGTGCTCGGCTGGCTGTCCACCGACGCGATCGGGCGCAAGAAGCTGCAGAACATCCAGCACTACCGGCAGCTGTTCCCCGAGTACCGCCTGGTCTGGGTGGGCGACACCCGGCAGGCCGACCTCGAGGTCGGCCAACGCCTGCTCGTCGAGGCGCCGGACCAGACCGCCGGTGTGTTCATCCATGACGTGAGCGGGATCGGTCCCTCGGAGCGGATGGCGTACGCCCGCACGGGCCTGTACGTGTTCGACACCTACATCGGCGCGGCCGACGCCGCCCATCGGCGGGGGCTGATCTCGCTGGCCGGGCGCGATCAGGTGATCCGGGAGGCACTGGGCGCGCTGGTCGAGATCGACTGGCCCAGCCAGGCCGCCGAACATGCCGCCCAGCAGATGCTCGACCGCGACCTGGCGGCGCTGCCGGCGCCCCCGAGCGAGTCAAGCCCGACCGAGTCAACCCCGAGCGAGTGACCCCGGGTTTCCCACAGGGTTGTCCACAACCCGGGGATAAATCACAGCAGTGTAGTTCACCGTCTTGCAGGGGTGATTTTCTGTCACCGGGCCCGACTAGCATGGCCGCCATGAGCCTGTCCCGCCGCGAACTCGCGCTCGTCATCGATCACACCCTGCTCAAGCCCGAGGCGACCCGGGCGCAGGTCGAGGCGTTGGCCGCCGAGGCGCGCGAGCTGGGCACGTATGCGATCTGTGTGTCCCCGTCGATGCTGGCCGCCGACCGTCCGCTCGAGCTGGGACCGGTCCGGCTGGCCACCGTGGCCGGCTTTCCCTCCGGCCAGCACCACGCCGCGATCAAGGCCGCCGAGGCCGCCCGGGCGGTGGCCGACGGCGCCGATGAGGTCGACGTGGTGCTCAACTTCGGCCTGCTGAAGGCCGGCGACCTCGCCGGGGTGGCCGCCGAGCTCTCCGCGGTACGCCGGGCCACCGGCACGGCGGTGCTCAAGGTGATCATCGAGGCGGCGGCGCTGACCGGGGCGGAGATCCGCGAGGCCTGCGCCATCGCCGTCACGACCGGCGCGGACTTCGTGAAGACCTCGACCGGGTTCCATCCGGCCGGCGGCGCCACTCCCGAGGCGGTCGCCCTGATGCGCTCCTGTGTCGGGGACGGGCTGGGGGTGAAGGCGTCCGGAGGCATTCGGGACTACGCCACCGCGGTCCGGATGATCGAGGCCGGCGCCACCCGGCTGGGCCTGTCCGGGTCCCGCGCGGTGCTCGCCGGTGCCCCGGCATGAGCGAATCGGCCACCCAGTTCCCCGCCTGGCCCGAGCTGCGCCGCCAGATCGTGGTGTGGGAGGACGAATCGGCCGTGGTGGTGAACAAGCCGCCGGGGCTGTCGGTGATGGGCGAGCGCCACGACACCGATCTGATCACTCTGGCCCGCGCGGCCGGGGAGCAGTTGCAGTGGGTGAACCGGATCGACAAGGTCACCTCCGGCGCGGTTCTGCTGGCCCGGACGAAGACCGCCCATGCCGCGCTGACCAGGCAGTTCGCGCAGCGTACGGTGGACAAGACCTACCTGGCGATCTGCCGCCCGGGTGGGTTGCCGGAGGCCGGGGAGATCGACCTGCCGCTGCTCACCGCCGGCTCCGGCCGGATCCGGATCGCCGCTGAACGCGGCGCGATCCGCCGGGTCGGAGATTGCTGGCGCGTCGACCCGCAGGATCTGCTGCCGAAGCAGAACTACCCGTCGCAGACCCGGTTCCGCACGCTGTGGGACAGCCCGGAGCTGTCCCTGGTCCGGGCACATCCGGTGACCGGGCGCCGGCATCAGTTGCGGGTGCACCTGGCCTGGATCGGGCACGCGATCCTGGGCGATCCGTTGTTCACCCACAAGACCGATCCGGTCCGGCCGCGGACGTATCTGCATTCCTGGCGGGTCGCCTTCGATGCGGTCGGTCCGGCCGGTCGGGTGGAGGTGGTCGCCGAGCCCGCGGAGTCGTTCTGGGCGCCGCTGGCCGACCGGCTCAGCCCGGTGGAGCGGGCTCGGTTGCTCGGCTGAGCCGGTACAGCACGTGCCGGGACAACCGATCGCCGGCCGGCAGCAGCGGATGGTCGAAATCCTCACGCGGATCGTGCGTCATCCCCAGTCGCTGCATCACCGCCCGCGAGGGGTGGTTCAGTTCGCTGGTGAAGGAGACGAGCCCGGGCAGGCCGAGTTCGTCGAAGGCGTACGCCACACACGCCCGGGCCGCCTCGGTGGCGTACCCGTGCCCCCAGGCGGGCCGCACCAGGCGCCAGCCGATCTCGACGATCTCTGCCCCCGCCCCGCCGCTGAACGGCGCGGCGAAGGCCACCGGCGCCAGCCCGACGAAGCCGAGGAAGTCGGCGGCCCCGGCCGGGGCGAGCACCCACCACCCCCAACCGCGCTGCTGCAGGTCTGTCCGCAGCGTCTCGAACCGGGCCGCGGACTCGGCGGCGCTCAGCGGTGCGGGGAAGTAGCGCATCACCGCGGGGTCGGCATTCATCGCGGTGAAGCCCACCAGGTCGGCGGGGACCCAGCCCCGCAATTGCAGTCGGGCCGTCCGCAGCCTGATCGGCTCAGTCATCCGCCATCGCCGTGGTCCGGCCGGGGCTCCACTGCTTGGTGAGTTCGACCAGGGGCAGTTCGGTCACCGGCCGTCCGATGGATTGCTCGATCGCCGAGCGCAGCCGTTTCCAGGCCTGCGGATGCTCCTGCTGATAGCGCGCCAGTACGCCCCGGGCCTCGTCGGGGTCCATCATCCGGGCCAGGGCCGGGCTGTCCCGCCGCCACCCGATGCTGACCCGGCACTTCGGTTCGTGCTGCAGGTTCTGGTACCACTGGGCGGTCGGGCCGAATCCGCTGGCCACGACGAGCACGTTCGCCGACGGGTGCCCGACCACCTCCAACACGACCTGGCGGGGTTCGCCGGAAACCCGTCCGCGGTGTTCCAGCATCAGCAGGCGCTCGCCGAACACGAAGCCGAGACCGCGGCGGTACAGCGCGATCGGGGCCCGGGCGAGCCTGGGAGTGGTGAGAAAGGTGTGAGCCACTGTGGCGAGGAGGTCCATTTTCTGACGCTACCTCTGGCGCATTCCGCGTCCGGAGGCGGGTCAATTCCGGCGACGCGGGTAGTCTCGGATCACGGTGGCTCCACCTCGACGCTGATCGCGTCGGTCCTCGCTGAAAGGCTCGAATGAGCACCCGTGCCTCCCGACTCCGCATCCGCCTGGTCGTACTGATCGTCCTCGTCGTCGCCGTGGTGGTTGCGATCGTGGCCGTGCGCGCGTGGACCTCCGGCCGCGATGCCGAGTTGCGTCGAGGCGACACCGGGCCGCGGGTGACCGCGCTGCAGTACCTGCTCACCGCGCAGAAATTCGACGTGCCGATCACCGGCACCTTCGGCTCCCAGACGCAGTCGGCGCTGCAGGCGTACGAGCAGGCCAACGGGCTGAGCGGGGACGGCGCCGGCACCAAGGAGGTGCTTGCCCGGATCGGGGTGGACGCCGGCCCGGGTGACACCGGTCGGCAGGTCAAGGCGCTGCAGACCCTGCTGACCGCCCAGGGCCATCAGGTGGCCGTGGAACAGGTCTTCAATGCCGCCACTGTCGAGGCGCTGCACGCCTTCCAGCAGCAGGCCGGACTGCCGACCAGCGATCGGGTCGACCGGCAGACCTGGAGCAAGCTGTTCGAGGGCATCTCCGACAAGCTGCCGGCGGAGTCGGAGTCGGATCAGTTCATCGCGACCCTGGTCCCCTATGCCCAGCAGAGCCAGCGGGACTACGGGGTTCCCGCGGCCATTGCGCTGGCCCAGGCTACCCAGGAGACCGGTTACGGACGCTCGGCCCCGGGGAACAACTACTTCGGGGTGAAGTGCCACAACCAGTCCAGCCCGGTCGTGGTCGCCTGTGAGAACCGCAAGACCACCGAGTGGGTGAACGGGCAACAGGTGGAGGCGACCGAGCCGTTCCGCAGCTACGCCTCGATGAAGGATTCGGTGACCGACTACGCCGGCTTCCTGAAGCAGAACTCGCGCTATGCCCCCGCCTTCGCGGCCAACGGGGACGCCGATGCCTTCGCCCGAGGTCTGCAGAACGCCGGCTACGCCACCGATCCGAATTACGCCGAGTCGTTGATCACGTTGATGAAGGCCAACGACTACTATCGCTACAACGTGTCCTGACCGCCGTTCCCCTGCAACGGCTGTGACTCGTGCGACTTGAGAGAGAGTTGAGTCTCAAGTTCCGCTTGAGGTTCAGGTGTTTGGGAACCGACTGGGATTCCCTCAGCTTCTCGGTGTTTCCCCTAGCCGCGACGATATTGGCCGGAAATTTTCGAGATCTTCTGTCCCTATAAGGGCGGACAGGATCGTTGCCGACTCCCCGGTAGCCGAACTTAGTGTCGAGGCGGCTGGAAGGGGAAACCATGAAGCATCTTGCCGCCAAAGCACGCACAGCTGCCCAGGAATGGATGGGCAGAGCCGGTCCGACCCGGACGGGCCGGGTTGGGTCCGCAACATTGTCCACCATCGTCCTGGGGGCGATCTTCACGATCGGCGCGGGAGTCGTCGGGCTGCCCGCTCTTGCAGCCACCAAGGTCGATACCTCCAGTCAGTCGGCCTTCATCAACTCGATCAAGCCGCTGGCCCAGGCGAGTGAGAAGAAGTTCGGCGTACCCGCCTCGGTCGCAATGGCGCAGGCCATCGTGGAATCCGGGTGGGGCAAGTCGGGCCTGACCCAGAAGGGCAACGCCTTCTTCGGCATCAAGTGCGGCAGCGGTCGCTCCTTGGGGCCGTACGCCACCGGCTGCCTCAACATGCAGACCCAGGAGGTCTTCAACGGGTCCAAGGTCACCATCACCGACGGCTTCCGCACCTATGGCGATGCCGCGGACTCCTTCCTGGACCATGGCAACTTCCTGACGGTCAACTCGCGGTACAAGAAGGCGTTCGACTACAAGTCGAATCCGGACCAGTTCATCGCCGAGGTGCACAAGGCCGGGTACGCGACCGATCCGGGGTACACCGCGCAGATCACCTCGATGATGAAGCAGTACAACCTGTATCAGTACAACGGGGGTGCCTCCGCGAGCCCGAGTGCCTCGCCGTCGGCCAAGCCCAGCGCTACCCCGACCGTGACCAAGAGCCCGAGTGCCACGGCCAAACCCAGCGCGACGGTCACGCCCAGCGCGACTGCGACGCCGAGTGCCACGGTCACGCCCAGCGCGACGGCCACCCCGAGCGCGACCGCGACGCCGAGTGCCACGGTCAAGCCCACGGCGACGCCGAGTGCTACGGGAACGCCCAGCGCCACGGCCACCCCGAGCGCCACGGTCAAGCCCACGGCGACGCCGAGTGCCACGGTAACGCCCAGCGCCACGGCCACCCCGAGCGCGACGGTCACCCCGAGCGCCACGGCCAAGCCCAGCGCCACGGCCACCCCGAGCGCGACCGCCAAGCCCAGCGCGACCGCCACGCCCAGCGCCACGGCCAAGCCCAGCAGCACCGTGACGCCGATCGCGACAGCTGAGCCGAGTGCCACGGCCACGCCGAGCCGGACGGCAACGCCCGGCACGACCGCGACCCCCGGCGCCAAGCCGACCGCAACCCCGGCCGGGGATGCCGCCGGCAAGGGCACGCCCACCCCGAGCCCGGCGACGTCCGGCAAGCAGGCGGAGGATCCGACCAAGGTCCGCGCCGAAATGCCGCAGGATCCGGCCAAGGACGGCATGCCCGGCACCTCCGCGGATCTGAAGTCGAAGGGCAAGCAGGTCCCGGCGCCGCAGGCGCAGGCTCCGCAGCAGAACGCTCCGGCGCCGAAGGTCGCCCCGGCTGGACCGAAGGCCACGCAGGCCGGCGGAAAGTTGGCCAGGACCGGCTGGTGAGTTGACAGCTGACCCCTCCGATCGACCCGGGCCCGGCAGGATTCGTCCTGCCGGGCCCGGGTCGTGTGGTGTCCGCCCTCGCCCGGACCGCTGCTGACCGGTTGGGGTCAGCCTCAGGCCAGACCCTTCGACTTCAGATACTGGGCCGCGGCGTCCTTGGCGCTGGCGTGGTCGATGTCGACCCGCTTGTTCAACGCGGTCAGTTCCTCGGTGGTCAGGGCCTTCTGGACCGCATCGATCGCCTCCGCGGCACCGGCCCGGGCGGTGACCTCCTGGCGTACCAGCGGGATCACCTGCTGCGGCAGGATCATCTGGTGCGGATCGGCCAACTGAACCAGTCCGTTGTCGCCGATGGCGGCGTCGGTGGTGAAGAAGGTGGCCACCTGAATCTTGTTGTCGGTCAGGTCCTTCAGCTTCACCGCGGGCGAGTCGTAGGACGCGAACTCCTTGAAGGTGACCTGGTAGATCGACGCGAGTCCGGGCGGGCCGTAGGGGCGATCCTTCAGTTCGGCCGGTCCCCCGAGAACGGCCGTCGAGGCGATCGGCGCGAGGTCCCCGAGCTGGCTCAGCTTGTGCTCGGTCGCGTACGCCTGGGTGACGCAGTAGACGTCCTGGTCGGTCGCCTGGGACGGATCCAGCACGGTCAGGCCCTGGGGCAGCACCCCCTTGAGCGCCTGCACGATGTCGGTCGGACTGCTGGCCGGATTCTTCGCATCGAGATACTGCAGCAGGTTGCCGGTGTACTCGGGGGCGATCTGGATCGACCCGTCCTGCAGGGCGCGCAGATAGACCTCGCGGGAGCCGATGCCGTGCTTCACGGTCACCTGGACCCCCTTGGCCGCCAGCGCCCCGGCGTACAGCTCGGCGATCACCTGGGACTCGGTGAAGTTGGCCGAGCCGACGGTCAGCGTCCCCGGTGCGGCGCTCGATTGGCCGCCCTGCAGCGGATTCTGGTTGACCCCGCAGGCGGCCAGGGGCACGACGGCTCCGAGGGCGAGAAAGGTTCGGCGATGCATGATGGGCCCCTGTCGGTTCGAGGAATGGTCGTCGGAATCGGTCGGTTGTGGGTCACGCAGTCTGATGGGTACGCCGGCGACTGGCCCAGCCGATCAGGCCCCACAGCAGGTCGAGCACGATCGCCAGGACCGCCACCAGGAGGGCTCCGGCCAACATCTCCGGGTAGCCATCCCGGCGTTTCTGACCGTCGATGACGAAGCGGCCCAGGCCACCGGCGGCCGCCATGGCCGCGATGGTGGCCGTGGCCACGACTTGCAGGGTAGCGCTGCGCAGTCCGGAGATGATCAGGGGCATGGCCAGTGGCAGTTCGACCTTCCCGATCACCTGGCCGCCGGTCATCCCGACCGCCCGGGCGGCGTACACCGCGTCGGGGTCGGCGGTGTTGAACCCGGTCACCGTACCGTTCAGGATCGGCGGGATCGCCAGGATGGCCAGCGCCAGCACGACCGGCATCAGGCCGGTGCCCAGCAGCAGCACGACCAGCACCAGCAGACCCAGCGTCGGGATCGCGCGGGCGGCGTTCACCACCAACGAGATGACCGCCTGGCCGCGTCGGGTGTGCCCGATCCAGATGCCGACCGGAATCGCGACCACCATGGCGAGCAACAGGCTCAGCCCCGAATAGACCAGATGTTCCAGCAGGCGCTGCAGGATGCCATCGGGGCCCTGCCAGTTCGCCGGATCGGCGAGGAAGCCGAATGGGCTCACACGATCACCTCCGTCGGTCGCGGGCCGCGACTGCGCGCCTGCCGGGTGCGCAGTCCGTACCAGGGCAGGGTGACGCGTTGGGTCAGCAGGATCAGCCCGTCGGCGAGCAGGGCGAGCGCCATGATCAGGATGATCCCGACGATCACCGGGGTGAGGAAGTTCTGCCGGAAGCCGAGGTCGAAATACTGGCCCAGGGCGCCGTTGCCGATCACCGCGCCGACCGAGACCATCGAGATGGTGGAGACGGTGACCACGCGCAGCCCGGAGAAGACCACCGGCATCGCCAGCGGCAGCTCCACGGTGAGCACCCGCCGCACCGAGCCGTAGCCCATCGCGTCCGCGGACAGCCGCACCGACTCCTCCACCCGGCGGAACCCGTCGACCACACTGCGGACCAGCAGCGCGACCCCGTACGCCGACAGCGCGATCACGATGTTGATCGGATCCAGGATCTGGGTGCCCAGCAACAGCGGCATCGCCACAAACAGCGCCACCGACGGGACGGCGTACAACAGGCCGATCAGCGCGACCCACACATTGGCCGTACGCCCGGTGCGATGCAGCAGATAACCGACCGGCAGCGAGATCACCAGGGCGATCAGCACCGGCGCGACCGACAGGATCACGTGCAGGCCGAGGTTGGCCCCGATGTCGGCGAGGTTGTTGCCGATCCAGGTGAAATCCATCATTTCGTCCCGTCGCCGGGCTCGACCGCTTCGGGCGCGACCACGTCGGCTTCGACCGCCGCCGGCTCGACTGCTTCGGGCTCGACTGCTTCGTCCTCGACTGCTTCAGGCTTGGGCGTTGTCGTGGTGCCGGGTTCGGACTGGGCCGCGGCGGCGGCGTTGTCCTCGGCGACGGTGGCCCGGTGTCGCTGCACCAGGGTCATCACCTCGGTCGCCGGCACGACGCCGGCGTACCGACCGGATTCCTGGACCCCCACCGCGAGCCCGACCGGGGAGGTCAGCGCGGCCTCGAGGACATCGCGCAGCATCGAACTGCCCACGGTGAACGTGCTGCCCAGTTGCAGCGTGGCCCCCGGCCGCGCCGGGTCGGCCCACCCCGCCGGTCGGGCCTGCTCATCCAGCACGAGCACCGGTTCGGTGCGGTCGGCTCCCTCCCGGGACCAGGCCGCGGCGGCGTGGCGGACGGTGGCGACCGCGCTCAGCGTCAGATCCGAGGAGCGGGTGAAGGTGAGCGAGCGGTAGCCGCGGTCGCGGCCGGCGAACTCGGCCACGAAGTCGTCGGCGGGATGATCCAGAATCTCCTGCGGAGTGCCGTACTGGGCCAGGACCCCGCCCGGCTTCAGCACCACGATCCGGTCGCCCATCCGGATCGCCTCGTCGATGTCATGGGTGATCAGCACCACGGTCTTGTTCAACTCGCGCTGCAGGTCACTGACCAGCGTCTGCAGGTCGGCCCGGACCACCGGATCGACCGCGGAGAAGGGCTCATCCATCAGCAGCAGGTCCGGATTGGCGGCCAGGGCGCGCGCCACCCCGACGCGTTGCTGCTGCCCCCCGGAGAGTTGGGCGGGGAACCGGTTCGCAAGTTTGCGATCCAGCCCGACCTGATCCATCAGTTGCAGTGCGGCGCGCTGCGTGGCGTGGTCGTCCCAGCCGAGCAACTGCGGCACCGTACCGATGTTCTCCACGATCGTGCGGTGCGGGAAGAGTCCGCCGTTCTGGATCACGTAGCCCATCTGGCGGCGCAGGGTGGTTTTTTTGATCTTGCGGATCGGGACGCCGTCCCAGACGATCTCGCCGCGGGTCGGCTCGATCATCCGGTTGATCATCCGCAACGTGGTCGTTTTCCCACACCCCGACGGCCCCACAAACACGGTGATCCCGTCACTGGGCACGGTCAGGCTCAGCTCGCGCACGGCCTGCGTCCCGTCGTGATAGGTCTTCGACACCGACTTGAACTCGATCACTGTCCCTGCTTTCGGAGGTGGTCGGTTCGACCCTAGTCGCCGATCCCGACACTTTTCGGGACCTGTGCCGGGGAGCCCTCAGCCGGGCCGAACAATCCGCGAGGTCCCGAGGGACGCAACATCCCGCACATCGAGGCCGCCGACGGTTATAGGGTGGGGATCAGGTGTGTACGTCGTTGGCCCACAACAGAATGACAAAGGAGTCGAGCGAGATGCTGGTTTCAGAGGACTTGGCCCTGATCCTGACCGATAACGAATCGGGCCGGATGGTCGCTTCTCATGCGATTCGCTACGGCCTCGCAGGGGCGATCCTGTGCGACCTTGCGCTGCAGAACTTCGCCCTGGTCAGCCACGACGAGGGGGATGTCCGCAAGAACCGGATCCAGGTGACGCACCGGGACACCGACTCCATCGTGCTCAGCTGGGCCCTGGAGCAGCTGCCCCGCGATGACTACAGCCAGTACCGTGCGATCGAGCGGCTGAAGGTCGGTGCCCAGGTGCACATCCTGGACGCCCTGGTCGAGCAGGGCCTGCTGCGCAAGAAGGTCGGTAGCGTCCTCGGTCTGGTCAAGTCCGATCGCTACCCGACGGTGGACCCGGTGCCGGAGCGAGAGGTACGCAAGGAACTGCTGGCCACGCTGGAGGCGAACGAGTCGGCCTCCCCGGAGATGTCGGCCCTGATCGGCTGCATCGGGATGATCGGACGCGCCCAGCACGTGGTGGCCGAGGATCTGGCCCTGGGTGAGGCGAAGTCGATCAAGCGTCGGGCGCAGGAGTACATGAACCGCAACTGGGGTGCCTGGGCGGCGCGCAAGGCGTACGAGGCCGACCGCCAGGTGATCGCGGTCTCCTGACCCTGCCCCCGCAGGTTTGTAGGTTGAGGACATGTTGCTTGCCGAGGACCTACTGCTCCTGCTCACCGATGACGCGACCGGCCGGGTGCGCGGGGAGGCCGACACCGGCATCGGGGCCGCCCTCCTGATCGACCTGGCCCTGCTGGGCCGGGTCCGGATCACCGAGAAGGGCGAACGCGACCACAAGCCCGACCGCGTCATCGTGGCGAACCCGGCACCGACCGACCACCGCGTCCTCGATGCGGCCCTGGCCAAGATCGGCGATCGCGCGCGCTCGGCCGGCGACACCGTCAGCCGGCTCAGTTCCGGGTTCACCAAGCCGCTGCTGGCAGGGCTCACCGCACAGGGACTGCTGACCGAGGAGAAGAAGACCTTTCTCGGGGTTTCTGCCGGGTCCCGCTGGACACCCGCCGAGGACAGCAACCACGAACTGCAGGTACGCCGGGCGCTGATCGACGTCCTGATCGACGGGCAGGAACCCGACGTCCATCTGGCCTGCCTGATCGCCCTGCTGTCCGGAATCGACGAGATCGAACAGGTGGTCCTGAAGGACAACCGGCACCTGCTGGCCGCCATGGACATCGACGCCCGGGCGATCGACAAGAAGGCCCTGAAGCGACGGGCCAAGGACCTGGAATCGCAGAACTTCGCCGCCGCCGGGGCCCGCAAGGCCATCGAAGCGGCGATGGCGGCGATGACGGCCTCCACCGTGGCCGCCACCGCAATCTCGAGCTGACCCGGACCGCGGCCGATCCCTACCCGCTGTCGGCGCGGCGCCGGACCGGAGGAGAATAGGGGTACCGAGCCGAAAGAAGGATCATGCTGATCGTCGAGAGCCTGGCGCTCCTGGTCACCGACGAGAAGTCCGGGCGGTCCCGGTCCCTGGCAACCACCAGCTACTTGCTGGCCGGCGGCATCCTCACCGATCTGTCCTTCCTGGGCCGGATCCGGCTCAGTGAACAGGGCGAGACCGACGTCCGCAAGAACCGGGTGCTGATCGAGGACACCTCCCCCACCGACTCCGATGTCCTGGACTGGGCCCTGGAACGGCTGGCTCCCGGCCCCCTGGCGCAGGACCGGGCGATCCGGATGCTGCGGGGACAGGCCCGCATCCGGACCCTGGACGGGCTCGCCGCCCAGGGCGTACTCACCAAGCAGGAGCACCACTTCCTGGGCGTCAGCCGACCGCGCTACCCGGTCCGCGACCCCGCACCGGAGGAGGAGATCCGGCAACAACTCCTCGACGTGTTCCTGACCGATACGCCCCCCGACCCGAAGACCGCCGCGATCCTGGCCGGTCTCGGCGCGTTCAACCGGGCCCAGGCGGTGATCCGCCAGGACCTCACCTCGATCGACACCAAGCTGATCAAGGAGCGGGCCAAGGAGTACGCCCGGCAGTACTGGGCGGCCCGGGCGGCGTGGAAGACCTACCAGGCCGACGCGTCCACCTCCAGCTGACGGGCCGGCGCCGGGGCACCCACGACGAACGTGACCGGACCTTCGCCCCCACCTTGACTTTTACGCAAACGTCAAGGTTTAGCGTTTTGGTATGACCACGAACCAGAACTTCAACCTGCTGGGCGAGGGCGCCCGGCCCCTGACCGAGCATCCCGGGTTGCGCCGGGCGTACCGCAGCGACGGGATGACGCTGGGCATCATCGCCCCGCTCGAGGGCTTCGCGGGTCCGGTGCCGACCATGGCCGACCAGTCCGCGCTGGTGGCGCTGATGGAGGACGCCGGATTCGCCCAGTACTGGGTCCGTGACGTGCCGCTGCTCGACCCGAACTTCGGGGACACCGGGCAGGTCTTCGACACCTTCACCTACCTCGGCTACCTGGCCGCGACCACGGACCGGATCGCCCTGGGCACGGCCAGTTCGGTGTTGCCGTTGCGACAGCCGCTGGACATCGCCAAGGCTGCCGCCAGCGTCGACCAGCTCTCGGGCGGACGGTTCACCCTGGGGGTGGCCAGTGGCGACCGGGCCGTCGAGTTCCCGGCGTACGGTCGGCGGCACGACCAGCGTGGCGAGCTGTTCCGCGAGTCGCTCGCCTACCTCCGGGCCGCTCTGGAGAACCGCTTCCCCACCGTCCGCTCCCCCTTCGGCCAGTTGCAGGGCGCCGACCTGCTGCCCAAGCCGACCCACGAGCGGCTGCCCCTGTTCATCACCGGCACGTCCCGACAGACGGTGGAGTGGATCGCGGACAACGGTGACGGCTGGCTGTTCTACACGCTTCCGCCGGAGCAGCAGGAGCACAACATCAAGCGTTGGCGGCGGCTGACCGCCGCCAAGGGCGAGCCCGGCTGGAAGCCGTTCAATCAGGCCACCTACTTCGACCTGGCGGAGGATCCGCGGCAGGCGCCGACCCCGATCCACCAGGGCTTCCGGGTCGGGCGGGAGCCGCTGATCGACCTGCTGCACCGGTGGGAGAGCATCGGCATCGACCAGTTGATGATCAACCTCAAGCAGTCCACCCGACCGGCGCGCGAGGTGCTGGCCGAGTTCGGCGAGTACATCGTGCCGCTGTTCCCCGCCGGCCTGAGCCCGGTCGCCGCCCACTGACCCACCCGACCCCACTGCGCCCGGCCCTCGGGCGCCCCGAAAGGAGACCCCCGTGCACCAGCGCATCGTGTTCATCACCAAGATCGCCGACGTCAGCTACGAGAAATTCCACCTGGACTGGAACATGGTCCACTCCCACCTGCTGGTCCCCACGGTCAACCTGCGGGGCTACCGCCAGGACCGTCCCGTACCCGCCCAGTGGGGCCGCGGACGCTACGACGGCATCGCCGAACTGTTCTACGACTCCGCCGAGCTGGAGCAGGAAGCCTTCGACTCGCACCAGTCCAAGGTGATCCGCGAGCACGAGCACTCGTTCATGGTGGAGGAGCTGACCTTCTCGGCCCTGGTGGACGAGCAGGTCGAGCTCGACGGTCCGCGTACCGCTTCGCGGGTGATGTCCCTGACCGGCCGGCTGGCCGACGTGCCCCGCGAGCTCGCCTCGCGGATCAGCGTGCTGAACCTCGACCAGGCCGAGCCGCTCACCGGCTCCCGCCAGGTCCTCAGCGTGTGGACCACCAGCGAGATGGACGCGATCGCGGTCAAGGACGCGTTGGGTGGTGAGGCCGAGGGCCACGACACCTACCTGGTGACCCCGGTCAACATCGTCACCCCGCCCGCCGAGCGCCTCAACCGCTGACCCGCTACCCAACCCACCCGCCCCAGGAGAGAACCCATGTCCCTGCGCCATCGCATTGCTTTCCTCAAGCCCCGCCCGGGCGCCTTCGAGTCCATCGAGGCGTTCCAGGACTACTGGGCCAATCAGCACGGAGAACTGGTGATGCCGATCCGGGGGATCGTCGGCTACCGCCAGAACCGGCCGGTCGATCCGGAGTTCGTCTGGGACGACGTTCGCGGCTTCGCCGAACTTTTCTTCTCCGACGCCGCGGGCGAGGACCGGGCCTGGGCCGACCCGGCCGCCCGGCCCCTGTCGGTCGATGAGAAGTTCATGTTCGATGTCGAGAACGGCTTCTCGGTGCTGGTCACCGCTGTGGACCACGTCCGGACCGGCTTCACCGGGCGTACCCGGCTGCTGGCCCTGGGCGGTGACCCGGCGGACATCGCCGCGGACTGGCAGGTCGGCGCCGTCGATGTACTCCACCTGGATGAGGCTCCCAGGGTCACCGGCGGCGGCGACACGCTGCTCAGCGTGTACACCCGGGGTCGGGATGTCGCCGATCGCGTCGGGACCGCCCTGGGGGTTCGGTACGCCGTGGTCGAGACCGTGCCGATGATCGTCCCCGACGATGCCTCGCTGGACGACTGATCGCGTGCGTGCGCGTTAGCCTGGCTGGAGTGCCGGAAGGAGATCGGGATGAAGATCGGCGAGTTGGCCCGGCGGGCCGGGACGACCACCCGCCAGTTGCGCTACTACGAGGAGCAGGGGCTGCTGGCCCCCGACCGCACCTTCAGCAACTATCGCGACTACGACGAGTCCGCGGTCGAGACCGTACGCCAGATCCGGCTGCTGGTGGAGAGCGGGATGCCCACCCGAGTGGTGCGGGTACTGCTGCCCTGCGTCCACGGGCCGGGCGCGGAGATGCCGCACCACGACGATCCGGACATGGCCGCCCTGCTGGTCACCGAACGCGACCGCCTGGACGAGACCATCGAGCGCCTGGTCCGCAGCCGGTCGCAGGTGGAGTGCTACCTCGACCGGGTGGCCCCGGAGTACACCTCCGAACGATTCCGGGCGCTGCACCCGGTGCCCGGGAGTGCCGACCCACTCGGCGAGGACCGGGAGGTCTCCGCCTGAGGGCAGCTGTCGATCGCCGAATACCGCCGACTGGGCCAGACAGGTGCCGCCCTGGTGGACCGTCTCAGCATGGACGACGAACTCGACGTGGAGTTCGCACCGCTCGAACTGGACCTGAAGGTTCCCGACCTGTGACCCACCTGCTTGACACCACCGTCATGCCATCAATATCTCCGGTCCGAGTCGCTGCGTACGATTGCCATGCTCGGGACGGGATGACCCAGTTTTGTTAGTGGGATCAACCGTGTTCCCCGCTCGCGCGGGGATTTCCCGTCCCGAGCCCATCATCTAAAAAGGTTTTATTAGTCGTGCTCATCCTGTATGCTCTGTGTCATCGATGGAACATCGGGGGCGATCTTCATGGTGCTGGACGGGACTGACACTTTTGGCCTCAGTGAGGCCGCACGTGGAATCTGGGCGAAGAGCGCCGGCCATCTGGGCTGGCTCTCGCTACCGCAACACCTGCTGGACACCGCGCGCGTCGGCGGTCTGCTGTTCGATCACTGGCTGGCGCCGGCAGTCAAAGGGCGCTGGGCAGACTGCTTGCCGGGAGGCCACGCGGACGCCCGGGCCCTGCTCGTCTTTCTGTGTTCTGCCCACGACCTCGGGAAAGCCTCCCCGAGCTTCATCTGTCAGGTGGAGACGCTGGCGGCCCGGGTGCGTCAGCTGGGGCTCGAGTGCCCACCACTGGCCGATTTGAAGGATGAGCGCCGCGCGCAGCCGCACTCGGCGGTCAGCAACTGGGCCCTGACGGCATGGTGCAGCGACCACGGCCTCCCCGTGCATCTGGGAAGACAGCTCGCCGCGATCCTGGGCGCCCATCATGGACGCGCCGTGCCCGCGAAGGACGTCCAGGCGATCCCCGACCGCCCGGCCGGTGTGGGGGGTGCGGAATGGGACGCCGTCCGTACGGAATTGCTCGACTGGGCCGGGCGGACCTCGGGCGTGGCCGAGCGGCTGTCGGCGTGGTCGGAGGTGGTCCTGCCGATGGCGGTGCAGATCGAGATGACCGGCCTGCTCATCATGGCGGACTGGCTCGCCAGCAATCAGGACTACTTCGGCCTGCGGCCGCTGGATTCGGTGCTGTCACCGGCGGTGATCACCGATCCGGACCGGTTCCGACGTGGTTGGGACCACGCCGCTCTTCCCAGCCCGTGGGCACCCCTGCCGAGCACGCTGTCCGGGTTGGAGCTGTATCGCGAGCAGTTCGGGTGGCCGGCGGAGTACCGCCTGAAACCGATCCAGGAGGCGGTCGAAGAACTGACCGACGCCGACTGCCAGTTGATGATCATCGAGGCTCAGCCGGGTGAGGGCAAGACCGAGACCGGTCTGGTCGCCGGCTACCGGCTGGCCGCCCGTTACGGAGCCCAGGGGCTACTGATGGCCCTCCCGACCCAGGCGACCACCAACGCGATGCTCGAACGGGTTCTCGACTGGCTGGACCATCAGTCGGTCGAGATGCAGCACAGTGTTCCGTGGTCGTTGGGGCTGGGGCACGGGAAGGCCCGGCTCAACCCGACCTACGCGGAGATGGTCGAGGCCGTGCGTCGGGCAGATGCCGAGTATGCGGTGGACGCCCTGTACCCGGAGGAAACCCAGCCCCGCACCAACGACGAGGAATCCGCGGACGGCATGGCCCGGGCGGTCGCGCACCAGTGGTTCAACGGCAGGAAGCGGCGCCTGCTGCACAACTTCGTGGTCTGCACGATCGATCAGATCCTGGTGGCCGGCGCCACGATCAAGCATCAGATGCTCAATCACCTGGCCCTGGCCGGCAAGGTTGTCATCGTTGACGAGGCGCACGCCAGCGACTCCTACATGAACGTTTTCCTCGACGCGCTGCTGCCGTGGCTGGGCGAGTACGGAACCCCGGTGATCGTGCTCTCGGCGACTCTGACGCCAGCCCGGCGTCGCGAGTTGGTGGCCGCCTACGGCGGTGCCGAAGCGGCGCGCGTCCCCGAGCTGGACGGCACGGACTACCCGATCATCACCACCCTGAACCGGGACGACACCCGTGCACGGGTCACTCGGATCCCGACCATCGCGGCGTCGCGTGAGGTGCACTGGGAATGGGAGAACAACGACCTCGACGCTCTCATCGCCCGGCTGCGGCGCACGGTTCCGGACGCGGGGTGTGTCCTGGTGGTCCGCAACACCGTGACCGCGGCGCAGCAGACCTTTGACGCGATCCGGGACGCGGGGCTGGGGCCGGTCTCGCTGGCCCATTCCCGCTACATCGCCGCGGACCGGACCAGCAATGACGGCCGGCTGGTGGAGACCTTCGGCAAACACGGACGCCGGCCCCGGCGACACATCGTGGTCGCCACCCAGGTGGTCGAACAGTCTCTGGATGTCGACTTCGATCTGCTGGTCACCGATCTGGCCCCGATGGATCTGCTGTTCCAGCGGATCGGCCGCCTCCATCGCCATCAACGACAGCGTCCGGTCGGGCTGGAACTCCCCCGTGTCCTGGTGCTGGCCGAGCCCAGCGAGGCACCCGACGAGCCGCCGCGCGCGGATTCGGGGTCCCACGCCGTGTACGGAGATCATCTTCTCCTCCGTACCGCCGCGGCCCTGATCGAGCACGGTCCGACGCTCACCCTGCCCGAGGACATCGCCCCGCTGGTGGCCGGCGCTCTTGGACCCGCGCCGATCGGTCCCCCGCATTGGCAGCCGACGCTGGAGACTGCACGGGTCGAGTACGAGGCCCATCGCGCCGCCCAGCGCGAAGCCGCGGGAGCGTACGCCCTCCCGAAGACTCCGGATCAGTTGCGGCGCCGTCGCACGATGGCCGACTGGATGGCGCACAGTCCGGATGCCACCGAACAGCAGGCTGCGGTCATGGTGCGCGACACCGATCCGACCCTGGAAGTGATTCTGGTGCCGTTGGATCCCGACGGGCAGGTCATTCGGCCACCGTGGCACGGGGGCCTGCCGCTGGATGTGCGCTCGATCCCGAACCGGGAGACCGCACTGGAGATCTCGTCCTGGTCGATTCGGCTGCCACCCCAGTTGACCCGATGGCCCCAACGGCTGGAGCAGACCCTGCGCCTGCTGGAAAGCCAGGAAGCCGTCCGCCACTGGGCGTGGCGGCAGCACCCTCTCCTCAAGGGCGAGCTCTTTCTCCCGATGACCCAGATTCAGGAAGGAAGCACCGTGTTGATGACTGACCTGTTCGACGAGCCGGGCGGCGTGGGCAAACTGCGCTACAGCCCGGACCGGGGACTGGAGGTGATCCGGGCATGAGGAGTTTCAATCTCGTCGAAGAACCCTGGATCCTCGTCCAGCGACATACCGGCCCTGACGAGGTCTCGCTGGGGACCCTCTTTCGCGACGCATCCGACATCCGCCGGATCGGGGGCGAGGTGCCCACCCAGGCGTTCGCGATCCTGCGGATTCTCCTCGCGATCATCCATGACTCCCACAAGATTCACAGCGAGGATCGCCTCGATGATCTCCGCGAGGACGGGCTCGACCTCGTCCTGGTCGACTCCTACCTGGACGAGTGGTCCGACCGCTTCGACCTGTTCCATCCCGACCGTCCGTTCATGCAGGTGGCGGGCCTGCATACCGCGAAGGGCGAGGCCTCCGGACTGGAGAAGATCATCGCCGACGTGCCGAACGGTCTCCCGTTCTTCACCACCCGGACCGGTCCGAGTCTGGAGCACATCTCGCTCGCCGAAGCAGCGCGCTGGGTTGTCCACACCCAGAGCTTCGATCCCTCCGGAATCCGGTCCGGGGCCGTCGGGGATCCACTGGTCAAGGGCGGCAAGGGCTACCCCATCGGACCGGCCTGGGCCGGGCAGCTCGGCGGCATCATCCTGCACGGCGACTCGCTCGCCGAAACCCTGCTGTACAACCTGGTCGCCACCTCGGGCCAGCCCGAGGATCGTCCGATCTGGACAAAAGACGAACCGGATACCGCGCTACGGCGCGAGGCGCCGGTCCCCGCCGGCATCGTGGAGGTCCTCACCTGGCAATCGCGCCGGATGCGCCTGGTGACCACCGGAGAATGCGTGACCGGGGTCGTTCTCGCCCAGGGCGACAAGCTCACCCCGCAGAATCGCTACCCGGTCGAAGCGATGTCGGGATGGCGCTTCTCCGAACCCCAGACCAAGAAGAACGGCGGCCGGGACACCTACATGCCCCGCAAGCACGAGCCCGACCGCTCCTTCTGGCGTTCCCTCCCGGCAGTGCTCGCGCTGGACCAGGCCGGCGCCGAGCGTCAGCCGTTCCGGATGCCGGGCACGTTGGAATCGCTGAGCCAGCACGAAGACCTGAACCGAAAGTTTCACCTGGAGGCCGTCGGCATCAGCTACGGCCCGCAGGAAGCCACGATCGAGGAGATCGTGACCGACCAGCTCGACGTCCATACCGTCCTGCTCAACCGCAGCTCCGGGCCCCTGCGCGCGATGCTCCAGGACGCCGTCGCCAACACCGAGGAAGCGGTGCGGGCCCTGGGAAATCTGGCGGCCAACCTGAGCAAGGCCGCCGGGGACCGCGGGGACAGCCCCGGGGCCGGCGCCCGCGCGCAGGCGATGCAGCAGGCCTGGAGTTCCCTCGATGCGCCCGCCCGCGACTGGATCGGCCGGCTCAACACCGCCACTGATCCCAAGCCCGAGCACCGAGCCTGGCAGGAGCACGTCCGCGAATTGCTGACCTCCCTGGCCCGATCGCTCCCGGTCTCCCCCGCCGCAATCCGTGGCCGCACCGTCCGCACCGGTCAGAAGCAGGACTACCTGACCGCCGATCTGGCCCATGTCTGGTTCTCCTCAGCCCTGCGCAAAGCCCTTCCCCTGGCCTACCCAACCGACCCGAAGGAATCCTGATGGCCGACTACAACCGCCGCTTTCTGGTCGTGGGGCGGATCAAGCGCCTCATCGGCGCCAACCCGGCCCAACTCTCCCCCTCCGCCACGGCAATGCTCGCCCAACTTCGCCACGGGATCGCCCGCGAACCCGGCTCCCTCCCCGAAATCTGGAGCATCACCCTCGACGGAATTCCCGAGGAGTTCAGCCAAACCCGACGGGAACGCGAGGAACAGGCGATCCATCGCGCCCTGACCCAATTCGCCACCCACCAACAGTCCCGCTCGACCAGCATGCACTCCGATGACCTCAGGTTCGGCGCAGCGATCCGACGCCTGGCCGAACTCCAGGCCGGCGCAACCATGGACCACCACGAAACTCCCACCTATCGCCGCTTCATCGCGATGGCGGCCACCACCCAGGTCACCGCCGCGCTCACCCACGCCCGCGGACTGATCAGCCAACTGCGCACCCACGAGATCCCGTTCGACTACGGGCGCTACACCGACGACCTCTACGACCTGCAAACCGGCCGCGCGGACGACGTCCGCCGCCGCTGGGGCCGCGACTACCACCGTATCCACGACGACCGCCAGACCGCCACCGCTGAAGGAGAAGCCCAGTGAGCACCTACCTCGAGATTCACGCCCTGCAGAGCCTCCCGCCGAGCAACGTCAACCGCGACGACACCGGCGCCCCGAAGAGCGCCACCTACGGCGGCGTCCTCCGGGCCCGCGTCTCCAGCCAGTCCTGGAAACGAGCCATCCGCAAGGACTTCGAGGCCCGCCTCTCCCCCGAGGACATCGGCATCCGCAGCAAACAGATCGTCGAACTCCTGATGGACGAGATCACCACCCAGAACCCCGAACTCGCCGATCGCGCCCAGCAGCTGGCCGTGGCCGCCTTCACCGCCGCCGGCTTCCCGAAGCTCGCGGCTCCCACGAAGAAAAAGGACGAGCCCGCCGGCGTCGAGGAACTCGGTTACCTGATGTTCCTGTCCCGCGGGCAGATCCGCACCCTGGCGCAGGCCGCGATCACCGCGGCCGACGAAGCCGACCCGACCAAGGCTCTCAAAGCCGCCAAGGTCCGCGACCTGGTGGACCGCGACCACTCGCTGGACATCGCCCTGTTCGGCCGCATGGTGGCCGATGCCCCCGACCTCAACGTGGACGCCGCCTGCCAGGTCGCCCACGCCCTCGGCATCCACGAGCTCACGCCCGAGTTCGATTACTACACCGCGGTCGACGACCGGCGTGAGGACGCCGAGGAGACCGGTGCCGGGATGATCGGCACCATCGAGTTCAACGCCAGCACGCTGTATCGGTATGCCGCAGTCAACGTGGATCAACTCCAGGAAAACCTGGGCAACCAGGCAGCGACCCAGCGGGCTCTGGCCGAGTTCACCAACAGCTTCATCGCCAGCATGCCGTCCGGCAAGCAGAACACCTTCGCCAACGGGACCCGCCCCGAAGTCATCCTGGTCACCATCGGGTCCGGCCAGCCGGTCAACCTCGCCGGTGCCTTCGAGGAGGCCGTACGCCCCGGGCCCGGCTACCTCAAGCCCGGCGTCAAACGTCTCGCGGACTACGCCACCGACGTCTTCACGACCTGGCGACGCCCCGACCGCATTCTGGTCTGCGGCCTGTCCGGTGTTCGGGACGCGCTGGCCACCATCCCGAACGCCGACGTGGTCAGCCTCGACGAGCTGATCGCCGCCGCCGCCGAAGCGGGCGCCCAGGAGCCGGCATGAGTGTGCTCCTCCTTCGCCTCGCCGGTCCTCTACAGAGCTGGGGGGCCGCCAGCCGCTTCACCCGTCGCGCGACCGAAGCGATGCCCACCAAATCGGGCATCCTCGGCCTGCTCGCGGCCGCCCAGGGACGCCGACGCACCGATCCGATCGAGGACCTGGTCGGCCTGCGCCTGGCCGTCCGCTGCGACCAGAAAGGCCCCCTGCTCCGGGACTTCCACACCGCGCATCACGGCGTGTCCGGCGTGTCGATGCCCCTGTCGGAACGTTTCTACTGGACCGACTCGGTGTTCGTGGCCGCAATCGAGGGACCATCCGGCCTGATCGACGGCCTGGCCGAAGCCCTGGCCGACCCGGCGTTCCCGCTCTATCTCGGCCGGCGCTCCTGCGTCCCCGAGGGACGGGTGGTGCTCACGGTCGACCATGAAGACACCGCCGAGGCGGCGCTGCGGACGACCCCGTGGCAGGCCGGGAAGGTCGCCCGACGCCGAGCCCGGCGCCAGGAAGTGCTGCGGGTACCGGTCCAGGCCGACGTCGGCGTCTTCTCCGGACTGTCCCCGCGCCGCCAACTCCAGGACATCCCCGTCAGCTTCTCCCCAGAACGCCGCGAATACGCGACCCGCGACGTGGTGGAAACCACCCTCGAACTGCCCAACCCGTTCTACGAACCACCGCAGGACGCCGGTGGCCACGATCCCTTCGCCACAGTCAGGGGGCTGCTGTGATCCTGACCAGGACCTATCTGAACAGCCGCCGATCCGGGGCACGCAAACTGCTCGGCTCGCCCCAGGCGATGCACGCCGCACTCCTGGCCGGCTTCCCTCCGGATTCCGATCCGGGTCGGATCCTGTGGCGGGTCGACCACGCGAAATCGGTCAAACCCGTGGTCTACATCGTGAGTCGGGACCGACCCGATCTGGTCCACCTGGACGAGCAAGCCGGATGGCCCAGCCTGCCCAGCGCATCCTCGCTGGCCTACGACGGGTTTCTCGACCAGTTGGCCACCGGCCAGACCTGGGGGTTCCGACTGACCGCGAATCCCGCCCACCACGCGACCGAGAACGGACGCAAACGCGTCTACGCCCATGTCACCGCGGCCCAACAGGCCACATGGCTGCTGGACCGAAGTGACCGGCTGGGGATCCGGCTCACCGACCCCGGTGACCACGCCACCCCGACCTTCCAGGTGATCGAGCGCAGCACCCGCACCTTTCGTCGCGACTCGGCCACCGTCACCCTGGGGGTGGCAACCTACACCGGCGTACTTCAGGTGACCGACCCCCAGCTCCTGCAGCAGGCCCTGACCGCCGGCGTCGGCAGAGCCAAGGCGTACGGCTGCGGCCTGATGACCCTGGCCGGGCCGGCGTGATCCCAGGAGCCCGTCCGGCCCGACCGCGCGAGCTGTTCCGGGCTGAGGACAGACTGAGTTTCATCTACGTGGAACGATGCCTCCTCAGCCGGGACAGCAACGCGATCACCGTCACCAACGAGCAAGGCGTCCTGCACATCCCGGCCGCGTCGATCGCCGCACTGCTGCTCGGGCCGGGATCCAAGGTCACCCACCACGCGATGATGCTGATCGCACAAAGCGGCGCCGTGGTGGTCTGGGTGGGTGAACAAGGCGTGCGCTACTACGGCCACGGAACCGGTCTGGCCACCTCCACCCGGCTGCTGCAGGCCCAGGCCGAACTGGTCAGTCACCGGGACAAGCGGCTGGCCGTGGCCCGGCGCATGTACGAAATGCGGTTCCCCGATGAGGTCGTCACCTCCGCCACGATGCAACAACTCCGCGGACGAGAAGGCGCCCGCGTGCGTCAGCTGTACCGGCGAAACTCCGAACGAACAGAGGTCCCGTGGCGACGTCGGGACTACGACCCCGACGCATTCGCCGAAGGCGACGCGATCAACCAGGCCCTCTCGGCCGCCCACTCCTCGCTGTACGGGGTGGTGCACTCCCTGATCGTCGCTCTGGGCTGCTCCCCCGGCCTCGGCTTCGTGCACACCGGCCATCACCGTGCCTTCGTCTACGACATCGCCGACCTCTACAAAGCGGAAGTCACGATCCCGATCGCCTTCGACGTCGTGGCCACCGACACCCCCGATATTCCCGGTGACACCCGCCGCGCAGTCCGGGACGCCATGAAATCGGGCAAAGTCATCGAACGGTGCATCGCCGACATCCGAGCACTGCTCCTCGGGGCAGCAGCCGAAACAGAACCCGACTGGGACTTCGTTCAACTCTGGGACGAACAACTCGGCGAAGTCCAGGGCGGCGTGTCCTACGGAGAGGACCCACCCTTTTGACCGTCATCATCCTGACCGCCGTCCCCTCCGGCCTCCGCGGCCACCTGACCAGATGGCTCATGGAAGTCGCACCCGGCGTATACGTCGGCCGCATCTCCGCCCGAGTCCGAGACGCACTCTGGGACATCATCCTCGAGATGGTCCGCGACGGGCGAGCCCTGATGGTCTTCAGCGCCCGCAACGAGCAAGGCCTCGAAATCCGCAACCACGGCCACTCCTGGGAACCCGTCGACATCGAAGGCATCACCCTCATGCGCCGCCCCGGCCCCCAACAAGTAGTCACGGAAGGACCCAAAGTAGGAATCAGCAAAGCCGAGCGATACCGACGCATCCGAACCCGCCGCAAGTGATGCTGAACTAGGTGAACCCGCGGTATCCTCCCTTGTCAGCAAGTGTGCTCCCCGCGCGAGCGGGGATGATCCCCATGATCGTCGCCTCACGCAGCGACCGGACCCGTGCTCCCCGCGCGAGCGGGGATGATCCCGATCTCCGACGATTCGGTCACGTCCCCGAAGGGTGCTCCCCGCGCGAGCGGGGATGATCCGCTCCCACGACACCCGGCAGTACCGGACGTCAAGTGCTCCCCGCGCGAGCGGGGATGATCCCGGTGCCCTGGACAGCTATAGCCCTCACGATTTGTGCTCCCCGCGCGAGCGGGGATGATCCCGATGGGCCCCAGGGTCAGGGGGATGTCGTCGAGTGCTCCCCGCGCGAGCGGGGATGATCCGTATTGAGGGCGGACGGGTCCCTTCGCTATGCGGTGCTCCCCGCGCGAGCGGGGATGATCCGCGTTCCGCCGGCGCCGAACCCGCGCCACCGAGGTGCTCCCCGCGCGAGCGGGGATGATCCCTTGAGGTTGAGCTGCATGCCGGGCTTCCACCCGAACGGGCCGAAGTGCTCCCCGCGCGAGCGGGGATGATCCGAACGACGTCATTCGGATCCCGATGACCCTCGAGTGCTCCCCGCGCGAGCGGGGATGATCCGACGTTCACCCAGGCCGAGGTTGACCGCATCATGTGCTCCCCGCGCGAGCGGGGATGATCCGGACGGCGCGGGGGCCGCGATTGACACCTCCGGGTGCTCCCCGCGCGAGCGGGGATGATCCGGCCATCCTTGATCTCGAACAGCTGGTCGACCAGTGTGCTCCCCGCGCGAGCGGGGATGATCCGACGAACGTCACGAACCTGATCGACACCACGCGGTGCTCCCCGCGCGAGCGGGGATGATCCAGGGGCGGCGTCACTGCGGGAGCACATCTCCCAGTGCTCCCCGCGCGAGCGGGGATGATCCGTTCACGTTCACCCCGGAGATCACCCCGGGCGCGTGCTCCCCGCGCGAGCGGGGATGATCCCACGTGCCGCAAGTGCTCGCGCCACGAAAAACGGTGCTCCCCGCGCGAGCGGGGATGATCCTCGACCTGAATCCAGCGGCCACCCTCCGGGTAGGTGCTCCCCGCGCGAGCGGGGATGATCCTGTGAGTGAGCCGCTCCTGATCGCGATCATCTCCGTGCTCCCCGCGCGAGCGGGGATGATCCTGCCCCGGTGACCCCGGGGAGCCGGTTCCCTGCGTGCTCCCCGCGCGAGCGGGGATGATCCGCGCTG